>DMEU01000019.1 GCA_003451585.1 Candidatus Omnitrophota bacterium | reverse complement strand
GTTAACATAAGATGTATTATAGGAACTTGTTTAAATAATAGAGAAAAGTCAAAAAAACATGTTTATACGAGTAATCCTGGTGTTTTGGGGTGCATCCGTTGTTTCTTAAAAACCAGCACTATATCACTGCGGGTCGGAACAAAGTTTTGACGAAGGATCCAAAACAAACATCTAACTAATTACCCAGCACAATCATTGTGGGCGTATTCTAACAACAAAACCAGGTCCTTAGTCTCGGCCTAAAGACGGCAAAAAAATGATAAAAAAATTGGTTTTTCAGCGGTTGCTGATTTACGTAATTTTACAAAAATATTTGTTTCATTTATGGAACAATATGGAGGGATGAATTACAAAAAAATGCGGCTAAATCATAGATCTTTTTTTACGGTCTGGCTTGCCTGTTTTTTCTAAAAACAGTGGCGTGGTGGGCTATCTTAACCGTAAGATCATCAATGATCGCGTAGATACAAGGCATTACGATAAGTGTAAGAGCGGTTGAGAAAAACAGCCCCCAGGTGATGGCTAAAGCCATGGGTTTTAAGAACGGGTCGCTCCCCCCTATGCCATAAGCCACAGTGCTCAAGCCCGCTATAGTGGTAACTGTGGTAAGGATCACGGGCCTTAGCCTAAGTTTCCCGGCCTGTAAAATAGAATGCCTCCTCTCAACTCCCTCTTTTCTCAGCCTGTTAATAAAATCTACGAAGACTATCGAATCATTTACCACGACTCCGGTAAGGCCTACTACGCCTAAAATAGCAAAGAAACTCATGGGCTCACCATGCAGCAAAAACGCTATTATCACACCTATCATGCCGAAAGGTATGGTCAGCATAACTATAAACGGCTGGACCAATGAATTGAATTGGGTGGCCAGGATCAAAAATATCAATAAAAATGCTATCCAAAATGCGGCGAAAAGACTCCTCATAGACTCGACCGTTTCTTCCTGTTCACCGCCAAAACGCAGGCTATAACCGGGATGTTTATCCGTAACGTCCTTGAACTTACCGGCTATAAGGTTGTTGGCCTTGACCGATGTCATATTCTTGCCGTCAACTTCCGAAGATATGCTTATATACCTCTTGCCGTCCAAATGGGCCCTGGAGCGCAGGCCCTGAAAAGTCTCGACCCTGACGACCTTATTCAACGGGACAAGGTCGCCAAACTTATTGGGAACCAGCAAAGTATTAAATATCTGCATGGTATCCCTGTTTTGGCGCGGATACCGCACCAAAACCTCTATCTCTTCCTCTGCCTTTGTAGGCTTTATGGTTGTGGCAACACCTCCGTCAACCGCGTTACGCATGGTCGATGCTATCTGGCCTATGGTCAAAAACGCCTTTGCCGCCGCGTCAAGGTCGACAACAACATGCAACTCCCTATTGCCAAGATTATAATTGTCGCTGACATCCTTTACGCCTTTAAGGCTTTTTAAATAAGCGATGATCTCATCGGCTATCTTCTTGATCTCGGGGTACTCCTCTCCGCGCACGCGCACATCAACGGCCTTGCCTACAGGCGGGCCTTCGCGCCGCATCCTGAAATACAACTTGCTCAATCCCGGGATACCCTTATGCAACTCTTCCAATCCAGGGCGCAGGCCATCCATTATCTCCTCAGCGGTCTTTTTCCTGTGCTGGGACGGGGTCAAATAAACGGTTATCTGTGCCAGGTTAGTGCCTGTTTGCGCCCCGGGATCATACCCTCTTTCTTCTGTCATGCTGCCTATGGCCGTCTCATACGTATCCAGATATTCAGGCGGGAGCTTTGAAATAAATCTCTCAACAGGCTCAATATACTTTGTCATTTGTTCGAGCGAAATGCCGGCAGGCGCCTCAGCCCGGATATAAAACTGCTCGACCCCTCTTCCGCTGAAAAGTATAAAAGGCATAAAAAAGACAGCCATGATCACACAAAAAATAAACACACCGACCGTTCCGGCCATCACTTTGTAACGATGGCCTAAAGCATAATTCAGCATCTTTAGATAACCGTTTATGATGGCCTGGAACCAGCGTGATTCTCCTTTAGGCCTGGTCTTGGATTCCGCGGTGATGGGTCTGCAAAAATCGGATAAATGTGACGGCAGAATTATAAAGGCCTCTATCAAAGAGGCTGCCAAGGCTATGATAATAACCATGGGAATACTGCTTATGAACTTGCCTAAAAGCCCTGTCATGAAGATCAACGGGCTGAAAGCCGCTATAGTGGTCAATACCGTAGCGGTTACAGGGGCCATGACTTCGCTCGCGCCGCGCACAGCCGCCTCGCGCGGAGGCACACCCTGTTCTATATAACGGTATACATTTTCAGATATGATGATCCCGTCATCCACAAGCATGCCCAAGACGACTATCAGGCCAAACATGGTTATAAGGTTTATGCTCAACCCCATAAGATTCATGATATAAAATGTTGTAAGCATGGCTACGGGTATGCCCAAAGAAGTCGTAATGGCAGGCACGGGATGCAGAAAAAGGAACAGAACACCCACGACCATGAACACGCCTATTATGCCGTTGTTCTTTAACACATTCAGGCGCCTCTTGATGTAGTACGACATGTCATAAAACGTGGATATTTTAAGTTCAGCTGGCGCTATGATCTTAAAATCCTTGATGACCTTATTTACTTTATCGACAATATTTATGGCATCGCCGTTTTCCCTTTTTACGACCACTAAAGTAATGGCCCTGGTCCCCTCTACCCTGCTGGTGTCTATTTCATCTTCAAAGGTATTGCGCACATTTGCCAAGTCCCTGACTTTCAACCAATTGCCGGCGTCGTTGGCCCTTATGACCGTATCGGCGATCTCCTCGGCAGTATAAAACTCACCCTTGGTCTTTACAATAAATTCCTCTCCGACTGCCTTTATCTTTCCTCCCGGTATGGTCACATTCTGTCCCCTTAGGGCCGACATGATCTCTTCCAATGAGACGCGGTAGTGGCGTAATTTTCCTACATCCGGCTCTACCCAGAATTGCTCATCCCGCCACCCCTGCCTCTTGACAGAAGCTACTCCGGCAACATCTTCAAGCCGCTCCCTTAAATCGTCCGCCCAATTCCTTAAGGTAAACTCGTCTAACTTGCCGCTTACCCCCACCTTGATAACAGGTATCTGTTTTGACGTGATCTCGGTGACGACCGGCCTGTCTTTGACGCCTTCCGGCAGGTCCACCACGCGGTCAACGGACTTCTGAATATCGTCTATAATCTTCCTCTTATCCGAAACATCCGGGCTCATCTCAAGGACGATGTTAGAGACCCCTTCTGTTGACGAAGAATAGATGTCTTTAATGTTATCGACCTCCCTGAGCTCCTTCTCCAGCGGCGTCGTCACTAATTTCTCCACCTCGTCCGGGGAGGCGCCTCGAAAAACAGTAACTACTGTGACGACATCAAAAGAGACCTCGGGGAACGCCTCTCTTTTTAACTGGAACATCGAAAATAGCCCGGAGATGACCAAAAAGGCGGAAAGAAGATTTACAAAAAGCGAATTTTTCACGGAAAAGTCGGCTAATCTCACAACTCCCCCTTCCAATTTTCTTTTAACAGTGTGTTTTCAGCGGCTTTTAGATCAATAAGGCCCACACGATATTCAAATAAAGACTGCGCGTAGGCAAGTTTCGCGTTTAAAAGGTCTTCCTGATAACGTATCATGATGTCGCTGCCTGAGCGGCCGAACTTAAACCTATGGCTCTCAGCGTTCAATTTCTTTTCCTGCAAGCTCACAACGCGCTTCTGTGTAAGCACGCGGCCGACCTGGATATTTACTCTTGTGACAAGATCGTTTATCTCGGTTAAGATCTTTCTTTCTGTCTTTTTAAGCTCTACGAGCGCGCGGGCCTGCTCAAGCTTGGCCTTATTATATTGGCCGCGCGCCAACCTGTTCTCTAATGGCACCTTTACTGTGATACCTATAAAAACTTCGGGGTTATCCTCGTTATACACTTCCTTAAATGCCTCCCTGTATTTTCTCGCCAAGCCGTTACGGGCAAAAGATGCCTCAAGGTCTATCTCCGGCCAAAGGCTGTTCTTTTTAACCACTAAAGAGAGCTTTCTCTTATCTATGTCATTTTTTGCCTTTTTATAATCTTTTCTGTTCTCAATGGCGGACTTCAAAGAATCGCTGAAATCAACGCGAGGGCCATCGAGCGATAATTTATCCAATGGCCTGATACGCACCCGGCGGCTATCCTCATTAAGGAGCAGGAGCAGGTCGTCCTTAGCGGAATTTAATGCCTCTATCGCGCCCAATACTTCATTTTGCCGCTGGATCATATTGGCCTCGGCAGCAAATAGGTCCGGGTCTTCGATAAGGCCGAATGTTATCTTATTTTTATAAGTCTCGTATAATTCCCCGGCTTTCCAATTCATCTCTCTTTTAATATCAAGCTGCCAGGTCAATAAAACTACCTTCCAATAAGCCTCCTGCGTCTGGGCCAAAGAGCTCTCGATCCGTTCTAAAGAAGTCCAGTCGGAATTTTCTATATCTTTTTTTGTGATCTTGATCTGATTGCGATCGGCCAAACCCAAGAAATTCTTTCCCAAAGACTGCGTAACGGATATCCTATTTACGGCTTCATGAGACGGGTTAAGGCTGGAAAAAGAAGAATTCGTAGAAGAGCGTGTGTCACCTACATCCAATGTCACGGTCGTGCCTGTAGGTAAATGCTTAGAGAGGTTGACCGAATATTTATTAGTCAGGGCCTTGGAGCCGGCAATAGTGTTGTTCTTCTTGAGCTCGTCATCTTCAAAAGAGGCCTTCGCGGTCAAAACAGTATCGAATATTGATACCTCTTCAAGCAAGTCATTGCGTTTTATATGCGCGTCGAATTTTGCTATCTGGACATCAAAATTATTCTCTAAGGCCAGGCGGGTCACATCCTCTATGGAAAAAGATATGACTTCATGCCTTCCTGGTACCTCTGCCGCGGCCGAACCCTGGACGGAACAGATGTGCCAGGCAATAAAAAGGATAAAGGATAATGGCCTAAAATATATTTCAAATCTTCTCATAAAGGATATCCCGCACTTTTTTAAATATCTTTAGATATGCCTGCCTTTCCTTTTCAGTCAACCTGCCGAATACTGACTCAACCATCTTCTCCCTCTGATGAGTGATCTTTTTTACAACCTTCTTGCCCTTTACCGTCAAGCCTATCTTGACTATACGGCGGTCTCTGCGGTCGTAAAAACGCTCCACCATTTTTAAGATATGAAGCCTCTCGACTATCCCGCTCATCGCAGGCAGCGAGGCATCCATCTCCCTGGCGATCTGGGTCATCTTCAATGGGCCGGACTTATCTATGAGGTCTAAAACAAGGTACTGCGGCATAGTGATATGCCCGCGCGCGATCTCATCCGTTTGCTTTTTAAGCATCCCGCGGATAACGGACGGCATGATACGGATCATTTCGCCGGAAAAACTCTTTAAGTTCAAGTCGCTCATTATTTACCTCCTGAATAGTTAATGCCATTAACTATTTCTATAATTAAGTATATTACAAAAATAAAAAATGTCAAATGAAGTTAAGAAATAATTAGGAACTGCTGATCGGGATAGTCAGAAGAGCCTAAATACCGTAATGGGCCTTTATGGCGCGCCGGATCTCGCTGTCACTGGCCAAAAAGACCTTCAGGTTATCGGCACCCAGGTAGGACTTGATCTCATCCACCGCGCCGCTGTTCAAAGGGTCCGCCATCGCGATATAGAGCGCGCCGTCAGACTCTTTTATGGGGAAAAATTTGCAGGCAAGCGCGAAATTACCGGGTATGCGGCCTAAGACGTTTCGATCGATCTCAACATCCTGCAAGTTGAGAAAAGGCACGCCTATCTGCAGGGAAAGAATAGAGAATATCTTTTCTTCGGAGGCAAATCCCAGCCTCACAAGGGTAGAACACAAAAAATCCCTGGTTTTTTTCTGCTCCTCCAACCCCTTATCAAGGTCCTCTCTTGCTATCGCGCCGTCTCTCAAGAGAAGTTCCCCTATATAAGCATCATTGTTCTGTAATGCTATCATAGTTGCCCCTTCCTGTATAAGGAGACCGCGGCCTTTACGATCTGCGGATTGAACTGGCTGCCGCTGCAGCGTTCAAGCTCTAATATGGCCTGTTCGCGGGTCATTGCACGGCGGTATGGCCTGTCCGATATCATGGCGTCATAAGAATCCGCAACAGAGATGATAGCGGCGATAAAAGGTATCCTATCCCCGGATAACCCTTCAGGATAACCTTTCCCGTCATAGTGCTCATGATGATACTTCACTCCCATGATAACGCCGTCTAAGTCCCTTATTGGCTCAAGTATCATAGCACCTATGATCGCGTGTTCATTTATCTTTTTTCTCTCCTCGTCGGTCAGGCTACCGTTCTTATTTAGGATGGACTCCGGGATGCCTATTTTGCCTATATCGTGCAAGAGGCTTGCGACATAAAGGTCCTCATAAAATTTTGCTGCCGGTTTTTCATCGCTTTCATCGTGCATTGTTTTAGCGATAGCCAGGCTATAATCCGTAACACGCATCGTGTGGCCGCGGGTATAATGGTCTTTTGCGTCTATAGCGGCGGAAAGGGCCTTCGTCGTCTCTAAAAAAAGTTTTTTATTGCGTTCTATCTCCATCTGCAGGCCTTCGAACAAGAACGCGTTCCGCAGGGCCATGGCGACATCGTTAGCCAAGGCCACGAAAAAATCGATCTCTTCGCGCTTAAACGGCTTTTTGTTCACCTTCTCGCCCATCGTTAAAACGCCAAGAAGGTCATCGTGGTAAAAACTCGGGACCGCAACCACAGTATCGAAGCTCTTCATCTGAAATTTAGTGGCCAGGAGCAATTTTTCGTGGTCTTCTCTTCCGGCCAAAGACTCCATATTCTTAAGCGCGGCGTTAAGGTCATCTAAGATAAGGGCGCCGTCATCTAAAAGCGAGCCGCATTCCTTTTGGGTAAAAAACCGTATTATGGGAGACCTAGCGTCTAAGCGCACCAGGCCCGGCGGGATCTTGGTTCCGACCTTGCCGCGCGTAATGGTAACTATATAGCTATCGCGGGATTTCTCATAAAGAAGTATCCCCGCGTGCTCGACCTTGACCTTACGCACTATGCTGCGCAATATCATACGTATGAGCGTATGTGGCTTATGGACTAGGATCATATTCCTGGCTGCCTCTTCAAGCTCTTTTTTATAATTTACTCTCATCTTTTAACCCAGGCCTTAAAATATCTTTTTGTAATATACCCTTATGATGTGCTGAGTGTCTAAAACAGCCAGCGCACCGCCAAAAGGGTCGTAACTTGCAGTACCAAGCGGTGTTATACCGCCTACTCCATAATCGAATATAAATTCGGAAGACGGATCGATGCGATACCGCGACTCGATAAAAAAGTTATTGTGCCAGCCATAAAGCTCAACGCCTGAGGCGTTGAGCTCAAGCATATCTATCCAACGGGAGATCGTATATTTAAAAAGGAACGACAGCTTTTCCGTTGGGGTGTATGCCACCTCCAACCCATAATGATTCATATTGTCGTCTATCTGCCCGGCCTTTTTATTCTCGTTAAAAGCGAAATCAAGATAGAACTCCAATTCTTTAAAAGGCCTGAAAGAAAAACCGAATTTGTATATATCGAAATTTTCGTATGGCGGAAGGTCAAAATACTGCTGGCTGTAGAGGAACGGAATGGGCTCCCTGTATACCTTGCCGTTCTCGGTAAGAGTCGTCTGGCTGGCACTGTTAAACAGGCCTCTTGGATAATTATCGGCTGCGACAGTCGAATCATTGGTGTGTTCATAGACAAAATTGTATGAGAATTTATCGTTCACCTCATAATCGAAACCTGCCGAGATGGTATAAAGCGATGGGTCCTGGCCGGCCACGATAGCAGTGTTGGTCAATGCCTTGCCGGTTACGGCATCGAATATAAAAGGATCCAAGCCGGCATACGTATTATGCACGACGTGATTGATACCCAAAAATTTTGTAGTCAATTTATCCGTCGCGCTCATGTTCAATTCGAGGCGCGATACGTTCTCGATAAAAGCACCATTCGTCTTATGCACATTCCTGACATCAAAGAGCCCCGCCAGATCCCTGTCAAAAAGTTTCGCCGCCCCCTCCAGCCGCCAGCCGAATACATCTCGGCCGCTGTCAATACCGTCGCCGACAGCAAAGGTCCTGATATCATCCCAGCTCATTGGCGCGGTCAGGCCGGTATATAGATGAAGCGGGTGCTTTCTGAATGATATATGCCTTGACCAGAACTCATCATCGCGTGTCTGGCGGTAAGAACTCAATGACGACTCAAAACCTGCATCCATGCGCGCGGCCTGGAACCTGCTTTTTAAAAAAGCATCCTCATCACCCGATCTATTGATAGCAAAATAATCCTGTTCATAAACATCATCCGCGGGAAAACGATTCACCAACGCGACGATATAAGCATACCCCCTCTTACGCGATGCGAACTCCTCGTCCGTGCGGTCAAAAGACGATTTCGAACCTGCCACCTGGGCCGAGACTTTTGCCCCTATGAACGGAGCATGCTTTATATCCATGGAAAAGACATTGTTTAAACCGTCGAGCTGGGAGGAATTATACCCCATGTGGCCGGCGTGAGTGAACCCTATGCCTGTGTTATAGAAAAGGTCGCGGCTAAAACGCGTGGCGGTAGCGAATGTATTGAACTCGCCGTAATCAGCCCAAAGATTCTTAGGGCTTGCCAAAGTTGAGCGCAATTTTGTATCTACGCCGTCATAGCTGAAAGCCGCGCCACGCAAAGCCGTAAGCCTCAAACCATCTGAATCACGGGTAAAAAATGCCAAAGAGTCATCCCAAAAGCCTTTTCGAAAATCATCGGGAGTTGCACCTGTATTGAGATTACCCGGCCTCCAATCAGCAAGCCAGGGGCTCTCTTCCCACCAAGTATGCCTGTTTGACAACATAAGCGGATCGTCCGTTGACAATGCCTGGTCCTGGTAAGCTATGGGAAAAACCCTTAAACCCCGCTCTTCATCCTTAAAATCCACCCAGAATTCCCTGACAGGCATAAAATCACGGTTTATCTTCGTGGCAGGGATTACAAAAGAATTGCCGAACGTCGAAGCCACTGTTACAGGAGAAGTAACGCCGTCTATCACCTTAATCTCCGGTAAAGACATGGCATCACCGTTATTAAGCGTATACACCGTCTCGTTGATTGTGTGGGCGGTATTAGACCAGTATTTCAATTCAAGTTCTACGGAATCCCCGCCGGCTCCGGCTATTGTGAACTTATCGGACCTGCCGGTAAAACTCCAAGGATCGACAGTGATATTGGCATGGGCGTTAATATTATTGACGCCAATCTCATCCAGATTTTTCGTGTCGATATTTATCCTGAACCTGTCGAATATTGCCGGGTCAAAGGTATTATGCTTACTCTCGCCGAAGAGTATACGATAGTTCTTTTCGTTCAAGTCGCCGTTAGCCTCTTTCCATATGACCTCTGAAGGAGAACGCACCCCAACAGCGGCGCGCACCTCGCCCTTTATATCCAGGTAATCCCCGGTCTTTTCTTTAGCCTCTTTCTCTTTTTTTATCTTTGCCTGCTTTTCTTTTTTAGGCCTGGGCTCGGGTTTTAAATATTTCTTCCATGAAGACTTCTCATCCAACTCGCGGTTAATTATTATATCCCTTGATCGGGAAACTGCCTCAACACGTTCTTCCTGAAAACCATCTAATATTTCTGAGGCCTTCTGGTTACGGGACGCCAGCTGTTTTGACCTGATATCGAGGATATAGCGTTTAGCCTGTTCATTATCAGGCTCTACCAAAAGGACCTTATTGAATTCATGCAAGGCCTCCTGATAATAGCCGTCATTGTAAAAACGCAGGGCAGACCCAACCATGACATCAGAACTTTGTGAGGCAAAAACGATATTAGGCGGGATGAGCAGGCTAACGAGGATCAATATAGAAAAAAAATTTTTAAAAGGCAAGAATAGCATCAGATCATACCAATCTTTGGAATACTTCTCTTTCTAATTCTTCAAGTATTAAAGGCTTGTGTATGCAGGCGGCCACATTCAGATCCGCCAGGGGTTTGAGCATCTCCTGATCCTCGACTCCGGTAACCATAATTACCTTGACCTGGTTGCCCTGCTCCCTTATCTTCTGTAATGTCTCTATGCCGTTAATGCCGGCCATCCTTACATCCAAAAGAATGAGATCCGGCTTGTTTTTACCTATCAATTCCAGGGCCTCTTCTCCGCTTTCCGCGGTAATAACGTCAATTTTTCTTCGCCTGAAAAAATTCTTCAGATATTCACGCACATCCAATTCATCATCCACGATCATTAACTTTGGCATAACCTTCTCCTGACATATATGGCATATAGAATAAGAAAAATCGTAACTTTTAATATACACCAGGATTTTATCTAAGTCAAGATATGCTAGAAGGTTAGCTTTGTAGGGAAGGGCTATTCGCTACTTTTTAAAAATCTTGAAAAATTGCCTCCCGTAAGGCGGTCGATGAGTGCGGTCAACTCCAGGATGCGGAGCTTTTTATCGAGCTCTGCCTTTTTGCTGAGATCGTAATTAGACAAGGCCTCCATCTGGAGTTTTCGCCTTTCAAAATACAAACGCGTAACCTCCGAGAGGATATCATTTCGCAGCTCCACCAGGAGTTTTGAACGTGTATCGATGGATGTCTGCGCGTTGTTATAAATTATTTCGCCCAAGTCCCATTTTAAACTCACACCCCAGTCTATACTATCATTGCCGCGCCTTAAAACATCATCATCCGTCTTAGTAGTTGACCCGCCTTCCCAATGCCATAGGTCTGTTGTATTCCTGTCTACGCCGATGCTCACCTGCGGAAGGAACGCCTTACCGGCCGCCCTCCTGCGCCAGTCCTTGATCTTTTGGTTGCTCACCTCGGCATATTCGATTGCCATGCCGTGGACTTCCTGCACCGTAGGCTCATTTTTAAACAAATACACCGCCGCATCATCTTCCTGAGTATCCACATCCGCTCCTGCCCGGAAGCCGGAACATTCAAATATATCCCGGTCCGTAATGACATACAATAAACCATCTTTTGCAGCCAGATACCTGCAATTATACCCCGGGAAGAAAAGCTGCCACTGCCCGTCTTTACAGCGGTATGCACCGGATTTTGACGCTGCAAATATTTCCTTGGTTTTGCTATCGGCCAAAAGAAACCTTAAGTCCAACGCATCTAATCCGGCCAAAGGTAGTGCTGTCCAAGTCTGCCCGCCATTCTTAGTTAAAAATACCCCGGAGCCTGTGGCGATATAAAGCAGGCTCGAATTATCCTCCAGGCCAGTTATATGCCTAAGAGACAATTCTGATCCATCTCTTACGTCCGCTGGATCATCTACGATACCTTGAGGATCATCAACCCCTTCGCTAGAATAAATATTGTAAATCTGCTCCCAACTTTTTCCGTGATCATGCGATTTATATACACCGGAATCTATGGCTGCATAAACAATATCTTGCGAACAAAAAAGGGAAATTATACCCTTATCGCTAAAGGGCGCTCCTAACTTGATCCACTCATCTTTCTTCTTCACAAACAAACCGGAACCAGTGCCCGCAAAAATATAATTATCCTTTGATATGCAGACCGAAGAGCATTTCTTTTCCAGCTCATTAGACCTATCAAACAGCTTGATGGCCTCTTTTGACTCACTATTTAAAAGATAGAGGCCCTCATCCGTAGCCGTATAAACTTCATTTTTAGCTGGGCCGAATAATATTTGATTTACTGCCCCGACACCCCCGGGAAATTCTACAACACTCCATATTTTCGATTTTGTATCCCTGTGATACAACCCTCTCTGCGTACCTACGAACATTACATCCCGGCTACGCGGGTCAACAGCCACTACCTTTAGCTCCTCCCCTTTCAAGCCTTCAGCGCTTACCAGCTTACAATTCTGGGCGAATGCGCCGGGCGCCCCTAAAAACAAAACAAATAAAACAGCCCTCAGAATTAACGATTTCTTCATTTTGATCACCGGCACCCCCTTATTTCTTTTTAAAATCGTGTATCTTTCTTCTCACTTCACCAAGTTCATCTACCACCGATTCGAAATCATCATAATTGCGCTGGCCTACCGGCTGACAGAAATGATCTTTTAATTTTTCCCTCAACTGCTCCCGTCTTCTGACCAGTTTTTTCAACTCCTGATGCCCATCCACCCTGATCGATGTTTGCGTGATCATAAAACTCCTTTTTTTCTATATTTCAGTTTGCTCATTAGATAACTTCATCACCCTGATAAGCGGAAAGCACGACTGAAGCAATATGCTCCTTTGCTTCCGGCGTGATCGTCCTGACAGTTTCGTACCATTTATTGTCTTTACCCTTTTGCCTCGGCATCGAGACGAACAACCCCTTTTTGCCATGTACAACCTGTATCCCCTTTATCAACAGCGAGCCGTTGATCTCAATATCGGCAAACGCCTTCAAATTCCTCTCCTCATCCTCAAACCTGTGCAGCCTATTGACCTTTATCTCGATACTCATCGTATCCTCCTGTTTAGTTTCGTTTTTTATCATTCTTAATTCCACTACTGGAACAAACCAGGCAAAAAAATATATTCCTCCTCTCTACCTTATTTCTTAATAGAACTAGTATAATCTTTAATTACGCCGACGAATTCTTCGCAATACTGTTTCAATTTATGCTCGCCGACGCCAAAAACAGTCGCGAACGACTCAGGCGTTAAAGGTTTAATGGCAGCCATATCCTTAAGGGACCTGTCGCCAAAGATAATATAGGCAGGCACCCTCTGCTTCTCTGCCAGGTCCGACCTCTTTTTACGCAGTAATTCAAATAGTTCCGGATCGATACCAACCCAATCTTTTTCTTTAAACTTGCTCTGCTTTTGGCGTATCTCTTTCTTCCTCTTAGCCACAAGAGGTTTAGCCAATACAGGGACCACATCCCCCTTTAAGACCTGCCGTGATGAATCGGTAAGGGAAAGCGTTAAAAACTCACCTTCCCGCGCTAAAAATTCCTGCCCTACTAATTGCTCTATCATATAACGGATAAAAAATACGGTTTCCTTCTCCATCGCTCCAAAAACAGGCAGGTGGTCGTGCCGCCACCTGGCTACGCGGTCGTCTTTATTCCCTTTTAAAACATTGACGATATGCCCTGCCCCAAACCCGCGGCCGTCTCCGTAGGAAACTTTCTCAACACATGACAAGATCGCGCGTGCTATCCCTAAAGGGTCCGCGACAGTATCGACTTCACCCAAACAATAGTCGCACGCGACGCATGAATTAGGCAGATATTTCTGGCCGAAGTAGCTTACAAATACCTTATGCCTGCACTGCGGCTGGACGCAGAAGTTATACATTACCTTAAGCTTCTCTCTCATTATCTCCTTATTGGCCGATTGCTCCAGAAAAAAACCCCAAACGCGAAAATCCGCGCCTCCGTAAAACATATAGCAATAAGAAGTCAGGCCGTCGCGGCCGGCGCGGCCGGTCTCCTGATGATAATGCTCTATACTTTTAGGCATGGCCGCATGTATCACGAATCTCACATTGGACCTGTCTATGCCCATGCCGAACGCCACAGTCGCCACGATTATATCCACCCTTTCCCGCATGAACTCTTCCTGATTATCATGGCGTGTTTGATCAGATAACCCGGCGTGATAGGGAAGGTTTTTAAACCCGAGCCGGTTCAACTTAGCTGAGATATCATCTACATCATCGCGCCGCAGGCAGTAGATGATCCCGGCCTCTTGAGGGTGTTTGTTTAAGACTTCTACGATCTGGCTTATGATGTTGGCGCGAGGCATGACGCGATATATCAAATTGGCGCGGTCAACATCGGCGATATTGATCTCCGGAGACTCAAGTGCCAGCTCATTTAAAATATCCCGCTCTACTTCTTTTGTAGCTGTGGCGGTAAATGCGTGGACGGGAATATCTTTAAAATTATCCTTGATGACCTTAAGATTGCGGTAATCCGCTCTGAAATCATGCCCCCAGTGGCTGATGCAATGCGCCTCATCGATAACAAAAAATGATTTTTGGACCGTCTTAAGCCAATTTAAAGTAGGGTCCGTTTGCAGCCGCTCAGGGGAAATATATAAAAGCTTCACTTCTCCGGCCTGTATCCTACGGACTACGCCATCCTGGGCCTCCGCTGATTGGCTTGAATTCATGTACTCCGCCGGAATGCCCATGTCTTTTAAGGTGTCCACCTGGTCCTTCATCAAAGAGATCAGAGGTGAAATAACAACAGCCAGCCCATCCTTGAGCATAGCCGGAAGCTGAAAGCACAAAGACTTCCCGCCCCCTGTAGGCAAAACCGTCAGGCTATCCCGGTCATCCAACACGGCCAGGATAGTCTTCTCCTGCCACGGCCGAAAGCTCGTATACCCCCAATACCGCCTCAAACACCCAATCATCTCCCCAGAAATATACCTATCCCCCATACCCCCTCAAAATTAGTGTCAGAACTCTCTAACCTTATATTGCATATCGTGTTATGCATTAATTCCTTGGCCTGCCTCTGCGCCTTTTCTGTGAAAGCTTCAGTTCTATTTGTTTTTCTTGCAGGAATTTCTCTGAAGCATAATGACTACTGCCTCCCAGGCTGTGTCTGATAAGCTTAAGCTTATCTTCTTCTAAATGAGCGCAGGCAAAATCTTTATATCTTTGAATACGTTCTAAGTGTGTCGGACCAAGGCTTAAAAAAACTGGGTTGTCTTCTCTGTCGATCAGGCTTGGATTCTGCGCTTTTATATTATCCTGATAACTTGAAAATGGGTATTTTTCAGGATGATCTACCATACCGGCACGGACTGGGTTTTGCTCGATATAACGCATGAGCGTCAGAAGATACTCATCATCACTGACAATAGGACTTTTGAATCTGCCTTGCCAGACGTGGCCTGAAGTATGATATTGATAATGGTAGCGCATTGTATGGGCAATGGTTACTGCCTTAATAATCTGGCTGATCGTCCCTTGATCCGATGTTTTGATCAATAGATGAACGTGGTTCGTCATAAGGCAATACGCGAAGATCTTAAAACCTAACTTTTCCTTGTATTTGGCTAGGATATTCAGATAATGCGAATAATCCTTATTCTCCAAGAAAACAGCTTGGCGGTTATTACCGCGGTTCAAGACATGATAAACTAAACTGGGTAAACAGATCCTTAATGGCCTGGACATACAGAGACTCTTTCAAAGAACGAAGTGAATTATATTGTAACCTTATTATTTGCAGATAGTTATTGAGTTCTGACACTAATTTTCTACTACAGAGACTCTTTCAAAGAACGAAGTGAATTATATTGTTTGCAGATAGTTATTGAGTTCTGACACTAATTTTCTCTAATTTTCTACTATTTAGTTTTGAAAATGAAACTTGTTACTATAAAAAATAAACCAATAAAAATAAGTGAAATTGAAATTAAAATAATATACAAACCAAATGTCTGACTAGAAACTACTCTCCCTGCACACAGTATGAATAAAAGAATACCTAATACGATACTGATTAAGCCAAAGATCATTCTTTTAGGATCAATAATTTTTTTTAATTTTTCCCCTATCAGCCTAGTAAATAGAATCGGTAAGCAAAAATACCAAACAGTGCCAATTATACTGTGTAATAATGATGGAATAATAAAAACCTTCAATTCTGAAATTGGATAAGGTAAAAAATCAAAAGAGTAGTTTATTGGAAAATTAAAAATAATAAATTTATATGCTAACGAAACTGGAAAATCAACAAAAAAAACAAACTCCCAAAAAAGCTCCCATTGTGCATTTTGAGACCATTCAATCACATGATGAATATTAAATAAACTGAAAACAAAATGGAAAAATGCTAAAAATATAGCTATTTTAAAACTCAGACGCCTTTCTTTTATCAATTTAGGTAATTTCATTTTTATTGAAATGGATTTTTTGGATTAAACCACAATTCTGCTTTCTTTCTATAGGCCCTTGCTTCTACTGGATCTTTTGCCGGAAAAGACCACTTTGTCGGATCTTCAGGAAGAGATCTTAGTTGACCATACAGTATTCTATTGGCATGCAATACAAGCGCTCTTCGAGTAGTTGGCGATGAAACTTTTAATGCACTATAGACACTAAAATCGTGCTGTTTAAAATATCCATCCATTTGGTTAACGGCTGGAACTGAACCAAACCCAATTTCTCCTTTTCTAATCTGCTGCCTACCGCTCCAATCTTCTCCTCCCCAGTTACCATAGCGCGGACACCTATTAAAACCATTATTTATTTTATTAACAACAAATTCGGCACCTGCGTAGGCTGCTGAGTTAACAGCACCAGCTACCGCAGCTACTGCACTTCCTGCTGCCGAGACAGCGCCCGTAACACCTGCCATGACTGCGTCTTTTGTTACTTCCCAGGCAGCGCCAATTGCCATCGGAGCATTTGGAGTTACGGTGATCGTTCCCAAATCAACTGCCGTATCATCGCTAAAACCCATTATCAAAGAACTGGCGTTGATTGTTTGATTTCGTGCCGCCGTCATAGCAGCACCTACAAAACCCGCCACTCCCGCAGCGGCAGCCACATATCCCGAAATTGTCGAAATCTGAAAAAATGTAGCTGCTAGATTACTATTGCCCGCAGCATATGCTATACCACCTGCTGCAAGGGCACCTATCGAAATCACCGCAGCAGCTTTTGCGATAAAAATTAATGCCGCAAGCCACCAAAGGTGTCCTGTAGGATCAACGTAATTAAGTGGGTTGTTGCGGCAGTAGGTGTAGCGGTTTAGGCTTTGGGGGTCGTAGGGGGCTTGGACTATGGTGTCGGCGGTGACGAAGCGGCCGATCTCGGGGTCGTAGTAGCGCGCTCCATAGAAGTACAACCCCGTATTATCTAGCTCTTTGCCAGTGAACTTATAGCCGGTGACGTCACTGCCTTCCACTTGTGCCACAGAGCCGTAAGGCGTGTATTCGTAATGGCTGACTTGCTGGCCGTTCTGGTCGGTGATAACGCTTGAGCTTCCAAGATGATCACTGTGATAAAAGATTGCTTCGGCAGCTTCGCTGCCTCGCAATGACACACTGGCTACTTTTGTCGAACCGGCAAAGATGTGCTTGGTGGCCTTTCCGCTGGAGGAATCTATCTCAAAGAGCGAGCCAATGTAGGTTGTCGTGCCTGTAGGTGTGATCTTCTTGACACGTCCGCCATCGCCGTCATAGACGAAATCGGTGATGGAGCCAAGATTGTTAACTCTAATTATACGGTTTTCCGCGTCATATTCCAAAGTTTTATTTTTGCCGCTTGTCATATTGCCGTTAGCGTCGTAGGAATAATTATAGCCACCGGCGTTTGTTACGGCATGCGGCCCAGCGTTGACACCATAAATCATGACGCCTGTGTCAGACTTATAGGTCATATTGCCGATGGCGTCGTACTGGTAATTAAAGTTAGCGTAGCCGCCTGTGGGCGACGGAACATTATTTGCCTGGGTTAGGCGGTCAAGGTCATCATAAGCATATGTACGGATGTTGCTTCGAAGATTATCCGTTAAAGTCGTGATGTTGCCATTCTTGTCAAAGCTGTAATTGAGGTCCTGCAGGATTGCCGTGCCTTGTGTCAAGATACGACTTAGACGCAAGTCCTGGCCGTAGGTATAAGTTGTCTCAGTTCCGTTGCCATAATGGATATCTCTTATCTGACCTTGGGCGTTATATGCGATATCGTTGGCATAATGGATTGCTACGTCGCCTGCGGCTCCTCGTAATGATACAACCGACTCTAACAAACCGGAATTAGGGTCATATGAATAATTTACATCCTCGCCATCGGGATATTTCAAGTTTACCAAGCGATCGAGGATGTCATACGTACGCTCAACTGTGTAAGGTATGCCGTCCACGGCCTTGGTGGACTTGATCTCACGACCCAAATTATCATAAAAAAATTCAGTGGAGCCGGATTGATCTGCAATCTTTGAAAGCCGGCCGACACAATTTTCTTTTGTCGTATCATCATAATAATACTCACTTAGGATTGCTTCGGCTCCGCCTAACAATGACACTTTTTTAGTTAACCTATTTAAAGCATCATAATGGAATTCCAATACCTGATTTTTCGCATCGGCCTGTTTTACAAGATTGCCCAAGAGATCATATTCGTATGTCCAAACCCCCATATCCGGGTCGTCCATTTTCAATTTACGGCCTATGGAGTCGTACCAGATCTGTGTTACATTGTCTTTTGAATCCGTGGTCTTAGTCAGGTTGTTCTGGATATCATATTCGTATTTAGTTTTGAATACGCCGCCGGAAGTAAACTCTGTCACCTCTATCACGTTGCCGTAAACGTCTTTTAATGTGCCTTTTTTGTGGCCCTCGGGATCAATGGTTTCAACATAAAGAGGATTGATGTAGTTAACCTGACTTTCGGCGTCTTTTAAGGTTCCGGGGAAGTCGGAAATGGTCTTTTTGGGGCGACCGCGCAGGTCGTATTCGTAGCGGACATATAATATCTGTGACGGGTCTTCATCGATATAATGCGCGATAGATTCCTTTTCAACCAGCCCCCTGTTATTAAAATAAACCTCAGCCGAAACACTTCTAGCGGCCGCCCCATCCTCCCCAACCGAAACACTCCTGTATTTACGGCCAAGGCCGTCCGCGTATTCTGTCTTGCTCAAGCCTAATGCATTGGCTATTACCTTGGTGTTAAAATCAGGATACGTATGGGTTGAAACAACTTCGTTATTAGCATTCCTGCTTTGGACAACGCGGCTGAAAGAATCAAAACTTGAAGTCGTGGTCTGGCCATTGGAATCTGTAACGCTTGTTACAATACCAAATTTCGGGTCGTAGACATAGGAAACGCTGTGGCCCAAGGCATTGGTGACACTCTGAGGATATGCATAAAAGGCAGTTTCGTATTCCGTGGTAACGCTACGGCCCAAAGCGTCTGTTGCCGAAGTCAGGTTACCGAAGGAATCATAAGTATAGCGTATAGCGGATAGCGTAGAGAGTAGAGTTAAAGGATCAAAAATAGTAACTTCTTCCTTAGAAAGATTACCTTTTGAATCGTATTCAAAAGATTTTTTGGAGACCACATTTGCGTCTTTATCTTTTGAAACAGCTTCTATGGGGCGGTTATGCCCGTTTTCATACGCGGGGCTATAAGTGGTTGCAGCCGACTTTTCATCGCCAGCCTTTAATACATCTCCATCATCTTTTGCTTCAATGACATTGCCGATATTATCGTAGGTGACGATGCTCCTGGTCGTGACCGGCAGCGCATTCTCCTCCCAAACTGTTGTCTCCACTTGCGTTAATGCAGGAAAACCCAACACATTATCCGCTGGGCCGGCCTTACGCACATCATAGGTATTTATGACTTGGCTGATCTGTTGGCTGTTGCCGTCATAAGCCAGTGCCTTGTCGATCTGGCCTTTGAGCGCGCCGTCCTGGCCGGGCTTGCCCTGGTGAAAATATGTTTCCGTATAATTCCCTGTTACCGGGTCTGTGACTCTAATTTTGGAAAAACCACGAAACTCACGCTCCACGGCATCGTAATATCCGCCGGAATATGTGAAGTTTTGAGTATAAGTTTCCTCGGGCTGGTCAGCCGGCAACGTATCGATAAGGCCGGTGGATGAAGCCACATACACAGGGAACGGCAGCAACTGATTATCAAACCGCGACGCATAGGTGTAAACTACTTTAGTCTTGCCTCCTATGCCGTTATCGATCTCCGTCATAAGATCAGACGGCTTTAGCGTGTTGACCTGTACTTTCCAGCGATTGATACCCTGGCTGTCTTTGTCAAACAATGCCCTGTCAGTTATGCCGTCACCGTTAAAATCGCCTGTTGTCGCTGATTCATCCGTTGACGCACCAAAATTGCCAAGCCACGCGCCTTTTGTAATAAATGATGACCCGGTTGAAACAGCATAATTCCAGGCAAAACTCGTATTATCCCAATACCCAACGTCAGTCAAACCGTCGTGGTTAAAATCAGAGAGGAGCGCGTCCCGCGCTGTAGCAAACCCCGAGAGCCACACTCCCCCATCAACAAAAGCCTTGGAATTCGAAAAAATAACTTTAAACTCCCCTGCTGTTTTCTTAAATAAACACAGATCTGTCAAGCCGTCCGCGTTAAAATCTCCGCCCATTGCCGCATAACTGCTGCCGGCTCCATTTGCCCACGTCGCAACAGGGCTAAAACCAGTGCCTGTGCCAAGCGCGACCCTGACCTCTCCCGTATCTTTGTTATAAAAGCCGAGATCCGTATATTTATCCGCATTATAATTCCCTGTAAATATCTGCCATGATGCAGACGCCCCGGCAAACGTCAGCCATGTTCCCTGCACGGTGAACCCGGAGCCGGTTGACAGCGCCGGTTTAAACTCTCCCGACGCGCTGTTATAAATACCGACATCCGTGCGGCCGTCTCCGTTAAAATCGCCGCCTACAGGCAACCAGGTCCCTCCTGTGCCAAAATTTATCAGCCAATCAACTGCGTTCGTGAATGTCCCTGCCTGCGAGATCGCGACTTCCCAAAGGCCTGTGTCGCTCTTATACAAACCAAGGTCCATCAACGTATCGCCGTTAAAATCCCCCATCACAGGATATATGACCTTATTGTTCACATTAGGATCCACGATATCGATGCCGGCTGTTTGTACAGCTACAAGCCCTCCGGTATCCATTACTGTTGCCGTAATGGTATGGTCGCCTATCGTTGAAAAAGAAACCGCGACATTCACGCTTCCGGCGAGGGCGCCTGTTGCGATGATCTGGCCATCTTTCTTGATGGAATAGCTCATCTCGTCATTGTCCGCATCGTTGCCGGAAAGCGTAATATTCAAGGATTCATTTGGATCAGCCGTATATTTGCTAATAGCCAGCGTAGCTTCAGGCGCCCTATTCGTATTATTGACTATGACATTGACATTTTGCGACACTGTATCGATCCCGTCAGACGCGATTACCGTCACCTGATGGGTCCCGGCATCATTGTATCCTGTCAGCCACTTGCCAGCCGTATCGAACGGAGCAGGATAATAAAAAGTTACAGGGTCATTATCGGCATCGGTGCCAACAGATGCGATAGTTACAAGTTCGCCCTCATTAGCCGTGATATCGGCTATTGGGCTTAATACAGGCGGCCTGTTTACATTCACGACATTAATATGCACCACTTGCGATGCCGATAAACCCGTCGCATCCGTAGCAGTTACATTAACGCTGTAAAGGCCAGCGTCGTTATAATTTGTCTGCCAGGCGCCTTGCGCGTCCAGAGGCGCCGCGAAGGAATATGTAACAACATCGCCATCGGCATCTGCAGCGCTTGGCGCGATCGTCACAAGTTCGTTTTCATTAATAGAAATATCCGGGATATATGTAAGTACCGGCGGATTATCCACACCCTCTACCTGCAGGGTAACCTCATTACTGATAACAGAATTATGTTCAGTATCAGTCGCCGTGAACCTGATCTTTTCAGTGCCGAACCATGCCTGAGCCTGCGAAAAACTAACCGCATGAGTAACAGGATCAATCAATGCGCTGATATTCGTATTTCCGCTGGCCGAATAAATAAGCGTCAAGCCATCCGGGCTTGAAAAATAATCGTCAAGATCAAATACTCCTGCCATCGCTTCGTTCTCAAGCCAGGATTGGTTAGGTATGATTTGAGACTGAACAGGAGGATTTGATTTTATCGTGGGAATAAATCCTGATTCCAGGCTATAACTTGTGCTCTGCGACCTGGCAGCAACAGGCTCGGCGATAGCCCCCTGCCACAAACGCAAACTCGCTCCTGCCTGCCGCCCTCCACCCTGCGTCAAAGCGCCTGCAGTCAAAGCAAAACCCGCACTCTGCGCCTGAAACGCAAAAGCGTCACGCACAAAACCAAAGGTTGCAATATGCGTTGTTATTAAAATATATGAAAATATTTTTCTAAACATTTCTAAAATGTATCAATTACCTAAAGAAATCCAATAAACTGTAGCATTCCCTACAGTAGTAACTTTCCAGTAATCACCTTTTCTCACTGGCATTGTAAACGTCATTATTGTATTATTATCTGTTCCCCATCCTCCAAGAAAATCACAACTTGCCCTCTTTGTGACAGGCGGATTGTTTCCGTCCGTAAGTCCATGAAGCCAAGGATTATCTCCATATCCTTTATTGTTATTTACGGGTCCATATGCGACAACAAACCCATCTGTCGCCGCCTGATACACTGTATTCTTAGTTTTTGTGGCATCCCAAGAACCTAACGTAGTTTTTGGAACTGTTTTATATTTTACTTTTCCGCTTGCGTTATCGTAATAAGTTACCATCCCATCACTTAAACCTGTTTCATCAACAGTCTTTGTCCCTACCATTCCGGGATCAATGCCGCTTACAGTTTCAGCCACTTCCGCCCTTATAGCGTATCCCGAGCTCGTTATCCGCTGTCTTGGGCTCATGACTTCCGCGCCGACTTTGATCTCCAGAAAGTAGGCTTTGTCGAAAGGTATGTTCAGGGAGGCCACGGAACCCAAAAGGACGCCGAAAAGGCCCTTATCGATCACAACACCTGTCTGCGTCTCTTCCCATAAGAGACTCCCGGCTGTCTCGGCATCATATATCCTGAATGTAATATTATAAGACCCGGTCAAGGGGTTGCCGCTTGCATCCGTCAGCCGGCCCTGGTAATTGATCAGGCGCGGGACGGCGGCAAAAGCGGTTGAAACAAAGAACAGAATAAATACTGCACAAAAAAACTTTTTATAGATCCCCATTTTCATCCCTCCTATTGATCATTAGGCTTTTGATAAGTGAACCGTTGCGCGGGCAAATTTTTATCGTCGCTTGAATATTGGGTTATGCCTGTTAAAAGCGAACGGCCGGTATCCGAGCCGTACGCGTATTCCAAAACATATTTCCAAACCGGCCCATTGTTTACTTTTGTAATAATTTCTTTGAGCCGTTTAGCGGTAACTATCTTTGATGTGCTTATATAACTTGAAAATATGTCCTGGCGGGATTCCAAAACAAACTCAACGGTATTCGTCGGGGACACCCCCATCTCGTTGCCGGTATACTCTATTAAACTCAAATACGCCTTCGCTCGGTCTTTTGTATAAGAATACAAGACATAATTGCCATTGGTATCCACAACCTTGGTCAAATACCAGGCGAATGTCCCGGCCGTGCCGGTTTCTTTCGCGTCCGGCAATTGGCCGAAATACAGCACAGAACCGTCTTTTCCTACGGCCCGCCACGAATCATCGGCCTCCTTATAGAACTTTGTGAACGAAGACTCTATTTTTGCCTGATAAAGGTTATCCACCAGACGGACCAATTCCGTTGTGCCCGCGTCCGTAATAAAGTAAAACGCGTCTTTTGTGTCATCATAAGATGGCGGGCCTAAGCGAGTGGAACGCACTATGAAGCCCGGATTTAAACTAAAACCCTGCCCAACCCAAGAATTTGAGTTACCCGAACGGTATGAAAGCGCCAAAGCTGGTTGCACGCCTTTTCGCCCCGGAGAAACAGATATAGGCACAGAATGGCCAAACGCGCCTGTGAACATATCGGGCAGGGGGATCTTAACGCCCCCGCCTATAGGCGCGCCCTGAGGCGTCAGATTCTTTAATGCAGCATACGTTGAAAAATGTTCCAGAGAAAAGACTACGGTATAACCATCAGCAGAAACAGTGGACACCTGCCCTGTTGGCAGTATTTCATCATTGCCGCTATCATACAGTCCTAACTCAACTGATGTCCCGGGTATCTCCGCCTGGGCAAGCAAATAGGTAAGCAAAACAGGCTTATTGAACGCCAACCCATTCGGCCGGCATTCGACTACGCTTAAAAGCGAAGCGCCTGCAGGCGCGGCATCAGAAAGGGACTCGTTGCTAACCTGCAGGACCTCTATAGTTTTTTCTTGGCTCAAAGCACCTTCAGGAATGGTTAATCTAACCTTTCCATCAGAGGATACGATCTCACCTCCATCGGGCCCTATTACTGCGCTTACACTTTGCGCAAAAACATGGCCGCAAAACACTGTTAAAATGATACTCAAGACAAACACAAGCTTAAAACTTGAAAGGATCTTCCTACCTTTCTTAAGCCATACGCAGGTATTTTCAAGATTATCATTAGAGCATCTGACGAAACTCTTGCACACACCGCAATGGCGCGGCATACCGCGCTTCAGAAGTTTTTCCGCTAATATTTCTTTAAAGTCTCTTGCGTCCATTTTTTCCTTGTTCCAAAATTGTAAAAAAAGTATATCATTTGTTCCAGTTTTGTCAAGATTTATTTTCCATTAATGGAACAAATGATTGTATCTGCTTGGTGTATAGCGTGTTAAAAAAGCAAAAATTTTTAAAAAATTATCATTTTTTAGACATTTAGTTTCATTTATGAAACTTTTAGTTGACAAAAAAATTGCTCTGTGTTAAATTTAATTCAAGGAGAAAAATATGAAACTTGGCGAAAAGCTGAAGCTGTTAAGGAAAGAAAAAGACCTGACGCTGGATAAATTGGCTGAATTATCCGGGGTTGCCAAAGCCACGCTCTCGCGCATCGAGAACGGCGTGACAGCCGGCAACCTGAATACGCATTTGAAGATCTGCGAGGCGCTGCAGGTCAATTTAGGAGAACTTTATAAGGGCTTAGAGAGCGTTGATGAAAAAGTCGTGGCTTTTGATGAAAAAAGCATCAAAGAAGCTGAAGTCTTTAACTATGATGAGAAGGTCTCCTCTATCATCTTAAGCAAGCAGACCGGCAAAAAGAAAATGCTCCCCCAGCTTTTGATCATCGAACCGGACAAAGGCACGCCCAAAGAAGAAAACGCGCCTGGGACCGATAAATTCATTTACTGCCTCGAAGGCGACGTGGAATTGACGATCGCGGATAAAAAAAATATCTTAAAAAGGAACTGCAGCGTTTACTTTGACGCCTCCTTCCCTCACGCTGTCAAAAACATCGGCTCAAAAACGGCTAAACTTATCACGGTCGTTAGCCCCGTAGCCCTATAAAAACAAAACTAAAATATCTAAAAGGAGATCCACTGTGACTGAAAAGAAAAAGATTTTAATATGTGACGACGAGGAGGGCATCAGGGAATC
>DMEU01000011.1:11757-126743 GCA_003451585.1 Candidatus Omnitrophota bacterium | reverse complement strand
GGAAAAAATGCCGGAAGCGGCTGGGATGGCTAGAGTAGGCTAAGGTTAGTCGGGTGAAGCCGGTGGATGGGGAGGCTAATCTACTCGCTTGAGCAGGTCTTTTAACTCGTTTAGGTGCAAGCGTGCTTCTTCTTCTCCTCGGGATATAAGTTCCTGCGCCTTATCAAAGGCGGCCCATGAAATAGCGGTCATATCCGGATGAAGATTCAGGTCAGACTGACTCAAGGCGCTTATCTGCGCTAAAGAGAACTCAATTGATTGGACGCTTGAAACAATGACATCAAATATATTCGGCCTTAAAAACGCGCATGTCTTGCTTTTTGAAAAACTTATCAGGCGCCGCCACCAGGGCCTGCTAGCGCACTCTTCTGTCTCTTTCTTGTTAAGTATCTCATAAGTGCGCTCGATCTCATCGGAACTTGGAAGCACATTAACGGATATCACCTTCTTAGCACCCGACTCTATCAATACGTCCGTAGGCAACGGATCGATGATACCGCCATCGATATAGTAATTATCCGCTATGCGGTAAGGCTCAAAAACGCCGGGTATGGAGATACTGGCCATGACCGCATCAACAAGCCTCCCTGAATCAAACACCACCTGCCTCATGCTTGAAACATCACAGGCCACTATCTTAAATGGCCGTTTTATGTCACAGAAGGTCTTATCTTTGAGGTATCTTTTTAAAAAACGCTGGATGTGCCTGCCTCTTATCAAGCCTCGCAGTGGAAAAGTAAAATCGTCCGCTCCAAAAAGATACTTCTTTTCTTTATTGGCCAAGATGATATCTTCCACTTCCACGGCGGTATAACCGCTGCACCAAAGAGCCCCGATGAGCGCCCCCATGCTTGAACCTGCTACTATGTCTACGGGGATATTCTCCTGCTCTAAGATCTTCAATACACCGATATGAGACAACCCCATAGCTGAGCCGCTGCCTAAAGCAAGGCCGACCAGCACCTCACCTATATGACGGCTGATACGGCGGATAGCCTTTAAATACGGCCCGCTAAAATCTTCATCCAGGACAAGCGGCCCTTCGCCTACCGGGGGCAAAGTCGCAAAAATAGGTTGATGAAAGAGGCTTTCTTCAAGCTCACAGGATAGCTTGGGCCCTTTTCCGTGCGCCCGCTCTTCTTCCAATATGATCAATTTGGTCTTCTTCTTGAACTCCGTATCAGTCCAGACACCCGACATGTATAATACATTCGACGAATCTTTTATGGCCTGGGCATCAGCCTCGACCACTATATGCGCCAGGTCACACTGGGCAAGCACACGAAAGACATCATGGCCTAAACCGCTGGGCAGGTGTATAACGCAATAGTGGTAATCATTCACAAGCATCGTCAATAGAGATACCAGCGCAGGCGCCAACTGCGGATTTTGCGCGCCGGTAAAGACCCTCAACATGTCGAACCCTTTTCCGGTCCCTGTTATTTTTTTAAATACCTCGTCGGGATGGAAGAATTGATCTTTTGCCTCGAACCCGCCTGCCGGCGCCACCCCCAATGTCTCGCCTATAAGGTTTTCCGCGTTTGACAGATGCACCGCAATGACCTTTTTTTTGGTCTGGCTCTGCAACCCGAACGAGAGCGCCAGCGAATAAAGAAGCGCGTCGTCGTCTATCTTTTGCCCCCCGTAAACTCCGATAATGGTACTTTCAAAGATCGATTTAGGATGGAGGTCTTTTCGCTTAAGGCGGCGGGATAACATCTGACTCAATTCTATCGCAAGGCGCGGGATACTTTTAAGGATGGCGGAAAAATCTTCTTTTGCGATCCTTGCTATTACGGTGTCATTTACGGCGCGCGCGCTGACAGAATGAGGTTCGCCCGTAAGAAGAGATATAAAACCAAAATACTTGCCGCGATGAATATGTTCTAAAGTCTCTTCCCCGTTCGGACACTCGATAAATATCTCGACACGGCCGGAAACTATACAATAAAACGCATCCGGAGGCTGGCCTTGGCGATAGACCACCTCAGACCTTTTCACCTCTACGATCTCGAGTGAATCAAATATAAGTTTTCTCTCTTGAGGTTTTAGGTCGGCAAAAAGCGGGATGTGGCTGAATATCAGGGATTTATCGAATAAATATGGGGGCTTTTCCATCAATGTATTTTTAACCGATGATCTTTGTTATCTCAGTTAGAAGGTCAGCCGGGTCATATGGCTTTGCGATAAAAAAGTTATGCCCGACCTCATGCCCCTCGAATTGCTCTTCCCTCTTCGTGAACAGGCACGTCAAGAACAATATGGGAATATCCTTGGTGTTAGGGTCGTCGTGCAGGACAGCCGCCGTCTCTGAACCATCCATTCCAGGCATTAGAATATCCAGGACGATAAGCGCCGGCCTTTCCCTTTTGGCCAATTCAACCGCTTCTTTTCCGTTCGTCGCGGTAACTACGTCATAACCGGCTGATGAGAGCCTCTTTTCTAAAAGTGTGAGGACTTCCAGCTCATCATCTACAGCTAATATCTTCTTCTTAGACATAAATACCCCTTTTTTTAAGGCTTCGGCGGATTGACACGTTTATCTATCTCTGTCAAAAGCTCAGCGGCATCGTAGGGCTTTGCTATAAAGAAATTCTGGCCCAAAAGATGGCCGCACATCTTTTCTTCCTGTTTTGTAAAAAGGCAGGTCAAAAACAATATCGGGATGCCTTTGGTCTTTGGCGCTTCGCGCAGCAAGGTGGCTGTCTCTGAACCATCCAGGCCGGGCATGGCAATATCCAATATAATAAGATCAGGGGCTTTATTCTCGGCTATATCTATGGCCTCTTTGCCCGAAGAGGCCTTTATGACATCATAACCGGCTTTAGTAAGCCTTTCTCCCAAAAGTGTCAAAACATCGGGTTCGTCGTCAACGATGAGTATCTTCCTCTTATTATCCATGCATCTCCTTTTTAAGTGCCAAGCCTAACACCTCATTAAGTTTACCGGAGTCATACGGTTTGGTAAGAAAAAATTCCGCGCCTGCTTGCCTGCCCATCTCTATATCTTCTTTCTGCGCCAAAACAGTCAAGAATATTACCGGGATATCCTTGGTCTTATAATCTGACTTCAATTTCTTACAGACTTCAATCCCGTTGAAATATGGCATCATGATATCAAGGATTATCAGATCAGGCCTGCGATTTTTTGCAAGCTCAAGGCCGGCATACCCATCCTCTGCCACAAGGACATCGAAACCAAACGACACGAGCCTGAACTTCAAAAGATTACGCAACCCTACCTCGTCGTCGATTATCAAAATGCTCTGCTTATCCTGTGTCATCCCTTTTCCTTATAAACAGGCACATTGAACTTAAATACAGACCCTACTCCAAGCTCGGATTCCGCCCAGATCCTGCCGCCCATCGCCTCGACCAGGTTACGTGATATATAAAGCCCGAGCCCGGTGCCGCCGACCCTGCGTATAAGCGTAGAGTCCAATTGGACGAATTTACCGAACAGCCGGGACAACTCTTCAGGCGATATACCTGCGCCCTCATCCTTTATTCCAAACTCTACAAAATCACCGGAGCTGCGGCAAACAAGGGTGATCTTGCTATGTTCACGGGTAAATTTAACCGCATTGTTCAAAAGGTTTATCAAAATCTGTATCAACCTGTCTTTATCAGCGTAAACCAGGGGCAGGCCTTTACCCATGTCCGTTACAAAGACCATCCCCCTCTTTTCTATCTCGATCCTTGCCAGGTTATATACGTTATCAATTATTTCATAGACATTGCATGGGCCAAAATTTACCCTCAAAAGGTTTGATTGTATCTTAGAAATATCTAAGATGTCGCCTATCAGGCGATTGAGCCGTTTAATGTTAGAAAGGGCTATACCTAAACACTCAATCTGCGATTTATTAAGTTTACCCTGGGTGCCATCCGCCACTATTTCAACACCCTCCTTGATGGCGGATAAAGGCGTGCGTAGTTCGTGAGACACCATGGAGACGAATTCGGTCTTCACCTTTTCCATTTTTTTACGCTCTGTCAGGTCGCGTATGTTGAACTGGATGATCTTTTTTTCTTCAACAAAATATAGCGAAGCCCTGACCTCGACAGCCATGTCTTTTCCGGTGTAGGTCTTTATGGTGGCATCGTCGAAATATATCGAGACCCTCTGCCTTAGCTCCTGATGAGACTGCTCAAAGATCTTAGACTCTATCAAAAAAGGCAATGTCATGTAGTCAAAACCCTGGATGTCGTCGCGTGTGCACTCCAATAAATTAAGCAGATACGGGTTTGCATCGAGTATTTTACCACCCTCGAATTCAATAATCAATATGCCGTCCTGGGCCGACTCGAATAACTTCCTAAACATCAACTCGCTCGTCTGTAAAGCCCTTGTGCGCTCCTTTACCAATGACTCAAGGCTCTCAGAATAATGCCTGAGCTCTTCTTCCAGCCTTTTACGCTCAGTAACATCCTTGGACAAATGTATTATGCCTATGATATTCCCTTTTTCATCTTTTAAGGGAGAGAGTGTCACATCAGCGTAGATATTCGAACCATCCTGCATTTTATGGACATGCATTGTAGTAATAACACGTCCCTCATTTGCCACCTCATCTATCTCGCACGCCTCGCATGGCGGGCAGAAATGGGAAGAAAGCTCCTGGCAGCTTTTACCCACCACATCCTCTTTTTTCAAATTCAGCCGCGCTAAGAACTGCCTGTTCACATCCACTATGGTACGCCTATGGCAATCCAAAATCATAAGGTCTTCGCCGATGGAATCGATGACGTTCCTTGAAAGGGCGCGCTCATATTCCAAAAGCTCCATGATCCTTTTACGCTCCGTAATATCCAGCAATAATTCCAAGACCTGTTCCAACTCACCTTTCTCATTCATTATGGGAGAGCTGATGATAAGAAAATCCATGACTCTGCCGTCCGGGAGGGCGACACGCCGTTCGGATGAATGCATCTGGCCGGAATGCATGGTCATTGCCGTAGGGCAGGCCTCGCAAATACTGTTAGTTGAAAGATATGCCTTATAACACTTTTTACCTTCCATGCTTTCCAGCTTACCGAACCATTTTTCCACCATATCGTTTACCCAGACTATCTCAAACTTATTATTGACCAGAGAGATACCGGCGCCTATGGAGGCGGCTATCTTTTGCAGACGGTCCCTCTCCCCTGAGATACGTATCTCCATGAGCTTACGCTCTGTGATATCCTGCATGATGCCGTAAAAGTAAACATCCCCCTTTTCGTTCTGTTTTTTTATAGCGGTCACGGAAGCCCAGAAAGGCCTGCCTTTTAAAGTCTTTAACCGCAACTCTTCATTCTTTACATGGCCCTGCCTTGAGATCTTATCGCTGTATTCCTTCCTGTCAGCCGGATTCTGGTAAATGTCACTTGCAGAGGATTTCATGATCTCGGCAGCAGAGCCGGCTTCGAACATTTCTACCAATGCAGGATTTACTTCAAGGAACTCGCCCTCCGGGCCGGGCGTATTGGTATAAACTCCGACATTCAAATTTTCAACCAGCTCCTTGTACTTCTGTTGAGATTCCAAAAAGGCCTTCTCTGTGGACTTTCGTTGTGTAAGGTCCAGGCCTATGCCCATTAGGCCGATAAGCTCCCCCCTGCCGTCCTTAATAGGATTCACGGTCAGAAGAGCCGGGAAATGCTCCCCATTCCAGCGCACGCCTGTCCACTCCCTCTCGTCAATGCCGTGCTTTTTAACCATAGCCACAATTGCCTGGATGCCTGAAAGAGGAACGCCTAATTCACGCCTCGCTTCTTTTGAATAAGCCTCTATATCAGAATTTAAGTGGAACCTCGCGAAATTCGCTTTATTGACTACTTCCGCCGCGCTTACACCGAATATCCGCTCAGCTCCGCTATTAAACACCTTGACCACACCCTTAAGGTCTAAGGCTACGATAGCGGATTTGGTCGCGGCATCCAATACCTGTTTCAGCTGGACGTGGGCTGCCGCCAGCTTTTCCTCGTATCTTTTATGCTCTGAAATATCCTGGATAAGGCCGATAGCGAATAAGATGTGCCCAAGCGGGTCCTTGACAGGAAAAAGCGTCATAGCAACATCTATATTGCCGTTTTTTGTCTTATGCAAAGCTTCCAACTGCAGGCTCTCTCCCGAAAAGATCTCCGCGAGCCTGGGTTCGTAAGTCTCTATCCCGAACAACTCCGTTATCCTCCTGTTCAATACAGGGTTCTTATCGTCTATGACTTCATCTTTCTTATAACCATAAACGCCTTCTGCGCCATGGTTCCAAAAGATAAGCTTTAAGTCCCTGTCGAAACCAAAGATCGGATTTGGGGAGTTATTAAGTATGCCCCTGAATGTTTCCTCAGACCGTGCCAGCTCCCTCTGCGTCTCTTTTAGGCGGGCCAACGCCTTATCCAAATTTTCTTTTTGCACCTCAAGCTCTATGCTCCTTAAGGCGAAGGCGATCAAAAAAGCATAACCTACTATCAAAAGGACGAGGAACGCCATAATGACAAAGATCGCGAACAATCTTATCCTAGAGACCTCCGCCTGAAGGCGCTTGCCGTTAAGGTCTATCCCCAGCAATGCTACGACCTCTCCCTTTAAATTTTGCAAAGGCACAAAGATGGAAAATGTCGGATATCCCTCCTGGTCCCGATACTCCTGAGATATCGTGGTCCGATTTGAATGGAATGCATCAGATATATAAGTGACGGGGACGCCTCCGAAAGCCGGGACAAAACTACGCGGGAATACCTGCGCCTGACTGCCGACCGTAAAATTAGGATGTCCGTCTTCGAGAGTGACTATGTAGAGATTCTTCGTAAAAGTGGATATCTCCGCCAGCTTAGTCAGGCGGTCGTGTAGCTGGCGGAACTGGGTATAATAAAGTATGTTCTTCCTGGCTGAAACAAATGAATCAAAATCCGACCTGCCTAATGCGCCTTTCAAAAGTTTGGCATCGGCCCGTATCAACTTATCCAGATGCGCGTGTTCATGCCTTGAAACAGCGGAAACAAAACGAAAACCAAAAAATAAAAAAGAGACATAAAGTACGAGCAGCGACATTAGTATATGGCGCACAAGAGATGAGCCTTTTTCTGAGCCGCGGACTGATATGGTAAGTTTTGCGGACTTATAAAGGAAAGAAAAAGCTATGATCGTGACCAGGATGCCGCGAACGAACTGGACAGGTACATTCATAATACTAAAAAATGAGCCGTTATTCAAAAGGTGGCTCAAAAAAAGATGCGATTTTGGAACGATAAGGCCGGTAAACGCCGCGTAAACAAGGAAGAGATATGCCGCATAACAAAAAAAAGGCTCTCCACAACCTCCGCTTCCTTCCCGCTTGCCGTAGAGCCGTACCACAAAGAAAACACAGAGTGCCGCCGGAAAACCCAAAAAATAACGTATCGAAGCTTCAATACATAACGGACAAGTCGCCTGAATATGCCCTAATAAGAACAGGGGTAAAAATATCAAGTAGGCCCAGACAGAAATGCGGACCTTCCTTATTATGTAGAAAGACCTGCGGGAAAATTCGAACAAAAATATATATGAAAGCGCAAGCAGTACACTTCTTTCAACGGACAGAAAACCCTTGTCCATAAAAGAAACGGCCAGCATGTCGAACCACTCGTTTATCCCATGCGTGAAACCGAATAATCCTAAGGCCAGCCATGGCAGGTGTTTTTTAGATCTTTCGCGGAAAGACAGGATAAGGCATGCCGCGCCTAAAAAGAAAAACGCGGAGCCGTAAAATAGATAGATAAAATCAAGATTATTCAAAAAGGCCTGTTTCATGTGATATATATTTTAGAATAAAAATTGTAACTTTATGGTATCACAGTAAGTTAGGGAGGTCAAGATGGAGAAAAGGAAAAGAGCGGGAGATGGAAATTTGAGCACTTCGCACCGAAGGTGCATCCAGCGAAATCCCGCCCTATGTGGCGGGACGAACCCATCCAAAGCACAGCTTACGAATCTTCTATTATCAATATTTTAAGCGGGAGATGGGAATCTTCCTCCCCCGCCTCGCATTCGCTCGGCTCCTGTCGGAACCGGCCGGCCTTTGTTCATACACCGAAGGTTTTTCTGCGGCACTTCCGTGCCACCGGGCCGTCTCACATCTCGACGGCCGCGCTAAACAGTCCGATTTATTCATCGGACTAGCGCCCTCGCTTGTACCAGTGGCGCTCGGGTCGGCTTCGATTCCCATGAGCGAAATAAGAGCGGGAGATGGGAATCGAACCCACATAACCAGCTTGGAAGGCTAGTGTTCTACCACTGAACTACTCCCGCGAAAATCATCCCCAAACCCCTAATCAATAGGGGCTTACGCCCCTCTTGCGCTGCGACTTTACTCCTATTCGTCGCAAAGTCTTCGCTATCACCCCTTGGGGATGATTTTTGCGCTTCGCGCATCATCCCTATAGGTTTCTAGTGCGGCAGGATAGAAAGGACAAGCGCATCCAGTTTCATCAGGCTGCATGGCTTTACAAGATAATCAGCCGCGCCCTCCTTGAAGGCTTCGGCAAGCACATCCTCGTCCTGGATGGCAGAAAGCATCACGACTTTAATGGAAGGGTCTATCTCAAGGATCTTTTTTAAGACCATCAGGCCGTCCATACCCGGCATGCGGATATCACACAAGACCAATTGCGGTTTATTCGCCTTTATCTTTAAGAGCGCATCTTCTCCGCTGCCTGCGGTAGTAACATCATACCCTTTAATTGACAGGAAATTGCCTATCATACTGCGTATCTCCTGCTCATCATCGATCAAGAGTATATTCCCGCGGCGGCTCTCTTTCTTGAATTCACGCAGATTTTCCTTTAGGATACCCAGGACCTCCTTCATCATGACGTGCGAAGAAAAATCCTTCTTCATCACAGCAAAAGCTCCAAGGCCCAATGCCTTGGTCTTTTCATCAGCCGTTGGATCATCCTGGGTCAAAAGGATAAAATTTATTTCGCTGTCGAGCTCACGGATCTTTTTCATTGTTTCAAAACAATCAAGATGGGGTATCTGGCTATCGAGTATTACCAAAGCCGGCCTCTCCCTTTCAAGCCGGATCAATGCCTCTTTACCATTTGGCACGCATGTGACCTTATAGCCTATGGAAGAAAGTATCTCATAGAAAGTGTCCCTTGAAGAAACATCATTATCTACGATCAGGATATCTTCCAACATTTTTCCTCCTTGACTTTGCCTGTAATTAAATATTTATTCCATTTTGCTCTGCCGCAAAAAACACTTAAGTGGTGGCGTCTCAATGAGCTGCTCCGCTTATCGCTGCGCTACGCTCATTGTGACATCCACCATCTTTTTGCTCTGCCGCAAAAAGATGGTGGACGGGAGAGGATTTGAACCTCTGAAGCTTGTGTGCAGCAGATTTACAGTCTGCCCCCTTTAGCCACTTGGGTACCCGTCCAAAAAATCATCCCCAAACCCCTGATCAATAGGGGCTTACGCCCCTCTTGCGCTGCGACTTTACTCCTATTCGTCGCAAAGTCTTCGCTATCACCCCTTGGGGATGATTTTTGCGCTTCGCGCATCATCCCCAAACCCCTGATCAATAGGGGCTTACGCTACAACTATTTTAAGCCGAAGAAGGGAATCGAACCCCCGACCCGCTGTTTACAAAACAGCTGCTCTACCGACTGAGCTACTTCGGCAAAACTAAATTAAAATACCAAGATCAAGATCTTGATATTTCTTTAAATGCCTTGGGCAAATATTCAATTATATCAGAAGCGATAAGGCTGATCTGCGTCTTATCTTTTGCTGCCAGATCACCGGCTAAACCGTGTATATGGACAGCCAGGCATGCCGCATCGTAAGGTTTGGCACCCTGGCCCACAAACGCTGCCAGGACACCGGCCAGGCAATCGCCGCTTCCGGCTGTTGCCATACCAGGGTTACCGGTATGGTTCACATAAAATTCGCCGCGGCTTGAGACGACAACGGTCTGGTGTCCTTTTAAAACCAGAGTAACATTGTATCTGGTGGCAAAATCTTTTGCAACTTTTTTTCTGCTATTTTGGACTTCAGTCGTAGAACACTTGCAAAGAGCGGCCATTTCCCCCGGGTGAGGCGTTAAGATAATATCACTTTTTGCGTTCTTCAATACTCCCGGCCTTGCGGCGAGGCAATTTAAGCCATCCGCATCTATGACCAGAGGCACATCGAGTGAACCGATCAACGAAAAAACAAGGTCCTGCGTCTGACGATTAACAGACAGGCCAGGCCCGAGCAACACACAATCCGCCTTTTTTGAAATACCGGCTATGGCGCCTGCGGCAGACCGGCTGAAAGTAAACTCAGCTGTATCAGGCAACGGCAACACAATTACTTCAAAAGCGGCCTTTGATGCTATCACATTATACAGGCCCTGCGGCACACCCAGTGTCACAAGCCCTGCTCCGGCCCTTAGCGCGCTCTCAGCACAAAGACACGGAGCGCCCACAAAAGCCCGTGAACCGGCCAAGATCAAAACACGGCCGTAATCACCTTTGTGGCTATCGCTTTTTCTCTTGGATAATAGCGCTGGCAACCGCATATTCATGGGAATGGGACATAGACAGCAAGATCGGGCTCATATTTTCTTTAATGGAACAATATGGCCTGCCATAGCTGTCATTAGATATCTCAATATCCTTAAAATTCAATTTTGGGTTCGTTCCAAATGCCTTAAAGACGGCCTCTTTGGCGGCAAAACGCGCCGCCAGATGCTGCAAAGGATAACGCTTGCCTTGTGAATATGCGAGCTCCTTGTCGGTAAAGACCTTTTTTAAAAAGGCATCTCCCCATCTCTCTATCGCCTGCTGGAGGCGTTTTATTTCAACGATATCTATCCCGCTGCCTGTTATCATTTTATTTATCGATCAACGCCTTCATCTGTTTTACCGCCTGCTTTAGCCCGACATAGACGGCATGACAAACGATAGAATACCCTATATTGAGTTCATACATGCCCGGTATGGCGGCGATAGCGCAAACATTATTATAGTCTAAGCCATGCCCGGAATTTACAACCAGGCCTAATTCATGGCCGCATATGACAGCCTCTCTTATTTTTTTTAAATTGCCCTTTATCTTGCGGCGGTCAAAACTATTGGCATAAGCGCCTGTATGTAGTTCTACGATATTGACGCCCAGCTGATGAGCGGCCCTTATCTGTTTAATATCCGGCTCTATAAAAAGGCTTACATCAATATTATGTTTCTTAAGCCTTTCAACAGCGCACTCTACGCGCTTTTTCATTCCAAAGACATCAAGGCCGCCTTCGGTAGTAAGCTCCTGCCTCTTCTCAGGCACAAGGGTCGCCTGGTCCGGTTTAAAACGGCCCGCCAGGCTGACTATCCCGCTTGCCACGGACATCTCCAGATTCAACCTGGTCTTGACACTCTTACGCAACGATCTCACATCGGCATCCTGTATATGACGCCTGTCTTCACGCAAGTGCACGACTATCGAATCAGCCCCGGCAGATTCACAATAATGGGCGGCTAAAAGAAGGTCCAGCGTGCTGGGATGCCTCTGCTGCCTTAACGTAGCCACGTGGTCTATGTTGACGCCTAATTTAGGCATAGCTATCTGAACTCCGCATTCACATAAAAATAAACAACGACCGCCAAAATGAGCGCTATGACCTTATACACAAGATAAGAAGAGAACCAATTTTTGAGATCGTTAAAAATATTAGGGAACCTCACGATAACCTCCGAGCTATCACATCTTTACGCCGGACGCCGCCATTTGTGACGGCGAAATAAAAAGGCTTTTTAAATTCTGCACCAGGTCTTCCCGTGTCAGGCCTTGTGTAAGCCTGCCATTAGTAGCCAGAGAAATATGCCCAGTCTGTTCGGAAACTATCAAGACGATGGCATCGGTCTCTTCGCTTAAGCCTAAAGCTGCGCGGTGCCGGGTGCCTAATGTATGGCTCAGGTAAGGATTCTGCGCCAAAGGAAAAAGACAGCTTGCAGCAGCCACCTTATTCCCCTGGATAACGATACCGCCGTCATGCAAAGGTGAATTTGGCGTAAAGATCGTCTCAAGGAATTCAGGAGTGATCTTGGCGTCTATTTCTATGCCGCTGTCTATATAAGTCTTCAGCCTGTCTTCACGCTCAATAGCAATAAGCGCCCCTGTCCTTCTCTGAGATAAGTACGCCAAGGCCATGGATAATTGACGGATCAATTCATCTATTTCTTCGGCTTTAAGGCCGGTCCCGAAAAGATGAGGCTGGCCCAACCGCGCCAGGCCGAACCTCAGCTCAGGCTGAAAGATGACTATTATAGCCACCACAGAAATAGCGAAAAGTTTTGTAAGGATCCAATCAAGGGTATTTAGCCCGAGTTTTTGGGCGAGAAAAAACGCAAGGACTAGGATGAAGATGCCTTTCCATACCTGGCCCGCGCGCGTACCCTCAAAAAATATCATGATCTTAAAAAAGACAAACCATAATATCGAGATCTCTATCAAAGGTTTTAAAACAGACCAGTAGACGATGAAAAAATTAACTATTCTATCTGCCATATGCCGTTCCTCTGTTTACGATAGCATCCGCTACCTTAGCGGCCTGGGCCATTTCATTGACATCATGGACACGGACAATACCGGCGCCATTTGCTATCGACATGCATACGGCAGCGGCTGTCCCCCACGCCCTCTCTTTGACTTCGGCATTCAATATCCTGCCGATAAACCGTTTTCTTGATACTCCTACCATGATCGGCCGCCCAAGGCTTTTAAGGGCAGACAAACGACCCAGGATCTCTAAATTATGCCCCGGCCCCTTACCGAACCCTATTCCTGGGTCCACTATGATCTTGTCTGCGTCTACGCCCGCATCCTCGGCCCTTTTAACGGCATCGGCAAGAAATGATATGACCTCGCCTACAACGTCGTCATAAACAGGACTATCCTGCATTTTAGCGGGAGTACCTTTCATATGCATCAAGACCAATGATGCTTTATAACGCGCTACTATGCTTGCCATTTTTTTATCGAACCGCATGGCGGAAACATCGTTTATTATATTTACTCCCAGATCCAGCGCTGCGCGAGCTACAACAGATTTCGTGGTATCGATGGATAAAGGCACACGCACTGACTTACGCAACAACTTCAAAACAGGCATTACGCGCCGCAATTCATCCTTTGCTGATATCTTCGATGAACCCGGGCGGGTCGATTCCCCTCCTATATCAAGCATATCAGCGCCGCTTTCGACCATTCCACGTGCCAATGCCTTTATTTCGTCGGGCCCCATGCCTATAACAGAGTCGCCGCTAAAAGAATCATGTGAGGCGTTTATTATCCCCATGACCAGGGTACGCCTGCCCATCCTGATCTTTTTTCCGGCGACATCCAACACAATGCCGCTCTTTTCAAAATTACCCAACGAATATCTTATCTTGGCGCCAAGCTGCGCTAAACCAAATGGCTGAATTTTGAGTTTTTCCGTAAGCTGCAGGATCTGAGACGTATTGCCTAACACCAGACAATCAGTGTATTTTACCTGCCCTGTCAGCGTGCCGCGCGACAAGGCGACATCCCCACCCAGAGAAAGCATTTCCTGTTTAAGGATATTCGCGGAAAAATTACGCACTCGGCGGATCTTGACACAGCGTAAAAAACCTTTACGCCGCATGATCTCGATACCGCCCGCGTCCACGCCGATCTTCTTAAACTCTTCGACGATCTCCTCGGGCAGCCTGAAGGTGAGTATGTAAGGGTCCATGGATGGATCTGATAAATTTATGCCAACCCCAGGAGCAACTTTACCTCCTCGGCATCCAGGACTTCTTTTTCCCGAAGAGTGTTCGCCAGAAGCGTCAGCTTGTCCTTATTTTGCTCAAGGAGGCTGCGCGCCCTTTCATAACAAGAATCGATGATGCTCTTGATCTCGCTATCGATAAGACGGGCCGTCTCCTCGCTGTAATTCCGTTCTTCGGTAAGATTTTTCCCAAGGAAAACCAGGCCTTCACGGCGGCCAAGGGTAAGATAGCCGATCTTTTCAGACATACCAAATTCACAGACCATACGGCGGGCCATCTGAGTGGCCACATCAAGGTCATTTTCTGAACCTGTGGTGATATCATTAAAATTAATACTTTCCGAAGCCCTGCCGCCCAAAAGGACCGTAATACGACCCAAGAGTTCGCTCTTAAGCATTATATATCTGTCCTGAAGCGGCAACTGCAAAGTATAGCCCAAAGCCGCTACCCCGCGCGGAATAATGGATACCTTGTGTAACGGATCCACTTCCGGGATGAGTAGCGAAATAAGGGAGTGCCCTGCCTCATGAAAGGCCACTATTTCTTTTTCCTTAGAGCTTATAACACGGCTCTTTCTCTCAGGCCCTGCGACAACCCTTTCGATAGCCGCCTGCATCTCTTTTTTCTCAACCGAATCTTTATTATAGCGCGCCGACAACAGGGCCGCCTCATTACAAAGATTAGCCAGATCCGCGCCGGAAAAACCAGGTGTCTGACGGGCGATATCCTCCAGGCTAACATCAGGGGAGATCTTTATCTTCTTAATATGGACCTTCAGGATAGCCTCGCGCCCCTTGATATCCGGCCTGTCAATGACCACATGCCTGTCAAAACGGCCTGGCCGCAGTAGAGCAGGATCAAGCGTATCCGGCCGATTAGTCGCAGCTATAAGAATAATGCCCTCTTGAGGGTCAAAACCGTCCATCTCGACCAAAAGTTGGTTCAATGTCTGCTCTCTCTCGTCATGCCCTCCGCCGATACCGGAAAACCGCAACCGCCCGACAGCGTCAATTTCATCTATAAAAATGATCGCCCCGCGCCCTGAGACCTTAGAGGCCTTTCGGCCCTGCTCGAAAAGGTCTCTCACTCGCGAAGCGCCTACACCTACGAACATTTCAACAAAATCAGAACCGCTTATGTTAAAAAATGGAACACTTGCCTCGCCGGCAACGGCCTTGGCTATCAAAGTCTTTCCACAACCCGGAGGGCCGACCAATAATACGCCCTTTGGTATCTTTCCTCCCAACCGCTGAAATTTTTTCGGGTCCTTCAAGAACTCGATGACCTCCTGCAGTTCTTCCTTGGCCTCGTCAACGCCGGCGACATCCGCAAATGTCACCTTTTCCTTTCCTTCCCCTCCAAGGCGTGCCTTGACCTTTCCAAAAGACCATATCCTATTGCCCACTTCGGCTCCGCGGTAACTGAAATACCATAAAAATGCAATAAAGAGTATGACCGGGCCTAATGAAAATAGAAGATTGGTCCACATGGTCCGGGCGGGCTTGACCGCGAAATCAGGCGCATTAGAGCGCAATAAGGACAGCAATTCCTTGTCATCCGAAGGGATATTGACGAAAAACCGCATTCCGTTTGCCATATCACCTTGCAATATATCTTCTATCATAAATACACTGCGGAGGTTGGAAGGATTATCGCGCAACACCCTATAAAACTCGCTATAAGTAAGTTCTTTTCTGGCAGTGCCGGTATTCTGGAAGACCCCCATAAGATAAAATGTGGCCATGATAAGCAAAAGCCACGCAAAAAGAGGGAAATTTGGACGCCTAACGCCTTGCGGTACTTGCGGTTTTGACTTGCCGGAGTTATTTTTTTTCATAGTGGTTTTATTATAGCCAATCCCGAATCAAAATCAAGATATTCTTTAAATGAGGGCCTTTTCAGATATATAAAAATCTACGGATATTTTTGTTTTCAGGATCACAATGCGCCCTGGCAGATGGACTTCTGAAAAATACGGCCTTGCAAAAAGCAGATCCTCGAATTCCTGGGCATGCTTAAAGGTAATCATCCTCATATCGCCTTTAAGGCGGCTGATGACACCCCTTAACACTAGGCGCCTTAACGCGATATCAAGGGCTGCCAGAGATGGCAAGGAAAGGCTTAAAACCCTGTTCTTTTCTTTCAGGTTCTTTTTTAAAAATGCCTCTACCAGGCCTGACAAAAATTCATAATCCGCACCGGACGAAGAAGCAAAATATGAGAGCGTCTCCCTGATGTTCGGGTTATAATTTTTTTCAAGGAGCGGTAACAAGTTATTCCTTATCTTATTACGCAAGAACCTGTCCTCTGAATTTGTCTCATCGATCACATATCCTATGCGCCTCTTTTTTAAGAACCCCAGGATATCCGCCCTTGCGACCTCAAGGAACGGGCGCACGACGACATGCCCTTTGATAATACGCTTGGGCAGAATAGCATTCATGCCGTACAACCCGCTGCCCCGCAACAAGCGCATGAGGACCGTCTCCACCTGGTCATCCCTGTGATGTGCCAGGACGATCTTATCTGCGCGGAATTTTTTTGCCACACTGAACAGAAAATCATAACGAAAACGCCTCAATGCCTCTTCCTTATGCCCTGTCTCCTTGATGAGTTTGCGATCAAGGGTCCGGCAATAAAAAGTCAGCCCCTCGGCTCCAGCGGCCTTTTCGACAAATGCGCGGTCCCTGGCCGAATTCTTCCTTAAATTATGGTCTAAGTGCGCTACACAGAAAGAAAGGCACAGCCGCGCGTTCAGCTCTTTCAAAGCGTAAAGCAGGGCTATAGAATCCGGCCCGCCGGAAACAGCCAAAACGACCCTATCCCCGGGCTCGAACAACCTGTATTTTCTGATAGTTTTTAAAACCTGGCTAAGCATGCTCGATAGGCTATGGACTATTAATACTCTATGCTCTTATACTTAAACTGCCGCACGATATCAGGGTGGGAAAAAAAGTAGATGACACTAAGGTAGTAAGCGAATGTAATGACTATACCGGCTAAAAGGAATTTCATAGGGATCTTTGCCATAACCTCTTCGGCGACGAAGACATTCAATACGATGTTTATGAACATATTGATGATATAGGCGCCCATGCTTATGCGCAGCATATGCCGCGCCCACTCCTTTAAATGCAGAGCGCCCATTCCGGCTATCACCCATGATATATACACCAAAAGGCTAATAATGGTTGAAAGCCAGAACACCGGCATCGAAAGCGTGCCTTGAACAGAGGAATTCGCCTCAAACCCCGGTCCTTTAAGGGGCAAAAGAAGGATGGACAATGTAACAAGGAATGTATTGAAGCTGCCGAGGGTGATCAAGGAGACAGCGAAAATTACAACCCCCTTAGACCGAGTGATGAACTTGTATACCATTATATTTACTCAAAGAAAAACTTGTGACGGGAACCGTGGATTTTTGAGCACGACAATACACCGAAGGTGCATTCAGCGAAATCCCGCCGTTCTTTGGCGAGAGAACCACCGGCATAGCGGGTATGAGCCGTCGCTCGGCTCATATTAGAATCGCGTTATAAAGTTGGTGACGGGGAGTGGATTTGAACCACCGGCATAGCGGGTATGAGCCGCTTGCTCTACCAGACTGAGCTACCCCGCCGTCGTTAGCCTATGGCATTTCCCGTTTGCTATTTGCCATAAACCTATATTCTTTTACTCTTCCTATACGCTGCGACAAAATCTGCGCAATAAATAGTTTTATTCAGGATAAGTTCACCTGCGATCAAAGACTCCATCAAAGCCTCGTCCAGCGGATCCAAGATCGCGCTGTCTAGGCCAAAGCCCTGGGCCATGGTTAAAAATGTGCGATTTATAAGGCGCCTGTCCTTGGCCCCCTGGGATATATTGCTTAGGCCTACGACCGTCTTCGGCGCTGGATCAGACAACAATTTAAAATCTCTTAAAGCTTCCAGTATACCAAAAAGCTGGTTTTGGGCAACATTTATCGGCATAAGTATAGGGTCAAGAAAGATGCTGCTCGGTGAAAGGCCGTTCCTTTGGGCGACATCTAGAATGAACGCCGCCAATTCAAGCCTCCTGTCCTTATCCTGCGGCACCCCCTTTTTATCCATCGTCAGCGCGATGAGTGAGGCGTTATATTTATTTGCCAGCGGCAAATAGGCTTCCAACCGCTCAAGGTCTGCGGACGTTGAATTGATTATCCCATTCTTCCTTAATCGCTTGAGGCCTTCTTCCATAATATTAAGTTTTGTCGTATCAAGGCTCAAAGACACCTGGACACTATCTTGCACGACATCAATAAGCCACAACATATCGTCAAGCGGAGAGCGCGACAAAGGGCCGCAACTTAAGTCTAATGCGGCGGCCCCGGCCTCAACCTGCAATTGTGCCAAGGATTGTACAAAGGTCTTGTCGCGCTCGGCGATAGCGCGCGCGACATTTTTATACATCCCGTTGATCAACTCGCCGATTATATACATGAAAAAATAGTGTCAGGTGTCAGGTGTCAGGTGTCAGGTATCAGGTATCAAGAATGAATGTAGGAATTTTTATTTTACACTTGATACATGACACAAATTTAGTGCCTCATCAGATCAGCAATGGCCGCCTTGACTATCCTTATCGCCTCCGGATGGCGCATCGTCAATATATCCGCACCTGCATGCAACATAGCCATTGCGGTCACGACTTCCCACATAATACCTCGCTGGCGCGCGTTACCCCATTGCGGCGCCTCTGCTTCTATGACCCTTGCCTCTTTGGCGCTCCATGCCTCCTGGCCGGCAAAACATATAAAAGGCATAGCCAGCATCCTGTCCCCGGACAGGGCGGCATTACGCGCGCGCTCCATAATGGAATACGCGTATTCAATGCCATAACCCAGAGCGCCTATTGTAGGATTTATGATTATCCGGTCCTGCGGCATACCAAGGTCTGAAACCAAAATATTGAGCTGCTTGGCTATGTTTACATCTATCGGTGACTCGGCGATGATATTATGGCCGTCGGCGATGCATGCGGCTGTCAAAGTCTTATAATTTTCCTGGACCACATCTCCGAATAGAAGCCTCTCTCCTTTTGTGGCCTCAGAAACCAGAGGCAGGACCTCGTTATCCGTGTCGGCCTGGCCGCACCCCAAAACGACCATAGGCGTATTCAGCTTCTTTAAAAGAGCTACGGCAAGGCCCTGAGCGTCTTTAGCGCTCTTGCCGCCAAGATCAGGATGGATACCCTGGAGTTTTAAACAGACAAGATCAGCCCCTGCCTCTTCAACCATCTTAACAGCCCAATCCAGCGGATGACGAAAAACATCTTTTAAATCTTCGGTGAGGGCCTGCGGCCAATCATCTTCAGGCACATCATAGACTTCGGCTGCGATAATAGGCGCAAAAGGTATATCGCCCTCTTTAAATAAATAAGGCAGCGACGCCTGGTTACCGACCTTAAAGACTTTGCCGCGCGTCCCGCCATCGGCTTTTGCCGCGCCAAGCTTTAACTCGTTTATCTTTGAATTCCATTTTTCAACATACTTCAATTCTTCGGCCATATCCGGTCCCCCATGGCTTCTATCGCAAGGCGCGCCTTTGAGCTTTCAGAAAGCCCGGACAAGGGCGACCCTTTGGAACTTAAGTCCAGCACTTCCTTGTCGAACGGCACCATGAAAACATCATCAACCGCAAACTTCGTTTTGACCGTCTGCGGATCAAGAGGCGTTTGCTGCCTGTTTACCACCAAAAATCTTTTTTTAGCGGCTATGCCGAGCTCATCGATCAAGGCAATGATCCTCTCGGCTGACCTCAAACCAACCTGTGACTCATCTGAAACCACTATCAACTCTCCTGCTGCGCGCGTCGTCTTTCTGGAGAAATGTTCAAGGCCTGCCTCATTATCTATGACAGAAAAACCGTATTCGGAAATAAGTTTTGCCATGACATTTCGAAGCACATTATTGATATAACAGTAGCACCCGGGGCCCTCGGGCCTGCCCATGACCAAGAGGTCAAAACCATCGTTCTCGGAGATATCGTTGTGGATCTTATACTCGATAAAACTATCTTTTCCCATGCTTTGAGGGACTGTCTCCGGAGATCTCGCCACCTCTTCTATAATGTCTGCGATAGTCCCCACTTCTGAAAGTCCAAGCGCATCCGAAAGATTGCTATTCGGGTCAGCATCGACCGCAAGGACGGCACCTGCTCTTCTTTTCGCCAGCATCAATGTTATCAATGCAGAGACGGTCGTCTTGCCGGTCCCGCCTTTGCCGGCGATGACAATAACATCAGACATATTTCACGCTCGGAAATCTCTTGGCATCCGTGTGCGGAAAGAATAAAGCAGCCATATATTCATCCATATACTCAGGGTCAGTAGACAACTCAAAATATGTAATATCAGCGGCAACTTTATCACATATTGCAGACGCCTGGCAGGAAAGCAGGGCCTGGCGCGAGCCGGCCAAAGAACTGTTCCCCACAAAAATATATTTCTCGCGCGGCAGGTCCGGGATCAGGCCGATACTCACCGCGCTCTCAATATCCAAAGACGTCCCAAACCCGCCTGCGATAAAGATCCTTTTTATTTGATCTAGGCCTGTGCCCATGTGGCGCACAAGGATAGCTATGCCGGAATATACGGCAGCCTTGGCACGCTTCAGGTTATCCAGGTCGGAATCGGTAACCACTATATCACCGTCGATGCCCGATTCTTCTTCGAATGCTACGACAAATTCGTAATCGGCCTTCCCTTCCCTGAGCCGCCTGTTCTTTATATCCCTGTTAAGCTTGCCGCTCTTATCCATTATACCGTGTTTTAAAAGCTCGCATACCAGGTCTATATATCCGGAACCGCAGATGCCGCGCGGCTTATCATCCCCAAGGGTAGCATACTTAACTTCTAAAGATTTAGGCTCTATGCGCACTTCCTGTATGGCGCCGCGCGTTGCGCGCAGGCCGCAAGACATACCGCTGCCTTCAAAAGCAGGGCCTGCCGAAGCAGCGCAGCTTATGATCCATTCGCGGCTTCCAAGCGCTATCTCGCCGTTCGTGCCTATATCTATTAAAAGGCTCAACTCCTTTGATTCATGCACGCCGCAGGCAACTACGCCGGCAGTAATATCACCTCCGACATAACTGGCAACCCCTGAGACACAAAAAAGCAGTCCGTGGGGATTGATCTTGATGCCTGCTTCGGCGGCTTTAAAATGCGGGAAATAATTTGCCGTAGGCACATAAGGCTCCTGACGGATGTAAGTCGGGTCTACGCGCAACAAAAGATGTATCATGGTCGTATTGCCGGCGACATTAACAACGGTGACGTCGTTTAAGTCTATGCCGTGTTCTTCACTAAATTCTTCTGCCATCTCGTTGATCACGTCTACGACGGCATTTTGCAGCTTCTCTAAGCCGTCCTGCGCCTTTGAATAGATGATCCTCGAAATAACGTCTGAGCCAAAACTGGCCTGACGGTTATACGCGGCCTTGGTGCCTAATATCTCTTTTTTGTCCAGGTCCACCAGCTGACCTGAGATCGTAGTCGTGCCTATATCAAAAGCCAGACCGTAATTCCTGCCGCAGGCGTCCCCTGGCTGAATAGACAAGATCTCTGCAACCGGCCCTCTTTGGCTTACGGCAACAGTGATCTTCCAATCGCTGGCGCGTAACAATTCACCCAAGTGGCGGATATTGGACAATCCTGTCTGGATGGGCCTTTCCCCGATTTTTTCTTCAATAGCGCGATAGACCCTTTCCAGATCGCTGATCTTATCGTCAAAATTCGGTTTCGGGAGCTCGAGGCAGAATTTAACGACAAGCGGTGCATGGGTAAAAAGCCCTTCACCCAATGACGGCTTAGCTTCCGAGATATCTTCTGCCTTTGTATATACGTTGCGCAGCCTCGATTCCAGTTCTTCCTTGCTAAGCGAACCCATGTCAAGCCTGGACTCCAGCGGTATCTCGACTTCTATATCGGACTCTACCAAAGCCTGGCATGCCAGATAAACGCCGCGCTTCCTCTCTTCAGAAGTTACCTTCCCGGAAGGCTCAGAATGGACTGTCCCGCTTTTAACAATAACTTTGCACCGGCCGCAAACCCCGTCTCCGCCGCATGCCGAGTTCAAATGGATATGCGCGGAAATAGCGGCAGACAAAATGGTAGTCGCGCTCTCCACTTCGACCTTCTTATTATCCGGATAAAATGTGACCGTGTGTTTATTCATGGGGTAAATTCTTCAAATACGCCGGAAGCCCGGATGCCTCACGCGGGCCGACATAGATCCTCCAACCTGATTTTTCTTCCAGGTCTCCGCTCATCATCGCTACATAGCCTGGGATAATAAGATTTTTATGCCTTACTATATCGCCGAGCTTAAAACGCGTCATGGTATCGGTTATGTGATCGGGAGTGAACTTCTCGGCAGCCCAAGCCGTCAGGACAGACATGCCTTCCGTATCCACGCATATCAGATGCGACGGGACGCGGCTGGCCTCGATCTCGCCTAAAACCGTATAATATGTCAGGGAGAAATTGGTAGTCACTAAAACAGGCGACCCTGCGCCCGCAGCCCCCACAGGATATACATTGGGCTCAACCTGCAGAGGTTTCTGAGGGTCCGTAAATATGTTTTGCCTGAGCGTCAAAAGCGGCAATATATGTTCGGGCCTTCTGAACTTCAACAGCACGATGCCGGCATATTTGGCTATGAAACCTGCGGCCTGACAAACTGCCTGGGATGTATCTTCTGTTTCTACTATGGCCATGGTCGGAAAACCAACGCTGCGCTCGCTTTTTTTTATGGCCAGCCTTCTTGCCTGGGTAAGCTGCCAAAGCCTCTCGCTTACCGGATATTCCGCGATATCCAAAACAATGTCCGTCAAGCCCTGCTGGGTCAGCCTCTTTACCTGGGCTGAAAATTCACCCATATCTTTGGCGCGAAAAGCCAAAGGCAGGCGCATTCTAAAGCAGACAGCGGCAAAACCATCCAGAAGGGCCGGTTTGGGACAATATACAAGCGGCCTGGCCTCTGCGCAAATTTCAAGCGCACCTTTTAATGCCTCGGCCGTAGCCGGCATAAGCACAAGCCCTAAAGTGCTTGATCTCTTAACCTCAGAAACCGCTTTTAAAAAACCATCATCCCCGGATCTTTGGCGCAAAGCAATAAGGTTTACGTTTATAGCCTGGCCGACCCGCTCAAAATTCAATTTTGAGATCTCATCTAAAGCAATGGACAACTTATCACTCCCCATGTCATCATCCAACAAAAACCCTATTGCGGTAGGATGATGGAACTTCTCCTCATGCCGGAACATTACCGTCTCATTGCCTGTACTGACCTTATTCTCACCAGTACCTATCTGTACAAGCCGTATGGCGGCCAGTGACGCCTCTTCAAGGGTAGCGCGCACGTCATCACTGACAAAAGGGCACTTATCTATTAGTACAGCCTTCTTGGCCAGCTGCATTGCAAAGGCAAGGCATGTCTGAAAGCCGCATTTTTTGCAGTTTGTCTTAGGAAGAAGCTTATATATGTCTAGCCCTGAGAGCGCCATGACTTTTTAGCCTTTTGGGTTATCTCTTCATAAACTTTTAACAACGGCAATTTCATATAGCGAGCAAGCACTTTACAATCTTCGTATTCAGGGGAAAACCGCTCGCAACCATCAGGAGACTTTATGCGCTTGACCCTGGCCTTCATTGAGCCGAAGACTTCAAGTGTTTTTATCTCCCTGTCGAGCTTGATCCTCCGTGCCGTATAGAACCTTATCCCGATGCTGGTCGTCTCAGACAGGATTATTTCTGCTATTTTACTTAATTTTTCACTGTTTGACAACACAGTTAATAAAAAACCCGGCCTGGTTTTCTTCATATAGACAGGGGTCAAGAACACATCCAGCGCGCCGCAGGCAAAAAGCCTTTCAAAGACGTATTCAAAAAACCTTGGGTCCATATCGTCTATATTGGATTCCACCACTACGACTTCTTCCGTCTGGTGATCATCGGCCCCGAGCTCAGACGCTCTCAAGACATTGCTTACATCCGGCGGATTAAAAGCGCCGCCGCCATTGCCAGAGCGGCCTATACGGAAAAGCACCCCTGCGCGCGGGTCGGCCTGGCTTCCTAACGCGCGCAAAATGGCCACGCCCGTAGGGGTCAGGTTTTCAAAAATACGGCCGGTAAAATAAACATTATCGCCTGCCAAGAGCTCAGTTGTGGCCGGCGCAAGGCCATAATTCAACGGTATAGCGGAATACAATATCCTCTTTACCCCTAACTTCTCAAGGCAGATACAGGCTGATGCGATATCTACGATCGAATCGATATCTCCAAGCTGATGAAAACATATATCTTTGTGCTCATGGCCGTGCACCTTTGTTTCTGCCGAGCACAATACACCATAAACTTTTAATATATTTTTTTTGACCCCTTCTGATAAACCGCTGTTATTTATAAGCCGGACGATCATTGCATACGAGTAATTCGCGGGTTTTTCTACCGTAACGATGAACCTTGCGGCCTTGATGTGCCCTCTTTCAACAATACCCTTTTTTATGGAATATCCGCCTACCTTTATTTTTTTCAACTCTTTTTTAAGGAAGCCTATATCAACCCCGAGATCCAACAAAGCGGCGACTGTCATATCGCCGCTGGCCCCTCCGATAATATCGAAATAAAGCGTCAACATATCTTTCGAACGATCTGCCCTGCGAAATATCCGGCCCCGAAGCCGTTGTCTATATTTACCACGGCTATACCCGGGGAACAACTGTTCAACATTGTCAGGAGCGCTGCCAACCCTTCAAAACTGGCCCCGTATCCACAACTTGTCGGCACTGCAACAACAGGGCAACTGACAAGGCCGCTGACAAGGCTGGCCAAGGCCCCTTCCATACCGGCTACGACGATTATCACCGCAGCCTTATTCAGCAACTTCTTCTTATCCAGGACGCGATGCACGCCGGCAACTCCCACGTCATAAAGTTTTCTTACAGGCGCGCCCATAAGTTCCAAAGTTATCGATGCCTCCTCAGCTACCGGGATATCGCTTGTGCCCGCTGTGATAATAAGGACTTCTCCTTTTGCCTTCTTGACAACACTCCCCGGTCTGTAAGCTAAACAGGCCTTTTCATTAAATTCCAGCCCCTTTATCTTTTTCTTCAGATAACAAAAGGCATCTTTTCTCAGGTGGGTCAAAAGTAGGGGGGTATCTTTATCTTTTGCAAGAGCGGCGGCAATATGGAATATTTCATCTTTTGCCTTTTTTTGGCAAAAAATAACTTCTGGAAAACCTCTTCTGGCCTGCCTGTCTATATCAACGCAGGCAAAACCAAGGTTGATGTATTTTTTACGCGTCATAAAGTTACGATGAGATAAAGAAGGAAAAAGATAATGGCAAGAGATGCAATGTAGAAATCATTGTGATATATGAAGTCTTTTGTCCTCTCAAAGACTGTCCCCTCGATAGAGACAAGAGACTGGTTAGGCTTGATCTTATGCTTAACATTATCGAGCTGCTCTTTTTTAAACCTCAGGTAGAGCCCCCCGACCTTATAAGCCGGTATATCCCCTGACTGCGCCAGATCGACAACCTCTTTTTCGGTAACGTTGAGCAGGGTCGCGACCTCCCTGATAGTCAAAAGCTTTGACGACATTTCTAACCAACCTTTCCGGCTGAAACCCACTCATCTATCCTTCTACGCTCAAACTTCCAGTCATTGCCCTCTTTAAAGGCCGGGATCTTACCGGTTGAGGCCCAGTCCTGCACAGTATTACTATCCACTTCAAGATAACGCGCCAGGCCGTCGGTATCTAAGACATCACAAAGCATCGAACACTTACCCTGAAAAACAGCGCCTTCTGCAACACTTAAAACAGGGGTCTTTAAATCCCCTTCTACAACGGCGTGCTCTTTTAAGACTATTTTTTTAGACGCGACTATACCGCCTTTTATCTTACCTGATACAAGGATATCATCCCCTGTAATGGCAGCGTCCACAAAAGCGCTCTCACCTATCTCTAATACCCCTCTGACCTCCAATGTCCCTTCAAATTTTCCGTTAATACGAAGATGCACAGGTTCCTTAAAAGACAGGCTGCCCTGCATGGAGGAATCTACGGTGATCACCTTCTCCTCAGTCTCTCTCTTCCTCAACGCCATCTTGCGCCTCCTTTTTGAATAGGATCCTCTCGAATTTTCTCAAGAACAGCAGGACAGATAACACGAGAAAAGTCACGAAAATAGAAGTCTTAAAAAACCCACAGCCTATTGATAGGCCCAAAGCCGCAACCACCCACAAACTAGAAGCTGTTGTCAAACCGCGCACCCCATGCGGAGAACGCATAATTGTACCGGCCCCCAAAAACCCTATTCCTGTGATTACCCCTGCTGCGATCCTTGTGGGATCGACATTCATAGGCGCTTGCGTTTTATATATATCAAAAACATGCAGGGATGTCAACATAATCAACGTCGAGCCGACGCAGACAAGTATATGCGTGCGCAGGCCTGCCTCATGTCTGCGTATTTCCCTCTCTAGGCCTATCAATCCGCTTAGGATAAATGCCACAAAGATCCTTGCCATCATCTCCATATCAGTCATGATATCTTCTCCTCTTATCCGCCCAGCGGATCTAATCTTAAATATTTTTTTCTCTTATCGGCCGAAAAAAGCCTAGTGCCTAAACTTGCGACCATAGCGGCGTTATCCAGGCAATAAGACTTCGGAGCGATCAAAATACGTATACCATTCTCCGCTCCTGCCTGCGCAAGCCTATCCCTGAGATAGCCATTAAACGCCACGCCGCCGCCTACGACCAGTGTCATGGCCCTTGACTTCTTAACCGCACGCATAGATTTTACCACAAGATCCCTAACAACGGTATCCTGAAAAGAGGCGCACATATCAGCTATGACCTGCTTAGAAAGCCGGCCATAGATCTTTTTAAGCCCGCCTGCTTTGTAAAGGACCGCCGTCTTTATACCGCTGAAACTGAAATCAAGGCCAAGCCCACAAGAGCAACGAAACGGGTAAGCCGCGGGATTGCCGCTTTTTGCCAACCTTTCAATAACAGGCCCTCCGGGATAACCCAGGCCTAATATCTTTGCCGTCTTATCAAAGGCCTCACCTGCCGCATCATCCCTGGTTGAACAGATGACCTCTTCGCGGTCAAGGCTTGAGACTCTATACAGACTGGTATGACCTCCGGAAACGACCAGCCCGACAAAAGGAAAAGTGATCTTATTTTCTATAAAAGACGCATACATATGCGCCCTGACATGATTGACACCCACTAAAGGCAACTTCCACGCCAAGGCAAGACTTCGGGCAAAAGAAATACCCACAAGAAGAGAACCAACAAGGCCAGGGCCTTGAGTAACCGCTATCAAACCTAATTTTTTATGGCTGATCTTGGCGGCCTTGAGGGCTGTGTCTACGACGGAACAAATAGCCTCCAGGTGTGCGCGAGAAGCGATCTCCGGGATTATGCCGCCGTACTGCGCGTGCAGGCTCAGGCTTGAAGAGACTACGTTGGAAAGCACCTTCTGAGGGCCGCATACAACGGACGCGGCGGTCTCATCGCAAGAAGTCTCTATGCCCAGTGTGTACATATCACTCGTTTTCCAATACGACCTCTGAGAGATTCACGAATTGATACCCTTCTTCTTCCAGCAAAGGCATCATCTCTTTCAAAACTTCTATAGTGCTTTTGCGGTCGTGGCCTATGCCTATCGCGACACCAAGGCGCTTGGCCTTCTGGGCTAATTTCAAGACTTGCGCGCGTATATAGCCGGGATCGCTCTCGTTATCTATAAAAATATCCCTCTGGGTGAATCCAAGGCGAAGTTTCCCGGCCAACCCACGGCATACGCTTTTCGAGGTCACAAGGCTGTCTAAAAAAAACATACCCTTCTGTTTTAAGTACTCCATGACGATCCTCATAAGGCGCACATCTTCTGTTGCCTTCGACCCCATATGGTTACTGATACCTTTGGCATGCGGCACATCCGCGAACGCACTGTCTAAAATACGCACTATCCTATTTTTATCCATCGACGTCAAAAGTGTATTTTCTTCAAGGCCGTAATTCTCCTTATTATACGGTTCCATAGGGACATGGATGATCACGTCTTTGTTCTTATGGCGGGCGAGTTGCGCAACATGCGTCGAATATTCCCCGAAAGGGAGTATGGAGAGCGTCAGGTGGAAATCATTATCTGTAATAAAATCCTTGTTCTTGAGGTTATAACCCCAGTCATCTATGACGATGGCGATCTTGCCCTGCACAACAGAAGGCATCGGCTTGACAGCCGGCTGACGCACAACCTCCTGCTTCCTGGGTTCTACAGGCACCGGCGCCTTTTCGGCGGCTACGGGCTCTGCCACCTTGGCGGCCTTGGGGGCAGACGGCCTGCGCGAGACGAAGTAAACGATAAAGACGGATTGGACGATAATTATCAGGGATAAAACCAGAATAAGAAAATTCTTAAAATTATTCATTGCCGGTTGAAGATGTTTGTGGGTGAAGCCCCTTATAGATCCTTATGCTTTTGATCAAGTCTACGGCACGCGCCAACTGCGGATCTTTTGCATACATCTCCTGCAAAACGGCCTCCTCTTTTGGCTTCTCTTTGTCCACATCTTCAAATATCTTATCTAATTCTTCAGTCATGGCGGACTTATCATCCTTTAACTTCTCATCAATAAAACCAGCCTGGGCAACAACGATATCCGGCACTACACCCTTATCATGGATAGATTCGCCTTTAGGCGTATAATAACGGCTTGAGGTCAACTTCAAGGCTGAACCGTCCCTTAAAGGCAGCACGGTCTGGACAGAACCTTTGCCAAATGTCTTCTGCCCTAAGATTATAGCCCTGCGGTTATCTTTGAAAGCGCCTGCCACTATCTCACTGCCGGAAGCGCTGCCTTCATTGACGAGAAGGACGATAGGCATATCCACTTCGGGCGACCTGGAATCAGCTTTGTATTCGGCATCCTGCTTGGGGTCTCGGCCTTTGATAGAAACAATAAGTGCGCCCTTAGGCAAAAACCTCTCGGCTACCTCTACAGCCTTATCCAGCAGGCCGCCGGGGTTGTTCCTTAGGTCGAGGACCAGCGCCTTGGCACCCTTGTCCTTCAGGTCTTTTACAGCCCGGTCCAATTCCTTCGGAGTCCCCTCGGTAAATTCTACGAGTTTCAAATAAGCTATGTCGTCTTCTAATATCCTGGATTCTTTAATATCTTTTACCTCTATCAAGGCACGCTTTATCTTGTGGTAATACAACTTGCCTTCCTTCTCTCTCCAGACGACAATATTTACTTCGGTCCCGGGCTTCCCCCTTAATTTTTTTACGACCTCTCCGAGCATGATGTTCCTAGCTACGGTATCATCGATCTTCACGATCCTGTCGCCCGTCTTCAAGCCGGCATCCCAGGCAGGCGTCCCTTCGATAGGTGTTATGACGGTCACAAAATCATCCTTTATCGTGATCTCGACGCCTATGCCTCCGAATTTTCCCTCTGTCTCCACCTTAAGTCCTTCATATTCCTCCGGGCTCAGGAACTGGCTATGCGGGTCAAGGCTATTGATCATTCCGGAAAGTGCGCCGTAGATCAGGTCCTTAGCTTTAGTCTCATCGACATATTGGACCTGGATATAAGCCAGGGCATCGGCAAACAGCTCTAACTCCTTATATGTCTCGTTTTTCTTGCTCCGGTCTATGGCAGACAATGCCAGCCCTGCCATGCTTAAGAGAAAAAAAGACACACAGATAAAGATGAATACATTTTTCAAGGCTTTTATCATGTTCTTTTTAGCCTTTCTGCCAGCAGGCTGCGGGCGACCTTGGGATTTGCCTTACCGCCGGATCTTTTCATGACCTGTCCGACCAAGAACATTAACGCGTTCTCTTTACCGCAGGCGTAGTCATCCACTGATTTTTTATTCGCGGCTATCACCTCTTCGATGATCTCATTAAGTTCATCTGCGCCGGATACCTGGGCAAGGTTCTTTTCCCTGACAATGTCCTTCGGCGCCGACCCTGCCGCGAGCATCTGCGCAAGTATATCCTTTCCGACCAGGTTACTGACGGTCCCGTCTTCAACCAGGCATATGAGGTCCGTAAGGTGTCCCGGGGTAAGGCGCAGGGCGCCAAAAGATGAATTCCTGGAATTCATATTAAAAAGCACCGGGCCTGAGATCCAATTAGATATTTTTTTAGGCTCATTATAGATCTCGACGCACGCCTCAAAAAAATCAGCCAACTCCTTATCGGCGATCAATACGGCCGCGTCCTTTTCACCTAAACCGAAATTTTCCACAAACCGCCTCAGCCTCTGCTGCGGCAATTCCGGAAGAGAATTACGCATACCTTCGATATCGGCATCAGTAAAAGTGAACGGCGGCAGGTCCGGTTCCGGAAAATAACGATAATCATGCGCCTCTTCTTTAGAACGCATAGGAAGCGTAACTTCTTTTTTCTCGTCCCAAAGCCTGGTCTCCTGGACGATCCTCTCACCGGCATCCAGGCTCTGCGCCTGACGCTTTATCTCATACTCTAAAGCGGCCTTGACAGCCTTAAAAGAGTTCATATTCTTCAATTCGGCCTTTGTGCCCAGTTTCGTCTCACCGGCGGGCCTTATAGATATATTTGCGTCGCAACGCAGGCTCCCTTTTTCCATGTCACAATCGGAAATATCGAGATACTGCAACATAAGCTTCAAGTCGCTCAAATAAGCGTATGCTTCTTCGGGTGAATATATGTCCGGCTCGGTGACGATCTCCAATAACGGCGTCCCTGCGCGGTTAAAATCAACAAGGCTGGAAATAGAACCTTCCGGATGCATCAACTTCCCTGCGTCTTCCTCAAGGTGGACCCTCTTTATTCGTATGCGTTTAGGCGAGATACCGTCAACTTTTATATCCAGGTGGCCGTTCTCCGACAGAGGCATATCAAATTGTGATATCTGAAAATTTTTAGGCAGGTCAGGGTAGAAATAATTCTTCCTGTCGAATTTTATAAAATGGCGGATAGTGCAGTCCAATGCCAATGCCACACGGGCCGCGCCAACCAATACCTGTGCGTTTAAGACAGGCAAAGACCCCGGAAGCCCCAGACAGACAGGGCAGATATTAGTGTTCTCTTTTGAACCGAACTCATTGGCGCATCCGCAAAAGGCCTTCGTCTTGGTCTTTAGCTGCACGTGGACTTCAAGCCCTATTACCGGCTCATATTTTATGTTCGTCATAATTTTGGTTTTTCCTTATGCCAATGGGTGCTCTGCTCATAGGCAAATGCCAGCCTGTAGATATCCTCCTCCGCAAAGGGCCTGCCCAATATCTGCATGCCTATAGGCAAAGAGGCCTTTGTAAAACCGCAAGGTAAAGACAGCGCCGGAAGGCCGGCCAGGTTAACGGAGATGGTATATATGTCCGATAGATACATGCTCAAAGGATCATCTGTCTTCTCGCCGATCTTAAATGCCGCGCTCGGAGATGTAGGCGTCAATATCAGGTCGCACTCATTAAAAACCTTATCAAAATCCTGCTTTATCAAGGCCCTGACCATCAATGCCCTGGAATAATACGCGTCGTAATAACCGCTGGACAAGACGTAAGTGCCCAAAATGATGCGGCGCTTGGCCTCCTGGCCGAATCCCTGGCCGCGCGTCTGTTTATACATAGAGATAAGGCCTGGCTCTGCGCCATCTGTCTTTACGGCTGCCCTGAAACCATACTGGACCCCGTCAAAACGGGCAAGGTTAGATGACGCCTCTGCGGTAGCGATTATATAATAAACGGCTACCGCGTATTCGGTATGCGGCAGGCTGACTTCGATAAACTTAACGCCCAAAGAAGAAAGTTTAGCCTTTGCAGCGTTCACTGCCTCACGGACCTCAGGGTCCATGCCTTCAATAAAATACTCTTTAGGTATGCCTACCCGCATACCTTTTACGCCCTTCTCCAGGCTGGCCAGGTAATCAGGCACAGGCGTTTTTACGGATGTGGCATCCTTCTCGTCGTGGCCGGCTATAGCCTTTAATAACAAGGCATTATCACGCACATCTTTTGTCATAGGGCCTATCTGGTCAAGGCTCGAAGCAAATGCTATCAGCCCGTAACGCGAGACGCGGCCATATGTGGGCTTCATACCGACTACGCCGCAGAGCGCCGCAGGCTGGCGTATCGAACCGCCTGTATCCGACCCCAAGGCCATAATAGCCTCATCCGCAGCTACTGCCGCAGCCGAACCACCGGAAGAACCTCCGGGCACACGATCTAAGTCCCAAGGGTTATGAGTCGGATGAAAGGCTGAATTCTCACAGGAAGAACCAAAGGCGAACTCATCCATGTTCGTTTTCCCAAAAATAAGCGCGCCCTGCTCCCTTAATTTTTTTACGACAGTCGCATCATAAGGCGCCACAAAACCGCAAAGTATCCGCGAGGCGCACTCGGTCAGATCTCCGTCGCTACATATATTATCCTTGATAGAAACAGGCAGGCCTTTTAACCAGCCGGCCTCAAGCTTCTGGTTGAGCGCTTTTTCAAAAAAAGGCTGCCTCGCATAAGCCTTTACCTTGGGCTCTACGCTTTCAATGCGACCCTTCAGGTCGGAGACGATATCACCTGAGGAGATACTCCCCTGTCCAGGCGGCTCCAATAACTCATGCGCAGTTAAAAAATTGAGTTTCATTCGATCACTTTCGGCACCTTAAAAAAAGAACCTTCGTGCTGCGGCGCATACTTAAGGATCTTTTCAGGGGCGATAGAAGGCGAGATATTATCCGGGCGGTATATGTTCTTGATGTCCAGAACGTGCGCCATAGGAGACATACCGGAGACATCGACTTTTTTCAACTTATCGACATATCCGAGTATGTCTCCCAACTGCTCTCGGAAATGCTCCACTTCAGGCTCCGTAAGCCCGAGCCGCGCCAGATTAGCGATATACTTCACCTCATCTTTTGATATTGCCATGCCATTACTCCTTGTGCAGCAATCATTTTAATCGTTATAATATATCATCCTGCCCCGTAAAAGTCAAAAACTACATTGCTCAACCTGACAAAATCCGCAAGTGCCAGTTCTTCAGGGCGGCGTTGCAGCATGGCCGCGCAATCGATGCAGTAAAGTTCTTCTTTTTTAAACAGCTTTGAAAGCGACCCAAAGAGCCTTTTTCTCCTCTGGCCGAAAGCGGCGCGGATGATCTCAAATAATAAAGGCTCTGACTTGACGCCGTGAAAAGAACCAGGGTCCGCATAAGGCTTGAGCCTGACAAAACAGGAGTCGATCTTAGGGGCAGGATAAAAACAAGTGCCCCTGATCTTAAACAGGGCCTGTGGACGGCTGAAATAATTGACGAAACATGAAAGCGACCCGTAAGACTTGCTGCCGGACGGCGCCGTCATACGTTCTGCTACCTCTTTTTGGACCATGATAAAAATATCATCCAGGCGTGGAATATTTTTGAAGAAATATTCAATTATAGGTGTTGTGATGTAATACGGTACATTTGCTACGACTTTTACGGATCTGATCCTATTTTTTCTAAGCACAGCCTTGAGGTCAAATTTTAGGATATCACAGCAGAAAATACTTATATTTTCATAGCCCGCTGCTGCTGCACCAAGATCAGCGCACAGGCCTCTGTCTATTTCAACGGCCAACACCCTTCGTGCCTTCTTGGCCACTTCAAAAGTCAATGCGCCATGCCCTGGACCGACCTCAAGGACGTTGTCCTTGTCCGAAACAGCCGCAGCCTTGATGATCTTAGCTATAATATTTTTATCGATAAGGAAATTCTGGCCGAAACGCTTTAAAGGCGGCAGCGCGCTCTTCATCGGCGCCCATTGGCCGCCAACCCTGCTGCCAGGCGAAGTGCGGCGATCATAGAACCTGGACAGGCCTTGTGTTTGCCGGCGATATCAAAGGCGGTGCCGTGGACAGGCGAAGTGCGGATAATTGGAAGGCCGGCGGTCAGGTTAACACCTGAATCAAAACTTAAAAGCTTAAAAGGTATGAGGCCCTGGTCGTGATACATCGCCATGACCAGATCAAAACCACCTTTTGATACATTGTAAAAAACAGTATCAGCCGGATACGGCCCAAAAAAACAACCTCTATATTTTCGACCGAGTTTCTTTATTGCAGGGCGGATAATGAGATCCTCCTCATCACCGAAAAGGCCCGATTCCCCTGCATGCGGATTCAATCCGCAGACAGCTATCCTGGGCCCGGGTATCTTGAAATTATTTTTCAGGAGATCGAACATCAGGCGGCCGCAATCATAAATATGTTCCCTGCTCAAGGCCTTTATCGCCTTCTTTAAAGAAAGATGCCTGGTCAACAGGACTACTTTCATCCGCTCTGAAACAAAGACCATCTCAACGCGCTTCACGCCGAAGGCATCAGCTAAAAACTCCGTATGCCCCTGCCATCGGAACCCGCACTTTCTGACGCCCTCTTTTGAAATAGGCCCGGTAACCAGCGCCCCGGCACATTTACGTTTGATAAAAGCGACAGCAGCATCAAGGTATCTCAGGCTTGCACGCGCACCGGCAAGAGACGGCACCCCGGGCTCAAAAACCTCTCCCGAACCATTTTTTATGTCCGCCAAAAAAATATTCCGTGCCCCCTTTAAACCGCAACCAGACAAAAGCCCCTTATCCCCAAAAATAAAAAAAGCCGCGTGACGAATGCGGCTCATCTGCGATGCTGCCTTAGCTATGACCTCAGGCCCTATCCCGCAAGGATCCCCCATGCTTACGGCTATATTTACGGTCTTCATTCTTCCCTTATAGATATATACGCCTTATGTTTCAAGGCCTCCAGCCACTCCTTCAACTTCTTCTCCGTCTTCTGGTTTTCAAGCATTAAGGTGACCTCGTCCTTAACATCGTTTAACGGCCTCTTCGAAGCAGCCTTCAACTCATTCAATAAGAATATATAAAAACCGCCTTCTACCTCTACTGGCTTTGAACGCTTGCCCGGCTCTAAGCTGAATATCACATCTTCAAGCTCCTTCTTAAACTGCCCCCTGGCGACAATACCAAGATCCGACCTCTGCGATAGTTCTTTTGCCACGTCTTTAAAATCTGTCCCTTTAGCTAAAAGCGCTTCAACACTGGCCAACGTATCTTTATCTTTAACGAAAATAGAATCCACTAACGCGCTTTCCGGCGCAACGAACAGGCCGGGGTTAGCTTCGTAATAATCCGTGACTTCTTTTGGGCTGACCAACACCCTGCTCTTTACCTGTCTCTGTATAGCCATATATATCAAGAGCTGATTACGTAATTTATTCTTAAGCTCAGACAGGCTGAATCCCTGCTGTTTTAAAGCCATATCGAACGCCAATTCACTGCCGGCGCGCATCTTTATATCTTTTATGCGGCCTTCAAGTGCCTTCTCATCTGCCTTCAGGCCTATGGCCTTGGCCTCCTGCAATATCAATCTGTCTTCGATCATGCGGTTTAAAAGCTCCAGCCTCAATAGTTTTGGGTCTGAGGTAGGTAAGCCCGACTCCTCGGCCATGTCCGTCATCTTCATGAATGTAGAGACCTCGTCCTCGGTGATCACGTCGCCATTCACGATCGCGGCTATCTTATCCAGCTTCTCGGCATAGATCGATCCGGCCGAAGCCGATAAAGCCAAAAAAGCGCACAAAAATACTGAACAGATCATTTTTCCCATGCACTATTCTCCTCTAATTCATGCTGTGTTGGCTTAACGAAGAGACTGACTCCCTTAAAAGCCGGCAATATAAGTCAAAGCCTACTGCCGCGATATGGCCATGCTGTTCCAAACCAAGCAAATTTCCAGCGCCCCTTATCTCAAGATCCTCCATTGCGATCTTAAAACCGGACCCAAGCTCGCTATATTCGGCTATAGCATCCAGGCGTTTTCTTGCCTCGGTTGACAAAGGCTTACCGGCTTTAACTGCAAGATAAGCGTATGCCCTACGCGCAAACCTGCCGACACGGCCGCGTAATTGATGCAGGTCAGCCAAACCAAAACAATCCGCGTTATTAACGATCATCGTATTGGCATTAGGTACATCTATGCCGGATTCGATAATTGTCGTAGAAACCAGCACATCTATACGATTATTTAAAAAATCCAGCATTATCTTTTCCAAAAGCTTTGCCGGCATCTGACCATGCGCGAATTCCACCCGTGCGCCGGCAGGAGAGAACTTGCGTACCTCCCTTGCGAGCTCTTCGATATCCTCGACCCTGTTATGGACAAAATAGACCTGGCCGGACCTTTTCAATTCACGTTCTATAGCCTGAGCGAACAACGCCTTATCAAATGCCACAATGTGTGTCTCTATCGGCTGCCTGTTCTCGGGAGGCGTATTGACTACAGAAATATCCTTTGCGCCCATCAAGGCCATATAAAGCGTCCTTGGGATAGGTGTCGCCGTAAGCGTCAGGACATCTACCAACGCCCGCATCTCCTTTAACTTTTCCTTATGCTTTACACCGAAACGCTGCTCCTCGTCTACGACCACGAGGCCCAGGTCCTTAAAAACTATATCGCAGGAAAGCAGGCGATGCGTGCCGATTATGATATCCACGCCGCCTGCGGCTACTGCGCCTAATATCGCCTTCTGTTGTGCCGGCGTCTTAAAACGGCTGAGCATATCCACTCTGATAGGAAATGACCCTATCCTTTTAATGAAATTCTGGTAGTGCTGTTCAGCCAATATGGTCGTAGGCACGAGTATCGCGACCTGCTTATTGTCCATGACAGCCTTAAAAGCCGCACGCATCGCGATCTCTGTCTTGCCGTAACCGACATCCCCGCATAAAAGCCTGTCCATAGCGTAAGGCGATTCCATATCCTTCTTTGTATCTTCAACCGCCTTTATCTGGTCGACTGTCTCATCGTACGGGAAGGTCTCCTCGAACTCCCTCTGCCACTCTGCGTCTTTTGAAAAGGCAAAACCGCCTACGGTCTTACGCAAAGCCTGTAATTTTAAAAGATCGAGCGCCACCCTCATGGTGGCCTTCTGTGCCCGTAATTTTGAACGCTTCCAGTGCCCGGACCCAAGCCTGTTGACCTTGGGCGGCCTGCCGCCGAAGCTGATATACTTCTGCACAAGGTGCATCTGGTCTACAGGCACAAAAAGCTTGTCCTCGCCGGCATACTTAATGACCAGATGTTGACGTTCGGTATCTGCGACCCTGACCTTCTCAATGCCAAGATAGATCCCAACGCCGTGTTGCTGATGCACTACAAGATCACCCTTTTTTATATCGACAAAGTTGGCTAACGGCAACTCGCTTGCGAACTTCGCTAAAAGGGGACGGGACCTGGCCCTCTTGGGCAGGAGGATAACTATCTTGTGTTTCCAGAAAGACTTCCCTGTTGCCGTGCTAAAGCTTTCTATGGAACAGATCGAATCGTTATCCCATTCGATGCGTACGGGATATTCAAAGGTAACGGCAAACACAGATACAACGCCGCCCAGCCTTGAAAAATCCCCTTCTTCCTGCACCTTGTCCTGGCGCCTATAGCCTAATGAGACCAGGGCACGAAGAAAACTTTCTATATCGAGGCTCTGTCCTTCAAAAAACTTGAAGCTTTTAAACATGCATCACTTTATCGGGCTTGCTTCAATAACGACCGACAGGCAAGAACTATAGGGCTTGCTATGAATATCGTGGAATAACACCCTATGATAAAACCAAAAAGCAAGGCCAGGGCGAATGAATTCAATATCTCTCCGCCCAATACATACATAGAGACCACGACCAGAAGCGTCGAAAAAGAGGTCAGGATCGTACGCGATAAAGTCTGGTTTAAGGACAAATTGATTATATCCTTCAAGGTCATTTTATACTTCGTTCTCATCAACTCCCTGACCCTGTCGTAGATAACTATCGTATCGTTAATAGAATAACCGGCTATGGTCAGCAAGGCAGTAACGGTAAGAAGGTCTATCTGGCGGTTCATAAGGACTAGGAACCCGCCTGTCAGGATAACGTCATGCAACAACGCGAATACGCCTCCGATAGAAAAATCCATGTGCTTAAAGCGTATCGCGACATACACGAGTATGCCCAATAACGAGAAGACCATGGCGAAAACGGCTTTTTTCTTCAACTCCCTGCCTATCGTCGGCCCTATCTTTTCGATGCGAAGGACCTCGAATTTATTACCCGGAAAACTCTTCTTGAACTCGGCCTGTATGGCATCGGCCGAATCCTGGCTTCCCCTGATTATCACCTGGCGTGGATTTTCACGCACCTGCTGGACCATCGTCTCCCCTAATCCTATATTTTTCAAAGAAGACCTGAAAGACTCTATCGGCACGCTCTTTTCAAAAATATACTCCTGCAGCTGGCCGCCGGAAAACTCGACGCCGTAAGCCTGGCTGCCGCGGGTGGCAACTGCAACCATACCGATGATAAAGATGATCCCTGAAAGAACATAAAAAATTCGCCTCTTGCCTATAAAATCAAAAGTGGTCTCTTTTTTAATAAAGGCCTTGAATTTAAAACTCTTTAATTTATTTTTAGAGAGCAAAAAATCAAAGATCACACGCGTAACGACTATAGAAGTAAACATGCTGGCGAGAAGGCCGATGGTCAGCGTAACGGCAAAACCCCTTATAGGGCCTGTTCCGAACTGAAATAGAAAGAACGCCGCGATAAGGGTAGTTACATTAGAATCGAAAATGGCGCTAAAGGCCTTATCATAACCGTTGGCAACTGCCGCCCTTATAGTCTTACCTGTTTTTAACTCGTCCCTCATCCTCTCATTGATAAGCACATTGGCATCTACCGCCATGCCTATCGTCAAAATGATACCCGCAATACCGGGAAGGGTCAGGGTACCATGGAATAACCCCATGCCAGCCAAGATCAGCAATATGTTAAAGATAAGAGCGATATTTGCTACGAAGCCGACCGCGCCATAATAGTAGACCATAAAGAGAAAGACCAGGGACAAGCCTACGACACAGGCTGCGACCCCCTTACGTATAGAATCCTGCCCAAGTAAAGGGCCTACGGTCCTTTCTTCTTCCACGACCAACGGGGCCGGAAGCGCGCCGGAGCGTAACACAATAGCCAGGTCTTTGGCCTCATCAGGCGTAAACCTGCCGGTTATGACCGCCTCACCGCTTGGTATCGGCTCATTTATCCTGGGAGCAGAATATACGCGTCCGTCTAATACTATCGCAAGGCGGTTCCCTACGTTATTTTTCGTCAATTCAGAGAACTTTTTTATGCCTTCGCCTTTCAACTTCATGGATACGACAGGCTGCCCGAAAGAGCTCTGGTCAAACTGCACATCCGCCGTCTCCAGGTAATCCCCTGTCAATTCAGCTGCCTGGAACAAAAGGACCTTCTCTTTTTCCACTTCCTTTAATTCATAGCCTTCCGGCACATTACCCGCCAAAGCATCGGCGATAAGCTTGGTATCGCCTGAAACCAGCTTGAATTCCAAAAGCGCGGTGCGGCCTATCAGGTCCAAGGCCCTTGTCCTGTCAGTCAAGCCGGGTAATTGCACGACTATCTGGTCTTCACCCTGTATCTGGACGAGCGGCTCCTTTACGCCAAACTGGTCTATCCTGTTACGGATGATCTCTAAAGCACGCTCAACCGCATCGATCTTTGCCTTTTCAGCCAACTTGGAAGTATCGACGCGCAGGATAAGATACATCCCGCCCTGCAGGTCAAGGCCAAGATTGATGCGCTTCTGCAGGGGGAATGCCAAAAAGACCGATACAAGCACGACACCTGCGATCAACAATATACGATAAAGTAAATTCTTATGCATGCTCTACGGCTCCTATCCCTGTTTTTCCACGCGGGCTACGGCTGTTTTATCGATCTCAACCCTTGTATTTTCGTCTATTCGCACGATCAAAGTTTTTTCTTTGACATTCACTACCGTGCCGTGGACACCGCCAATGGTCACGATCTGGTCGTTTTTTTTCAGGCCCTCCACCAGCTTCTTGAAATCTTTCTGCTGCTTCTGCTGCGGGCGGATAAGTACAAAGTAAAAGATCAAAAATATTAGAGCTAAGGGAAATAGATTCCCCAACAAACCGATCTGCGGATTAGCCACCTGAACTCCTCCCATGTTAAAACTCTAAGCTCGAAATCCTAAACTCTAAACAAACTCGAAATCCTAAAATACAAAATTCTAAACTTATCTGTTTAAGAACATTGGAATTTTGACATTTGGTTTTGCTTAGGATTTAGTGTTTCGGGTTTAGGATTTTTCATTATATTCGTTATTTTATTTTCTTTACAAGGCTCTTCACTGTAGGTGAAAGCTGGGCGCCTGATTTGACCCAAAACTCTATCCTCTCTTTATTGACCTTTAACGCGGCCGGATTTTTGGCAGGGTCATAATATCCCAGCTCTTCGATCACTCTGTCGTCGCGCGACCTGGTCTTCTCCACCGCCGCGATACGAAAGTTGTATCTCTTCTTGGACTTGTCATTGATCTTACGCAAACGAATCGCTACCGTCATTTTTACTGCCTCCTTAAATGAGCACGTGGCTTAATGTGCTTGTTCTGTTTATGTGGATTTCACGGCCTCAAGCAATGCCTTGGCCTTATTCAAAGTCTCGTAATATTCGCGCTCAGGCACGGAATCATTGACTATACCCGCGCCGGCCTGAATGTAGAGCGTATCGCCTTTTATAAAAATAGTCCTGATTATTATACACGAGTCGAGGTTCCCGGAAAAGCTAAAATAACCTATCGCGCCGGCATAGGGGCCGCGCCTTGTGTTCTCCAGCTCATCGATTATCTCCATGGCACGTATCTTCGGCGCGCCGCTGACAGTGCCTGCAGGAAAACACGCGATCAAGGCATCAAAAGCGTCCTTGCCCGGCTTTAGCCTCCCGATGACATTACTTACGATATGCATTACATGGGAATATTTTTCTATCCCCATGAATTCACTGACTCGCACACTGCCGTATCGGCAGACACGGCCAAGGTCGTTTCGCCCCAGGTCTACCAACATGAGGTGCTCGGCCTTTTCCTTTGCATCGGATAGCAGGTCGCGCACAAGGGCCTCATCCTCGGCATCGTTGGCACCTCTGGGCCTGGTGCCTGCGATAGGCCTTGTCTCAACTATACCGTCCTGGCAGCGCACCAGCAATTCCGGAGACGAACCTACAAGGGTAAAACCGGAAAGCTTAAGATAGAACATATACGGCGACGGGTTAACTGACCTCAAAGACCTGTAAATGTCTATAGGTTTGCTCTTTAAGCTCATCTTAAGCCTTTGCGAAGGCACGACCTGAATGATATCACCTCTTCGTATATACTCCTTGGCGCGGAGGACCGCGTTCATAAAATCCTTCTTTGTCATATTAGAGACTGCCGCAACATTCGATCTCTTCTCTTCTAGGAGTTTTTCTTTTTTTAAAGGCGTTCTCAACTTGCGAAGAATAGCCTCTATGGAGCCGACAGCCGCATCGTATGCCGTCTTTAATTCTTTTTCACCTGAAGACTCCAGGATAGCATTGGCCAGGACCTTGATCGTGCGGTTGACATGGTCAAAGATCACCAGGTTCTGAGAAAGCATAAAGACGCAATCCGGTATACCCAGCTCATCCGGATTCTTATCCGGTATTTTTTCAAAGAACCTTACCGTATCATAACCCATGTAACCCACTAAACCTCCGCAAAATCGCGGCAAGCCTTTAGCGCCTACAAATCTAAAATCTGCGGTTATCTTCCTTACCTCATCCAAAGGAGAGCCTTCACACTGGTATGTCCGCGATGTCCTGCCCTTTGAAGAAAAACGCTCTAAAGTGACCTTCCTGCCCTTGCTCGAAAAAACAAGTGACGGCCCAGCCGCAAGAAAGGAATACCGGCCCACATTCTCCTGGGACTCCACAGATTCCAGCAGATATGAATACCTCCCGCTGTCTATTTTCAGGAATGCCGAGACAGGGGTCTCAAGGTCGGCTAAGATATCCTTATATACAGGTATAACGTTGCCCTTTTTAGCCAGTTTTTTGAATTCTTTGAATGTAGGCTTGATCATTGTTAGTCAATAAACTCTATTTAAAAAATTATTTTATCTTTAGTTTGCGATAAAAACAGCTGCGTTTGCCGGTATGACATGCGGCGCCCACCTGGCGGACCTTGATCAATAAAGCATCTTTATCACAGTCATATGCGATACTCTTGACGAACTGCAGGTGGCCTGAGGTCTCACCCTTCACCCAGAATTGCCCGCGCGAACGTGACCAAAAACAGGTCTTTTTTATCTCAAGGGTCTTCTTTAAAGACTCTTCGTTCATGTAGGCGACCATTAAGACCTCTTTGGACTTATAGTCCTGCACAATGGCCGGGATCAATCCCTTGTCGTCGAACTTCAATTCTTTCAAACTCTTGATATCTGCTTTTTCCTCGGGTTTCAATACTGTCATGGCCTCCCCTTAAATGCGTACGTTTACGCCTTTTGATCTCAGGTATTTTTTAACATCCCCTACGGTATATTCGCCGTAATGGAATATAGACGCGGCTAACGCCGCATCCGCCCCGCCCTTCTTGAACACTTCTAAAAAATGCTCTTTTCCCCCGGCTCCTCCGGAGGCGATGACCGGTATCTTAAGCGAACTGCTTACAGCGCGCGTAAGCCTGATATCATAGCCGTCTTTTGTGCCGTCGTAGTCCATGCTCGTCAACAGGATCTCTCCTGCGCCCAGATCTTGCGCGCGCCTTGCCCACCTAACAGCATCAAAGCCGGTAGCGGTCCTGCCTCCGTGGGTATATACTTCCCATTTATCGGCCGATGGCCTTCGGTTTTTAGCCGATCGAGTATCGACTATTTTTTTTGCGTCTATCGCAACAACTATACACTGGCTGCCAAAACGCTTGGCCGCCTCAGAGATAAGCCCTGGGTTATCGACCGCCGCCGTGTTTATGGAAACTTTGTCCGCCCCGGCATTCAAGAGTGCGCGGATATCCTCTATCCCCCGTATGCCGCCGCCTACGGTAAACGGCATGAATAAATTCGCTGCCACGCGGCGCACTACATCTATCAAGGTCTTACGCGCCTCAAAACTGGCTGTAATATCCAAAAATACCAATTCATCCGCCTTCTGTTTTTCATAGGCGCATGCTGTCTCGACAGGGTCTCCGGCATCTTTTAATGATAAGAACCGCACGCCTTTGACGACCCGCCCATCCTTAACATCGAGGCAAGGAATGATCCTTTTAGTCAACATAACAAGACCTAGCGTTTTGCAAGGGCTATCGCCTCTTTTAAACTGAATTTATTTTCATAGAGTGCCCGGCCTACTATCACGGCATCCACACCATCCTCACCAAGCCTGTTGAGCACGTCTATGTCGTCTAGCGAAGAAATACCGCCGGCATATGTAAAAAACAGCTTCATTGATACCGCCTTGCGCGCCTTTTTCAAAAAAAGCAGGATCTTCGCGGGATCAGGGCCCACCATCATGCCGTCTTTGCTTATATCCGAAAAATTTACATATTTTACCCCTGCTGAGGAAACGGACTGGATAAAAGAGGGTATATCGACCAGCACATCCGCGCCCTTCAACCAACCGCCTGTGCCGCTTGTTACAAGCTCAGGACTCTCCATATGCCTTATATCGATACTGACGACTATTTTATCAAGGCAACCTCTTACAGGCTCAGATAAAAGAAAAGACGGGTCCTCTAAGACCTTAGTGCTCAATACTACACGAGCGGCTCCGGCACCAGCATACTTCTTTATGGTTTCTGCGGTGCGTATCCCGCCGCCCACCTCTACCTTTACTGAAACACTTTTAATTATGTCGACTATTACGGAAAAATTCTTCGGTTCGCCGCACTTTGCGCCGTCTAGATCAACGACGTGTATGATGGACGCGCCTTCCTCCTGCCACTTTTTGGCATATTCCAACGGCGTCAGGTCATATGCCATGACACGGTTAAAATCACCTCTCTGAAGGCGAACGACCTTCCCGTCCATCAAGTCTATTGCGGGCACTATCAGCATAGTTCTATAAAATTCCTCAAAAGTTTCAGGCCGGCCTCCTGGCTTTTTTCTGGATGGAACTGCATACCATAAACATTGCCTTCCTTTATGACGGAGGCGAACTTTATGCCGTAATCCGTCCGGCCTGCCATGGCCTGCCGTGAACGCGGCAGCACATAATAGGAGTGGCAGAAATACGCGTATACATCCTGGCCCAGGCCTTTAAAGATCTTTAGGCCTTTTTTTACTTTCTCTATCTTGTTCCAACCCATATGCGGGCACTTAAGCTTTGAAGAGAACTTCCGCACCTGCCCCTTGATAACAGCCAGCCCTTTTATACCGCGCGACTCTTCACTCTTCTCCATTAAAAGCTGCATGCCCAGGCAGATACCCAAAAAAGGCCTGCCTGCGGAAATGAAATCACGCAAGGGCTCGATGAATCCGCGCGCAGTTAGCTCCTCCATCGCGTCCCCAAAAGCCCCTACGCCGGGCAGGATCAGCTTATCGTAAGAAAATATTTTTTCAGGCCCTTCTATTATGTCGGCGATCATCCCCAGCGACTTAAAACTATTGCGCACGCTGTAGAGATTCCCCATGCCGTAATCAATAATGGCTACTTTCGCCTTCATTTTAGATCCGGCCTTTCGTAGACGGAACAGACCCTGAACGCGGTTCTTTTTCAACAGCCCTCAACATGGCTTTTGCCATAGATTTGAACACAGCCTCTATAATATGGTGCAGGTCTTTTGCCTCCAGGATATCCACATGCAAAGTCATCCTGGCATTATCGGCGAATGCCTTTAAAAATTGCTCGGCATAATTCAGGCTGTAACCTTCGGCATCCGTCTTATCAACGCTAAATTTTTTCGCTTCCCTGAATTTCAAGAACGGCCTGCCTGAAATGTCCAGCGCTGTCCTTACCAGCGACTCATCCATAGGGACTGTGGCCTCGCCGAACCTCTTGATTCCTGCCCTTTTTCCCAATGCCTTTGAAAACGCCTCACCCAAAGTAATAGCCACGTCTTCATTGGTATGGTGTATGTCCACATCGAGGTCGCCCTTCGCCTTGACTTCCAGATCGAATAATCCATGTTTGGCAAAAAGAGACAGCATATGGTCAAGAAAAGCTATGCCTGTCTTGACCATATGCCTGCCCTTACCATAAATGCCCAGTGTTATCTCGATATCCGTCTCACCGGTCTTTCTCTTCACCGTCACAGTCTTTGGCATCATCCCCTCGCTATTCTATTCAAACCTCTTTTTCACTGATTCAAAATGTTTATTCAACCCTTCGATGGAGCAAAGTTTCTCTATATGCGGCCTTGATTCTTCAAGCGCCTTCTTTGAATAAGATAAAATGTGGGTGCTCCTTAAAAAATCATGCGAGGACAATCCTGAGAAAAACCGGGCGCTTCCGGCTGTAGGCAATACATGGCTTGGGCCGGCGAAATAATCACCGATAGCCACCGGGCTGTACGGCCCGAGAAAAAGCGCACCCGCGTTCTTGACCTTCTTTACGAACTTACGCGGATCGTTCGTCAAGATCTCTAAGTGCTCAGGCGCTATGCGATTACTGACCTCAAGGGCCTCATCCAGATTTTTGACAAGCACTATATAGCCGTTCTCATTTCCCGGCAAGGCCTGCTTAACCTGTTTGGCAAGTGTCTTTGAGGGCGTGATCAAAACAGCCAACCCGCCGGCGTGTTCAGCCTGGGCCGACAAGTCGCTTAAGACAAAATCCACATTAGAATGACGGTTAGCGATGACTACCAGCTCAGTCGGGCCAGCCAGCATATCGATATCGCAGTAACCGAAGACCTGCCGTTTGGCTTCCGTAACATAGTTATTCCCGGGCCCTACTATCTTGTCTACTTTTCTTATGGTCTTTGTGCCGAAGGCCAGCGCGGCGATAGCCTGCGCCCCTCCGACCTTATAGATCTCGTTGACCTTCAAAAGATCGGCCACGACCAGTATGTGCGGATTAATATGCCCATTCTTATCCGGAGGCGTCACCAATACGATATCTTTGACCCCTGCTATCTGGGCAGGCAGGACGCTCATATAAACACATGAGACCAGAGGTGCGGTCCCAGCCGGCACATAAACACCAACGCGGCCCAACGGGTCGATCTTCTCCCCTAAGAAAACCCCGTCCTGATTGAACTGCTTCCATGAACGCTTTTGCTGTTTCGTATAGAACTTCGTGATATTCGCGATTATCTTTTTTAACGTCGATATGAACTCCGGGTTTATATCCTGATACGCCCCGCTCTTTTCTGCCTCAGTGACCTGCATCTGTTTTAATGTCATCTTCACGCCGTCAAATTTACGCGTGTAGCGCAGCAGGGCTTCATCGCCGCTTAAACGCACATCGTGGAGGATCTTGTCCACCTTGTCCTTGACGCGCTGTTTCTGCAAATAGTTAAACCTCGTCTCCAGCCTTTCAAGATCTTTTGAGTTCGGCCTTATTATCTTCATTTTATTGCCCCTAATCCTTGCGTTAAAATATCTTCAAATTCCTTATAAGCTGCGTCAACCAGTGCTACCTCTTTTGTCCCGCCTTGCGCGAAATCTTTACGGCCTCCGCCCGACCCGGAAACCTTTGCCAGTATCTTTTTAATGACCGCATCCGCGGAAAGACCTTTTGTAACCAGGTCCTTGGTCAGGCCGCATACAAAATACGCGTTTTCACCAGAAACAGAACCCAGGAAAAATATCCCATTTTGCGGGATCTTCGCTTTCAAAAGGTCAACAGCCCCCCTTAAAAGATTGGCATCCATATTACTGAAACTATGTACTACGACAAAAACGTCCTTAACCTGGCGCGCCTTTCCTGCGATACCATCTATCTCTGACCTTAGCTCGCCCTCCTTAAGTTTAAGGATATCTTTCTCAAGCGATCTATATCTGGCCAATGACTGCTCAAGCGTTGCCAAAAACTGCTCCGGCCTGGTCTTAAGCATTCCAGCCGCTTCTTCCAATATATCGAATGTGTTTCTTGCCTTCTCGTACGCGAGTTTCCCGGTCAATGCCTCTATGCGCCTTAATCCGCTGCCGATAGAAGCCTCCGAGGTTATGACGACAAGGCCGATCTGGCCTGTATGCTCCAGGTGAGTCCCTCCGCAAAACTCCTTGCTGTAATCGCCGATAGAGACGACGCGCACAGTGTCTTCATATTTTTCGCCGAATAAAGCCATGGCCCCTGTCTTCTGGGCCTCACTCTTGGCCATGAACTTAGCGCTTAGCCTGTCATTCTTCAAGACGAGCTCGTTCAAACACTCCTGTATGCGATCCATGTCCTCGGCTGATATATCCTTGAAGTGCGTAAAATCGAACCTGAACCTGTCCGGCTCGACATATGACCCGGCCTGGTGCACATGCTCACCTAAGACCTTCCTTAAGACTGCCTGTAAAATATGCGTAGCTGTATGGGCCCTCCTGACAGCCTCACGATACCCCTTATCTACATCTGCAAAGACCTCATCTCCGGCCTTAATAACTCCATCGCCATCAGGGCCCACAACGCTATGGATTATGGAATCCCCTTCTTTCTTAACATCTACGACCTTCAACTCGGCGCCGGTACTTTTAAGCCTTATGATCCCCCTATCCCCTATCTGCCCTCCGGACTCACCGTAAAAAGGGGTATCATCCAAAACAATAGCCATTTCACCCGAGACAGGAGACTCCTGGACCTCGCGGCCGTCTTTTATTATCTGCAGGACTGAACTTTCGCAAAAATTCAGTTCGTGGCCTACGAATTTAGACCTTTTAAGCGATACGGCATCTTTAGAAAAGATCGAGGCCGACATCTTGCTCGACACCCTGGACTTTTCCTGTTCGCTCTTTATCAAAGTATCTATCTGGGCCAGATCAACGGATATGCCCTCTCTTTCACAGAACTCCTTTGTGAAATCAGGCTGTATGCCGTATGTTACATACAGATCAAGCCCTGCATCCGCAGGCAGGCTGTCCCGGCCCGCCTTTTTCAAATTTTCTATGACAGCCGATAGCTTTTCAGCTCCGCCTTCTAAGATGTTCTTTATATATTTTTCTTCCTCTGCCTTGATTATCTGCGCTATGTTGTCGCGGCGGCCGATAAGGTCAGGATATTGGTCACCCATCGATTCGGCTATGCTCGAGACTATTTTATAGACGAAGGGTTTCGGGGACTTGCTTTGCGCGTAATATGCACAGCGCCTTATAAGTTTTCTTACAACATAACCGCGTCCGTCATTTGAAGGCAGGACGCCGTCACAAATACAGAAAGTAACGGCCCTGGCATGGTCGGCTATCATGTTCAACAGCTTTTCTTCACGCACCTCGGTAGACTTCTTGACGCTATCTAATATCGGCACGAAGATATCTATCTTAAAATTGGAATCGACACCCTGTAAGACCTGGGCCATCCTTTCCAAGCCCATACCTGTATCGATGTTCTTATTGGGTAATGGTTCTAGGACCCCTGCGTCACAGCGGTTGAACTGCGTGAAGACAAGATTCCAGACCTCGACCGATCCTCCGTCCTCTTTTTGGTAATATATCTCCGAGCACGGCCCGCAAGGCCCGTTCGGCCCGGCCTTTATGGCATCCGAAGGCCAGAAGTTGTCTTTGGCTCCGAATCTCTTGATCTTCTCTAAAGGCAGCTTCATATGCTTATTCCATAAGTCCAGCGCCTCGGCATCATCCTCGTATACCGAAACCCACAGCTTCGCCGGGTCTATCTCTAAGACACTCGTCACGAATTCCCAGCCCCATTCTATGGCCTCTTTCTTAAAATAATCACCGAAGGAAAAATTACCGAGCATCTCAAAAAAGGTATGGTGGAAAGGCGTACGGCCGACCTCCTCGAGGTCTCCGGTGCGCAGGCATTTCTGGCAGCTTGCGGCGCGCTTAAAATCCTTTACCCTGCCTAAAAAATGGTCCTTAAACTGATTCATGCCGGCCGAAGTGAAAAGGACCGAGGGATCATTAGCAGGCACCAGTGAATCGCTCTTAACCAGACGATGGCCACGGGCCTCAAAATAATCCAGATATAGTTTTCTTAATTGGCTGGTGGTCAGTTTTTTCATTCTTCGATCTCTTTTAACGCGTCCATCACAAGTCCGTAAGGGTATCCACGACGCAACAAAAAACCATAAAGCCTGCGCTTTGCCTTTACCGGATCAAGGCCGCGCATCTTTTTTATCTTCATATCTATAATGTTCTTTACCGCCTCTTCCTCGCTGTAATTGGCTGACGCGGCTTCCAGGACAGGCTCGATAACGCCCTTATCTATACCTTTTTTCTTTAACTCAAGACGCAGGCGCGCCAGGCCAAGAGGCCTCTTTATACGGCTTTCAACCCACAACCTGGCAAAAAGCGTATCGTCCAAAAGGCCTGTTTTTTTCAAGAAATCAACTGCTGTATCGATAGTCTCGGCAGCGAAGCCTTTCTCTTTTAATTTATCCCTGACTTCTTTTTCGCTTCGCAGCCTGAATTTGATGAGCCGAAGGGCGCAATTCCTGGCTTTTGAAAGATCGTCTCTGTCCTGCATTACTTCTTAGGGCCTTGCGCGTGCGCCTCAGCCAGTTTCCTCGCGTGCTCTTGCCGTATCTTCTTGTCGATCTCAGCGGCAACCTTCGGGTTTTCTTTTAAGAATATCCTGGCGGTATCTCTGCCCTGCCCTAATTTTTGCTCTCCATATAAGACCCATGAGCCTGACTTTTGCAAAACACCTAAAGTAACGCCTGTATCTATCAGATCGGCTTCGAGGGAAATACCTTCACTATGGAGAAAATCGACCTCTGTCTCTTTAAAAGGAGGGGCGACCTTGTTCTTGACTACCCGGACGCGTACGCGGCTTCCTGTAACTTCATCGCCTGACTTGATATATCCTATCCTTCTTAGATCCAGCCTTAAGGATGAGTAGAACTTAAGCGCGCGGCCGCCTGTCGTCGTCTCAGGATTACCGAACATTACCCCTATCTTCTCACGGATCTGATTAATGAAAATAACGCACGTCTTGGATTTGGAGATCGTGCCGGTAAGCTTTCTTAAGGCCTGCGACATCAGGCGGGCCTGCAAACCCATGTGGGAATCGCCCATATCGCCTTCTATCTCCGCGCGCGGAGTAAGCGCTGCCACCGAATCCACGACCACGAGGTCCACAGCATTCGAACGCACCAGGGTCTCTGCAATCTCTAAGGCCTGCTCTCCGGTATCGGGCTGGGATATCAAAAGGTCGTCTAAATTCACACCGATCTTTTTGGCATAAGTGGAATCAAAGGCATGCTCTGCATCGATAAACGCCGCTACACCGCCTTGTTTCTGCGCCTGAGCAATCACGCTCAATGTAAGTGTTGTTTTGCCGGAGGCCTCAGGGCCGAATATCTCAATGACCCTTCCGCGCGGTATACCACCGACGCCTAAAGCAAGATCAAGCGAGATCGAGCCTGTAGGGATAACAGGCACATCGAGCTTAACATCTTCGCCAAGCTTCATGATAGAGCCTTTTCCGAATTGTTTTTCTATCTGGGCCAAGGCTAACTCTAAAGCCTTCATCCTGTTAGCTCCGTCCTCTTTCTTACTTAAGTCCTTCTCTTTATTATCTTTATTGACCATAGAAACTCCTCCTTATTGTCTAGTTAAGGTAGAAATTATACATCCTCGGGAACTGTTCGTCAACACATTTACCCTCTATCACCTCCCCTTGAAAACATGATTTTCATATGATATATTTTACCTGTAACCAAGGCCGTTCTTTAGGAACAAAAGGGCAAACTATCCGAAAGGGTAGGACGCAAAGCCTCGAATCCGCCAGAGTTTTAGCGGCGGATGGTCGGGCTGCCGTATCCGCTTATTTAAGCCGGATCTCGTCAATTCAAAGGACCCATTCATTCTTTGAATGGGTTTTTTATTTGCCCTGTAAATACCGAGGGCTAAATGAAGGCAAAGAGACCTACCTTAATATCACTGTTGACCCTGGTCTGTGTTATTCCGGTCAATGTATGTCTGGCTGGGGGGACGACTATCAGCGGGACTGCCAGCTGTATCATGCCGCAGTTATTGGAAATCAGGGCTCAGGCGCCTGCTACCACAAACACGCCACAAACTCCACAGGCCCCTGTGGCCATGGGCGCATCCGGCGATTATGACATCCAGGAAGAACAAAAACTCATCACTAGCCAAGAGAATATGGTCTTAGCAGAAAATACGACTGACGAACAAAAAACTACCATTTACACCGTCTGCGCAAGATAGGCCGCCATTACTTTTCCGCCGCTTTTTCTAACGGTATATTATAAACAAAGGTCGTGCCTTCGATGACCTTCAATGACTTCGCAACCGCTACCTTAGGGATAAACTCTACAGGGATGGACTTTAGGTCGAGCCTCAAGGTATGTTCACCGGGCGAGAGCTTTCTAAACATATATTCGCCCATTATGCTGCTCGCCGCTCTTTCCTTATCATCAAGTGTGATCACAACACCCTTGACCGGTTCATCCCCGGAATCATACTGTCCGTTGGCGTTTTTGTCATAATAGATGAGCCCTGAGATCTCAGACCTTGTGGCAATCCCGAAATCCACTCTTTTGGCCTTCCCGTGCACTATATCCACCTCACGTGAAACTGAGGTAGTCGGATTATACCCCTTAGGCAATGTATTGACACTCATCTCTAAAAGGGCCTTCTTCCCTGTAACCGAAGGGATCTTGTAATATCCCCTTTCATCCGTAACAACCTGCTTGCCTGCAGGGCCGATGATCCCGACCCCCTTTACTCCGTGTTCATCCGGCTGCTTTTTACCGTCGGCGTTAATATCATAGAAACAATATCCGTAAAAACCTCCAACGGATCGCCAGCGCAGGCCGGTGTCCCAAACCAACCTTACGCCAAAAGTAAAATCAAAATCCAGGTGCTTGGCAACACCTGCTTTTTCAGCCCATATATTCGACAGCCTGACCTTAAGGAATGTCTCGGTATCCGGGTTCGGCTTAAATGTCAACTCGCTCTCGCCCTCCAAGCGGTCCTCGCCGCTCAAAAAACTCAAAGTAGACTCCGTATTTTCCTCGTCGCGGTAATAGAGCCTGGAATTCAGGTAAAAAGGCGTATCGAATATCTGCTTGTAAAAATTGAGGCCTATTTCCTGTGCCGTAGGGAAGGCATCTTCATTTGAAAATTTATTATGCAGCATATTGAATTCCCTGCGCCAGTAAGCGTATAGTTCGCTGACCACCCTGAAACTAAGCCCGGCCAATATACGATTATTATTAAAATCCTGGGCAGGAGATGTATAATTCTTTGTCTTTCTGTTCTGATAACTCACGAATGTGTTAAGTTTTTTTAAGAAAAACAGCTTCTTGCGCAGGGTAACTTCCTTGGTCTCTGTGACCGCCGGAGAATTCGAGCCTATCTGATCATCCAGCCCATAGGACATTTCAAATTCAGTATGCGGGTCGATCACCCAATTCAGGCGTGTATCCGAATTGTAATTCGGCCTGGCCGGCCTATCCGGGTTACCAAAGACCTTATCGCGTGTGCCGGAAAAAGTATTCGATATGGTGACATCCTGTGCCGGCCTGTAAGTCGTAGTCAACGTACCGCTCGTCGAGCCGCTTGAAGGTATGCCGCCCAAGACGGAAGCGAAGTCCTTATTATTCTCTGTCATGGTCAGGCCAATGCGGAGTTTTGAAAATGTAACGCTAGAATTGGCGGTATATGAGATATTGTCCGGATCCTGCACCATCTCGGAACTGATGTTAAACCTTCCAAGATTATAATCCATGCCAAAACCCCTGACCTCGTCGGTTAAAACAGGCTGTGTCCTCTCCGGGCCATACGAGTGCGCGTAGAACGCCTTGAAATTGGCAAAATCCAACGGCTTGTAATTAACGGATATACCTTCGAGCCACGCCTCCTTCGTCCTGTCAAGGCCGGAGGTCGAAGAAAGCCTTGTAAAATCACCGAACGGGATCGCGCCCCAAAAAGCCGTGTAATTAACGCGTTTTTCAAACATCGGGGCATCCATCATCACGCCGCGGAGATCAGATGTAGGGAAACCAAAATTAGTTATAGCCGGGGTGAAATCAAAAAACCGCAGATTGATATCCTTGAACTCGTCATAATGCGCGCCTGTCAGGCCCATACGCAGGTTCGAGACATGGTATTTTTTTGACTGAGTGCGGTCCGCCTGCACAGATGTATCGAAGTTACCGTATGGCGTCTCTCCGATAATTGATGAACTATAGTTGATGGTATAATTTTTCCGCTCAAGGTCGCCGAACCCCCTGCCGGACATAAAAGAATCCCCTTCTATCGAATAACTGACCTTAAATGGCTCAGGAAGGCTGGCCTTTAACGCCTTCTCCTTTTGGGCCTCTAAATACTGTTGATCGAGCTTCCTCTGGCCTATCATGAATTTTAAGGTCTTGCGCTGCCCTTCATCCCAAATATGGATATAGGTGGTGCCGGGTTCCAAAAGCTGGGCCAAAACAGCAGAATTACCATCCAAAGAAACTTTTATAAGACCGGGATCGGTAATAAGGAACCTCGAGATATTCCTGCCTTTTAGAATAAGGTGTTCGCCCACATTCGTCCCTACCTCCAGGAAATCCCTGCCTTCGTCTTTAATATTTATATCGACAACTACCTTTTCCTGCGGCAAGGCCTCTCCTGCAGGCTGGCGCATGATCTCTTTATAAGCTTGTTTCTTTTTGCTTTGAGATCTTTTTAACGCGACCTCTTCCTGAAATTCAAACACAGACGTGCTATCTCCATCCTGTTGCGGCATAGCGAAAACGGATATCTGGTCTGAGATGAATTCATGCTGGCTCAAGGCGGAATTTACTTCGGAGATTTTCCTGCCCAGGACGGACATCTGATCATTTTGTACGGCCGCAGGCCCGCCTTCGATCAACAAAATATATTTTTTTGCGATTGCGGATTCCGGATTGGCCAGAAGCGCCTTTTTAAACTCTACGCTTGCCTGAGGATACTTGCCCTGATCAAAATAGGATATACCCCTCTGGCAAAAAAAATCTCCTATCTGCGGAGAGACCGATGCATAACATACGTCCGGCGGAAAAATAATATTGAAACTTATTAAAAAGATTAAATAAGTCACTAAAATTTTTTTATAAAATCCCAACATACGCTCCTATTTTTTTCCTTACATCAATTAAGCTATTATTGTGCTTGCACTGCCGATAGGGAGATAGCGCCGTCTGCGGAGATATCGAACTGGGATTCATGCACAAGCGTACCGCCATTCTGAAAATCCAATGTTATAAGGATATCATAAGTGCCGGGTTTTAAACTCGTAGATGCGGCCACGGAACGAAGCGCCGCTTTATCGCCGGGCAAAGTATATACTTCGTCGAACGCGCCGCGCGCATATACAAAACCTTCCTTATCTATTATATTGAACGTTCCGCCGGCCGTTATATCCGTATTCCCCGAATTGACAAGATCGGCGGATACAATCAGATCGTTGAGTTTATGTATTAGTCCAAGATTTTTCAATTCTGCGGCCTTCTTGATAGTGCCTTCCGGCTCTATATAAAAGAGGGCTCCAAGCCGGTTCAATACCTTTATACGCACAGTCGTCCCTTCCTCATTCGGCGTTTCGATATCCTCACCACCGGTCTCAAAGAACATTACCGAATAATGCCCGCCCCGCGCATCCTTTGGGACTTTTACCGTATAACGCACTATCCGCGAATCATTGGCCGCCAAAGTAAAATCTGCCGGATAAAAGGTTATCCAATCCGAACAAGATAAAGCATTGGTCCCCTTAGGGGCAAAGGTCTTCCCGCCATCCTGCTGTGCATATACCCAATCTTCAAGATACACCTTAACGCTTAAAACCTCTCCGCCGGTATTTTCGACTTTTACCTCTCCGCTGTCATAGCTCGCAGGTGCGATATTGAGCCGGACCTTTGGCTTATCAATGCGTAGCCCTGCCCAAGAAAATGTAGTAAAAAATATATTTATGAGTACGGATAGTACCAGACAACTATAGATTTTTTTAATATTCATATGTTTTCCTTTTTTGGCAGCAGCCTCGCCAAAAGACGAAGCTGCTGCCAAAAAAACCGTCTACATTAATTCAATACCAAAGTAAACGTTATGGTGCCGCTATACGCGCCTGACGGTTGATCAGGAGTTATAGCCTTCCAAGCTGTATATTCCTGCTTTGCCCCCTGCCCGACAGCCCCGTTAAAACCAAGGCTGTAGTTAGAAGGATAAGCAGAACCTGCGCCAGGACCGCTGATCGCGATCACTGACCTCACCAGCCTGCCTAAACCAGCGGTATCACTCTGATAAACGAGTGATCCGGTATTAGAAGCGGATGCAACCGGGCCTACCGACGCGTTCCCTGGAGGAGCTCCCTGCGCCACAGTACCCAATGTATCCAACCACTGATAATCAGGGACCAATAACACAGACTCCTTCGGCAATAACACGCCTCCTGGTCCGGTCAACTGAGTGCCGGTTTCGGTTATCTTATATCTACGGCCTGATGTAGCCGCGATCATTAGAATATAGTAGTAGTATTCACCGCGCATGTATAAGAAGTTACCCTCGGCATCATTCACGCGAGCCAAAGTGCCGAAATTAAATGAAGGCGACGTCAATACCGTACCCTGAGTAAAGGGATTGGTATCTCCAGCCGCTGAATTCATTCTCACGACACGGCTCAATGTGAATTCTAAAACCTGAGGCACAGTAGCCGATGCCGCACCACTTGGACCAGTAGCAGATGTCTGCGCATACACCGGAGCCATATCAAGCCCAGCCAACGCGCACACGACTGCCCACACTAATAGTCTTTTTCTCATTATATTCACCCCCCTTCTTTTTAATTTTTAATTCAAAGCTAAGGAATAACCTATCTGCGTAGAATAATTCCCGGGTTTTGAATCCGGCCGCAATGTCAGCTTATATTCAGCGGTAAAACTGGCGCTATGCCCTTTAGGCCCTGAGGCAAATATCACAGTATCGCCTTCAGTTACGCGCGCCTCATCTTTTAAACTAAAACCGGCCTCTTGCTGGTGATCCACGTCCTTGACCCTGACAACAAAATCCTCCTCCGGTATCTTATCGGCGGCCTCGTTCATCATAGGCCCTGACACCTTTTGGACCACCTGATAAGGCCTGCCCATGTTCGACTCTACGAAGACCTCAACATCGGATGACTTAGGGCCGGTCTTATAGCTTATCTCTCCAAATCTTAGAAAGACGCCTTCCTTCCCGCCTGAGTAGACGTGGATATCAAAGACCGGCTCGATATCCACTTCCATGTCCAGTGTTTTAATAGACAGCGGAGCCGCGTCAGTGGCCTTCTCCACAGTAAAAACAAGCCTTCCCCTGTAGAGATCCGCTTTTTGCAGACGGAAATCCTTTGATGGCTTATATGTGACCACAAATTCATCCGGCGCCCCAAATCCATCAGATGTATACAAAAGCTGCCTTACTTGAGCCCCTTTCAGGTCTCCCTGCCTGGCCGCGACACCGTTATTGCCGCCGTCAACAGTAAACGATATCTTAGAGAGATCGAACTCATCACCGCTGCCGGAAACAACAGCATTACTCTGCAACCCCTGATATATACGATACGTGGCACCCATAGGAGAATGGACTTTTATAGATACCCTGGGATTCTCCTTGGGCCCAAAAGGATCCTTAGGGGTCATCCCCTCCGACGTTAAGCTGATCCGTCCTGAAACAGAACTGGCCGTCACCTCAATTACGGGGGTTGTGCCTGCGGCCATATCGACGTAGATATTTAATGTGACGACGACCTGGGATTCGGTTGAATCGATCGGCTGCAATATGTAAGATATGCGGCCGTGATAAGAGCCGGGGATCTGTGTTTCAAAAGGTATTATAGTATAGACCAGTTTGAACGAATCATTGCTTCCTGCAGGGTTAGAGGTATAAAGCACGGTGTTATAAGAACTCACCGGTGTTTCTTCGCGGTAGAGCAAGGTACCCTGGCTATTGGAGTTGACCAAAGGATACATCTTAAACTGCCCATCCGGTATTTGTGTACCATCCATCATAGATAGAGGCTTGATCAATTGCTGTACAACGCGGTATTGCTTACCTATATCGGAGTTGATCCTTAAAGTTACCTCCCTGGCCTGCTTAAAATCACCTGGCGATACGCGCGTAAAACGCAAGTCAAAACCGCCGCTTTCAGGGGCAGCTGTCAAATTAAATACTGCGAAAGCCGATAAAGGAAGAGACAAGGAAAAGAAAAAAGGAGACGCAAATAATAAAAAGGCGAAAAAGGCTTTTTTTGCGGAAACGGTCATATTCTCAATTTACTGGTGCGGCATAAATACTTTTTAAAACTTTTTATAATGTTTAAGTTTACCTCAGAAGTGATTTTTGTCAAGAAGATTATTAATTATTTCGCGCATATCTTTCCGCAGGTGCGGGCATAGTTTTATTGTGCTTGTAAGGTCTTTACACAAAATGTCTTTATAGGCCCAGATACAACCTCAAAAAACTCACAGCACAAATAGCGGCCGTATCTACCCTTAAGACGGATTCACCGAGGCTTATGCCACGACACCCTGCCTCAAGAGCCAGCGAGATCTCGCCTGGCGTAAAATCACCTTCCGGCCCTATCATAACAAGGACCCTTTTGCCAGAAAACCCCTCAAGGGACTTTTTTATAGTCATCGACTTCTCGGACAAATTAGGCAAAAGGGCCAGATCAAAACCTGCGGCTTGCGGCAAGAATTCTAAAAACCCGACAGCCTCCTTTATCTCAGGAAGGAACAAAACACCGCTCTGTTTGGCCGCAGCTATCATCACCCTGTTCAGCCTGTCCAGTTTCTTATTGAAAACCGTCTTGCTGACGAGGGTGCGCTCCGTTACCAGAGGTGCGATCGAGCCTACCCCAAGCTGCGTGCATTTATCAACGATATCTTCAAAACGCGCATTCTTAGGTATGGCGCAGGCCAAAGAGATCACAGCCTTGCGCTCCACGGATAGCTGTCTCTCTATTATTTTTAAGACAACGCTATTCTTTGAGATGCGCGAAACTTGAGCGACATAACCCGTCCCCTGGCCATCGCTGATAAAGACTGCCTCTCCCTGCGGGATCCTTAAGACGCGCGCAAGATGACGGACATCGGCGGCATCCGATATTTCAATTGTCGTGTCCCCGATATATTTTTTTTCTACAAAAAACCTGTTCATCTCAAGCCGCTCCAAATAAGGTTAATACCTAAAAGGCATATCATAAAGCCGCAAATAAGCCTGACTATCCGCATGATATTACTGTGCCTGCTCAAATGTCGCGCAGCCCATCCGGCAGTAACGGATAAAATTATCAATGGGCTTACAATAGTGCCGAATGCGAATGCGGACATATACATTGCCCCCTTTGCCCATGTATCTGAAAGCAAGGCAATAAAGCCCAATACACCCATAAGAGGCAGACAAGGTGACAAAGAAACCACTAACCCAAAAATTATAACATTTTTTATGCCCTCCGGCTCAACATATCGATGGATAAAACTGCTGCACTTGTTCTCTATATCGCTTTTCCCGCTCATAATAAGCGCCCCAAGTACAGCTAGAAATCCGCCGAAAAGAAGAAAAAGAAGAGCAAGAGCGGAACTTTCAAAAAGACGATGTAGCAGCCTCTCACCGAATAGCCCTACAAGTATACCGAAGACAAGATAAACGAACAGGCGCGTAGCTGAAAAAATAAGATATACCTTAAGGCCGGAAATCCCGCTTTTTTTTGTAGCGGTTATATACGAGACAAGAAGCGGGCCGCAGCTTAAAAGGCAAGGCCCGTACCCCAATACTAAACCGGTAAAAAACAGGCTGGCGGTTACTCTTAGCATAATATCAAATTTTATTTTAGGCCGTCTTCTGAAAAAATTTCGGCCTGGAAGGTGTAGATTTTCGTTTCAGGGTCCTTAAAACAATCACTGGGTAATCCTGCCTTCTGAAAGCATAACTGGCCCAAGAACATCTCCAGGTCCCACCCTGTTTCAACCGCTACCTGCGGTAGGAAAACACCGCTGGAATAGCCCTTTCGTATGATCACTCCGTCAACCCCCAACCTGATCCTGTGCCAATCCTCTATAAGCTCAGGCTCGGTCAAGACCGAGATCTCGATCGTGATATCGTCAAGCTCATCGGCGGTCACAGGAGAAAACCTGTAATCATGGGTGCAGGATTCTATGCTCATCTGTGAAACGACACTATATAACGGCTCATCCGAGGTGAATCTGCCGATGCAGCCCCTGAGTTCGCCCTTCTTGCGCAGGGTTACAAAACTGCCGCAACGCGCGCTCAAGGCAGGGCACTCTCCCTCAAGGGCCGGGGCCTTACCCTCTCTCACTTGGGTCTCTATCGTGCGCCTTGCGATCTCAAGCAAGCGCCTTTTTTCTTCTCTTTTGAACATTCCTTCCTCCTTACTGATAAGGATACTTGTATAACCCACGACCCGGTCTTTTCCTCCTGCTGTATCTCCGGAATTGGCATATTTCAATACATTAAGGCTTTTTGCGTTTTTAATTTTTGCGAATTCAATGCCTGTTACAACGGGTTTTATGCCGCATACATTCCATCCCGTCCCTGCCACGGCATCCCACAATCCCCTTGTGTCGAAGTTTTTGATATGATCGATGGTTTTTTTATCGTAGACTAACGCTTCTCCATAAGGCCTGTAGTGAGACAGGTCTGTGCTGGCCACAACAAGGACATCTCTTCCTTCGGTTACTCCGGCCAGATATTTCGCCAGTGCAAGGCAACCCTCATACGACAGATCGCCGAACAATACGGGCAGGATCTTAAAACCGGGCTTTAAAACCTCCTGCAAAAAAGGCAGCTCCACTTCCAGGGAGTGCTCCTGTTCAAAATAGTTTGGTTTAAAAATTAAAAGTTCAGAATCTAAGGACAACAGCTCAGAAGCAAGGGCAGTATCGATCGCAAGATCACCTAAGGGAGTGCGGAAAGACCCTTCCTTATAGACAGAGGCACCTTTAAATGAAAAATAATGGGATGCAGCAAGTATGATAACCGTATCAAACGACATGCCTTCGATGGTCGCGTATCCATAAGCGGCAACGGGGCCGGAATATATATATCCTGCATGAGGTGCGATAAGGACCACCGGCTTGCCGCCAACGGGCGCGCCTTTCGCCTGACGGACATATTTCCGGATCAATGCGGATAACTCGGCCTTATCATCCGGGTAAAAAGTCCCGGCAACATTAGGCTCCTTTACTCTTACATTTTCAGTAGCACAAAATGGCGTAAAGTGTAAAGTGTAAAGTGTAAAGACAAATAATAAGATCAGGTACTTTATAATATTAAAATTTACTTTAAACTTTACACTTTTAACTTTACACTTATTTCCAGATGCCATTTATCTTCTCTCCGCAGAACTTACACTTGCCTTCTACGACATTATTTGCCGTTATGACATAGCCTGCCCTCTCTATGACCGGCTTTCCGCATTTCGGGCAAAAAGTGTCCTCGGCATCGGTGTGGGAAATATTGCCAAGATACACGTATTTTAAGCCGGCCTCCCGCGCTATTCTTCTAGCCATAATAAGCGTCTGGACCGGAGTGGGGGAAAGGTTCATAAGTTTATAGTGCGGGGTAAAGCGAGTGAAATGGACCGGCGTATCCGGCCCGAGATTGTCGCGTATCCATAAACACATCCTCCTTATCTCCTGCGCGTCATCGTTTAGCCCGGGCAGGATAAGGTTGGTTATCTCGGTCCAGACACCCTCATCTTTTAAGACCACAAGCGTGCGCAGCACATCGTCGACATTTCCAAGCGTCATCTCAGAATAGAACCTGTTATTAAAACCCTTTAAGTCAATATTGGCCGCGTCCAGGTAAGGGCAAAGCCGACGCAGAGGCTCCTCGTTTATGAAACCTGCTGAATGCATGACATTCTTTATACCGGCTGCGCGCGCAAGCCTTGCAATATCGAACATGTATTCGTAATATACGGTAGGTTCGGTATATGTATATGCTATCACCGGCGAGCCGCTTTCCTTGATATGTCTGATCACCTCCTCCGGAGAAAGGTCAAGAGGTACCACATCTTCCGGAGAGGCCTGCGAGATCTGCCAATTCTGACAGAACTTGCACCTTAGATTACAACCTACTGTCGCAAGAGAAAAAGCGGTCGAACCGGGCAAGACATGAAAAAGAGGTTTCTTCTCTATAGGGTCGATGTGGACCGCGCATGGCTTGGAATAGACCAGAGAATAGAGCGTGCCTCCCCTATTCTCTCTGACCCCGCAAAAACCGCGCCTTCCGTCAGGGATAACACACCTGCGGGGACAAAGCACGCAATTTACCTGTTTATTATCGAGCTTGAAGTAAAAACTTGCTTCATGCAACACATCGCCGGAAAAGACCACAGGCAGGAAAATAAAACAGGCGGCCGCAAAGATAAAAGTAAAAAACAACCCGTATTTTTTCATTTACCGCTGCGCTATTCTACTATATTAAGGTGGTGGAGCAGATGGGATTCCCACTCACCCGCCCCGACATCCGTCGGGGCTCCTTCGTGGCCGGCCGCCCTCGCTTGAACCAGTGGCGCTCGGGTCGGCTTCGAATCCCAGCTTGTCTTCTTAAAAAAATCAGTGGAGCAGATGGGATTCGAACCCACGACCCCCACGTTGCGAACGTGATGCTCTCCCAGCTGAGCTACTGCCCCGAAAATCATCCCCAAACCCCTGATCAATAGGGGCTTACGCCCCTCTTGCGCTGCGACTTTACTCCTATTCGTCGCAAAGTCTTCGCTATCACCCCTTGGGGATGATTTTTGCGCTTCGCGCATCATCCCCCATCAATTTATAGAATATCCCCTGTACTGCGCGCTTGAAGTTACGGCTATCTGCGGATTAGTATAACCTGTGCCTAAAGACGGGGATCTTTTAAGGCTGATAGAAAATGTGGAAACGCCGTTGACCGGAGCAGCTATGCTAAAACTGGTGACCTTATCCGATAAAAGCTGCCACGGCCCGCTCAAAGTGCGCCTGTAATTAAGATTATATGTGGCGCTATTATACTGATACTCAACAGCAGTATCTGCCGCATCCCGCATACCGTTAAAATTGGAATCATAATATATCCTATAAGTCCCGCTAAACGGGGATTGAGCCGTTGCTACCGCTCCGACGCCCCTGTTTATATCCTTGGTCACCATCGCCATTATCGGAGCTGCCTCATCCAACAAATGCACTTCAAAATCAGTCGATGAATAAATACGCCTGAGGCCAAGCTCCATAGACAGGCCGGTCATGATGATGGCACCGACTAAGACCATCGCAAGGATAAGTTCTATTAAAGTAACACCATCATTGCTAGATCGTAGGTTCATTCCACCTCACGCGAACAGTTACTTTTCTGTAAGAATCGGCTGTCGGACCGGGGTCTACGCGGCAATCAACATTATAAGTAATGCCCTGGTATGTATACGCGGCCGAGGCGCAGGAACGCCAGACTCCATTAGCCGGATAAACAGCAGGATATGAAACATTATCCCATCTGTCCGCCCTGATATGCTGCTTGTTTTTCTCGATCTCGGCTTTAGCTATCTCAGTTGCCACAAGCCTTCTTTTAGAACGGGAAACCAGGTTCCTGGCAGAAGCGAAAACACTAAAGAGCCCGGCTGCCAAAAGGGCCAGGATGATCGCGGCCACCATTACCTCAACCAAAGTAAAACCTCTGGTTCTCATATCATCTTTAGAGATCACAGACAGGCTGTAACACACGACGGCTCCGACGCGGCCTGATTTATTGTCCACCTTCTTGTACTGCCTGTCCTGGTTGCGTTCGCCGTAAAGGCCGTTCCTGTGCCGCTAAGAGCAAACCCCCAATTCGAGCCGCTCAGATCCAGGCTAAGGTTGTTATTTATATTAGACAAAGAAGTGATTGAGCCGGTATATGGATAAAAATGCTCAAATTTCGCAAAGTACTGTTTACTGGCAGACCGTATAAGCTTTAACGCCATTACAGCCTCTTTATCCAACGCCTTCTCCTTGGTATTGGTATAAGTCGGTACGGCTAACGCGACAAGGATGCTCATAATAATGACCACCACAACCAATTCGATCAGGGTAAAACCCGAAAGATCATCTATCGCGCGAATTAGTTTCTTCATGAAACCTCACAGATAACCGGCCGTACCGCTTAGCGTCCCGCCCTGGTTAATAGATAAGCTGAATGCTGCCGAACCAGTGGGTGATTTCCCTGCACCCCCAGTACACCTGTTTGCTGTAGCCGTAAAAGTCCCGCTGCCGTTCGCCAACGCGTAACTAAAATAAAAAGTCGCGTTACAAGCCGTAGGTGCCGCAACCTGTAAATTACCAAGGGTATTGGTATAATAACCATTCTCAAGCTGATAAGCCATTTGTGCCGAACGTATATGCCCTAAAATATTACGCGCCTCCGCTGACCTGCCTTTCTCGACCAGGCGGATATAACGAGGTATGCTTATCCTTGCCAGGATGCCAATGATGATCACGACCACTATGACCTCGATCAGAGAAAAACCCTTTTTGTTCATAACGGCCCTACCTTTAAGGCTATGCCCAATTTTTTATTGCAATAAAAACAGCTGTTAAAATCCATACCCTGTTTATCAAAAGAACCGCCTTGATAATCATCCATCCGCCCGCGGATAAAACTATGTATCATATCCGCGAAACATTTAAGCCCTTCTTCAAAATCAACATCGCAAAGATTTGCTACCTTCAACCCTTTTTCAACTTCCTTGTCCACGTCATAAACAGTAAGAAAACAACAAAAGTGCAGGCTTCCATCCACATCGACAGTCACCGTACGCAACGACTGATTGGCGCACATGACTATATTGCTTGAAGCGTACACGGGCTCGCTTATAAAGACAGGCACATAAAATAACCTGAAAAAATCCATGGAAGAGACATAGGCTAGACGTCGCAATTCACCATACGCCTTTTTCCTCTGGGCCTCATCTAAGACAAGGCCGTTCTCTTCGGCATTCCTGCAGGGCAGGACGGTAGAAAAATTAATGTGTTTAGCGCCTTGCCGCCTGGCGAATTTGACGATGTCCGGCGCGTGGCTGAGATTGAACCTGTTTAAACAACAGGTAACGCCAAAAGGGAGTTTATGCGCTCTTGAAAATTTAAAAGACTCCATGAGCGCGCCAAAAGCCCCTTTTCCTCTGGTGGCATCATGGATATCCGCACAAGGACCGTCAAGGCTTATATTAATGAATCTGATGACTTTTTTATATTTAGTTATCAGTTCGGATCTTTTTTCAAAGAGCAGGCCATTAGATGAAAAAGTCGCCTGGACATTACTCTGTTTGAGTAATTCAAAAAGTTCCGGCAAATGATGATACAGAAAAGGCTCTCCGCCGGTCAAATGAACATACTCTAGATCAAATTTTTTTGCCCCTGCCACAGCCTTGCTTACGATCTCAAGCGGCAAATGACTCGCTGCTGCATTGTCCCTTAAACAATGCAAGCACCTCAAATTGCATTCAGTCGTCAAGACGCATGCTAACCTTATCATAAGATTCTACACAAACCAAAATGCCCTGGCAAAAACCTGAATGTATTCAAAAGGCGCTTGCCAGGGCAATAGTATTCTTGCGAAAAATTATAAAAAGCCTCCGCAAGCGGCTGTGTTGTTCGACATAACACCTGCCTGGGTGATATTATATATACATCCCGGCGAAGGGTTATCAACGGTGTTTCTTGTGGCTGTTGCAACAACGGTCGTCTCAACAGATACTGAACCGCCAGAGCTAGGAACTGACATGGTAAAATACCTTGCCGTCTGCATGTTCAAATCCAAGTCACCTGTAGTAGTTGCGAACGCGCCTTTTTCTGCGGAATACCTCATCTGCGCGCTCCTGATGGCGCCCAAAAGGGACTTACCTTCCGCGACCCTGCCTTTTTCCGCGATCTTCAAATACCTAGGCAGAGCGATGGAAGCTAAGATACCTATTACGATTACCACGATAATAAGTTCAAGCAGCGTGAAACCTTTCTTATTTCTCATTTCCCCCTCCTTATTATTGGTTGTTTTATTTTTTCTTACTCTTATTTATATATTTTAATATGATGCCTCAATAATTAAAACACCACCTCCTTTATTATAAATATATCATATTACATTAGTTAAGTCAACTAACCGGATGTCTTCATGGCCGCCATATTAAATATCGGCAAAAATATAGCTATGACCATCCCTCCTATAATAATACCCATAAAGACTATCATCAAAGGTTCGAAAATAGAGGCAAGGCGCGATACAAAGGTCTCCAGATACTCCTGATAGAACTTCGCGATCCTTTTTAACATATTAGACAATTCACCGATCTCTTCGCCTATTGCCACCATCTGCACCACCATAGGGGTGAATATATCGCTTTTTTCCATGGGCGCGGCCATACTGCGCCCTTCCTTGACGCTCCTTTTGATGAACTGTATGGTCTCAGACATCTTCATGGAGCCCGCGCTGCGCTCAGAGATCTCTAACGCATAAAGGATAGGCACGCCGCTTTCGATCAATATGGACATCGTGGTGGCAAAACGTTCAATCAGCATATACCTGAAAAATTCGCCGGCGATAGGTATTTTAAAACGCGCGTCTTCGATGATCCTGTTGAATTTCGACACCTTGCTCATTTTTTTGTACGCAAAGACCAAGCCGGCAACCCCTGCTACGATCCACAGGAACCTTTTTGTCAACGCCTCGCTCAACATTATCAATATCTTCGTAGCCATCGGTAATTCAACGCCGAAAGAATCCAGTATTTTCGAAAATGTAGGGATGATCTTCATTATGAAAAAGAGGACTGCCGATACCGAGATAAAACACAATATACCCGGATACATCATCGCCGAGATGATCTTTCGTTTGAAATTTTCCGCTTCTTCAAGATAATACGCGAGCTTATCTAAGACCATGGGGAGGTTACCGCTCGCCTCACCGGTCTCTATGAGATTTACCCATAAGGGCGAAAAGACCTCCGGGAATTTTGCTATCGAATCACGCAGCGTCCTGCCGCCTTCCATATCCAACCGCACCTGGGCGATAATATTGAAGAGTTTTTTACTATCAACCTGTTTTGATATGACGTCAAGAGACCTCAACAAGCTTATGCCTGACCCCAAAAGCATCGAAAGCTGGCGCGCGAAAAGGACCAGGTCGCCTGCATTTATACCATTGTGGGTGAACTGGCTCTTTGCTGCCTTTCCTTCTTTTGCCGGCATCATCTCTTTTTTGCCCAGATCGAAAGGGATGATCGATGTAACGATAAGCCCCTTCTTCTGAAGCTGGGCTACGACATCGTCCTGTCCGGGCCCTTCTATGATACCGGTCTCCTTTTCACCGCTCAACTTACGTCCGATATACGAATATTTCGGCATTATTCAACTCCGATGGTCGCGCTCAATGCCTCTTCCAAAGATGTTGTGCCATCCCTGACCTTTTTCAATCCACTTTCATAAAGTGTCATCATGCCACGCTCAACGGCGACCTTCTTCAATTTCGGAGCGTTTATGCCTGGGACTATATACTGCCTTATTTCATCGTCGACAAACAAGACCTCGCCTATACAGGCCCTTCCCCGATAACCTATATGATTGCATTTGTCGCATCCCTTGGCGCGGTAAATAAGATCCTGTCCAAGGTCAAACCTGTCCCTCTCTTCCTGCATAGGCTCGTATGCCTCTTTGCATTCGGAGCACAACTTACGCACCAGGCGCTGCGCGACTATCAAGACTAAAGACGGCATCAAGAGATACGCCTCTACCCCGATATCTATCAAACGCGTGACAGCCGACGACGCGTCATTCGTATGCAAAGTACTTAAGACCAAATGCCCGGTCAAGGCCGAACGCACGCAGATCTGCGCAGTTTCCAGATCTCTAACCTCTCCGACCATCATTATATCCGGGTCCTGTCTTAAGAATGCCCTTAAGGCCGAAGCAAATGTCAGGCCTATTTCCGGCTTTATCTGGACCTGATTTATACCTTCCATGTGATACTCCACGGGATCTTCAACGGTAACGATATTTTTTGTCGGGCTCTTGATCTCGGCTAAAGCGGCGTAAAGGCTCGTGGACTTACCGCTTCCCGTAGGCCCTGTAAGAAAAATAAGGCCGTAAGGCATGCGGATGGCCTTGCGGAACAACTCCAATTGCTGCGGCAGGAAACCCATTTGCGCCAGGTCCAGGCCTACGCCGCTTTTATCCAAGATCCTCATAACGATCTTTTCCCCGTAGATCGTAGGCATGACTGAAACACGCAGATCTATATTCCGGCCTTCAATGCGCACGGTAAAACCGCCGTCTTGAGGCAGGCGCTTTTCGGCTATATCCATCTTGGATAGGATCTTTATTCTCGATATTATAGGCAGGTGCAGGTGTTTTGCCGGAGGAGGTATCTCATGGAGGGCGCCGTCTATTCTATACCGAAGGCCGATCTTGTCCTTAAACGGTTCAATATGAATATCTGAAGCCCTCTCGTCTATGGCCTGTTTTATTACCAGATCTACCAGCTTTACTACAGGTGCTTCTTCCGCGCGCGCGATCAAGCGGTCGATACTTAATTCTTCCGCCTCTATTTCCAGTGCAGGACCGAATTCATCCGTGGTTTGATAGGATTCTTTTACCGCGGCTTTTAGAATATCCCTCTTTCCGTAAAACTCATCTATGGCCTTAAGTATCTCGGTCTTAGTGGCAATTACAGGATTTATCTCACAATTGGTCATCTTCCTTAAGTTATCGATAAGAATTACATCGAGGGGGTCAGTAATCGCGCATGTCAAAGAGTTCATGGTCTTTGACAAAGGAAGGACAAGATTTTTTATGGCGAATTCTTTGGAGACTACGTGGTCTAAGTTCTGGTCGGTGGCCGGCTTGATCAATCCGGCGCCCATCGATACATACGGCAGGTTGAGCTGTTTCCCAAGCGCTACGACAAGGTCTTCTTCGGTGGCAACACCCATTTTAAGAAGTATCTCGCCAAGACGGCCGCCCTCTTTAGCCTGGACTTTTATTACATCGTCCAGCTGGGCCTGGCTGATGATGCCTTCTTTGATCAATATCTCGCCTAATTTTAAATATGGGCGCGCCATAATATACTCAAGACATTAAAGTTCTTGTTTGCCGTTAATTTTCCCATCGTTCCAACATATTGTCAATCTGTTCCTTCCTGGCGATAAGCGATGACTGCTCGCGAAAAGGGGCCAGAGGCATTGAAGGTATGTCAGCCCTTGCCAAGGCAACGGCATCATTGCCCCCTATTATATGGGGGGTTATAAAGACTATCAATTCTCTCTCTTCTACAGTCTTATCTTTATGCCTAAACAAGGCCCCGATTATCGGAATGTCTCCAAGAACAGGTATCTTGTTGACCGTAGTTTCGTCATTCGTCCTTATAAGCCCGCCAACCACGATGGTTTCGCCGTTTTTCACCATCAAAGTCGTCTGGGAAGAGCGTTTTTCAACATCCTTCACAGCCTCGCCGTTAACAGTTATGGTAGAAAACTTGGCTTGAGAAACAGATGGCACAATGAACATAGTGACGTTCCCGCCAGAAAGATCTACCTGGGGAGTCACCTTCAAGCTGACCCCCGTAGGGGCGCGTTCCGCCTTCTCTGTAGAGCTGGAGGCCGAGCCTTCTCCGCTTGTCTCTTTTGTTTTGCCTATGGCCTCGTCTGTCTCTATCTTAATATCAGCCGTTTCATTGCTCATGGTCAGGATCCTCGGCCTTGCCAAAAACCTGGTCTTTGTGTCAGTCCTTAATAAATTCAGTGTAGCCTGAAAAACAGCCGCACTGAGTGTTCCGTATGTAAAAGTCGGGGGATCAAGGGTCTTGCCATCGGCAAAAAAATTAGGGAACCTGGTATCAGCCGAAGAACCGGCCAAAGACATCAAAGACCCATCGCTGGCAAAAGTAACGCCCATATCATCAATGCTCTTTTTTGAGACATCCAGTATTTCAACCTCTATCATTACTTGAGGAGCAGGAAGATCGAGCAGGGAGATAACCTTTTCTATTACCTCGAAACTTTCCGGTACATCTGTGATAATAAGGCTGTTCGTCCGGGCATCCTGGGCAAAATTTGCGCCGCTTGCGCTGCTCATAACGCCCTTGACGGCGTCTTCGATATTCCCTCCCGACTGGTCGGCCCCACCTCCTGCCGCCCCGCCCTCGCCTGCGCCGCTTGCGATGGCGGATTCCAGCCTGGATGACTTTAAACGTGCATATTTCAAGCGGTAGATCTTAGTAACAAGGTCGACATCCGGCCTTCCGGATTCTTTAACGATAAAAACTCTGCCCCCCGCCTCCAATTCGTATTTAAGGTTATTCGCCGACATGATCTTTTTCAGGGCCTCCTGCAAAGGAACGCCGTCAAGATACAATGTCAGGGTCCTGTCCAGGACAGTCTGGGATGCGATAAAATTCAATCCGGCCTGTTCGGAGAAGATCTTTAGAACATTTTTCAGGCTGGCATCCTTAAAATCCATGGAGATCTTCCTGTATGCCTCTTTTGATATCAGGTCATCGGCGCTAATACCAAAATCATAAGCCGATATCACGGATATGAAAAGAAGATAGGCCGCTAAAAAACCAGCAACAGGAAAAACACCTCTTTTTAGACGAAAAGGAACAAGCTTCATATTCCCCCTCCTTTTTCTGAAATATTCTCTTTTCCTCTCTTCATCAGATACTCCTTATCTTTGAATTTTAGCAGGATCCCGTCTTTATTAATATTCATTATGGTGGCCTCGTTCACCTGGTCTCCTATGCCGTACACCTCATCATTGATTATAGCTTTTGGCATTGCCTCCCCCCAAACTATACCGGTAACATCCAGGCCGGAATAATCAAATTCTTCTCCGCCTTGATCTCCGGCAGGTTCGCCATATCCATCTTCAAACCTGTCAATAACAACATCCCTGTCTTTTTTTGAAGGCAGCCAAGTCTTAAAAGGATCCCTGAAATCCATTCTGTCTTCATCCTGTGCCTCCTCCCGAGCCTCCGTAACAGGTGCTTCTGCAACGGCCTTACCGTCTCCTGGAAGCGTTACGCTGGCATCTTCAGCCACAGCCAAGCTAGTTATAAAAATAAGAAAACACAAAAAAATTATTTTTTTTAGAATATTTGCGAAATTTAGCATACGCCTACTTTAAATAAACGGCATCCAACGCAATGCTTCCCCTCAATATGGGGTCTACACTCCTACCAGTCTCATCCATGGGCTCAATATTGAATGTCTTTACCCTCACCAGCATTGGATAAATCTCCAATCTCTTTATAAACCTTATAAACTGCTTATACGTCGCTTCCGACTCGATGCCAAACGAAATAAGGACATAATTCTTCTCTTCAACCCTGCCGCCGGGAGAGATATTCCTGATCTTGATCTCTGATTCGATACCCTCTTTATAGATCTTATCGATAATGGCATTGGTATCCAACGTGTCCCAGCTCTTTTCTTTTGCCTTCTTGATTTTTTCGTTGAAAACAAGGATGCGGTCTAATGTTACGCCCTTCTCCTTCTCCGTCTCGATCTGCCTGAGCATCTCTTCATAACGCATGGACTGCCCGCTGTATATGCCCTTTGCAAACCACAGTGAGATAAGGACCATGACCACCAGTACGATATTCTCCTTCTTTTTCAAAATCACATCGAGATTATTATTGCCCATATGTCCTTCGCCGATTACCTGCCAGCTGCTTGCGGTTTTTCGAATTGAACGTCAAATTGTATATAATAGATATTGTCCCTGCTCGTCTCGCGATACGACTTCTGGTCGATCATTGGAAAAGCATCCGATAATTCCTTATTTTGCTTCAACTGCACGACAAAATTATTGATGTTTTCGGACATTTCTCGGTCATCCGCAGAATAAGAATAACAGCTAAGCCGCAGAGAAAGCGGCCTATCCGTAAATGCCAATCGCTCTATCCACACACCTCTAGGCAGAAGGCGCGGTAAAAGCTCTAACTTCTTATACAGGGGGCTGTAATCTTGTATGAAACTCCTATAATCCCTTTCCTTCTCGATAAAATTCCGTTCGCTTCCCTGCACATTCTCGAGGCTGGAGAGGTCAACGCCGGGTAAAAATGGGAGCTGTTTTATAGAGGCCGCTGAGAGCTCCTTTTCAAGGGGAAAGACTTTTGAAAATCCGGCGCCATAGGCCGCCGCAAGAACGACTGCGGCTACAATAGAGCCCTTTATCAGGGCTGATCTGGATTCCTGTAAAAACGCGACGACTGTATCCAGAATATTTACGCCGGCCATGCCTGGCGCACCCAGGGCAGCGGCTTCCTTTGCCTTCTCTTTAGCCTTCCAAAGATTCAAAGTTACAAGAGAAGGCCGCTCGATCTTTAAAGCGGCACCAAAAGCCTTGCCGGCATCGGAGAGCATGTCCTCATGCACATCCTTCATCTTCAACAATTCATCTAAAGCTATAAAATTGACCTTCAGGCCTAATTCCTTGCTGAAATTATCGACCCAGGTGCTGAAGCTTTTGCTCGAGATGATCAGCATCTCGTCAATATCCTTCTTCATGAACTGTCTCTTATAATAATCCAAAGAGACTCGCACTTCATTGATCAACCTGAACAGGACAGCGTCGAATTCATCCTGCGATTTGATCGCACCGGCCGAAGACAACAGCTTGATATCGCGGGTAAAGTAAGGGAACCCTTTCTCTACGATCAATATGTTGGCCTCTTTCTGGTCAAACTCCAGGATCACATAAGACTGCTGGCTTGCCAGTTTGCTTTTTATAGATAAAAGCCTGAAAAGGCTGAACAGGCCAGGCTCAAAGGCTACAGGTTCCAGATTCAACTGTTTGAAAAGGTTGACGTATCTGTCCAACGGGTCTTGCTTTATCCCGCAAAGTACGACTTCTATGATATTTGCCTTATGTTTGATGCGGTATTGAAAATCATAGGCGAGCTCTTCGAGCTTGAACGGTATATATTTCTTCATCTCAAAATTTATACCGGCCAATACCTCAGAACGCGGGATGTTCGGCATTTCAAAAAAACGTATGATAAGGTCCTTCGGGGGCAGCGCCACGACTATATTTGAGGTATCGATCCTGCTGTCACGTATGGCCTTCTGCAGGAAAGCCAGCATCTCCATGTCCCTGTTCTTGAAGACATCGAAAATATCGTCGGAAATGACATTTACGGCCTCCTCTCCCGCGACAGGATAAGGAAGGCTTAAATGATTTTTCATCTTCCCGGAAGACTGCTGGACCAGGACTATGCCCTTAGAGCTGAAATATATGCCTGCAAGATCTTTTTTAAAAAGATTAGACAACATTACGCCCTCATTATTGGTTTATCCGAGGCCATTACTATTTTAGCCTGGCGCTTCTTGTGTTGGAGCGAAGCCACTTATCGATATCTTTCTTATCGAATCTCCAAACGCCGCCCACCTTGATGCCCGAGATCTTACTCTCATGCAGCCAATTATAAATGGTCTGTTTCTTGAGCCTCAGGTAGCTCGCCAGCTCCTCGATATCCATCAAACTATACATTATTCATCCTCATTACTGTCTCAATATTATGTAAAATTTAACTTAACTCGTATTAATTAAATCATATTATTTTTACTTTGTCAATTAAATTATAATGTAAGGTTACTCAAACTTACTTATATTATAAAAAATTTTTTGTAAGAACGCTCACCAATTCATAACGTAATTGGTAGTAGAATTAATCCGCGTAGTCCCCCCAGGCCCTGCCCCTGCAGTAGAAACTACGGCCGCGGGTTTTGTAGCCGTTGGATTACCGGCTGCGTTAAATGACCACTCTACGGAAGGATTGGAGAAAGCGACATTTCTTCTAAAAGAATCATATGAGGCTACATTTCCGGCTTCGGAAACATAAAAGGCCTTGGTCCTGCGGATATTGGTCTCCATTTGGCGGGTGTGGGAACTTACGAGGGCCAGTATAACCCCTGACAGAACAGTGAAGATCACGCAAAATATCAACATGTTCAGGATAGCCAGGGCTCTATCCGAGAATAACTTCATTTGCGCAAAGAGATCTTGTAATTGCCTTCAACACTCACCAAAACCACATGCCCCTCTCTTGCAAGCCAGCCAAGGCTCATAAGTATCAGGTCGCGGGATTTATCTATATGCCGGGCCATATCGGAAAAAAGCGCTTCTCCGTGCGCGTCAAGATAATGCCAAATCTCTCCTGCAACTATACCAATCTCTGTTATCATTATCAGCCTCCTTAACTTTGCCTATTTAAAGTTGCTATACCTTGCAAAGTTAACCTCCGTGCCTACTTGCTAATTTTAAGCGGATTAGCTTAAAATTAGCAAGTGTTTAGGCTAGGAGGTAACATTGTCTATTTTCTGTGACCTCGAATTAAAACTACCACACAAAGGACACGTACTTATTTTTGAAACTTTGGATTCAAAATAAACATACGTACAGGTGGAGCACTGTAACACCCTGTCACGCGAAACAAGCCCTTGTCTTTTGACCTTCTTTCTACCGCAATACCAAAAAAACATCAGGCCCGATAACGCAATGGATAGATAATAGCAGATGTAATAAGAAAAATCAATTTTAATCATCTAATCTTTAATTTTAAACCTTACATTTACCAGCTTACCCTGATGCAGGAAATCTTTAAATACGGCTGTGCGAAATTTACGTATACAATAAAGATCCAGTATCGGGTCACCGCTCCCCGTAACCTTTTTTATGTTTTTAACAGTTCCGCCTGCCCCCAATAATACCTGGACCTCGATAAAGCCGGAGACATCTTCGCGCGTCGAAATACGCTTAAGCTCGGCAAAATCAACGTTGTCAAGATGATCGGAAAAATCCGATATCCCGAAAACTATGTCACGGCCGGCATCGCCGGATATCGATGTCAATTTGGCTTGAGGCCGTGCCTGCCTGTCATATTTTATGGCCGCACTGCCATAGACCTTCGGTTTTGAAAAAACACCATCTGCCTTCTTAAAATAATCACCCCGGCCCAGGTCTTGCGTGAGAAAAAACCTCTTATCATTCCGCGCAAGCCCTGCCGGAAAATAGCGCAGGTCATCACCTTGAAGAATTGAGCCTAGGAAAAAAGAGCTGCCCGCATGGTATGCGGATGCCTGGCTTTTTACGACCGGTACAAATAAAAAGAACCAAAAAAGATGCATCGATAAAGAGATCGCCAGGCCCTTAGCTGAAAGGCCTGTTGTGGCGTATTTACCTGCCATATTCCGCACCTCAATTTGTGGCTATACTGACTTTCCGCGCGCCGGAATCCCTGCAGATATCCCACACTTTTGCAAGGGTGCCTACGTCGGACTTTTGATCGGCCTTGATGAACACGTCTGAAGCCCCGTAATTTTTTGCAGATAGAAAACTCTTAAGCTCAGGTATAAGGATGCGTCTTCCTCCGATAAAGACACTATTATCATCAGCGATAATGATGATATAACCTTTCCCGGAGACGGATTCTGAAGTTATAACGCGAGGTATTTCGATCGATACGCCTGAATAAGACAATGCGGAAGGCAATAAATAAATAAATACCATGAGGATAAGCATGATGTTGGCGGAGGCTATAGAATAAAGGTATTTGACTTTCGGCTGCATGCGCCCGGATTGTGCGAATTTCAAGGCATTCTCCTTTCTACCAGAAAATTCATCAACTCGGTAGAGACCCTCTCCATCTGTTCCACAAGGAGTTTGGACCTGTTGGAAAGATAGTTGTGCGCCACGAGCAACGGTATGGCCACAAGAAAGCCGGCCATGGAACAGATCAGGGCCTGCCAAATGCCTTGCGCGAATTCAACGCCCATTGGCGGCATGGCTGATATACCCCTGGCCTGTATCACCCTAAAAATATTGGCCAGCCCGGCGAGTGTACCCAAAAAACCTAATAGCGGAGCTATCTGGACGAGCGTAGCGAGTATGGGGAGCTTATCTTCCAAAAGCGGGATCTCGTATAAAAAAGAATCCTGCATTGCATCCCTGATCTCCTCCTTAGGCCGGTCATATTTCATGATACCCTCTTTTAAAATACGGGCTACGCTCACATTAGCCTGGTCACAGAGGTCGATGCCCTCCTTTATCCTTTGACGTTCAATAGATTCAAAGATATTCTTAAGCAAGGCCTGGGTATCCACGCCCTCCCTGTTGAACTGGGCAAGTTTATCGATGACAATAGCGAAGGCGAAAACAGATGATAACAAAAGCGGTACGATCACAGGCCCGCCCATCCGCACGAATTCAACGTTTAGATATATCAGAACAGAAGCTGCAACACTTGATATGACGATGGCCCCTTTAATAAAATTCTGTATCATTATCTGCCTCCGGGATCAGCTGGTTCCCTCAAACCTGACAATTTTTCCATGGCATACTTTGCTTCAGGGCAATCGTACCTTAAGATCTTCTCCAGTATAGCTATGAGCTCCGGCCGATTTTCCTTGTTCTCATAAATACGCGCCAACCTGAGCAGTGACTTGACCACAAGGCGGTCATCGTGCGGATAAAGATAGGAAACTTTTAAATATCCATCCATGGCCTCCTGAGCGGCGCCCATCTCATCAAAAAGTTCGGCTATATTAAATTGTATCTGGCCCCCGGATTCAGGCCCGTCCACAGCTTGTGCCTGTTCCAGCGCAGCAATTGCTTCTTTAAACATCCTCTGTCTCTTATAGAGCGCGGCCATCTTTATGCCGGCTGTCCTTGCAAGCCCGGAACCCAGGCGCAAAGCTTCGTTATAATTCTCCAATGCGTTCTTCAGATCGGACCGTAAAGAATAGATATCACCCGATAAGATCCAGGCACGCGACAAAGAAGAGCCGCGGCCCGCTTCTTTTGCCTGGCTGAAAATCCTTAAGGCGGCGCCTTCATCACCATCCTCTAAATATGTCAGCCCTATTTCTAAAAGGCAGTCGCCTATCAATTCGTGATCCGGGTAATTGCGCACGAGCCGCTCAAAATATTTCCGGCTAAGGGCAAAATTCTTTTTCGCCGAATAAGACTGTCCCAACCAAAAAAGTATATCGGGCGATAACTGTGACTCCGGGTAGCGGGCGATAAAATCAGATAGCCGTTTATGCGCCTCAGCTTCATTACCCATGGAAGCGAAGGCATTCGCAATCTCATATTCAGCTTTTTGGCGCAATGACTCCTGCCCTTGGCCTTCTTTTATGACAATGTTGAATATATCTATAGCTGGCTTAAATTCCGCAAGATTCACAAGCGATTCCCCCAAAAAAAACAGGGCCTGCAGGCGGTAGGAAGAACTTTTAAGCGAAGTCAAGAACTCTGAGAGCTGTTTACGGCTCGCGGAAAAATCACCCCTGCGGAAATAAGCCATCCCTAAAAAGTAATGCGAGTCATCGATAAGCTGGGAAGACGGATAACTCTCTAGAAGCTTACGAAAAGCCAAAACAGCAGATTCCATATTATCCATCTTCAGCCATGTCATACCCAGCTGATACTGTATATAATCGTTATATACAGTATCCGGATACTCTATAAGAAAATGCTGATACGCCTCTATCGCCTTTTTATACTCACCCGCATCCTGGTAAGTATCCGCCGATTGGACCATTGCGCTCAGTTTGACGATCTTGTCGTTTGACAGAGACGCTATTTTCTGAAATACTTCCTGGGCCGATGTGAAATCACCGACTTTCAAATAAGCCCATGCCAGGCCGTAAAAGATCTTGTCCCTAAGCTCTTTGGTATCCGCGTAAAGGCCTGTGGCCATTTTGAGTTTGTCCAAAGATACCCTGTAGGCGATAATGGCTTCATTGAAGTGCGACAAGTTATAAAGGACTTCTGCGCGGCCGAAATGAGCGAAGGTAGAATACTCGCCGGTCCTGTCGTCTGCGATAACCTTGTCGAACAACTCAAGCGCTTTATCATAAGATGATAAAGCTGATTCCAGAACCGCCTTGCCCAACAAAACGCTTGCAGGCACACCCTGCTCAGCGAATTTCGAGAAGGCTTCTTTTGCCTCGTCGTATTTTTTTAACTTCAGATAAGTCCATCCCAAGCCGATGTTCGACAGGTCGGATTGCTGCTGGCTTTCGGCAACAACATCGGCCTTCTGATATGCGTCTATGGCCTCCTGAAAATCGTTTAGATAAAAATTAGCCTCGCCGAGATAAAAATAGGCGCGGTTGATCATACGCGATTGCGGAAATTTTACGATAAGATCGGCCAGTTCCGTCCTGAGTTTTGCGTAATCTTTAAGCCTGTACAATATCTCGCAAATGCCGGAATATGCTTCCTCTACGGCAGACGGCTCATCGAAGCCAGCGATAATGCTGCGATATATTTCAAGCGCCTGTTCATACTTGGACTCATTAAAAAAAGCGGATGCCAAAGACCTTTTGGCCGGCAAGACATAAAACGAATCACTATGGTCTTTTATCAACTTATTGTAGAACTCCGCGGCCTGCCTGTAATCCCGCCCTTTCAAATAAACCTCCCCAAGCCAGAAAAGTATCTTATCCTTCAGGCGGTCCGTACCCTCCATCTTCAAAAGGGATTCGAACTGGTCAAGCGCCTTGACATATTTTTCCTGAAAAAAATAACATTGGCCGATATAAATAAGTGCGTCAATTTTTTTGTTCGTATCGATATATGTTTTTAGATACCTGTCAAAAAGCGTCAAGGACGCATCATAAAAACCATCCTCGTAGGCCTTTACCGCCACATAAAAAGTATCCTCCTCTTTCTTGTTGAAGCTCTCAGCGGACACATTGCCTGCGCAAAAAAAAGCTGCAAATATTATTAAGATGATCTTTCTGCTCAATTTATAATTCATAATTGTTTTCCCAAGGTTTTTCTTAAATACTGCCCTGTATATGACCTCTCGACGCCTGCCACCTCTTCCGGGCTGCCGGAGGCGACCACCTCTCCCCCGAGGTCTCCGCCCTCAGGCCCAAGATCTATACAATAATCTGCGCTCTTTATAACATCCATGTTATGTTCCACCGCAAGGACCGTATTGCCCAGATCTACCAGCCTTTGAAGGACGGCCAACAATTTTTCCACGTCCGCAAAGTGCAACCCCGTAGTCGGCTCATCGAGTATGTATAAAGTCCTGCCAGTCGAACGCTTGCACAGCTCTGATGCAAGTTTTACCCTCTGGGCCTCTCCTCCGGATAATGTCGTAGCAGACTGGCCCAATTGCACATACCCAAGGCCGACATCAAAAAGAGTCTGCAGCACATCCTTTATTTTAGGTATATTTTCAAATAAGACAAGCCCTTCTTGGACAGACATATCCAGGACATCCGCGATAGACTTACCCTTATACCTTACTTCCAAAGTGGCATCGTTGAACCTTTCGCCATGACAGACCTCGCATTTGACGTAGACATCAGGCAAAAAGTGCATTTCTATCTTTTTTATCCCATCCCCTGAGCAGGCCTCGCATCGGCCGCCTTTTACATTAAAACTGAAACGCCCCGGCCTGTAACCCCGGGCGCGCGACTCAGGCAACCTCGCAAAGATATCCCGTATAAAAGAAAAAACCCCTGTATATGTGGCAGGGTTTGACCTGGGGGTCCTGCCTATAGGACTCTGATCTACCACTATCACTTTATCGATATTCTCTACTCCGCTTATACCTTTAAAATATCCATGTTTTACTTTTGAACGGTACAACTCTTTAGTCAAGGCCTTATAAAGGGTCTCGTCTATCAAGGTCGATTTTCCGGAACCTGAGACCCCGCTTACGCAAATAAAAACGCCTAGCGGGAATTTGACGTCGATACCTTTTAAGTTATGCGTAGTGGCTCCGCGTATCTCGATGTATTTTCTACTCCTGTAATCGCGGCGTCCGGTTGGCACCTTTATCTGCAGCTCGCCCGTCAAGAACTTGGCGGTCAAAGAATCCTTGCTCTTCAACAACGCCTCAAGCGTCCCGCTGTAGAGCACTTCTCCGCCATAATTTCCAGCACCCGGGCCGAGGTCTACGATGTGGTCAGCCGCGCGGATAGTAGCTTCGTCGTGCTCTACCACTATAAGCGTATTTCCAAGGTCCCGCAAAGACTCTAAAGTAAGCAGCAACTTCGCATTATCGCGCGAATGAAGCCCTATGCTTGGCTCGTCTAAGACGTAAAGCACGCCTACAAGGCCGGAACCCACCTGCGTTGCCAGGCGTATGCGCTGGAATTCTCCGCCTGAAAGCGTTTGAGACCGCCTATCCAGTGTCAAATACCCGAGGCCGACGTTTATACAAAAATGAAGTTTTTCCCGCACATCCTTTAAAGCCTGTTGTGCGATAACTTTTTCTTTTAAAGTCAGTTCCAGGCCGGAAAAAAACTCGTACGCTTGTGTTATCGTCATACGCACCACGTCCCAAATGGACCTATCCTTGATAGTCACGGCAAGGCTCTCTTTATTTAACCTCGATCCGGCGCAGACCGGACACGGCAGCTGCGACATGAATTTTGAGATCTCTTCTTTTAAGTACAAGCTGTCCGTCTGGTTAAAAAGCCTCTCTAAGTGAGGGACCAGCCCCTCGAATCTCCTGCCCCATATCATCTCATCACAACCGTAAAGGATAGCATCCCTCTCCTGTTTCTTCAATTTTTTAAACGGCGTATCTAGATCAAACCCGAGACGGCCAGAAAGCTCACGCAACAGGCTGCGATAATACAACAGATACCCTTTGCCTCCGCGCTTCCAGGGCTCAAGCGCACCGCCAAGGATAGACCTGCTCTTATCACGTATTATAAGGTCTAAGTCAAATTCCATTTTAAACCCCAGCCCGTTACACGCATGACAGGCGCCGTACGGGGAATTGAACGAGAATATCCTCGGCTCTATCTCGGGAATATTTACTCCACAACTTGTACAAGCATATAATTCACTAAAAACCATATCTTTTGACTGATGAACCCTGGTGGCTAGTGGCTGGTGGCTAGTGACTAGTGACTGGCGACTAGTGACTGGCGAACCCTGATGACTTATAATAACGATGCCTTTGCCGAATTTTAAAGCTGTTTCAACGGAATCGGTGAGCCGTGTTTTAATACTCTCGTCTACAACAAGCCTGTCGACAACGGCTTCAATATGATGCACCTTGTAACGATCCAGTTTTATCTCCGCGTCTAACTCATAGACCTTGCCGTCGATCCTTGCCCTCACAAAACCGTCTTTTTGGATCTGGCCAAGTATCTTGCGATATTCGCCTTTGCGGCCTTGTATTAGAGGAGACAAGACCTCTATCTTTGTCCCATTCTTCAACCGCATAACTTGGCCGACTATCTCCTGCGCGCTCTGCCGCTCGACCCGCCGGCCACATTTAGGGCAATGCGGAATACCTATGCGCGCGAATAACAATCTCAAGTAATCATATATCTCAGTCTGGGTCCCAACTGTCGAACGAGGGTTGCCTCCGGCTGTCCTCTGCTCTATAGATATGGTGGGCGAAAGGCCTTCTATGATATCGACATCGGGTTTTTGGAGCTGCTCTAAGAACTGGCGGGCATAACTCGAAAGGCTCTCGACATAGCGCCTCTGGCCTTCGGCATAAATAGTATCAAAAGCCAGGGACGATTTTCCTGAGCCTGAAAGGCCGGTTACTACGATCAATTTATTGCGCGGCAACTCGAGCGATATATTTTTTAGATTATGCTCCCTGGCGCCCTTTATGATCAAATGTGTGCTGCTCATATTTTTTTGCCTCTCACCACTTAGACCTCAAAAAATACCGGATGTCATTTATAAGATCGTTCATGCGCAGGCTTCTCAAAAAACGCCTGAAGAAAAAACCCGGCCTCAAATAAAATTCCCTGAAGGCCTTTTTATAGTAGGACTCGATGGTCTCCCATGGGAGATTGGGGTGATCGAATAAATGCTCCTCTGTCTGATGGCAGATATACTTAGACCAATCATAACTCTTGATGCGCCCTTCCGCCTTAAGCTCGTTATAATAACGGGTGCCCGGATAAGGGATACATATATCGAATTTTGCCATATCAAGGGGCAGCCGCTTGGACAGAGAGATCGTCCGCCTCATCGAGGCTTCCGTCTCGCCGGACAGGGCGAAGATAAAAAAACCGAACGTATCCAGACCGGCTTTTTTTGCGAGTTTAACGGCATTCTCTGTCTGCGCGATCGTAATGTTCTTACTGATCTTATTAAGGACTTCCTGGTCTCCTGTTTCTATGCCGAAACCGACCTGCCAGCAGCCGGCCTTTTTAGCAAGGGAGAGGAATTCTAGATCAACCATATTCACGCGGATACCATTGATAAGGGCCCATGGAAATTTTAAACCGCGCCTTAAGATCTCCCTACAGACCTCCTTTGCGCGCCCGATATCCTGAGTAAAACTATCATCGGCAACGTGGACCTCCCGAAACCCGCAACGCAGCATATACTCCATCTCATCTACGACCCGCTGGGGTATTTTTGAACGCGGCCTGCTGCCAAAGATAAGCTTATTACAGAAATTACATTGTGCTGCACACCCACGGCTGGTTTCGATATGGCCGACAGGATTGCGCCGGCAAGACAACCTGGAATTCTCGTAAAGGCTTAGATCAAAAAGGTCCCAGGCAGGATAAGGCAGCTTGTTGAGGTCTTCAATAAGGCCGCGAGGCGCTGTAAAAACCACCTCCCCGGAATCCGGCTTTCGGTAGATTATCCCGGGTACCTTACCAAGATCATCAACGGATAAGATCTCAAGGATAGCCGTATCGCCTTCCCCTAGGACGACAATATCGAAGGATAGTTCACCAGCCGCATCTTCAGGGCAGGCTGTAACATGGACGCCACCCACTATAGTCTTTACTCCAGGATAACGCCTCTTGACCTCACGCATCAGGCCGCGGACCGCAAAATAATCCGGGGTTTTCGCGGAAGATGCTATGATATCAGGCGAAAAATCAACAATTGCATCGAACAAGTCCTCATGGACGGCTCCCACAACATCAAGATCTACGATCCTGACCTTATGGTTAGCAACAAGATGGCCTGCCAGGGTAGCCAGGGTCAAATTAGGATAGCTCGGCGCCCCGACACTTACGTTTGTCTTAAGGTAAACGTTCTCTCTTGATGGGGGATTAAAGAAAAGGACCTTGGCCATGTTGTTATGCCTGTAGATCCAGGCCAGCGCCTCCAGTAACAGGTTTCTCAGCGACCATCAACAAGACCTCGCCCTTCTTTGAAAAGAAAAGAAGGATATTAGCTAAAAAACAAAGCGGTGTCAGCAAAAGAAACAAAAATATATGTAACAATATCGCAGGGCGCATCCTGCCTGTTTGCAGCCATTCAAAAAATACCTGGTCTGAACGCGTTAAAAAACTGACGATGCTCTGGACCGATATGAATATCGAATATTCCAAAGAAAAAGTGTGCGTTAGCGTTATCCGAAAGCCGTATTTTTCCAATAGCCCGCCCAATGAGCGGGGGGTAAAAAAATACAGGTGGTACTTCAAATCCAGCCCCAGCCAGTACGGCCCGGTGAAAGCGGCCGTCCATGAACGAAGGTTCGGCACCTCGACTACAAGCTTGCCTCCCGGCTTTAAAGAGCTGTATATCTTTTCAATATAGCGCTCCGGGGCAGGCACATGCTCTAAGACATGCCACATCGAAATCACGTCAAACCTGGAATCGCCCAGGTCAAGATCCAGAAGGTCCTTACCGTATACCTCCAACCCAAGGCGTTTTCTTGAAAACTCCAGCCCGTTCTTAGAGATCTGTGTGCCTATTACGGTTTCATAACCGTAGAATTTTTTCAGGTAATAAAGCATGAAGCCGCGGCCGCTGCCTATATCAAGAATGCTCTTTGCCTTTGGGCACAATAAAAATATCTTTAGCGCCCTGAAAAAACGAAAGATACGGATGATGTATTCAAGGCCATAATTAAAACGGCCCCCTGTCTCGTTCTTATAATAATCCTCATACAATGCCTCGGCACTGTGTTCCTGGCAGCCTGCCGGAAGAAAGACCAGTCCGCAGGAACGGCACTCATATAATACATCCTGCTTACAGACCCGCCACTCCTTTCTATCCTTGTGCCCACATGCCATTTCCGCCATCCTGTATTTTTTACAAAAATTGTTTAAAACGAATAAGCCCTTTTTCATGAAGAACGGCCTTTGCCATGGTCTTGATTATCCCAAGGCCGTATATGACGGACGGCAGCAATTTTATCGTGGACGCCTCATCAAAATACCTGGTACGGATAGGCACTTCTTCTATGCGCATATGCTTGAACAACCCCTGGACGATTATCTCCGTATCAAATATAAAACCATCCGAATTCTTTTCAAAGGCAACACTTCTTAGGTAACGGGCGCTGTAGGCGCGAAAACCCGAGTGGTATTCTGTCAGATAAGTCCCCAGTACCACATTTTCTAAAGCCGTCAAAAGAACATTGGCATTATGCTTCCACAGAGGCATACCGCCCTCCAATGCACCGCGCTTCATCATGCGCGACCCGAAAACAGCATCTGCCCTGCCGTTCTCAATAGGCTCGATCAGACTGATGATCGCCTTGGGGTCATACTGATAATCAGGATGGACCATGACGGCTATATCCGCGCCCGATTCAAGCGCCTTGATATAGCATGTCTTTTGGTTCCCTCCGTAACCTTTGTTCTTCTGATGGACATAGACCTTAAGCCCAAGCCCCCTGGCAACTTCTACGGTGTTGTCCTTACTGTTATCGTCCACCAGGATTATATCGTCGACACACTCCCTGGGTATATCAGCTACTGTCCTGCTCAAGGTCTTGGCGGCATTATAAGCCGGCAATACCGCAATAACTTTCATCCTCTTGTTCTCAACCGGTGCTGCCGGAGATTCCAGTTCATCCAAATATTCCATTCTCCGGCTCCTTCTAGAGAATACCTCTACCCTGTCCCAGAGATTCAACTTAAGCACCTTAGCGGCAAATCTTGTCTTTTCGAAAAAAGATAAAAAACGATAAAGGTCCTTATTATAAAAAGCGATCTTAAGCAGCCAGTACTTAATGGTATAGGCACGCACATATGGCCTTAAAGCCATAGGGACGAAACCTGCCGCATCCAGCATCTTCGTCAGTGTCCGCGGTGTAAAATAATAAAGATGCGCATGTTTTATACCCCACCACTTCGATCTTAGCAGCCTGCTCACAGGGCCGTTTATATTGGGCGCGTTGAGATAGAACAGGCCTGATGGTTTTAAAATACGCCTGACCCCCTCTAAGATACCCCTGGGGTCTTCCAGGTGGTCCAATGAATCCTTCAGAACCACAAGGTCAAAATGCCCTGCGGGGAACATGCATGGATCGAAATGCCCTTCTATCAAATTTTCCAGCTGGAGTTTTTCTTTCGCATATGCGGCAGAGGCCCTGGAAAACTCCACTCCGCAGGCGTTCCAACCGTCCTTTTTGGCCTCATCCAAGAAAAACCCTACGCCGAAACCTATCGCCAACAAGTCGCCTCCAGCCCTCTTGAATTTCTTCGAAGCTCTCAGGACAGACCTTGCTGCAAAACGGGCGCCTGCCTCCTCTTCAGGATAGCTGCCCTGGGCCAGCGTCACATCATCGGATGAGAGACGGTCAAACGGCGGCCGAGGATTGGCATAGACCAGCCCGCACTTACGGCAGCGGACAATGCGCGCATGGATATCGATATTACGGTCCGTGATCTCCAGGGAATCAACGCCTACCGACATATCCCCGGAATAAGTCTTAAAGAGAACTTCGTAGTTATCCGCTCCGCAAAGATTACATCCTACCTCTGAAAAAATTGGCATTTGCCCTCGCATTAGGTAGTAACTAATCAAAAACCGACTGTGTCAAAAAGACCCTTCCCAAGGCATCGCGTGGATTAACATAAAAACCTGTGCCCGTCCTGTAGTCATAAAATCCCATAGAGATATTGTACCGCCCAGGAGGCAATCCAGGGGGTATCGTCAAATAAGCATCTTCTCTTATCCGTTCGCCTGGTACCCAGGCATTGGTAGGATAGATACCATAACAAACAGGGCGGACAACTTCATGCCTTATCTTGCCATTCTCATCGGTGAAATGTATAAAAATATGGATATCCTTCTGCGTCGCCCTTAGAGACTCCCAATAAAAAGTAATATGAAAAAAATGCCTGTTTGCGCCTTCGATATCGAAACCTAAAAACGCCACGTCATCATCGACCGGCACATTCATCTTATGCTGCGGTTCAGGCTCTTCCTGCAGTATGCGATATAACCCGTATTTATCGGAAACACCCAATACGAATAAAACAGTCGAATCCCTGGCATCAACCACCCCCCACTTCCCGCGAGCCAGCAATTCCTGAATATTCTTATAGCCTTCCGGCTGATAAAAACTCCCGAATGTCAAAGGGTCTTTAAAATCAATAAGGGCGTATCGTACGGTATCGGGAACGCGATAGGCATTATTAGATAAGGTATAACGCCCCGTATACTGGTGGTGAAAAGAATACAGCTCTTTGCGATGTGTCAGGCGCGGCAAAAACTCAAAAGTAGCGATAACAGGCGCGTCAGGCGGGATCTTTTTCAAAAGATCCTCTTTATTACGGTCATAGATGTCCTTCTTTAAGGCCGTACCAACCATGCGCGGCAGATGAAAATAAGGCCCTCTAAAATAGCTGAACGCAAGGAAGAAAACGGACAAGGCCAAAATAAGTGCCGGCTGGTTCTTTTTGACCAAGTCCAACTTCAATAGATTTTTGATACCGAAAATAAAGCCTGCAAAAACAAAAGGTATCAATTCAGCCGTATAATGGTATTGGATCATGACCTGGGTTATGCGTGCCGATAAAAGATGCTGAGCGAACAACGGCAATGCCGACAATAACGGCAAAGGGCCCAGGAGGGGCACAAAAGAAAGAGGGCCGAAGAGATCGGCCAAAAAACTCAGCCTGGGCCCGGATAAAGCAAAACGCGCCATAGCGACAGGGTGCTTAAGTAAATTGACGAAGATCTCACCGACAGACCCGCCTAAATGGTGATATAGAGAAAAAAATTGGCTGGTATCATTGTTTAACCTGGGGATGATGAGCTTTATGGAAACCAAGAGGTATATGGCTCCGAAGAGCACAGGCACAATGACCCAACGCAAGCTGCGTCGCGAAAAAAACGCATAAAAACCCATCCCTAGCGCGGCCAACGCTATATTTTCCTGGCACGAGACGGCCAAAAAAAGAAATATCAAAAAAGACGTAAATCTATTAGCGTGAAAAAAATAAAGAGCGCTAAAGAGAAACAAAGGCAGGAATGCGCTTGGATGGAACTCGAACAGGTTCAAAAAGGCTACGGCCGGATATAACAGGTATAGAAGTGCTACCCCTGTGCCCCACCTTGATCCCAGAAAACCCCTAGCTAGCAAGAATAAAGGATAAGCGGCCACACCTAAAAAAAGACTCTGGAGGAACAAGAGTGTCAACGGATGAGGGAACAACCAATAAAAAGGAGCCAAAATAAACCATATCAATTGCATATGGTTACCAAGAAAAACAATGCCCAATATCGAACTAAATACTGAACCATGGAGTATATTCCATATGATCTGGTCAAAATAAGCCAGGTCATAATCCCCATAGGAAAACGAATCGAATTTTAAATATGAAATGACAGAAAAAAAGACAACATATAAACCAATTAGAACGGACAAAATAAGCTCACTTGGATCGCGTCCGAATAAGAACTTACGCAGAAAAACACCGGAAACATAAAAACGATTTTTAAGGTTTGTCATCACAAGGCATTAAATATGAGATCTGGGGCCAAAAAGGAGCAGACCCCTCACCGCCAGCCTTAAATACATTGGCAGACGGTGAGGGTATTTCTTTTAAAACTATTTCTTTTTTGCTTTTTTCTTCTTTCCGCCTCTGACGAGTTTCGCGCAGGCAATATCACCCTGCTTATCGAGAAAATAAAGAAAACCATTCTTTTTCTCAATACCGGCCTTGGCAACCTTCTTGGGTTTACCACCCTTCTTTTTGCCTCTGGCCATCAGAGCGCAAGAAACGTCACCAGCCTTATCGATGAAGTAAAGATACCCTTTCTCACGCTTTACGCCTAACTTTGCAACTTTCTGTGCCATCTAAAATCACCCCCCTCCCTTATTTTTTTTGTTTCACAAAAAAATAGAGCAATGGAAAATAGACAATAGAAAAGAGAAGAAATTTTCTATTGCGGCCTTTTGCTCCATTTTCTATTTTCAAAATCATGCCCCTATCTTGACAGGGTCCAAGATGCCGGCGATCACTGCCAATGCCGACAGAATAGCCAGGTAACTCGTCCTCGGATTATCCGGGCTGGGTACATTCTCGCAATTAATCTTTAGATGCGCGGCATCAGAATCTACTTCGATAATATGCACGTTCCTCTTCAAAGACCGAGAGGCTACAATTTTAACCCTTGGCATGACCTGGCCTTTCGCCGCCAGGCTCAGCACAGCGACTACATTGATATTCTGCGGAAAGGCTCGTACAGCTTCCATAGCGCTGCCCTGGAAAACCACCTTATCGCCGGTTATGCCATCTAAGCTGATATTGTGCTTTAACAAATATGAGGCACCTTTTAATCCTTGAGGCGGCTTCATCGTAGTTAAAGTGATCTTTTTGATCTTTGAAAGAGATAAGGCACGTATCCCATCCAATCCGCATACCGCTCCGCTAGGAAAAAATATCTTCGTCTTCTTCTTTTCAGCCAGATCAAAAAGCCTCTTCTCCTTGCCAAGTATGCCTCCAACGCTCATCACCAGAACCTCTTTTCCTGCATACAATGCCTTTTGAGCGATCTCAAAGGAAACTTTCGCCGAAGCGCTCTCTACCACCAGATCACTGGCCTTGATCAATTTTTCTAAAGAAACTGCATCCGCCTCCTTAACTTTTCCTGCGAGCAGCCGGGCGCGCTTCATATCGATATCACATAAAGCAACAATTTTTATATTCTTGGCGAACTTCTTCTGAAGCAATACAGCCAAGGTAGAGCCAATGGCACCGCATCCGACGATCCCGATTTTCAGCTTTTTAGTAGCCATTATTTTATAGTTACTTACAGTTACTATTGGTTAATAATAATTACGAACAGTTACGAAAACTTCTTGGTAACCGATAGTAACCGTTAGTAACCACTGGTAACTGCCAGCTTCTTTACTTTTAATAACGTATTATCTATAAGCCTGGTCTTTCCAATATAAACCGCCAAGAGCAACAAGGCATCTTTTTCTATTCTGGCAAGCGGAGCGAGCGTCCTGGCATCCGCTATCTCTATATAATCAATGCGCGCTGAAGGAGTGTGGCCTATAAAATCCTCCAAGGCCTGGCGTATTTTAGCAGAATCCCTTATTCCGCCAGCCGCCATCCTTTCGGCGGATCTCAATGCCTGGAACAAGACCACTGCCTGTCTTCTCTCTTCTATAGTCAAATATGTATTCCTTGAGCTCATAGCCAAACCGTCTTTTTCTCGCACAATAGGCAATACATGTACCTTGACCGGGAAATCCAGATCAGAAACCATCTTCTTAATGACTGCAGCCTGCTGGGCGTCCTTGCGCCCAAAATAGGCATTATCGGCTAAGACAATATTGAAAAGTTTTGCCACCACCGTCGACACGCCTGTGAAATGCCCTTTGCGCGATAAGCCGCAGAGCGCCTCGTCCGTACCCTTGACCTCTACCGATGAACAGAAATCTTTACGGTATAATTCATCAGAAGAAGGCGCAAAAAGAATATCACAAAACCCCTTCAACAACTTTGCGTCCCTCTTTAGGTCCCTTGGGTAGTGCCGGAAATCTTCGTTCGGCGCGAATTGGAGAGGATTTACAAAAATACTCACTACAACTATGTCATTGTCTTTTTTGGCCTGGCGCACCAAAGAGAGGTGCCCTTCGTGCAGATAACCCATAGTAGGGACAAAACCGATTCGGCCCCCTTTACGCCGCAGTAAAGTCAGGTCCTTCCGAAGCAGGGATATCTTTTTTACGATCTTCACTTAAAGCTGTCCTTTATTTAAACTCTAAACTCGAAATCCTAAACTCTAAACAAACTCGAAATTCCTGAAATACAAAATTCCAAACTTATCTGTTTTAGAACATTGGAATTTTGATATTTGGATTTGTTTAGGATTTAGGGTTTCGGATTTAGGATTTTTCATTTTACTGTTAAAGCCCCTAATAAAACCTTTATGCTTTTTTTCAGGACCGGATGCATAAACCCTGGCGCGATATCAGATAACGGCCTCAACACAAAAGATCGTTTATGCATCAACGGATGCGGCACTTTCAGCATCTTTTCATCTATAAGCCTGGAACCATAAAAAAGTACGTCTAAGTCTATTTCTCTTGCCGCCCAGCGTGCCGCACGCGCCTTACGCCCGCATCTTCTCTCGATATCCCTTAATTCACTTAGCAACTCAAGCGGCCGCAACCCGGTTTCAAGTTTTACTGCCAAGTTCAAATAATTCCTCTGTCCGCCCGGCCCGCCTTCCGGCTTTGTCTCATAGATATCAGAGATCTTTTTGATAAGGATCGCCCTTTTTCCCTCTAACAGGCCCAGGGCCTCTCTGATATAGGCAAATCTATTTCCGATATTTGAACCTATCCCGATATAACAAACCATAAATAAATTAAGAATGAAAAATTAAGAATTAAGAATTTTTAAAAACTTTTGTTCATTCTTCATTTTTAATTTTTAATTCTTGCCCGTTAAAACTGATCTATCAGATACACTTTCATCCTATCGACGGCTTCTTTCAACATCTCTTTATTTACGGTCATGGCAAAGCGGACGTAACCTTCGCCGTATTTTCCAAATCCAATACCTGGCGTAGCTACGATATTCGCGCGCTCCAACAAGATCTGCGAGAATTCAAGCGAAGATTTCGCCTTCTTTGGTATCTTGGCCCATACATAGAACGTGGCCTTGGGCTTATCCACCTTCCATCCTAAATTTTTAAGGCCGTCTGTAAAAACCTGGATCCTCTCTGCATAAACCTTATTATTGTCTTCCACCGCGGAGGCCCCGTCTTTCAAAGCCGCGATCCCAGCCACCTGTATTGCCTGAAAGATCCCGGAGTCGATATTTGACTTCACTTTTGCAAGCGCGGCCACGGCCTGCTCATTACCGCACACCCAACCGATCCGCCAGCCTGTCATATTAAAAGTCTTAGACAAAGAATGGAACTCCACCCCTACCTCTTTTGCGCCGGACACTTCCAGAAAACTCATAGGCCTATAGCCGTCAAATGCAACCTCGGAATAAGCCGCATCATGACATACAATAATATTATATTGTTTTGCAAACCCAACAACTTTTTCGTAAAACGGCCTGTCAGCCGTAGCAGAGGTTGGATTATTCGGGTAATTCAAGAACATAAGCTTTGTTTTTTCAGCTATCTTGGGAGATATGCCGTCTATATCCGGCAAAAACCCGCCGGAATTCTTCAGTGGCATGGCCTGCGGTTTACCGTCCGCCAAAATGGTAGCATTCCTGTACGGGGGATAACCCGGGTCAGGGACCAGCACTGAATCTCCCCTGTCAAGAAAGGCTACCGGAATATGGGCTATGCCTTCTTTTGACCCGATTAAGGGAAGGACTTCTCTATCCGGGTTTAAATCCACATTGAATCTTTTTTTATACCATTCGGCTATCGCATCCCTTAATTCAGGCATGCCCTGATCCAAGGCATAACGGTGATTCTTAGGGTCACGCGCCGCCTCATAAAGTTTTTCGATTATAAAGGCAGGCGTCGGTATATCCGGGTCACCTACGCCGAGATCGATGATATTCCTGCCTTCAAGCCTTGCCTTCCTCTTTGCCGCATCTATCTGGGCGAATAAGTAAGGCGGCAGGCTCTCTAATTTTTTGGATACTGTTATGTTCATGGTCCCTTCCTATTTTTTTAACCCTTTTAAAACATCGGCCATACCAAAAAGGCCCCTCTTTTTTTTCACGACGAACTTCGCAGCCTGCAATGCGCCTTGAGCGAAAATATCGCGCGTCTTCGCATTATGCCGCAGGACGATAGTATCCGAAGGGCACTCAAATATAACATCATGGTCGCCGATTATCTCTCCCTTTCGAATGGACTTTACATCCGCACACTCGACCCCGCGCTCTTCTTTGACTATCCCAGCAAGGAACTTGGCCGTCCCCGAAGGCGCGTCTTTTTTATGGACGTGGTGCGATTCGACGATATAGGCCTTATACTCCACAGGGAGCGAACGCGCAGCCTGGCGCACTAATTCAAAAAGGACGTTTACGCCTATAGACATATTAGGAGAAAGCACAACCGGTATTTTTTTAGCAAAAGCACCGATCATTTTTTTCTGCCCGTCTGTAAAGCCGGTGGTCCCTATGACCATGGCCTTTTTAAAACGCGCGGCAAATGATAAATTCTCAAGCGTCGCTTCCGGGGAAGAAAAATCGACCAGGCAGTCCGCATCCTTTATCATAGACCGATCAGATGCCACATCCACACCGAATACCTTTTCGCCCAACTGCGGATGTCCCAGCCGTTCCAAAGCGAGCGCGATCGCAAAATCAGCATCGCAAGATGCCAAGGCAAGGATCCTAGCCCCCATCTTTCCAAACGCTCCGCTCACGCCAAGTTTAATTTTAGATAAGCCCATATTCTTTCAACGCCTTCTTTAATTTAGCAAGGTTCTCCGGCATCATTTCGCACATTGGGAGCCTCAAAGAGGGCTCGCACAACTTCATCTGCCCCATAGCCGTCTTAACAGGTATCGGGTTCGTCTCAATAAACATAGCTTTTATTAACGGCAGCATTTTGTAATGCAGCCGGCGCGCCTGCGCTATATCACCGCGTTTAAAAGCGGAAACGAGCGCCTTTACATCTTTCGGTATGATGTTAGCTACAACCGAGATTATACCTTCGCCTCCTATGGCCATCAAAGGCAGCGTCAACGAATCATCACCTGAAAGCATGGTCAGCTTTTTACCGCATAAAGCGATAATGCGCGACATCTGCTCTAACGAACCGCTCGCTTCCTTGATACCCACGATATTATTACAATCCTGCGAAAGCCTGCACACTGTTTCAGGCTCGATATTAACACCTGTGCGTGAGGCTATATTGTAGAGTACGACCGGCAGCCCCACGCTATCTGCTACAGCCTTAAAATGCAGATATAGGCCTTTCTGCGTGGGTTTGTTGTAATAGGGAGAGACCAAAAGCAGGCCGTCTGCACCCACCCTTTTAGCAAACAGGCTCATGTCAATGGCTTCCTGCGTAGAATTAGAACCTGTGCCTGCAATGACAGGTATTCTCTTTTTTGAAACCTTAACGCAGATCTCGATCACACGCTCATGCTCCTCATAATTAAGCGTGGCGGATTCGCCCGTTGTGCCGCAAGGGACTATCCCGTCTGTCCCGTTTTTTACATGGAATTCTACAAGTCTCTTCAACGCAGCCTCATCCACTCCGCCTTTTCTGGAAAACGGCGTGACAAGCGCAACGATCGACCCCTTAAACATAATAATCCCCCCTGTAAACGATCTTTGCCTTTCCCTCGAGCCAAACATCCGTTATCTTCTTTTTTAATGCCTTGAAATATACCGTAAGCTTCTCTGCGCTCCTGGTCTTGACGCACACCTTGTGCGTTCGGCCCAAATGCCCAGGAGATTCACCGCAGGAATTTAAGACAGCTATGATGGCCGAGGCAACAGAACCCGTGCCGCAGGCCAAAGTTTCATCTTCGACCCCGCGCTCATAGGTCCTGACCGATATATGGCCCTTATCGACTATCTTTATAAAATCAACATTTGTCCCTGCGGGCCTAAAGACCTCATGGTGGCGGATGGCATGACCCAGCCGCCCTACAGGCAGATCACCTAAATCATCGACCTCGATGACCGCATGAGGGACGCCTGTATTCAAATAATCTATCTCATAGTCTTTCCCGCCAACGTTAACGTGCAGGTCAAGTTTTAGATCAATGGGATCAGTGAGTTTGATCTTTACTTTGTCGCCCTTTACTTCCGCCTCGATCATCCCAGCTTTTGTTTCAAGCCTTATCTTATGGCTCATACCTCCTGCCTTTTGGCTTATATAAAGCGCAGCGCACCGCGCGCCGTTACCGCACATCTCTGCCTCTGAGCCGTCGGCATTAAAGATCCTCATCTTTATATAAGCCTTTTTTGATCTCTCAAGCAAAAGTACGCCGTCAGCGCCTATGCCGTAAATACGGTCACAAATCTTTCTTATTTGTGACCGGTGGCTGGCGGACCCTGGTGGCTGGCGGCCCTCGATCACTACGAAGTCATTCCCGGAACCCTGCATTTTGGTAAATTTAATGCTCTTCATAACCTTATGGCCTTCTCCAGGCGCACCAGATCATCAAAACTTTCGCGCCCTCGAATAAGATAAAATTTATCCCCTTTGACCAATACTTCGGCTGCACGCCTTCGGCTGTTATAATTAGACGACATGGAAAATCCATAAGCGCCTGCGCCCATGACAGCCAATAAGTCTCCGGGCCCAAAAAGCGGCAGGTCCCTCCCCTTGGCCAGAAAATCACCGCTCTCGCATATCGGCCCTACGATATCTGTTTTTTTTCTGTCCTCTGACTTCCGCCCTTTGTCCTCTGTCTTTACCAACGGCAATATCTCATGATAGGCGTCATAAAGTGCAGGCCGGATCAGGTCATTCATGCCGGCGTCCACCACAACAAATCTCTTGGCCAACGTGTCTTTAACATAAATAACGCTCGCGACCAGGATACCGGCATTCCCTACGATAAAACGGCCAGGTTCCAAAATCACCTTTAAGCCTATTTTCTTTAGAATAGGCACTACCTTTGCGGCAAATCCTTCCGCTGTCTGGGGCCTCTCCTGATTATATATGATCCCCAGGCCGCCTCCGATATTTAGCCATTCCAAAGGCACGCCCATCTTCCTTAATCCATCGATAAACAAAGATATCCTCTTTAAAGCTGCCAAAAACGGGGCCACCTGCGTTATCTGAGAACCTATGTGGACATGCAAACCGGCAAATTTGATATTTTTAAAATTCTCCCTGTTCAAAAAGATGATGCGCGCGGTATCAAGATCAACACCGAACTTACTGTCAACCGTGCCTGTTGTGATATAACGGTGTGTGTGTGGGTCGATATTAGGATTAATACGAATGCATACGCGCGCTTCTTTTTTTAAAACAGTTGCTACCTCGCTGATAAGCGCCAGCTCCTGTAAAGACTCCACATTGAACAAGAAGATGCCGGCTCTAATAGCATCCCTGATCTCTTCTTTTGTCTTGCCTACGCTGGCATATACTATTTTTCCTGCGTCCGCCCCAATCTTTTTGGCGCGATACAATTCACCTCCGGAAACTATATCAAGCCCTGCGCCGCGCTCCAGCAGGGCCTTTAAAATAGACAGGTTAGAATTGGATTTAACGGAGAAGCAGATTAACGGACGGATATCGCTGAAGGCTTTTTTGAGTTTTAAAAAATGGCCTACGAGTGTCTTATGGCTGTATACATAAAGCGGCGTGCCGAATTTAGCGGCCAACTTCCCGACCGGGACCTTCTCGCAGTAAAGCTCTTTCCCGTTATAATTAAAATCGTGCATAATTATTTTCGAACAACCGACTTTTTAAAATAAACCGACGATTTAGGATCCAGTCTTTTCAGGACTTCCTCTTTGCCGAAATGCCTTGAAAACTGTTTTAATTCGGCATCTGACATATCTTTTATGGCCTTGTTATATGATATCGAATACCTCACAAGCCTGCCGATGCTTTCATGGGCGGACCTGAACGTCTCTCCCTTTGAAACAAGGTAATCCGCAAGATCCGTGGCATACAACGATTCATCCTCTAATTGCCTGTCAATACTAAGCTTTTTCATTTTTATAGCCGGCACCAACTGCGTCAGGATATATGTTTCAAACCGAACGATATCCAAAGACGCAAAGAGCGGCTGTTTATCCCACTGCATATCGCGATTATAGGACAATGGAAGCCCCTTCATCGTGGTCAAAACGGACATAAGGTCGCCGTAGAGGATGCCGGAGGCGCCGCGCATAAGTTCCAAGGCATCGGGGTTCTTCTTCTGCGGCATCAAAGAACTGCCGGTGCAGAATTCATCGCCTAATTCGATGAAATCGAATTCCTTAGAAGACCATAGGATAAGGTCTTCACACAATCTTGAGACGTGCATGCCGAAAATAGCCAGGATCGATAAAAGCTCAACCACAAAATCCCGGTCACTGACCACGACCAGGCTGTTCTTCGGTGGCAACACCTCATAGATCGGATCAACTAAGCCTAATTCTTTTAAGGCCTTTTTGATCTGCGTCTTATAGACGAGTGCCGGTATAGGCGTACCTGCAAGAGCGCCGGAACCTAAAGTTATCTCAAGCCTGCCGGCAAAACACTCTAAGCGGGCTGCGTCTTCGACAAACATCGCCTCATATGCACCTAAATAATCCTTAAAATAAACCGGCTGAGCATGCTGAAGATGTGTATAGCCAGGAATTATAAGGCTAGCGTACCGGCCAGCCAAGGCCTTTAAGCTCTTGTTGAGCTCGAAGATCGCGTGGTGCAAGCCCATGGATTCTTCAAGGCAATAAAAACGCGTATCAAAAGCCACCTGGTCGTTCCTTGAACGGGCGGTCTGTAATTTCTCGACTGCCTTACCAACCTTCTTTTCGAGCATATTCTGGATACAGGAATGCACATCTTCACAAGCAGGATCAGGCCTAAGCGCTCCTTTTTGAGCATCCGAAAGCAGGCTTTTTATACCTTTTTTTAGCGCCAGAAACTCTGCCTTTGAGATCAATTTTGCGCCATAAAGCACATAGATATGCAGATATGAACCTATCAGATCGCACTCAGCCAAGCGCCAGTCTGTTTCGATAGACGAACTGAACTTCTCAAAAAGCGGATTCATCTTTGCCGTAAACCTTCCACCCCATAATTTCTTAGCCATTTTGACCCCAATTCTTAATTCTTCATTTTTAATTTTTTATTACTTCTGAAATGGCAATCCCCAAAGCCTTATGAATCCTTCGGCAAGTTTTTGGTCGAATTTATCCTTTTCAGTATAGGTCGCCAGCTCTTCCTTATATAAGGATTTAGGGGACCTTCTCCCGACAACCGCACAACTCCCCTTATAAAGCTTCAACCTTACCGAACCTGTTACATTCTTCTGCGTGTCTGCGATTAAAGCATCTAGAGACCTCTTGAGCTGTGAATACCAGAGGCCGTAATAGACGAGCTCGGCATATTTATATTCCAAAGACTGCTTAAAATGCAGTAGCTCCCTGTCTAAAACGAGCGACTCCAGGTCTCTGTGCGCGGCATAAAGGCAGGTTGCGGCAGGGAATTCATATATCTCCCTGGACTTTATTCCCACAAGCCGGTTCTCGACCATATCCACCCGGCCGACGGCGTTTTTTCCTGCCACCTTGTTCAATCTTTCTATAAGATCTTCTAACCCGTATTTTTTTCCGTCGATCTTGACGGGGATCCCGCTCTCAAAATCGATCTCAATATATGCCGGCTTGTTCGGGGCATCCTCAGGAGAAACGGTCATCTGATAAGCATCCTTTGGAGGCTCCGCATACGGATCTTCCAATACCCCACATTCGATACTTATGCCCCAAAGGTTCTTATCGATACTATAGACCTTCTTCTTGGTAACATTCAACGGGATGTTGAGCCTTTTAGCATAATCTATCTCTTCTTCCCTGGATTTAAACTCCCACTCCCTTACAGGGGCAACAATTTCGAGTTTCGGGTCAAGTATGCGGGCCGTCACTTCAAACCGCACCTGGTCATTGCCCTTGCCGGTACAGCCATGGGCTATTGCGCCTGCCTTTTCACGGTGCGCCACCTCAACTAAGTGTTTAGATATCAAAGGGCGCGTCAAGGCAGTTGCCAACAGGTATTTACCTTCGTAAGAAGCATTGGCGTGCAGAGTGGGGAGGATAAAATCATCGATAAACTCTTTCTTGAGGTCTCCCACATAAACTTTACTGGCGCCGGTAGACAGGGCCCGTTTCTCTATTGCGGCAAAATCTTCGCCCTGGCCAACATCTCCGATATAGGCGATAACTTCCCATCCTCTACCTTCCAGCCATTTAATAGCGCAGGATGTATCTAAACCGCCGGAATATGCTAATACCACCTTTTTCATTATGTCTCCCATGTTAAACTCTAAACTCGAGATCCTAAACTCTAAACAAACTCGAAATTCCTGAAATACAAAATTCTAAACTTATCTGTTTTAGAACATTGGAATTTTGATATTTGGATTTGTTTAGGATCTAGGGTTTCGAGTTTAGGATTCTTCATTTCTCCTATCTTCCTTCCGCTAATTTAAGCATTATCGCCTTCTGCACGTGTAATCTATTTTCTGCCTCGTCAAAAACTACGGAATTAGGGCTGTCCAAACAATCATCAGTGATCTCTGCGCCGCGATGCGCGGGGAGGCAATGCATGACTAACGCATTATTTTTAGCAAGCCCCATCAGCTCCTTGTTTATCTGGTACTTCTTAAATATCTTCGCGCGTTTGGCAGCCTCCCGCTCCTGTCCCATGCTGGCCCATACATCGGTATAGAGTACGTCTGCGCCACGAACCGCATCTTTAGGGTCTTGCGTTACCATGATTGTAGCTCCGGTCTTCTTGCCCTGGGCTTGGGCAAATTCCAAGACCTCCTTATTCGGCGCATAGCCCTTAGGACAGGCGACCTTCATATTCATACCGAGCATAGATGTGATCTGCAGGAGCGAATTGCATACATTATTGCCGTCCCCAAGATAAACGAGCGTCAAGCCGTTAACGCTGCCCCTTTTTTCCTTAACCGTAAAAATATCGGCCAGGGCCTGGCATGGATGATAAGAATCACTCAAACCATTGATAACCGGCACAAGAGAATACTGCCCGAGTTCCTCTACCTCCCTGTGCTTGAAGACCCGTGCCACGATAAGATCTAGATACCTTGACAAAGTCCTGGCGGCGTCTTTTATCGATTCACGCACGCCTATATTGACCTCAGCCGGCGAAAGCGACATACACTGCCCGCCCAGCTGCCACACACCTACCTGAAAAGAGACGCGCGTACGTAAAGACGGTTTTTGAAAAATAAGCCCTACAGCCTTATTTTTGAATGCGTCGAGGAACCTGCTTTTCTTTAACTCCTCTGTCCTGGCGAACAACGCGTGTATCTCTTCGACGCTAAGATCTGAGATAGAAAGAAAATCCCGCTTCTTAACCGGCATAACTTACCCCCTGAAGGACTTTGTCAATTGTACGGACGGCAAGATCGATCTGGCGTTTCGTCACATTAAGCGCCGGCATAAGCCGCAAGACCCTGTCGTGCGTGCAATTGATCAAAAGGCCGTGTTTGATGCATTCTTCTACCACCGTTTTCCCGTTGATATTCAATTCGATACCTGCCATAAGGCCCAATCCGCGTACTTCTTTTATCGATTTGTGCTTAGCACTCAAACCTTTGAGCTCAGCAAAAAGATAAGAGGACATTTTTTGCGTATTACCGAGCATCTTATCCTTGATGATCGCCTTAAACACCCCTAAAGCCGCCTTACAGACTATGGGGCTTCCGCCGAAGGTCGAGGCATGCATACCGGGCTGTAAGGTATCGGCTATCTCTCTTTTTGCCAACATACAGCCTATTGGCAGGCCTCCGCCCAGTGATTTAGCAAGAGTTATCATATCCGGTTTTATATCATAATTCTGGTATCCAAACATCTTGCCGGTGCGGCCCAGGCCTGTCTGGACTTCATCGATGATCAAAAGCATCTTTTTCTCATCACATAGCCTGCGGATCGAGCTGACAAAACCGTTTTCCGCCACATTGATACCACCCTCCCCTTGTACAACTTCCAAAAGCACGCCAACGGTCTTATCGGAAACGGCAGAGGCAAGCGCGGAAAAATCATTGAATGGCAGATTTGTCTTGAATCCTTCGACCAGGGGCTCGAACCCCTTTTGGTATTTTCTTTGGCCGGTCGCGGTAACAGTAGCCAATGTGCGTCCGTGAAACGCGTTTTCAAAAGTAATGATCTCATATTTAGGCGTGTCGAACTTTGAACCATAGGCCCGGGCCAGCTTAATAGCCGCCTCATTGGCTTCAGCGCCTGAATTTGAAAAGAAGACCTTGCCGTCAAAAGAATTACGCACGATCTCACGCGCCAGCTTTGCCTGCGCAGGATGGTAATAATTATTCGGAAGATGTATCAATTTCCCGACCTGGTCCCGTACGGCGCTCAACACGCTCGAATGGCAGTGGCCGACATTTCCCACGCCCCAGCCCGGAAAGAAATCAAGATACTCTTTGCCGTCGATATCATAGAGCCTCATGCCCTTGCCTTTCACGAAGATGTGCGGCATCTTCGTGTAAGTCGGCATGATGTAATCACTGTATGCGTCGAATATATCTTGTTTGGTCATATAAACAAAAATTAAGAATTAAGAATGAAAAATTAAAAATTTTTTTAGATTTCTCGATCTCAATTATGCATCCTTCATTTTCAATTACTAATTTTATTTTATTATTTCTGTCCCGATACCCTGGTCGGTAAATATCTCCAATAAAAGCCCGTGCTGTATGCGCGCGTCGATTATATGCGTCTTCTTAACCCCGCCTCGAATAGAATCAATACAGGCATTGACCTTCGGTATCATACCTGATTGCACTACGTTCTGCTCTATAAGAGTGCGTATCTCAGACAGATGCAGGCTTCCTATCAATGATTCCGGGTCTTCCGGATTGCGCATCACGCCGCGCACATTAGTCAAGAGTACGAATTTTTCCGCCCCTAAAGCCGCCGCTATATTACAAGCCGCTTCATCGGCATTTATGTTATAGACCACGCCTTCATCGTCTATGCCCATAGGCGAGATCACCACTACGGAATTCCCGCTTAGCTCTTCTTCTATAAAATCAGTATCAATACGCGCAACCTCGCCCACAAATCCCAAGTCTATTTTCGAAGGGAATTTTCTGGCGCGTATAACGCCGTGATCTTTGCCGCTGATGCCTGCGGCCACTCCTCCGATCTCCTTGATCTCATCCACTATAAGCCTGTTCAATCCATTCAACTCTTCTTCTACCACCAGGAGCGTATCTTTATCGGTAACCCTCATGCCGTCCACGAACTCAGATTTTTTACCAAGTTTTCTCATCTTCTCCGAAATATTCGGCCCGCCGCCATGGACGAGCACGGTCTTGATACCCATAAAACTCAAAAAAACCATATCTTCTAAAACGCCCCTTCGGATAGAATCTTCGCACAATATGCTGCCGCCGTACTTGACTACGAAAACTTTTTTGCGGAACTCCTTAATGTACGGCAAAGCCTCTATCAAAACATCCGCTTTCTTTATCGCCTCATCCATTATTTTTCCTCTTCCGGCTAATTATATTCCGCATTAATACGCACGTATTCGTAAGACAGGTCTGAAGTATAAACCCGCGCGAAACCCGCGCCCTGCCTGAGGTTTATCTCCACTTCGACCAAACGCCCCTTCAATGATCCGGCGTCTTTTACAGCTATCGGCCTGCCATTCCTGAAAACAGGCCGGCCATTTAAAACTATATCCATTTTCTGCCAGACAAGGCCTGAAGGCACAGCCCCCAAAGCAGCGGCTATGCGCCCCCAATTAGGGTCGCTTCCGAACATGGCGCACTTAAAGAGATTTGAATTGGCCACGCTTTTTGCCAATCTATCGGCCTCGATACCATTCCTTGCGCCGCGCACTGAGATCTCGATAAATTTTGTGGCACCTTCGGCATCACGCACGATCATCTTTGCCAACTCAAGGCACACCTCTTTTAGTGCCACGGCAAAAACTTTATAAACATTACCTGTGGAGCCGATTGCCCTATTCCCCGCGGCCCCGTTAGCTAAAATAATAGCCGTATCATTAGTGCTCATACAGCCGTCTATCGTAATAGCATTGAAAGAAGGCCCCAGGCACTCAGATGCCGCTTTGTCCAAAGCATACCTGGAGATGGCAGCATCCGTCAAAATATAAGCAAGCATAGTAGCGTGTTTCATGTTCGGGGCTATCATCCCCGCACCTTTAGCGATACCGGCAAATGTGACGGCCCTGCCGCCAATATTTATCTTTTTTACAGCGATCTTTGCAAACGTATCGGTAGTTAAAATAGCCTCTGCGGCATCCTTTAACTTCCCGCCTGATAACGCGGACACCAAATAAGGCACGGCTGTTTTGATCTTCTCCATTGGAAGTAACCTGCCGATTATACCGGTAGAAGAAACTAACACCTCATGCGGCTTCACCCCGAGCTCAGAGGCAACAGACCGAGACATGTCAAACGCGTCCCTGACGCCCTGGGCCCCGGTCATACAATTGGCGTTACCGCTGTTTGCGATGATCGCCCGCACCGGCCTCTTACTGCCTAAAATACGTATGCAGAGATCAACAGGCGCGGCCTTTATCCTGTTTGCTGTAAATACGCCGGCTGCAACGCATGGGGTTTCTGAATACAGGAGGGCCAGGTCCAATTTCGAACTTTTCTTTATACGAGCAGAGATACCGCAGGCCTTAAAACCTAGAGGCAGAGCTGCTTGGTGAGTTTTGAAATTCATAAGAGAGCAGTTTTTTCGTCAAACCCGCACATGATATTCATATTCTGGACAGCCTGGCCTGAGGCACCCTTCAAAAGATTGTCTATGACAGATACGACTATCAACTGGCTGCGGGCTGCGTCATACGAAAGGCCGATATCGCAAAAATTAGTCCCAACCACATCCTTCAACTCAGGCAACCGGCCTGATCTTGAGACCCTGACAAAAAATTCGAGTTTATAGAACTTGCGGTAAACATCCATGACTGTTTCAGCATCCGCCGCTTTCTTGAGTTTTATATATATAGTCTCGTAGATGCCGCGGTTAACAGGCAATAAGTGCGGACAAAATGTCACATTAACCTTGGAGACGGACACCTTCGAAAGCTCTTGGTTGATCTCAGGCGAGTGCTGGTGTACGTTAAATTTATACCCTTTAAAATTCTCATTTACTTCGGGATAAATATAGCCCAGTTCTACTTTTTTGCCTGCGCCGCTGACCCCTGATTTGGCATCAATAATGATACCGTCTTTATCAGCCAAACCGGACACGAGCGCCGGCACAATGCCCAGAATAGCCGCTGTCGGATAGCAGCCTGGATTGGCTATAAAATCAGACCGCGCGATCTTCTCCCTGTAAAGCTCAGGTAACCCATAAACGAACTTTTTAAGGTTGGCCTTGTCTTTGTGGGCCTTATGATACCATTCTTTGTAGGTGCTGAAATTTTTAAGGCGGTAATCGGCACTCAGGTCTATGATCCTTACGTTCTTTTTTATAAACTTAGGGACCACTTCCATCGAGACAGTATGAGGCAATGCGAGAAAAACAAGATCACACTTCTGGGCCGCGCGGGCCATGTCAAAATTCTCGCACTTCAGGTCGATCAGGCCCTTTAAGTGAGGAAAGATCTCGTCTATAGGGGTCGCCTTCTGGAGGGTAGCTGCCAGATACGTCAGCCGCACACCCGGATGATTTATCAATAATTTTATAAGCTCTTCGCCGGTATACCCTCTGGCACCGACGATACCAACTTTTATCATTGCATCCTCTCTTTTGCTTTCCGAACTTATGCCCGCCGAGAATTATTAAAATGTCGTCTAATTATGTTAAGATAAAAAAGCTATCTCGTCAAGGATTTTCGTCGACAAAAAAAACCGCTGAGTTTCCTCAGCGGCGTTTGATCTTACTTTTATAATTCTTAATTCTTAATTTTTAATTTTTAATTCTTAATTTTTTTATCTCTTCGTCCACTGGAATCTCTTGCGGGCGCCTTTCTGGCCATACTTCTTGCGCTCTTTCGTCCTGGGGTCACGGGTCAAAAATCCACCCTTCCTCAAAATACGCTTAAACTCATCATCGATCACGGATAGAGCGCGTGATATGCCATGCCTTAAAGCTCCGGCCTGGCCTGTGAGCCCTCCTCCGTCAACAAGGGCAAAGACATCGTACTTATTCACCGTGTTGGTGGCCACAAAAGGCTGGTTGATTATGATCCTATCCGTCTCCCTGGAAAAATATTCTTCATACGGCCTCTTATTGACCGCTATCTTACCTTCCCCTGGAGCCATACGGACCCTTGCCGCGGCTTCTTTGCGCCTGCCCGTTGCTTTATATTTTATTGTTTCTGACATATCAAACCTCTAATTTCTTAAAATTAATGTTTTTAAAAGGGTGCTCCTCGCCTGCATAGACCCTCAATTTTTTAAGCATATCCCTGCTCAACGGCCCTGCCGGCAACATCCGGCGCACAGCTCTTTTTATGACCTCAGTAGGTTTGGTAGCGAGCATAAGCTCCAGCGAAGCTGATTTTAAACCACCCGGGTAACCTGAAAAGGTCAAATACTGCTTTTCCTTGAGCTTATTCCCTGTGACGCGGACATTCCTGGCATTAACAACCACAACGTTATCACCCGTATCAAAATTAGGCGTATATGTGACTTTATGCTTTCCGCGTATCACTGTCGCGATCTTAGCTGCGGCCCGCCCCAGGACCTTGTTCCTGACATCTACGATAAACCAGGTCTTCTTATTGGCGTCTGTATTCGTTTTCTTCGCAATGTATGTTTTCATAAGATGAGAAATATAACATATTCACCGGCCTATGTCAACTTTTTTTTCATCAATTTATTTTCGATATAGATCGATGCCAGGACAGCAAAAAATAGCCCGAACATAAGCCAAAAAGGGATTTTTGCCGGAATAACCTGTCTGACAAACCCACACCCATCGTTTGAATAAAGCGCCGCAAGATCAGTCTCCCCTATTTTTCTTAAGCCGTAACGCTCGACAAGCTGCGGCAGCCCGGAAAAAAACCTGTCCTGCTGGTCCTTGAATACAAGGACCAGTCTCGCCTGGGCTACAGGGTCTCTTAAATCAAACGGCAGGACCTCATGCAGCATCGCGCCGGAAGTAGCGCGGTTGGCCAATGCGGTTATCATGCCCCCACCATAGCTGTAATTAGAAAAGACGATGTCTTCAGATGAAGAGTTTTCGGTTACAAGCCGGACCATGTCATCTACGACAGCGGGATGATAAAATGTCATGCCCTTCTCGGAACGTGGACCCCCGGCGCCCGACTCGTCAAAAACCCTGGAGCTTATCGACAATAACGGGGGCCTATGGACTATGCTGTTTTTAGTTACCTCCGGAGAATAAACAACTACCGGCGTAGCCAGAAAAAAAACAAGAAAAAATACTGCAAAAAACAAGGCGCGATACCATTTTTGTTTATTCAAAAATATCCTTTTCCAAAGATCGTCAATAACTACAGCTGCCAAAAAGCTTGCTGGAATACACCCCTGGCCGGAAAAAAAACGGTCGCGATTTGTAAAAAGTAATGCGGACATACTCACGGCTAACGCTACAAAAAAAAGATACGGCCCCCTCTTGCGATAAGCCAATAGCAACCCAAAAAATGACAATAAATAAAGGACTGGGGTGGCAGAAAAAAAGAAAAATTCAAGTACCCTGACCGGGTTAAAAAAAAGATAATACTTCGCCTGATGGATCAAAAACGGAGAAGCAAGCACACAACTCCCAAGACAGGCCAAAAATGCGGCCTTTCTTGTGCGTGTATTAAGAAGGCCATAAATAAAAATAGCCGCAAAAGAGATCCACGACATTAGCGAATGAGCATAAAAAGACAAGGCCAGGCAAAGCACAGAACTCCATAACCTGCCTTTTTGAATGAAATAAAATGACAAAATGCCGGCCAAGAGCGCCAGGACGAATGGTATATTATTTACCATTGCTAAATATAGGGGGTACGAAGATGCCAGAAGAAGGAGATTGAAAAAAGCCAGCTCTTTAGAAAAAATGTCCCTTAAAATACGCCAATCTATAAATAGAAAAAAAGGATAGATCAGGAAATCGAAGAACCGCGCAACCGTTATAGGTGAAAAACCCGATTTAAAAACAGCCAGCTCTAAAATATGGAATAAAGGCGGGTAAAGATGCGGCCTGCCAAAAGGCGCATATTCCCAGAAAGATACGCCTACCCATCCACCCGCATCGGCGAAACCCATCATTACTGACAAGTGGTAATAGCAATCTAAAAAAAGAGGAAAATGATACCAGTTCAAAGCCTGGAGGACTAGTACAAAAAATATAACAAGAACGGCATAAAAATCCCATCGCGACAAGGAAATAACCCGTTCCTTTAAAATACTATTTTGACCTGTCATAGCATACATCCAAAAGATACAAGCCGCTTCCAGGAGCGCATGGTCCAGCGCACCTGCGGTCTTTCTTTTTTAATATCTTTTTTACGTCCTGCGGCTTGATCCTGCCGCGGCCAACCTCAAGCAATGTACCCACGATATTACGCACCATATTACGCAAGAATCCTGTGGCTTCTATATCAATAACGACCCAATTCAACCCGCCGATAAAAGGAAGAAGCCCGCCATCTTTGCTCTTTTTTATATCTATCCTGTAGACCCGCGTTACGGACTTCCTTATTACACGGTCACTTGCCTGGAACGACCTGAAATCATGACGGCCTAAAAGACACCTTGATGCCCGCCGCATCTTGGATAGATCCAATGGATATCTTACCCAGGCCGACAAATGACTGACAAATAATGGCCTGACAGTGTTATTAACGATGCAGTAACGGTAAACCTTCTTACTGGCGCAGAACCTGGCGTGAAAATCTTTGCCGGCCTCCCGCGCATCCATAACAGATATATCGTTCGGCAGGTAAGCGTTCATGGCAGAAGGCAGCTTCGCCAGATCAAAAGGCTCATCCAGCCGGAAATTCGCGGCTTGGGCGATAGCGTGCACGCCGGCATCAGTCCTGCCGGAGCCTTCCACCTTTATCTTCTTTTTAAAGATCTTCTCCAGGGCTTTTTCTATCTCCGCCTGGATAGTCTTTAACTTATGGCTTGCGGCTGGTGACCTGCGGCTTTTTTTTGTCTGCCAGCCGCAATATCCGGTGCCATCGTAACTGATAGTGAGTTTTATGGTAGGCATAAAAAAAATTCAAATCCCAAATTTCAAGATCCAAAATAATGAGCAAAATCCAAAACTTGTTTTAGTCTTTGAAATTTGAGCTTATTTTGAATTTTGTACTTTGATATTTGAATTTATCTCTTGATCAAAAGCTCTGCGATCTGCACGGCATTCGTCGCAGCGCCCTTTCGCAGGTTATCCGCGACAACCCACAGCCACATGCCTTTTTCATTGTATGGATCTTTGCGTATGCGGCCGACGAATACTTCATCCTTGCCTTCTACGTCAGAGGGTACAGGATAACCGCAATTCTTAACATCATCGATTATATGGATCCCTGGGGACGCGGCCAAAGCCTTTTTTACCTCATCTATATCCAGAGGTTTTTTTGTCTCGATATAAACTGACTCGCTGTGGCCTGTTTTGACCGGTACGCGGACGGTTGTAGCAGAGACAGCTATCTTTTCAGAATGCATTATCTTATGGGTCTCTTTCACCATCTTCCACTCTTCGGAAGTAAAATCACAGTCGGCAAAACCTCCGATATGCGGAAAAAGATTGAAGGCGATCCTTTTGGCAAACGCATCAGGTTTTACCTCCCTGCCCTCCAGAAAAGACCGTGTCTGGTTATAGAGCTCATCTACGGCTTTACTGCCTGCACCTGAAGCCGCCTGATATGTGGATACGATCACGCGCTTAATCTTATATATCTTGTGGATCGGGGCCAGGGCCACGACCAACTGGATGGTTGAACAATTAGGGTTTGCAATTATGCCTCTCTTGGCACGCTTGGCATCTTTTGGATTGACCTCAGGGACTACGAGCGGCACATCAGGCTCCATGCGAAAGTCCGCGCCATTATCAATTACGATAGCGCCTCTTTTTACAGCCTCCGGCGCGTAAGTCACTGCCGCGCCCTTCTCCCCTTCTGTGCCGGCAAATAGAGCGATATCTATACCGTCAAAGGCCTGGGGTGAAATAGCCTCAACCTGATAAACAGAGCCATCAACCGTGATCTCCCGGCTGCTGCGGGCCAAAACTTTTAAAATACCTATAGGAAAGTTATGCTCCTTTAAAACCCTGAGCATCTCAATACCGACAGCGCCGGCACCTATCAAAGCTACGTTGTATTTAGATTTTTTACGCATGATCATCAAAATCTAGTTGCTTGTGATCAAAGTTACAAACTTTTTACCACAAGGTCCCCGACCTCGGAAGTCGAATACCCCATCTTACCTGCAGCCAGGGATTTTAATTTATGCTGGACTATCTTTATTACCGCATCTTCAATGGCCTTACCCGCTTTCCCCTCTCCGATATTATCCAGAAGCATGGCGAGCGCGCATATGGCTGCCATTGGATTTATCACATTCTTACCCGTATATTTCGGCGCTGAACCGCCTATAGGCTCAAACATCGAAACACCGGAAGGGTTAATATTTCCGCCGGCGGCTATACCCATCCCGCCCTGGATCATGGCACCAAGATCAGTAATGATATCGCCGAACATATTGTCCGTCACTATGACATCAAACCACTCGGGGTTCTTCACGAACCACATAGTTGTTGCATCCACATGGGCATAATCGGTCTTAACATCAGGGTATTCCTTGGCTACCTCATTAAACGTCCTTTGCCAAAGGTCCCAGGCAAAGGTCAGGACATTCGTCTTGCCGCAAAGGGTCAGTTGCTTCCTTTCACGCTTACGCGCCACTTCAAAAGCGTAACGGATACAACGCTCAACGCCCTTGCGGGTATTGTAGGATATCTGGATAGCGACCTCGTCCTTTGTGCCCTTATTCTGGAATTCGCCCAGGCCTTTATACAGGCCTTCGCTATTCTCCCTCACTACCACAAAATCAATGTCTTTCGGCTCCTTATCCTTTAGAGGACAATAGCTGGAATTATAAAGCTTCACCGGACGCAGATTGATATACTGATCGAGCGCAAATCTTAATTTAAGCAACACGCCGGTCTCAATGATCCCGGGTTTTACATCAGGATCACCCACAGCGCCAAGATAGATGGCGTCAAATCTCTTTAATTCATCGATATCGCTGTCATCTACGAGCTTCCCTGTCTCAAGATACCGCTTCCCGGTAAAATCGAAACTCTTTGTCTCATATTTAAAACCAAATTTCTTGCTTGCCGCCTCTAAGACCTTAAGGCCTTCATTTACCACCTCCGGGCCGGTCCCATCGCCGGGGATAACCGCTATCTTATGCATAAAAACCTCCGTAATCAAAATTTAAGAATTAAAAATTAAGAATTTTAATTTTTCATTCTTCATTATTAATTCTTAATTGCTTTTCTTTTTATTTTTTACCCAATTTATCAATCCGCCGCTCTCCATGATCTCACAGACGAATCCCGCAAAAGGCTGTGCACTATAAGTTTTGCCGTTAGTCAAATCCTTGATCTTACCTGTTGCCAGGTCAACTTCTAATTCATCGCCCGGGCCTATCTTGTCGGCATTCTCTAATTCAATTATGGGAAGGCCGATATTTATACTGTTACGATAAAAGATCCGCGCAAAACTCTTGGCTATGACCAGCGAAACACCGCAACCTTTTATGGCGATCGGCGCATGCTCTCTGGAAGAACCGCACCCGAAATTATTGCCTGCCACCATAATATCACCGGCCATAACTCTCTTTGGGAAATCTGCATCGAGTATCTCCATACAATGGCCGCCGAGCTCTTTCGGGTCAATAGTATTAAGATACCTGGCCGAAATTATATCGTCGGTATTTACGTCATTGCCGAATTTGTGTACTCTGCCTTTGATAATCATCATTTTAGGATCTAGGTTCTAGGCGTTAGGGGCTAGGTTCTGACTAGCCCCTAGAACCTAAAACCTAGCACCTTTCTTTATTACTTCTTCTGGATGCGTAATATATCCTGTTATGGCGCTGGCCGCAGCCACTGCAGGGCTTGAAAGGAATACAAAACTGTTCTTGTCACCCATGCGGCCCATAAAATTCCTGTTAGTCGTAGCAAGGCACGCCTCGCCATCCGCCAGAATACCCATATGGCCGCCCAGGCAAGGCCCGCAAGTCGGGGTTGAAACAACTCCGCCGGCCTTGACAAAGACCTCAAGCAATCCTTCTTTCATCGCCTGTAAATAAATCTCCTGTGTTGCCGGAATAACAATAAGGCGCACACGCGGGTCAACCTTATTACCCTTTAATATTTTAGCCGAGATCCTAAGGTCTGAAATACGGCCATTTGTACAAGAACCTATGACTACCTGATCCACCCTTACCTTGCCGACCTTGCTCACAGGCTTGACATTGCTGGGTAAGTGAGGCAGGGCCACTGCCGGCTCCCATTTTGACACATCGTATTCCTTGATCTGCGTATAAACTGCATCTTTATCAGACCTCAGGTCACTAAATTTTTCTTTCAAGTATTCTACATTTATTTTTTTCCCGGAGCCTGGCATCTGGTGGCTTATTACATATTCGAGAGTCACTTCATCCGGCTCTACGATCCCGCTCTTTCCACCAGCCTCTATAGCCATATTACACATCGCAAACCTATCATCCATCGGGAGCTTGCGGATAGCCTCTCCGGCAAACTCCATAGCATTATAACGGGCACCCTCTACGCCGATATCGCCTATAGTATAAAGGATGAAATCTTTCCCGCCGACCCACTTAGGCAACTTGCCCTTATAAACAAATTTTATCGTTTCAGGGACCCTCAGCCACACATGTCCTGTTATCCAGCCGGCCGCAAGATCAGTAGAGCCCACACCGGTTGAAAATGCGCCTAAAGCGCCATAGGTACATGTGTGGGAATCAGAACCTATGATCAAATCCCCTGGCCCGACAAGGCCTAACTGCGGCAGGAGCGCATGTTCTATCCCCATGCGGCCCACCTCGTAATAGTGCCTTATCTTATGTTTAGCAGCGAACTCACGCAGACGTTTTGCTTGCTGCGCGCTCTTGATATCTTTAGCGGGAGTAAAATGATCCGGTATCAATGCTATCTTTTCTTTGTTAAAGACTTTAGTAAAACCGGATTTTTCAAATTCATCTATGGCGATAGGCGCGGTAATATCATTGCCGAGCGTAAAATCAAGACCGGCCCAGATGAATTCACCCGACACAACGGCTTTTTTCCCACAGTGCTTAGCTAATATTTTTTGTGTAATAGTCTGTTTCATATCATCAGCTGCTTGGTTGTTTTGCTGTTCTGCTGTTTAGTAAAAGCCCTTACGAGCTAAACAGCTAATGAGCTAAACAACTTCAATTTATTCTTTGAACTCTTTCACTGCGATAGTGGCGTTATGGCCGCCAAAACCTAACGCGTTTGATATGGCCGCCTTTATCTTTAAGCCGCGGGCTTTATGGGGAATGTAATCAAGGTCACATTCTGGATCTTTGTGATCGAGATTAATGGTAGGCGGAGCTATACTGTATTTCATGCTCAAACAACAAACGATGAACTCAGCGCCACCGGCCGCACCTAACAGATGCCCGGTCATTGATTTGGTTGAACTTATAGCCACCTTATAAGCATGATCGCCGAATACTTTTTTTATCGCTAAAGTCTCTATCTTGTCGTTCAAAAGAGTTGATGTCCCGTGCGCATTGATATAATCGATGTCTTCGGGCCTTAAGCCGGCATCCTTTAAAGTTGCCCTCATTGCCCGCACACAACCGTCCCCGGAAGGATCAGGCGCGGTAATGTGGTAAGCGTCGCCTGACATGCCATACCCAACCAGTTCGCAATATATCCTGGCGCCTCTTTTCCTGGCGTGTTCCAGCTCTTCAACTACTACAACTCCTGCCCCTTCGCCCATTACAAAACCGTCTCTTTCTCTGTCAAACGGACGAGAAGCCCTTTCAGGCTCATTGTTACGGCAGGACAGGCTCTTTAAAGCACAAAATCCGCCGATGCCCATTGGCGTAACAGCTCCCTCTGTCCCGCCTGCTATCATAACATCCGCGTCACCATACTTGATTATGCGGGCAGCATCGCCTATGGCATGGTTGCCGGTTGCACAAGCAGTGGCAACACAAGAATTAGGCCCCTTAAATCCAAAACGCATGGATACATGGCCGGATGCTTCATTGACTATCAACATAGGGATAAGGAAGGGTGACAATTTTGACGGCCCTCTCTCAAGAAGGACCTTGTGCTGCTCTTCAATAATACGCAGGCTGCCTATACCGGAACCTATCAAAACCCCGCAACGGGTCAAATCAAGCTGTTCAATATTAAAACCTGCATCAGTTACAGCTTCCTGTGAGGCCCCTACGGCATAGTGTACGAACTTTTCGGTGTGTTTTACTTCCTTCTTGGAGAGAAAATTCTCGGGGTTAAAATCTTTAACCTGGCCAGCTATATGGGTATCGAAGGCGGATGCATCAAAATGGGTTATCTTACCTATACCACTCTTGCCCGACTCAAGCGCCTTCCAGAAATCCTGGATATTGTTACCAACGGGGCTGACAATACCCAACCCGGTTACAACGACTCTTCTTTTCATTGGCCCTCATTTAAGAAATACCCCGACTCACGCCGGGGTATGGAATTAGTGATGGCTTCAAAATACCGCGATGTATAACAACCTGCCTGACGGCAGGCAATCTACTTTTTCGCGATCTTTTCCTCTATATATTTCACAGCATCTCCGACCGTTGTCATCTTTTCGGCATCCTCATCCGGTATCTCGATCCCGAATTCTTCTTCCAATGCCATGACAAGCTCTACGGTATCGAGAGAATCCGCACCTAGGTCCTCAACGAAAGAAGCCTCAGGCGTCACCTCTTCGGGTTTCACGCCCAACTGTTCAGCTATGATGCCCTTCACTTTGCTTACTGCGTCACTCATTATACTCCTCCTGTTTTGCTTTTTGCCTTAAATTCTTCTACATACTCATGCCGCCATCAACCACAATGGTCTGGCCTGTGATATAGCCGGAATCCGGACAGCTTAAGAACAGACACGCATTCGCGACATCAAGCGGCACACCTAATCTATTTAACGGGATATTCGCCAACATAGCGCTCTTCTGTTCCGGTGTGAGCTTATCCGTCATGGCTGTCTGGATAAAACCCGGAGCTACAGCGTTAGCGTTAATACTTCGGGAGGCGAGCTCGCGGGCTATGGATTTAGTAAAACTGATAATTCCGCCCTTCGAGGCCGCGTAATTCGCCTGCCCGGCATTCCCCATGATGCCAATGATCGAAGCGATGTTTACGATCTTGCCGCTCCTCTGTTTTATCATGATCCTGGAGGCGGCTTTGGTGCAGTTGAACACACCCTTCAAATTCACTGCAAGCACCTTGTCCCAATCCTCTTCACTCATCCGAAGCAATAAATTATCTCGAGTAATGCCTGCATTGTTTACCAATATATCAATATGTTTAAAATTGTCAAGTATTATATTCATCATTTCTTCAACTTGTTTGAAGACAGTGACATCTGTCTCAAAACTCAAAGCTCGTCGGCCCAAAGCCTCGATCTCCTTGGCCGTAGCTGCCGCGACCTCCTTATTAACATCACAGATAGCTATATCTGCCCCCTCACCGGCAAACAAAAGAGCGATCTCGCGGCCTATGCCCCTGGCTCCGCCAGTGATCAAAGCTACCTTGCCCTCTAATTTCATAACGCCCCCTATCCGTCAATTATGCCAAATTTTTACCGATTTCCTGAATATCCGGCCATTTGCCCGCGGATATGACCTGGACAGCTGTATCGATTTTCTTAAAAAGCCCCTTTAGGACTGTCCCGGGGCCTATCTCGAAATACTGTCGGACGCCGCCAGCCACAAGATGCCTCATTGAAGCCTCCCAATAGGTGGCAGAATCAACCTGTTTTATCAGATTCTCTTTAATAACATGCGGATCTGTCTGCTCCTTGGCATCCACATTAGAGATCAAAGGATACCTTGCCTTATTAAAATGTACTTTGTCTATCTCGGCTTTCAATTTAACTGCGGCATCTTTCATCAGCGAACAATGAAAAGCGCCGCTCACGTCAAGAGAGATCACACGTTTTGCGCCAGCCTCAGTGGCTTTGGAGGCCAAGGCTTCAAGCTGGGCGTTAGTCCCTGATACCACTACCTGGCCCGGACAGTTCAAATTGGCTATTTGTGCGCCTGTAACACTGCAAATCTCTTCAACAGCCTTAACATCCATCCCCAGGATGCAACTCATCTTGCCTGGATTTTTTGCAGCTGCGGCCTCCATGAACTCACCGCGCTTACGCACTAAATGCAGTGCGTCATGAAAATTAACGATATCCGCGGCTACAAGCGCGGAATACTCTCCAAGGCTTAGCCCGGCAACATAGGAAGGGATGAACTGAGGATATGTTTTCCTGAAAACGAATAAGGCCGCCATACTTACTGCTACGATCGCCGGCTGGCAGTTCCTTGTCTTGGTAAGTTCTTCAAATGGGCCCTCAAAGCACATCTTGCTCAAAGGCAGGTTCAAGATCGTATCAGCCTCTTCGAATATGCGGCGTGCGTCAGGGGAGTTATCATAGAGGTCTTTGCCCATCCCTATGAATTGTGCCCCCTGGCCGGGAAATATATATGCTAGTTTCATATTAATATAGCGACTAGGATCTAGTGACTAGTGGCTAGTGGCTAGCAGACTTTACTAGTCACTAACAACCAGCCGCTAGCAACTTTTTTATTTTTGCCACTGGATAACGCAAGAACCCCACACAAGGCCGGCGCCAAAAGCATCCAGGACCACGACATCGCCCGGCTTGATACGGCCGGCATTATAGGCTTCGCAGAGCGCCACGGCAGTCGACGCAGAGGACATATTGCCGTAATTCGCTACATTGAAATATATCTTATCCAAAGGCAGGTGCATCTTGCGGGCAACGGCATCCAATATCCTCATATTCGCCTGATGAGGGATAAAACAATCGATATCATCTACGGTCAGCTCGCACTGCTTCAAAGCGTTGCAGGCGGCATCGGACATTATTTTTACTGCAAGTTTAAACACCTCATTGCCCTTCATCTTGATAAAATGCTCCCTGTTATCAACGGTCTCTTTTGAAGCCGGGCGCTTACTTCCGCCTGCCGGGATCATTAAAAGATCGCTTAAAGAGCCATTACTGCCAAGATAGCTGCCGAGGATACCTCCGTCTTCCACAGGAGCCAATACCGCAGCACCGGCCCCGTCACCAAAAAGGACACATGTATTCCTGTCCTTCCAATCAGTCACACAAGACAGTTTTTCGGATCCGATGACAAGCGCATTTTTATAAACACCATTGGCTAAAAACTGCTGTGCCATAACCAGCCCATAGACAAATCCGGCGCAAGCGGCGCTTACATCGAAACAGGCGGCATTTTTGGCTTTTAACTGGTCCTGCACAAGACATGAAGTCGCAGGAAAAGGCATGTCGGGCGTAATGGTCGCGACAATGACCAGGTCCAGGTCTTCGGGCTTCATTTTTGCATTTTTGAGGGCTTCGTGGGCTGCATTCGCGGCAAGTGTACTTGTAGATTCATTATTTGCTGCTATTCGGCGCTCCTTGATACCGGTGCGCGTCGTTATCCATTCATCGCTGGTATCGACCATACCCTCAAGGTCTTTATTGGTAAGCACCTTCTTGGGGACATAACACCCGAGCCCAACGATACCTATCTTCTTCTGTTTATTCTTCATATTTTTCAAACTTTTACAACGATCTTTTTTGCCTTTTCCATTATGTCCTGGTTGATATTCCTCTCGACTTCTTCCTTGGCAAAAAGTATGGCGTTCATAACAGCCTTCGCCGAGGATCGTCCGTGGCCTATGATCACAACGCCGTCGACCCCCAACAGAGGCGCTCCGCCATATTCGGAGTAATCTATCTTCTTTTTAAAATTTTGAAAACACCCTCTTGCCAATAGATACGCAAGGCGTCCCAACAGGCTAGAGCTTAATTCCTTCTTTAAGAAGAATGCCATTGTCTCGGCTATACTTTCAGCCACCTTCAAAGTAACATTCCCGACAAAACCATCACATACGACAACATCGCACTGGCCTGAAAAAATATCCTTCCCCTCGACGTTGCCTATAAAATTAACCGGGCTATGCTCCAAAAGTTGATAAGTCTCTTTTACGAAATCCGTGCCTTTTGATTCTTCCTCTCCGACATTCAAGAGGCCTACAGCCGGATTCATCTTGCCCAATATCCGCTCAAAATAGGCACTCCCCATAATGCCGTATTGGACCAGGTGAAGCGGTTTAGGATCGATATTCGCGCCGGCATCGATGATCAAAGAAACACCGGAACGGTTAGGCATGACAATAGCTAT
>DMEU01000011.1:9903-11570 GCA_003451585.1 Candidatus Omnitrophota bacterium | reverse complement strand
CCCCGCCTGTATTTCCGGCACTAAAGAAAGCATCAGCCTTGCCTTCTTTTAAAAGATTTATGCCTACATTAATCGAGGAATTCCTTTTCTTGCGGATGGCGTTAGCGGGCGGCTCATGCATCTCAACGATCTCTTCGGCATGGACCACTTCTATACGGGAGGGATCAAATTTATACCTCTTTAACTCCTGCCTGACCTTGGCCTCCTGGCCTACCAGATAAACGAAACAATCGCACTTCTTTAAAGAATCGATGACCCCTGCAACTACTGCCGACGGGGCATAATCCCCGCCCATGGCATCAACGGCTACCTTTACCATACAAGCACCTTAATGTGTGTCATCGACGCATCTGATGAGAAATACCTGAACTAGATCCCGATACCCTTCGGGTACGGGATAAATTCGGCCGGATAACTTATGTTCACGTTGTTCCATAAGTTATGGCCTCATTTAGTTGTTATCCCTGCCCCTTTTTCTTCTTTGCTTCCTTTTTAGCCTTTTTGGCCTCAAGGTCCAAAACTAATTTTCCATCGTAATAACCGCACGATGGACAGACCCTGTGCGCCATCTTGGGCGTTTTGCATTGTGGGCAATCGGATAGATTTGGCGCGGTAAGTTTCCAATGCGTCCTTCTCTTTCTTCCGCGCGCCTTTGAATGTCTTCTTCTTGGATTAGGCATAGTTCGCTCCTTTCGGAGTGTAAAGTGTAAAGTGTAAAGTTAATAAAAAAATTTCTTACAAACTTATACACTTACAAACTTATACACTATAACTGCATTTACACTTTTCTATATTCAGATCCGCACCGCAATAGGGGCACATCCCTTTGCAATCCTCTTTACAGAGTATCTTCTGCGGATAATCTAAAATCAGTTCTCCCCTGATATCATCGTCAAGTTCGATCTTCTTTTCAGAAAGATCAACTGAATAAATAAAATTTAATACCTTATCCAGCCCTTGTTCAAAATCCTTAAAACAACGGCTGCATGTCAGGCATAAAAGAGACCTCAGCAGTACCTTTACCTTAATTATGCCGCTGTCCCTTTGAACTATCGCCTCGACATCCAAAGAGCTCTTATGCTCTCTTCCCGGGACATTCAGATCATAATCTATAGGATCCCAGGACTCGCGAAAGATCACTTCTTTGCCGTCCGCGAGCCTAGCTATATCCAGCTTCATTTTGCCTTCAACTTAGCCTTAAGCGTTGTTTCTACAGCGGCCGGCACAAAATACGACAGATCGGCACCGAGACAAGCAGCTTCTTTTAAAAGCTTGCTCGATACATAGCTATACTCTTCAGAAGGCATCAAAAATATCGTCTCCACCTCATCGGCGAATTTACGGTTCGTCAAGGCCATCTGAAACTCATACTCAAAATCAGAAAGCATGCGCAAGCCTCTGACAACCAGGGATGTCTTGTTTTTCCGCGCGAAATCCACGACAAGACCGTTAAAACTCACAATAGTAACACCTGGCAATTCTCCTACCGAATCTTTTAACAGCTTCACCCTTTCCTGCACACTGAACAACGGCGACTTCTGGGGATTGGCTGCAACGGCCACGATGACCTCACCAAACAGTTTTACCGCACGTTTAATAACATCTATATGCCCGTTAGTAACAGGGTCGAATGTTCCCGGATATATCGCTTTCTGACACACTTAGTT
>DMEU01000011.1:0-9761 GCA_003451585.1 Candidatus Omnitrophota bacterium | reverse complement strand
ACTTATACACTTATACACTTATAAACTTATAAACTTACACACTCTTTTTACTTCGAAAGAAAGATACCCTTATCTTACCGTAATCGGCCTGTTTGTATAACTCAAACGCGCCCACCTGAGGCTCAAAATCCAGCACATCGGTGCGCGCGTGCTCCACTACAAAAAAACCATGAGGTGACAATATATCACTCAAGGATGGTGTTTTCAAGAGTTTTTTTGCCAGGCTTTTATGATACGGAGGATCCGCAAATATAATATCAAAGCGGCGCTTCCTCTTGGCCGCGATAGCTACAGCTTTAAAAGCATCCTGGCGGTAGTTCTCAATTTCACAGCCTGGGCCCCGGGAAAGCCCCAACCCGTCCAAATTGCTCTTTATTAAAAAGTTACATTTTCTTTCTATATCAACAAATACAACACGTCCTGCCCCGCGTGACAACGCCTCGATCCCTAAAGCCCCGCTACCCGCAAACAGGTCCAGGACGCTTGCCCCCTTAAAATCCTGACCCAATGTATCGAATATAGCCTGCCTGACCTTGTCCTGAGTAGGACGGATATGGTCAGGAAAGGCGATCTTACGGCCTTTATATTTTCCCGCTATTATCCTCATCTTAAATCTTGAACGCGTGCGAAACGCAGCGGTCCACATCGGCATAATTCATCGCGCAATGGCCGCAACGGAAGTCTCGCGTATCACCCTTCAAAAAGCGGCGCCTCAACCGTTTATAATCTTCCCCGTTCCAGACGCGCCAAAAATCGCCTCCGGAGGCAGGAAAGACCTTTCCGAGAAATAATTCTTCGCCCGTATAATAATCACACGGAACGACTGAACCGTCAAGATAGACCGTAGGGTGATTCCACATCTTTTTGCATCGGTTCTTTTTGCGGATGGGCTTACCGAAATCATCATATTCAAAACGCCGGTACTCGCGGTTGCAAGGCAAACGTTCTCCTGCCTCGGCGCTGTTATCGAAACCGCACATGGTCTTTAAGGAAAAAATGTCTGCGCCGGATTCTCTGGCGAACTCTTTCATCGTCTCGACCTGGCCTTCATTGTCCCTGGTGACGAGCATGCGCAGGTTCACCCGCGGAAATAATGCCCCGCGCTGCCTGCGGCGCTCCAAGAGGCGCTTCAATCCCCGCATGGCCTTTTGAAGGTCACCCTGCGCCCGGTATTGCTCATATGTCTTCTCGTCCAAACCATCCAAAGCGAAGATCAACACGTCCAACCCGGAATCTATCAATTGGTCGATGTTCTTATCATCCTCGAAAAAGTGGCCGTTGGTGCTGGTGATGATCTTTAGGCCCTTTGACTTGGCATACCTTATCATGGAAAAGAAATCGGAATTCATGAACGGCTCACCCCAACCCCAAAAATGCAGGAAAAGAAGGTAGTCGCCGACCTCATCCATAAGTTTTTTGAAATCCTCGAGCTGCAGATAACCGCGCGGCTTGTGGTCCGTCACAACATGGCACAAAGGACACCTTAAATTACAGATATTCGACGGCTCCACCTGTAGATGCGTTGGATAAGCCGGCACATTCACCAGCTTCAGGCGATAGGCGATCTCTGCTAAAAACCAGTTCTTCAATCTTTTGAAAGAAAGACACGTGTAACTGAATTCCACCTTATCAAAAACAAAAACAAGGCGGCGTGTGATCAATGTGTTAATAATACGGGTGATGTTTTTCATTGGGAGAAAGGCGCGAACCATTTAAATATCCTGTGGATCCTCATATTATCGCGGGCAAAACAACAATAATCGCAGTCGCAGCTCTTACGCAGGCCAGACAAAGTCCGGCAAGACATGGCCTGTCTGCGAAAACGACGGATAGAAGGACTGTTCCAAACTTGCGAAAAACTCATTTGATGCAAATTACCAAACGTCAACTCGCTACGGCCGCAGGCCTGCACAGCACCGTCAGACCTGATACGCGCGTGGAACCACATGATATAACAAGGTAAGTTCTGCCAAACATTCTGCCCCAGCCTGTAACGCAAGAGCGCATTATCGATGTTGTGGGGAACAGTAAGGGAATCAAGCCTCTTTCTGACGCGGCACAATGTAGCAACCACCTCTTTCTCCTCCTCGCGCGACAGGGCAAACGGCGCTAAAGACTGCCAGACGGGGCTAAACTGCGAAAAAGACAGACTATCACATCCTGTGGAAAGCGCCAGGTCCACGAACCGATCGATCGTCCTGAAGTTGTTGCGATTTATAGGATGGTGCAGGCAAACATTCGGAAGACGGCTTTTCCGCTGTGCCTTCAACTCTTTTACAGCTTTCAGACGGTCCAGGAACAACCCCAAATTACTCTCATCGCTTCCAGGGTATTGCAAGCGGTATTGTTCCGGAGAACTCGCCCACATGGTGACTTTAAGGGCATCCACAGACATATCGATAAAAGCTGTAGCCTTGTCCTCGTCCAAGAGCAGGCCGTTAGTTATAATGATAAGCCGCAGGCCGGCCTTTTTGATGATGGATGCGATCTCTACGATGCCGGGGTGTATCAACGGCTCACCTGCGCCCTGTATGACGATAAGCTGGCACCCTGCTTTCTTTAATTCAGGTACAACCCTTCTGACCAGGCCAGGGTCGATATCGGCCCCCTCTTGGTATCTCTGTTTGGCATCCTCCACATAAGGCGAATGGAAACAACATCCTAGGCACGTGAGATTACACCGTCGCGTAACGTCCAGATCGACATAGTTCGGCCCGGTCTTGGCGATCTCCCTCGTCAACAACCCTTCAAAGAGCTTTATTTTGTCCTTGATATTTTTCATAGCCGCTTCTTATTCATGAAGCCCCAAAATAAGCTGGCGCGCTTCTTCAAACCGTCTACTCTCCACCCTGATCTTGATCATGGAAGACTGCAGGATCTTCTGGTCGGTCTCTCCGACAACAAGATAGATCATACCGCAGGAATCAAGCAAAGACTTCACAAAAGCTACCTCTCCCGGGTCGGATGTCTCCAAGAGCGTTTTAAAGTCGCTTTCTGCCATAGGGCCAAGCCATTACTGCGCGTTGTCCTTTTTGCCGCATTCCTCAACAAACTTCTTTATCTCCTCCAGGTTATCTAAGATCAACCTTGCCTTGGTAAGGCCAAAGGAAAAAGCGAACTTATCGTCTTCGTTCCTCTTTAAAATAAGGACCGGCTTGCCTTTAAACTCCCCGCGCTCCACTATACACTTATTTTCATTTTCCACAGCCCTCTCCTTTTCGTTGTGACACTAGATATCAATCGGCCATTTAGATCTTGAGATCATTCCCGTCTCGCCCCTTACGCCGCGTCCTCCTCTACGATCTCGGCGGCATGCGTCAATTCTTCAAAAATACCCAGCATATCATCACGAGACAACGTTTTTGAAAGAAAGAACAACTTCAAAGACGTCACGGATGTAGCATTATAGTATATTTTATGATCTTCTTGCAACCTCGTATTTGAAGTCAGTATCATGGTCCCGGATGGCTGCGCCTTGGGTTTGCACAAAGGCGCTATATAACAATGACCGCTCAAATTGTAGTGGAACGGCAAAGGCGAAGAAAGGCGATTAAAACGGCAAACCACATTTCGGCCCTTATAACTGCCATTAATGATAAAATAATCGTCTGAAAAAGTTTTAATGGGCTCCTTCCCGCTCTCAGGCTTCAAAATTTCTGCGATCGATATTTGCAAAGCAACCATACTGCGGGAAAACCAGATCTCAGCATAGGCCGACAAGGCCCAAACAGCTATAGAAACAGTGAACAAGTTGGTCAAAAAATAGATAAATTGGTCCATCATGCGCTCTCCAAACTGCACCACCTCACAGGCAAGCCATTATTCTAATGCCAGCGTAAATCCAACACAACATCTAAACATTCAGGCATCCGGTCTTTGTATATTATCCGCTTATTTATGATTAACAAGCTCGATCAGTAGTTCTGCCGTACGATGCGCACGGTTTCCTCGCAACGAGACAGTAAAATGTCCTCTTTATATATTCTTCCCGGAGACCGATGAACCCGGCCTTATTCAACCATTTTTCAGCGGCCGCTCGTGAAACCCTATGGCTGACAGGTGGCCCCAAAGATGTCTTCTTCTTCTGCCAATCGATCAAAGCTATGCGCCCGCCTTTTTTAAGTAAGGCGTACATATGCCTCAAGAATTTAGTCTTCTCTCCTATTTCATGGAATACGAAAAAAACAAGAACCATATCCGCGCGGATATTTTTGCCTGAGAAGTTATCGGCCGAAGAATTAATATAGCCGATATTCCTCCTATTCAAAGACATTTTTTTAAGCTCTGCTAGCATCTCTTTTGACACGTCAACCGCATAGACCCTGCCGTTTCTACCCACCGCATCAGATGCCGGAATCGCGAAATACCCGGTGCCGCAACCGATATCGACAACCCGATCTCCCGGCCTCAACTTCAGCCTGGCTATAATATCGCCGGCAGGAAGCGCCTTTTTGCGCCTAGCACTGTCGAGCTTCTTCATCTCTTGTGGATCAAAACGATGCGCCATTTTCACCTGATCTTATGCCTCACAGACAACTATAAGTCAAAAGGCTTGAGATATTCCGTACTTATCTAGGACCGGTCCTCAATTTTAAAAAACTTTTGGTTTCTGGTCATCCGTAGCTTTTATTTTTATCTCCGCGTCCTTCATATCTATTAAATCATCAAATTTTTTTGCTATACCTATTAATGCATTTTTAAAACCTTCCCCTTTAGATGGAGAATCAGAACTCTTTATCGGGTACAGAACATGAAGATGTAAATAACAATTGCTGATAATTTTTGATTGAAAATACTGACCATACGTATCAAATGCCGTCGTTGAGTCTAAATACCTGGATTCCGGAGTGGTGTCAATATTATTACCGGCAAACACGTAAACAGTTCCCAATATTCCGTCACTTTTTGGCCCTTCTGCAATGTAACTGGGCTTAGGAATAACACCATTATTTACAACCTGAAACGCCGGCCCCGTAATCCCATATATTTTTGTACTATAAGAAAACCGAAGAGCATCATCGAAATAACCGTTATTACTTATTTCGATCCTCGCATCAGGATAATATGAAAGAACAAGCTGTTTTACAGCTTCAAAAAGGCGGCTGAAATCGATTGTTTCAAAAACCAACCTTTTACCGCTACGGATCCATTGCCCATCTCTATAGCTTCGGTTTACCGGAGAGAATTCTTCAAAGCCAGCCCCCAACCACTCTGCCCTGTCTGCCAGGCTATTTAAAGATTCTTCCGGTTTGGCAAAATCAGGATCCGAGGTCGCAGAGCCATAAGACTGCGCGAGCCCTTTTCTAAGTGCCTGAGAATAAAACTGTGTCTTTGTAGTATTATCAGTATACAGACAACCGTTGATCCTCTTTGCAAAAATAAGATATTCATCGCCAACTGCAAATTTAATGGCATTTTTCTCTGTCATCTTTGGAGCACATGCGACAGTGCGCCGATTAGGCCAACCCTTTGCTATTCTATCCACAAAAAACTCGATATTTATAAGGCCCGGATTGTTAGGATCATCGGCAATTGATAAAGCTTTCCCACTAAAGATTACATCCGATTTCATAACATCGGTCAATATTGGGAACGTTTTAAGCAAATGGTCATCCTCGCTCAAGGAATCTGCCACGGCAATATCCGTCCTTACCCCAAACCCAAGCAGATTAAATTGATTTATATCGCCTTCGTTTGTTGCCCTTGAATACAGTTTTGTTCTCGTACAATAATCTGTATACAATACGCCATCCCTTAAGTGTGCATAGACAAGGTATTTCTCTCCTTTTTTAAAATCATACGAACATGGATCCTTTTCTTTCGGCGAAAAGACAGTCGCAACTTCCCCTATATCCCCCTTATAGACAACGCTGACCTTAAAGACTACGTTGGATAAGATGTGATTCTCTAACTTTTTCAGGGTAGAGGAACCTATGTTGACGACCTCTCCGACAAAAACAGCATCGGATCTCTCCAATTCAGAAATAGGCGGCAATTGAATATTGGACTTACAAAAACAGGCTGCCTGAGCGTGAGCAAAAAATATACTCAAAATTAACAACGTCAAAATCAGCATCAAGCCTTTTCTCATACATCTCCTTTTTAATATATAACCAAGCTTCGAGCTTCAACAAGCTTCAAGAAGCTTTAAGACCGGTTAGGTTCAAGAATCTACCCGGTCCTTAATTTTCCACCGTGTGCGAACAGAGATGGCGTAGCGCAGGATCACCCCACCATCATGAACTTCTCAAACTCCGGAAAACGCTTATAAAGCTGTTTCTTGATCTCGGCGTTCGGCCGGGACGCAAGCTTCGGGTCCGCGCCCAAGAGCTTTGTTGCTTCTTCGCGCGCGGACTTCAAAAGATGGAACTGTTTTAAGGGGTCGGCGATCTTTAATTCCGTCAGGCCGGACTGCCGCTCTCCGAAAAACTCACCCGGCCCCCTTATCTTTAAATCTTCCTCTGCTATTTTAAACCCGTCCGAGTATGCCACAAAGGCCTTTATTCTGGCCTGGGCGTCTTCAGTATTGGGCTCGGTCAGCAGCAAACAAAATGATTCGTGTTCTCCGCGGCCGATGCGGCCCCTCATCTGATGCAATTGGGACAAGCCGAATCTTTCCGCATGCTCGATAAGCATGACCGTAGCATTGGGAATGTCGATGCCGACTTCCAAGATCGTGGTCGCGACCAGAATATCACACTTTCCGTCACGGAATTCCTGCATCACCTTTTCCTGCTCGGGCTTTTTGAGGCGTCCGTGGATCAACCCGACCTTGAGATCTTTGAACACCTTCTGGCTGAATTCCTTGAAAAGCGCCTTGGCGCTTGCCAATTCAAGTTTCGGATTCTCCTCGATCAAAGGACAGATGACAAACGCCTGCCTGCCAGCCTTGATCTGTGACCGCACGAATGCATAAGCTTCATCTTTATTTCCCAGATCAAGGGCTTTGGTCTCCACCTTCTTTCTCCCCTTCGGCAGTTCATTGATGACCGAAACATCAAGGTCCCCGTAGAGCGTCATAGAGAGCGTGCGCGGAATGGGCGTGGCTGTCATGATGAGGATATCGGGATTCAGGGATTTTTTCGACAGAAGCGCCCTCTGCGATACCCCGAACTTATGCTGTTCATCTACCACGATAAGCCCCAGTTTTCTGAAATCCACGCCCTCCTGAATAAGCGCGTGCGTACCGATGAGGATATCTATTTTTCCGCCCTTGATCTCTTTTAAAACTTTCTCTCTTTCTTTATCCTTCAAACTGCTCGTCAACAATCCAATTTCTATTTTTTTCTTGCGACTGGCCTGTGCCCGCCAGGGTATGACTTGTGACTTGTGACCAAAAGTAGCCAGCTGATTCTTAATCTTTTCATAATGTTGGCCCGCTAAAATCTCCGTCGGCACCATAAAGGCCGTTTGATACCCGCTTGAAGCCGCCGCGAGCGCCGCGACGGTGGCAACAACCGTCTTTCCTGAGCCAACGTCGCCTTGCAGAAGGCGTTGCATAGGCTCGGGCCGGGACATGTCTTTCTTGATCTCCTCTAAAACGCACTTCTGCGAGAATGTCAGCTCAAAAGGAAGGGCCTGGCAGAACGCATGGATGGCGTTTTCGTCTATCTTAAAGGCAATGCCTTTTTTTTCTTTTCGTCTTAGTTTGCGCAGGATAAGCGGGATCTGATAGATGAAGAACTCCTCAAAAGAAAGCCGCGTGTAGGCTTCGATGCGGCTTTCCTCATCTTTCGGGAAGTGGATATTCAAAAGGCTCTTTGCGATATTGGAGAGTTTCTGCCGGTTTCGGATGTCGAACGGCAAGACCTCGGTCAACTTTGAGGTCTGCTCGTCGAGCACGGCGCGGACAATCTTACGGTACACCTTCTGGGAGATGCCTTGCGGCACGGAATAGATGGGCACAATACGGCCGACATCCAGGCTCTCGGACGCCTCGCTGTCTGCAATCTCGAATTCCGGGCTAGCCATCTGGATACGGTCGCGATAGAGCCCGGGTTTACCAAAGAGGATGACGCGCTCGCCGACCTTGAAATAGTGCCTCAAATACGGCTGATTGAACCAGACAGCGAAGATCCGTCCAGTGTCGTCTGCGACGCCGATCTCTAAGATATCCAAACCCGTGCGCATTCCGCGGCGGCCGCCCACGGAGACGATCTCGGCCTCAATGGTCGCCTGCTGGCCCAACTCTAAAGACGCGATCGAAACCAGACGAGAACGGTCTTCATAACGCCTTGGAAAATAGAACAAGATGTCTTCGACCGTCGCGATGCCGAGCCTGCCTAGTGACTCAGCCCTGCGCGGGCCGATACCCTTAATGTATTGGACAGAAGAATCGAAGGATAGAGCCATGGATCAAGGCGGGGCGATTAAGATACGCAATCAGCGGCACCGTTAGTACTTATCCTTACACCATCATTATTAAACGTATAGACGCAGGCACCGCCTGTAACTTGTACAGTGAACGGGCTACCGCTGATAACCCGGTAATTATTAAAAAATCCGTCGTATACCCGTATACCGAAAACCGCATTGGTATTTCCCGTGTTCGTCGTAGTGGGATATGACCCTTGAGTAAGATAATAATCCCTGGCAACACCGGTGATCATTCGTACCTGGCCCAAGGCCGCGTTATATTCGCCTTTTCTCTTTGTCTGCACATACGTAGGCATGGCAACAGAAACAAGCACCCCTAAAATTATAACGACAACGAGCATTTCAACAAGGGTAAAAGATCTTTTCCGGAAAATCCATCTAACAGCCATCAGTACTCCGGGGAATTGGTCAAAACGCTTGTAGTAAGATTCATCTGGAGCCAACGCGAGGTATTCCCGATGCGCTCAGCCCTGATCGCAGTCGGCGTATTCCAGTTATTCACAGGCGCATAATTAAAATACCTTTGGGCGGCTGAATTCGGATCGGACATCCCCAAGCGTGTCCAGCTCAAAGGATTACTTCCGCCCACCGTCTCACCATCGATCATAAGGCGCTGATAGCCGCCATAGGACTTCAACAAAACTTCTCGAGCTTCCATGCCGCGGCTCTTTTCCACAAACGCCGTGTACTGCGTCATCGCGACTGAAGCAAGGATGCCGATAAGTATAACTGTAACTATTATCTCAATTAAAGTAAACCCTCTGCGATCATTCATGTTATTTATTTTAATACAATCAGGGAATAATTCAACAAGTTAGTAAAAAGAAAACCCCCGCCATCTTGTTTTGCTTTCGCAAAATCGAAACAGCGGGGGTAGATTTAAAGGGGCACCGTTCTACTCTTCCAAGCCCTTGAGAGCTAAGTACCATCGACCTAGAGGAGCTTAACTACCGTATTCGGAATGGGAACGGGTGTTTCCTCCTCAGCATAGGCACCCCAAAAACTGCAACAATTTCAGTAAATTTTTTCGAACCTAACAAAGCATCTCATATTAAAAGACAAAATTAAGCGGCCAAGCCGATTGACAATTAGTATCCTTTAAGCTGAAATCCTTACGGATCTTACACTTAGGACCTATCAACCCGGTAGTCTACCGGGTGTCTATTCTTGTATTGCTACAAGAGGGAAGTCTATTCTTAGGGCGAGCTTGGCGCTTATATGCCTTCAGCGCTTATCTCTTCCGAACATGACTACCCAGCCTTTGCCCTTGGCAGGACAGCTGGAACACCAGAGGTTCGTTTGTCCTGGTCCTCTCGTACTAAGGACAACTCCCTTCAAACTTCCTAACGCCCACACTGGATAGAGACCGAACTGTCTCACGACGT
>DMEU01000013.1:8168-67125 GCA_003451585.1 Candidatus Omnitrophota bacterium | reverse complement strand
GGAAAAAATGCCGGAAGCGGCTTGGATGGCTGTATAGGCTATTGAAGGCGGTGAAAACAAGTTGTCGGGTTATTTCCTTTGTGATACGATATGGGCCGTGATAGAAACTACCATAAAAAAGATCAATGCCGCATTAAAAGGCCTGCTGGAAAGCGCCAACAGGCGTTACAGGCTGGGCCTTATCTCCGATGACCTCTTTGCCTTCAGCAAGGATTTTGTCCTGCGCCCAGGAAAACGCATCCGCCCCCTCCTTTTTGTATTAAGCTACAAAGGATACACCAAACGGAAAAAGTACGCTCAAGGCCCGCTTTTTACGTCTGCTGCCGCAATAGAGCTCCTGCATGACTATATGCTCATCCACGACGATGTGATAGACAACTCGTCTTTGCGCCGCGGCAAACCGACATTGCATAAGATGTTCGATAATAAAATAAAACTCCCCGGCGATGCAAAGATCGGCTCCTCCCTTGCCATAGTAGCAGGCGATATATTATTCGCGTTAGGTATAGAGGCCTTTCTCGCCGTAAAGGAAGTCCCCGGGCAAAAGGAAGCCGCTTTAAAAAAACTCGTAGAGACAGCCGCTTTCACCGGCGCGGGGGAATTCATCGACGTAGTCTATGGATTCAGGAATATACGGACCCTTTCTGAAAAAGACGTCTTTTTGATCTATACGCTTAAAACCGCCAAATATACCTTCGAGTGCCCTCTTGTTATGGGAGCCACTTTAGCTGGCGCGCGTACCGGTGAATTACGCGAGCTCTCCAGGCTGGGGATAGCCGCCGGGCAGGCCTTCCAGATATATGACGACTTCCTCGACCTCTTCGCATCCGAAGAGATAATAGGCAAACCCGTCCTGTCCGATTTGAATGAATCAAAAAAAACGCTTCTGGTCTACAAGGCGTTCGAGAACTTAAAAGGAAAAAAGAGGAAAAAACTTACTGATATACTCGAGGGAAAAGATAAGACGCTTAAAGACCTGGAACTTTTCAGGGAATTGATCGTTGAAAGCGGCGCCTACGATTACTGCATTAAAAAAATGTCGTCGCTGCAAAAGACGGCGCTTGACGCCTCAAATAAGCTTGCCATCAGGCCCGACTACGGAAAGGCTATCGAATCCATCATATCCAAGCTTTCACCCTCCCGCATGCCCATTAAGATCAAGAGTTAAGCGACAGTCTGCAAAAACAATATCTCACTGGAACCGGAATACTCTATAGAAACGGCCTTCCAACGGCCGCTACCCTTATCCAATCTCACTTCCAACTTGCCGTTATCATAATAAAGCTGTGCATCGCCGGGCTTCCTGAAATAAGCCTTAAAGCTGATATCCGCCGCGGCCTGAGCACCCTCTATGTCTATTTTTAATTGTTTGATCTCGACTTTAATATCCTGATACTCGCCAAAGATAGCAGAAACCACCCTTAAGAGCGTCAACTTGCTATTGCCGTATTTATCCTCATAATTTTCCGAGACAAGCGGGGCGCACCCGGAGAGATCTCTTTTTTCAACACAAAGAGAACCGGAGTATATGACTTTTCTGACGCGGGATTCCTCATTTTCAGCACACCCCCTGGCCAACAGGTAAACGGCAAAAGCCGAGGCTGTGACAAGGAAGACTAAAAAACCTTGTTTCCTGCGGCTATCCCGTAGGTTGATCATATTAACGCCTTATGGAGAGGACCTTATATTTTAAAATACCTGCCGGCACCTTTATCTCAACTATCTCATCTACCTTGCGCCCCAAGAGCGACTTGCCGATAGGCGACTCTATAGATATCTTGCCGGCGGCATAATCAGACTCCGGCGGAGATACAAGGCAGTATTCGACTTCCTCATCCGTATCACAATCGCGCAATCCAACCTTTGCCCCGATATATACCTTATCCGCAGGGATATTCTCGTGCTCGATAATGCGGGCGCGGGACAATTTATCCTCCAGCTCGCTTATCCTCTTCTCAAGATGCGCCTGCGCGTCTTTTGCCGCGTCATACTCGGCATTCTCAGAAAGGTCACCCATAGCCCGCGCCTTCTCCAATGATTTAGCTATCTGCCGGCGCTTGACGGTTTTAAGCATATCCAACTCATCCTTTAATTTCTCAAAACCTTTTTGCGTCAGAAAAATATCGTGCGACATAATGCTCCTTATTGGTCTTTATGTTTAACCTGATCACCGATCTTCTGCGCAGAGACGATGACCTCGATGCGGCGGTTTGACTTACGCCCCTCTTTAGTGTCATTAGCGGCGCGCGGCCTGTATTGGCCAAAGCCGGAAGCCGAAAGCCTCAAAGGGTCCACACTTCTCTTCTCAGTCAAATATTTTAACACGTTCAAGGCGCGGGCAAAAGAGAACTCCCAGTCGGACTTCCATTCAAAAACAGCCAAGGACTGATTATCCGTATGGCCTTCGATATATATGTAGTTGGCGGCAAAACTCCTGTCGATAAAACCCGCTATCTTATCAAGGAACTGTTTGCCCGTGTCGCTCAACGCGTCGCTTGCGGAAATAAAAAGCTTTTCGGCGTCTATAGTTATTATCAGGCCGCGGTCGGTCATCCTGGCCCAGGCATCGCCAGACTTTATGTCTTCGGCAAAATCCGTCTCAAAAACCTCCTGCGCCGCGATGAATCTATGGGTATCCACATCCTGGTCCTTTTTAAAAAGCAGCAGTTCTCTTTTTAGATTCAGGTTCTCCTTCTTTGCAAGCTTGAACTTACCAGACAAGGAATCCAACTGCCCCGTCAAACTCGTTATCTTCTCGTCGTAGGCGCGTGTTGAAGCGCATCCGGCCAAAAATAAGGCCAGGACAAAAGATAAAACAGCCCGCGTCTTCATTACTATCGCCTCCCCGATGTGTCTTCCAAGATCCTTGTAATACAAGCCTCTTCATAAAGGCGCTTAAAGCGCGCCAGTTCTTTTTTGCCAAGCCTTGCCTCGACCTCATCGGCCACCGCCTCCAATTTTAACCTAAGGAACAGATAACCGGCGACGATCGAGCCGTCTTCGTTAAACTTCAACTTCTGGGCATCGCTTTCTTTTTGAAAAATATATTCCTTCCATTCTTTTAAGCCCGGCCCCAGCGTTTCTTTTACGCCGCGCGGCAAGCCGGACGCCTTTTTCTTTAGGGCCTTTTCTATGCGTTTGTCTATATCGAGCTGAGTGAGTTTCCTCTCTATCTTATCAAGCTCATCTTTTGTCGTCTTATAGAGCCAAAGAAGATACCTTCTATGCAGCGACCTTATATCTTCTTTATCGTCTTTTAAAAACCGTGCAGCCATTTTTCAACCCCTCGTTTAAAACGTAGTTATTTTTTTAAACTGGCCGAGGCGGTTCTCCACCTCTTTTTTAGTGATGCCGCAGGTACGTTCAAGGCCGAACCCCTCGACATTAAATGACGCCATGATGGTCCCGTATGAGATCGCTTTTTTCAGGCTGCCGGCATTTACCTTCTTAGCGCGCGTCAGATAACCCATAAAACCGCCCGCAAAGGTATCACCTGCCCCTGTGGGGTCTACGATCTTCTCCACAGGATAGGCCGGCAGGCAAAAGATAAAATCATCGCAATAAACAAGGACCCCGTGCTCGCCTTTTTTAATGACGACTATGGGCGCGCCGATCTTACGTAATGCCTTGGCGCACTTGATGAGGTTCGTCTGGCCTGTCAGGCTGCGGGCCTCGGCGTCATTGGCGACAAAAATATGCACATGTTTCATCAGGCGCATCAAAGACCTGCGTTTATGGTCTATCCAGTAATTCATGCTGTCTAACCCGACCAGCCTGGGCTTATGCATCATTGATAAAAGATGCCGCTGGATGTCCGGGTCTACATTAGCCAGGAATATATTCTCGATATGCCGCTGGTGTTCCGCCACTTTCGGCCTGAATGCCGACAAGACCCCTAATTCAGTGCTCAAGGTAAGCGCGGCATTAAGGTCACCCCTGTATTCGCCCTCCCAGCGGAAAGTCTTGCCGTGTTCGATAATAAGCGAGGTCAGGTTAATGCCTTTTTTTGTCAGGAATTCAATGTGTTTTTTCGGAAAATCCCTTCCTACGATCGCGACAAGATTTACCTGAGTGAAAAAAGACGCGCCCATGGAAAAGTGTACGGCCGACCCGCCAAGCATCTCTTTACGTTTACCCGCGGGGGTCTTTACCGTATCCAGCGCAGTCGTGCCTAAGACTATAATACTCAATGCAGCACCCCTTTCTCCCTGAACTTGACGACCTGGAACGTTACCGCTGAAAAAAGCACGATATTGATTATGCTGAATGTTTTAAAAATAATGTCCTGGGAGGTTACGGCTGACGGGAACATTAATACCAGGCACACCCAGACACCGACAGCCCAGAACAGGCTTATATCCTCAGAAGACCTTCTCTTCTGGATACGGACGATCAACGGGATGTTCCACAACGGTAAAATAATGGCCGCTATTAAACTGATCGTCTTAACCATGTTTTTTTGCCTTCTGCTTTTTCTGTCTTTTTCTTGCTATAGGATGCTGGCACAACTCGTCATAGTAGGAAGCCCTCTTGCCGTCTTCCAGCGGGAATTCGGAACAGAAGCGCGGCCGCACTTCGTAAACGCGGCAGCGCATATTGTCATCCTGGAAGATGCACCGGCGGTTCTTCAAAAGCGTGCTGAATTTAAAACCGGAAGTAAAACTCTTGTCCCTGCCTAAGAACTCAAACCACGGCTTCGGGATATCCAATTCCTTCTGCAGTATCTGCGCCACCTCGAGCAGGTCTGTCTCTACCCCCCAACGGCAGCAGCTGCCTTTAATACAGACTTTACAAAGTTCCGGATCATGGATCTTAAGCTTTTTGTGGTCCACCTTTTTTTTCATAGAATTATATTTTTACCTCCGTATAGCCTTTCTCGCCGATGTTCATCATGCTGATCTTCGTCGGCGTAACCACGATCAGCACAAAATTCTGGTCTTCCGGGCCTGAAAAGAATTGCCGCAGCATCATCTGTTTATTCCAAAGCTCCTCTTTTAAGGCCGCGTCCTTACTGACTTCCGCCCTGCCTTCTATCCGGCAATGACTGAGCTTCCTGTCCACAAAACAAAACTCGGCTTTAGGGTTGCCGGCGATCTGGCCGACCTTGGGCATGCCGGCAAATGTGGCCATAAGCAACCTACCGTCATCCCTTAATATCGGCATCATGGCACGGACCCTGGGCTGATCGCCGTCGCATGTGGCAAAATAACCCATACCGGCATCTAAGACCATTTGCTTGATAATATCTAATGACATATCATCCCCCTTAACGTAGTCTGGTAACCTAAATTCCAATAACTATTTTGTTATTCTTATTTTCTATACTCCTGAACCAATTCTGCGGCGATCGCCACCGCTATCTCTTCAGGCGTCTCGGCGCCTATGTCTAAGCCTATCGGCGAATGGACGCGCCCTAGCTGGGCTTCCTTAAAACCCTTTTTCGCCAGCTCTCCGAAAACATTTTTTATCTTTGCGCGGCTCCCTATCATCCCGATATAGGCAGCCTTGGCCTTTAGGGCCGCTTCCAGGCACTCGGTATCATGGAGGTGGCCGTGCGTTACAATAACTATAGAAGTATTTTTATCCAACTGCGCGCCTGCAAGGGCCCGCCTGTAAGGGCCGCATATGACACGATCGGCATGCGGAAACCTCTTTTTGTCGGCGAAAGGCCGCCTGTTATCGGCCACAACGACAAAAAAACCTAGAAGTTTCGCTATAAAAGAAAGCGCCAGGCCTATATGCCCTGCTCCGGCTATGACTAATTTCTTTGCAGGCTCCAACGGCTCTATAAATATGGATACCTTGCCTCCGCACACCTGAAGCCCTGATCTTTTATCAAGAGGGTAATCCTTCAGGCAAGACTTTTTCTTTCTTAAAGCCTCTAAAGCATCTTGTATGACCAGCTTTTCCAGCCCGCCTCCCCCTATCGTACCCTGAATGGAACCGTCGCCAAATACAAGCATCTTAGCGCCTATCTTCCTGGGGGATGATCCGTGCGAAGAAACGATGGTGGCCATGACACAGGCCCTGTTACTGCTTACAATCTCGAGGACTTTGTTGAATAATGCTTGCATATTTTTTATGGCGGTTTAGTATGGGACTATGATCTCCTGCATACTCTTGGCCGCCGGTAAAAGCTCAAGGTTTGGCTCGCCTAAACCCTTGGCCCCCTTAGGCCCAAAAACCGTAATAGAACACATACAGGAAAGGCTGCTGTTGACAGGGCTTTCCGAGATCATTATCGTATTAGGGCACAAGGCCGAATCAATAGCGCCTTTTATTTACAAGGGCCCGCGCGTCAAATCAATAGTGAACACGGATTACGCGCTCGGCCAGACATCGTCTTTTAAGGCCGGGTTGAATGCTGTCAGCCCGTATTCAGAAGGGATAATGCTCTTGCCTGTGGATATGCCGGCAATCCAGCCCGACACCATAGAAGAACTTACCCATATATTTATTAAAAGAGCTCCGCTTATTTTAGTACCCAGTTACCAGGGGCACAACGGACATCCGCCTGTTTTTTCAAAGCGGCTAAAAGAAGAATTGCTCTGCATGGAAAACGACGAGCCGCTTTCAACCCTGATACACAAACACGAAGCCGAAATACTTAAGATACCTGTCGACGACCCGGGAGTTACCGCCTCTTTCAACACGCCGGAAGAATTACAACTCTTGATCCGGCAAATCAGCTAAACGGCCTTTTTCTCTTTTAACGCCTCCAAGACCTTCTGCGGCGTGATAGGCAGATCGGTTATGCGCACGCCTATAGCATCGTGGATGGCGTTGGCTATCGCCGCTGCGGTAGGCAAAAGCGACGCCTCCCCCATCCCTTTTGCGCCGAACGGCCCCTGGGGGTCCTTGGTCTCTACAAAAATAGATTCTATGGGGGGTATACCCACCGAACGAGGTATCCTGTATTTTGAAAAAGACGGGTTTACGACCCGGCCTTCACTGAATCTTAAGTCTTCATATAAGGTATAACCTATGCCCATGACAATAGAACCTTCTATCTGCCCGTGGACGCTGTCTGGGTTGATAGGATATCCTATATCATGCACGTCGTACATCTTTAAGATCTTTACATCGCCGGTCTTTTTATTGACCTCAACCTCTGCTACCTGCGCCTCAAAACCATAACTGCCGGATATGTTGCCGTAACCTGTCCTGAAATCAACGGGCGTAGTCTTGGGATTGTAATTCCCGCGGCCGATAATAAGATGGCCGTAGTTAAATGAATAACACAGGCCGACCGCCTGGTCAAAAGACATGACGAATGCCCCGTCAGCGGCTTTTACGACCTGCTCGTCACGCATATCCAAAGCGCCGGCATCCAATTTCAGTTCGCGCGCCACAATATTCAAGATCTGCTGTTTGGCGTCGTTGGCCGCGTTCTTTGTCGCGTTACCTGAAATAAATGTGACGCGTGAGGCAAAACTGCCGGTATCAAAAGGCGTTATCTCGGTATCGGCGGCTTTTATCCTTATCCTCTCATAGGCCACACCCAACTCTTGCGCCGCTATCTGCGCCATAGCTGTGTCAGACCCCTGGCCCGTATCAGCGGCCCCGGTAAACAGATACACAGAGCCGTCCTCTTCCACCTTTATAATGGAACCGGCCGACTCGTGCGCCTTATACATCTTAGAACCCATTACATCGGCCGCTACGCCGATGCCGATACCCCGCGCCATATCTCCGGCGCTCTTCGCCTTTCCAAACTTATCTTTCCAGCCGCAGGCCTCTGCCGCGCGGCGTATACAATCTTTTAAACCGTTAGACGAGATGACCAATTTATTGACCGTCTCCATATTCGGGTCCGTGGCGTTCTTCAAACGGAACTCCACAGGGTCCATCCCTATGCCGCGCGCGAGCATGTCCATGTGGGACTCTACAGCGAATCCGGACTGCACGCCTCCGAAGCCGCGTATAGCGCCGCATATGGGATTGTTCGTATATACCCGAAAACCTATCACCCGGAAATTAACGATCTTATAGACCATGAAGATACGCAGTATGGCCGCAGCGATAACAGTGGGGCCGTAACTGCAATATGCTCCGCCATCGGCTATAACTTCGCCTGTCACGGCCATAAGCGTGCCGTCGCGTTTTACGCCCGATCTAAGCTTATAGGTCATAGGATGCTTGCGCCTGGTAAAAGAAAACTCCTCTTGGCGCGTGCAGGTGAACTTTACAGGGAAACCGCCGCTCTTCTTAGAAAGAAGGCAGGCGCTAAAATCCATAGGGAACATCTCAAGTTTGCCCCCGAAACCGCCTCCTACGTTGAGCTTGATAACACGGATATCAGCGGCATCCATCTTCAATGTCTTGGCCATCGCCTCCCTTACTTTAAAAGGCGCCTGCGTAGATGTCCAAAGGGTTATCCTATCCGTCGAGACCTCGTACTGCCCTAAAGAGACGTGCGGCTCCAAAGCGCAATGGGCAGCGCTCTGCAGATGAAAGATATCCTCCCTGACGTAATCAGACTCTTTTAGAGCCTTGTCGGCGTCGCCAAACTGCATAGGCAGCATAACGCCTATATTATTCATAGCGCCCTGTATCTGCGGCGCGCCGGGTTTCATGGCTGACACCGGGTCGAAGACAGCAGGCAATACCTCATATTTGACATCTATCAACGAGAGGGCCTTTTCAGCCGTCTCTTCGTCTACCGCCGCTACAGCCGCTATCTCATCGCCTATATAACGCGCCTTATCCGATTCCAGAGGCAATTGATCGACGGTATAAGGAAAAAAATATTCGTTGGAGCCGAATTTGATCTTTGGCGTATCTTCGGCTGTTATGACAGCTTTGACACCGGGCAACTTTTCGGCCTTTGACGTATCGATACTTATGATCCTGGCATGGGCATGAGGACTGCGCAGCATCTTGCCTATGAGCATGCCCGGCAGCTTCATATCGAATACGAATTTCGCCTCACCCGCGGCCTTTTCGCGCGCGTCTATGCGCGGAACGCTCTTTCCTACAGGACTCGTTGTTTTGGTTTTTATCATGATAAATCCAAAGTTCTAAATTCTAAATCCAAAATAAACTTAAAATTCCAAAATAAAATTTACTAATTTTGATATTTAAAATTTATTTTGTGCTTTGTGCTTAGGATTTTGTGCTTCTATTTATTTTTTGCGATGCGTCACGCACGGCATCTATGATCTTAACATAGCCTGTGCAACGGCACAGATTGCCGTCTAAGGCCCGGGCTATTTCTTCATCTTCAGGGTCAGGGTCTTTATCCAGCAGGCTATGCGCCGCAAGTATCATGCCAGGTGTACAGAAACCGCACTGGATGGCGCCTTTTTCGATAAATGACTTCTGCAGCTGGTGCGGCTCTCCGTTCTTTGCCAGCCCCTCGATAGTCGTTATCTTTTCGCCGTCACAATCAGCTGACAGGATAAGGCACGACAATACATTCCTTCCGCCGATAAGCACGGTACAGACGCCGCAGTCGCCTTCAAGGCAGCTGTACTTTGTGCCCATAAGGCCGAGCCTGTCTCGAAGCGTTTCTATCAATAATTCGCTGTCGCGAACCTCGAGCTCCTGCACCTTAGAGTCTATTTCGATATTGACCTTTTTCATACGCACTTCTGTCTTAAGATGCCCAACAATTTCTCCAAATCCACAGCCAAAAGATGCAGCCTGTGGTCGTCGAGTTTCGTTGCGCGCGCGTCTTCAAGCAGCGCCTTTTCTATCATGTCCATCCTTATATCACCGGAAGAAAAATTATTAAAAACATCTTCGACTTTTTTTAACGCGACAGGGAAAGACGACGTTGTATTTACGATGCATCGCGCACAGGATATCACCCTGCCTTTTTTTACCGCAGAAAATGCCAGGCCCAGGCTCGGGACATCGGTTTCCTGCGCGGTCTTTGTATGCCTGAAATAAAAAGAAAGACTGTTCCCTTTAGGCAGCACGATGCCTGTCAGGATATATTTTTTCTCAGGCGGTACGGACAGGAATTTCTCTAGCGCGACCGTCTTTTTACCCTTCTTTGTAGCTAAAGTCACACTGGCGCCCAGCGAGATAAGCACAGCCGGCAGATCCACCCAATAAAAACGCGAGGCGATATTGCCTCCGATGGTCGCCATATTACGGATAGGCGTTGTGCCTAACTTCGACGATGCCTCGATAACCGACGGGAACGCATCACAGACAGCCCTTGAGCCGATAAGCTCATAAATGGCGGTCATGGCCCCTACCCAAAGGCCTTTTCCTTGCGCCTTTATCCCTTTCAAGCTGGATATCTTCTTTAAGCTAATGACATCCGTGGGATATTTTGAGACCTTCTTGAGGTAATTAAGCGCAAATGTCCCCCCTGCCAAAAGCAAAGGGGCGCGGGCCTTCTCCAATAGAGCCAGGGCGGCATTGAGCGAGCCCGGAGAATGAAATTTAAAATCCTTTAGAATAGGCATAACAGGGATAGATTATATCAAAAAAATAACTCTTTGAACATCAACAACTATTCCGGCAAAGACAGGCCTGCTCACTCCTTAAGGGCTGTCATGCCCCTGGCCCCGCATCATGGCAAAGGCATGGGGAATGATATCGGCTATGGCCTCGAAAGACTCCCTCGCACCTCCGGGGCTACCTGGCAGATTAATGATCAGGCTGTTCTTCCTCGTCCCTGCTGCCGCCCTGGACAAAGACGCCATTTTAGTCTTTCGCAGGCCTTCCAGCCTTATCAATTCAGCTATACCCGGGGCTTCTCTTTCGATCAACTCCCTTGTGGCCTCAGGCGTGGTATCCCTAGGCGACAGGCCGGTCCCTCCGGTCGTCAATATCAACTTGATATGCAACCTGTCTGATATGAATTTTATGGCCTTCTTTATCTCATCCTTGTCGTCGGGAATGATCTCTTTTCTCAAGACATGGGCGCCCCTGTCTTTAAGCAGCCGCTCTAAGGCCTGGCCTGAAATATCCTCCCGCGCGCCTTTAGCGCAAGAATCACTGATAGTCAGGACCGCCGCCGTTATACCCTTGAAGGCATCTGTCTTCATTCGACCTCCATCTTCTCAACCATCGAGTTGACCTGCCCTTGCAAAAAACGCTTGTTGCGCTCAGGCAGTAGATTGGAAAGTTTGTCTTTAAATTCATTTTTAAGCCATAGGACACGCGGGCTATTGATATAAGCCGATATCTTAAACGGGAAGACAACGAACGGCTCGTCATGCCTGATATAAGTCAGTATCTTTTTGAATTGCTTAGATTCATTCATAAGCTGGGTGGCAAGGCTTATCTGAAGATAGCCGTCCATTTTGTCATAGGCGGATATCTTGCCGTCTAAGCTGCCTTTTACAAGCGGCGAGTCAAGCTTTACCTGTGAGCTGTATTCCCCTCTGCCGCCTGAAAAAAAGATAGACAACTCGTCAAAACTAACTTTTTTCAGCGAAGGCACGCCTAAAAAGTCGGATACGGCGTTTAAAAGCGGGTTCTTCTCTATCACCCCGTCGGTAATAAAGAGCTGCCCTTTGAACATGTCCGCTGAGTGCGTATCGAACCTAAGATCACCGTCGAGTTTACCAAGCAGCGCGTAAGATTGGCCCTGGTAGCTTTCAAAAAAATCACCGAGGTCGACTTCCCGCAGGTGCGCTTCGCCGGTGATACCGGGTTTATCATTGCGAGTGGTAAAATTTATCTGGCCTTCCACCCCTCCCCCATAACACTTGCCCCTGATATTCCCAAGGCTGAAACCTTCTTCGTCGCGCCTTAAGACACAAAAAGGGTGCTTCAAGCTAATGATACTGCTTTTTATCTTTTCCTTTTTAGAAGGCGCGATAGGCTCTACGGTAAGCCCGGCATTCAGATTTTCTACATTCACATAAAGCCCGTCTCTATACCCGAGGCGAAAATCCTGTAATTCGAAATCAAGGGTATTGACCGACTCACTCGAAAGATACCTTATCATCGTCCTGGCCTTGCCAAAAAGCTCCTTTTCTAAACTATCCGCGTCGATCTCTAAGACAAAGGCCGGCAACTTGGCTACCTGGTTTAAAGAAGAGATCTTTAAAAGGATATGGGGATAGTCGGCAGGGACGATCGTAAAATCCGCGGCAAAAGGCATGGCGTTAATAAAGAGCGAAAAATCTTTTCCTGTTATTAGATCGCCTGTCACCTGCGCGGAACCGTTTATCTTGGTCAATAAAAGCGTGTCAAAAAAATTCGCTTCGGCGTTGGCTATCTTGATATCTAAGACAGCCTTCAGGCCTTCTACCGGCCCTGAAACTTTCAATCTGGCGTCCAGCACCCCGCGGGTCCGCACGTTCTCCTGGTTCAACATGGGAAAATTATCAAAAACAATATTTAAAAAATCCACGTTTAAAGCTACCTCCGGCCTTATCAAGGCTTCGCGTATGCGGCCGCTTCCCGTAAACTTCAAGATCGGGTTACTTATCTCAAAACGCGAGATACTAAAATCCCCGTCATCCAACCTTGATTCGAATACATAATCGAACGGCTTGTAAAACGGGCTTCCACGGAAGATATCGGCGTCAGGGAAGGCAGGGACACTGATCTTTTTAAGCGTAAGGTCTCCCCTGGATATGAACGTGTTCCCCTTAATCCAGGAAACATAGCCCTTAACATCGGCCAAGACGGTATCGCTTAAGCTGACATCCGATCCCGTAAAATATGTCGTCTCAAAAAACTCAACCGGCATATCCATCTTCCAGAGCGCCTTATCCAATAGGACCGACAGATCCGAGACCCTGGCGGCATTCACCCGCGTCCGGTCAAAGCGTATGTTCTTAATGCGGACCTTACGGTCTTTGAGCGACAGGACATCGAACCCTATATCTGCCTTGCGCCCGGAAATAATAAGTTCGCCGTCCCTGCGGCACTCGATACCGTAGAATGTCACGCCGCGTAAAAGATTGAAATAAGCGAAACGGACATTGAGGCTCAAGCCCGGGACAGATTCTTGCGTAAGCCTGCTGACTTGCTTTAACGCGTTATTAAGCAATGCGGACAAAGAGATATTAGCAAGCGCCAGAAAAACGCAGAAGACAACGAGTGCATAAAGCAGGGGGCGGATCTTTTTACGGTGAGAGTTCAATAAAGATTTTATCATCGCGGAAGACTTTGATCTTATCTACATAGTCATAGACAAGGTAGGAGTGATTAAATAATGACTTATAAGAACGCGGGGCCTTTTTGTCATAGAAGATCAGAAAAAGCGGCTGGGAAAAAAGCTCCTTCCTGATCTCTTTGACAAGGGCGTCTTCCTTTACCCCCAGGACCTCTTCTTTATCGACGTCTGTGAGGATCTTATATATTATGAGTTTGGCGAATACAGCCCCCTTATCCTTTGGGTGGGCGTGGATATAGTCCGAAAGTATTTTAAGAGAATTGAAATAGTCGGAATTGTCGAAGTAGTATTCGCCTACGGCAAAGGCAGACTGCGGAGCGTACGGCGACTTCGGGTCCTCTTTTATAACAGACTTTAAATTCAGGACCGCGAAATAAATACGCCCTTCCTTGATATCCTGCAGGCCATCCCTGTACTGTTCTCCGGAGCTGCTCAATGAAGCGCAACCTGCCATGCATAATACCAGGCAGAGGTAAAATAACGGATAAAATTTATATATCTTATTCATCTTACATATTATATAACGAATTGGCCGGTTAACCAAGAGTAATCTCAATCCTGTTGGCCACACCTGACCTGACCATTTCGGCATAAGGAGAACGCATTACACCATCCCCTTTTATCTCGGTGATGAGCCCATCAGGGCCAAAAAGGCGTATGTGTTTTGGGGCCAGGCCCAGCCTGCCAAACGTATCTTTGTTCTTCGGATTTTTATATATCACGATCGTCTTGCCTAAAAAGAGGAACGCGTAGGTGCCGGCCTCAAGCTCTATCTCTTTTTCTTCGCCTGAAGGAGAAACATATCTTTTTTTGCAGGCCTTAACCGTAAAGAACGACGCCGGCAGCGCCGGAGCGAACCGTAAGGCCAGCTTTGAATGTTCATCTAAGAAAAAGGGCCTGTCCCCTATATTCATCAATCGCCACATGTGGATAAATTCCGCGGTCGAACCGCTCAGGCGAGCCACAAAGCCACGGCCGTAAAGAGCGGCATCGGGATGGGCGCTTGACGCGATAAAGGAAGAATTCTCCAATATGCTGCGGCCATACCTGGAGGCATCCTGGAAAGGGACGAACATGGTGGACAGATCGGTGTAGAACTCCTTATATAGCCCGTTCTTGAGCAATTCCAACAAATATTTATACTCCATATGAAGCCATATAGATTCATTTTCAAGCCATCCCGGAGTAAATGCCTTGGTGCGGCCTATTTCAAAACTCTCTTCTGAAAGCGATGCATTGACCTTATACATCTTAAGCTCTTTGTCCCACAAAGGGCTCTTCTTGACAGCGCGATAAATATCTTTAGCCCTGTGCTTTTCACACCTCAAGGCGTGCACAAAACCCTCCAGGAACAATGCGAGTCTGTGTTGCTGAAACTCCTTAGGCGTAATGACATTCCGGCCGACACCGTCTGCTAGAGTATCGTAACGGCTGACGCGGTAAGAGAAATATGTGCGGTAGAAGCCGCTTTTGGGTTCATAGCTTTGCGCTATGCCTTTTTCAAGTTTCTTTAGCGCCAGATCAAAAAATGCCCTCACGCCGCCGATATCCATCTGCCTGAAATCACCTGAAACTCCGCGCCTGACCTTGGTACGGTAAGACTCTTTTGCCACATTAGAAAGGTCCCAATATTCAAAAGCATCCATATCGCTTTTTAACAAGGTCTCAAGCTCCTTGATAAAGACAAATACCTCCCCGGTCACCGAGACCTCGAAAGACTCAGGGATATTTAATCCATCAAAAACGCATTTTAAGAACTCGATCAGGCGCTTAAGTTCGAATGTCTCGGATATGGATGAGCCGAATAACCCGGGCAGGCCGTTTAAAGCATCGTACCAGTTCGGCTTATCCGCTTCCATCTCGATGCCGGCGCCATACGGATCCAGGGTCGCCAATTTATTGGCGATGAGGCAAAGCAGTTTATCCAAAAGCGTCGTCACGAATATATCGCCGTCGCCGAAGCGCGCGCGGACCATATGTTTATGCTCATGCCTTTTTTGGAAAAGAGCGCTCTTGCCTTCATCCGTACCTATAGCGTGATACTGGCGGACCTCTCCGTGTTGGACGCAATAACGCTCATGCCTCGGTTTCACATAAACATGCGTATCATAAAAGGTAAATTCCTTCTTCTCTAAAAGAAGGCACTTGAACCTGTCAGGATAGATGCTTAAAAAAGTATCCAGAAGGTCCGTATTGTAAGTCCAGTGGTCCGACCAATAGCCCTCGCCGAAAGACGCCTCTGCGCTGCCCTTGGCTGCGGTCAAGAGCTTCTTGACCAAGGTATCTAGCGTTATGGAAAGATGGATCTTATTTTCCCCGATATAACTTAATATCTCACCTATTGTGAACGGCTTGGCCAGGATGTGCGCAAGCTTTTTGGCATCCTTCTCATGAAAGAACCCGCCTATCCCGCTCTTCCTGAGATCTTCTTCTGCTATGACAAAACGCTCCCCTTTAAAAATAAGCGGGTTATAGCCGTCTAATTGTATTAGATCGATAAAATCCCGGATATTCTTGTCCGCTATGGCGGGATTGAAAAAAAGGTCAGAACGCCTGTTCTGGTTCACGTCGCGATAGTTGCCTTCACCTTCAGAAAAATATGTAGCCGAAACAAAAAAACGGTTGTAATCACGTTCCAGGTCCCCGTGCTTACGCGAAAAGACATACAGACTCGTCTCAGAACCATCTTCCGATATGGCGTGCGGCAGGCCTCCGCGCAGCACATTATCCAGATAAGTCTGCCGCGCATAAAGGTCAAACTCCTTAGAGGCGCTTGATGTAAAGATCCTGTCCATAATGCTGTCGATCAAGACCTGGTTCTCTTTTTTCTTCTTTGCCACAAACTTCGCATCCAGGCGGTGGATCCCGAATTTCTTGACGGTGCCGGCATCGGATAAATGCCCGATGAGAGAATAAAGTTTAAATCCCTTCCCCTTGTTCAGGGCGGTCTTTAAATACGTGAACGCGCATGGTGTCTTATTCTTCGCTACCTGCCTATCAGGATAAACATAATTTTTTGCCTGGGCGAATACGGCTGGATAACTAAGGTCTGAGACCTCTCCGAAAACAGCCGCCGGGTCGACTACGATCTTGGATGTCCCGCTGGCCATACCGTCTTTGAAACTGGTGTAAAAGTTTGCGCCTTTCACAAAAGCGACCTGCGCGGTATCTCGCGGGTCCGTGGATAATTTAAAAAGCGGAATACCGCTTTCTATGCCTGTGACGCCCATCCAGGCCTCTATCGTGCGGCTCATCTCTTTTAAGAACCAGTTATTTACGCCGCAAGGCACTATCACGCTGGCGCCGTCCAATAATTCAAAACTTTGTGTATTTTTCGAGGTATTCTCTATCGTCAGTTCGCGCACAAGCCCTGCGAAAGGCTCATTTACAATGGGAAAATAATTGACGCTGACTTTAAGGCCCAGGCCCGGATTTGACTCTTCTATCGTCAGGTCATATGGCCGTATGGACATGCTGCTGTTGATCTTCTTGTCCAAGACGCTGCCGGATGGGCTGAAAGGCTCATAAAAGACATTGCCCAACTTATTCTTTATCTTGATGAACGTACGAAAGCCCTGGGAAGGGGCCAGCTGGTAAGCCTTGTTCGCCGGCAAAAATTCCATGATCGCATCATCCTTGGAACGAATACCCATGCTCGCTATGCACTGGCCGCGATTAACGTAAAAGGCCCACAAAGGTATGCCGTAAAGGCCTGCGATACCAGGGAAAAAGCTGGCCCAGGGTTTTGCCAGATTATAATTATCTATTACGAACTCTCCTGAATTTTGCAACCGGTATTTAGGCGGCATGATTATTTCTCTCCGAGGACTTCGAGGAAGACTTCGACGATGTGCGCATCAAACTGGGTGCCGGACCCGTCTTTCAAAATTTTCACGGCATCCTGTCTTGAGATGGCCTTATGGTAAGGTCTGTCTGAGGTCACTGCTTCATAGACGTCGACAACAGCCAGGATACGCGCGCCCAGCGGGATCTCGTCGCCTCTTAAACCCCTGGGGTATCCTGTGCCGTCCCAGCGTTCATGGTGGCACAATATCAACGGCACTATATCTTTCAAAAACCCGGCAACCGAAATGATATCTGCTCCGATAACAGGGTGCTTCTTGACGGCCTCATACTCTTCCGGGGTCAGCCTGCCCGGTTTTAAAAGTATGGCATCGGTTATGCCGATCTTGCCTATATCATGGAGCATCGCGGCCCGGCGCACATTGTCTATTTCCTGATCGTTCATGCCCACGTGCCTGGCCGTCTTTTCGGCATATTCGACCATACGATCGCAATGTTCGCGTGTCCGCCGGTCCCTCAATTCAATGCTTTTAGCCAGTGAATATATGGCCTCTAAAATGCTGCGTTCGCTGCGCACAGCATAAAATGATAATTTCTGCTTGACCGCGTCGACAAAACGCTTGCGGTCTTCCACGGAATACTTATCGAGCACGTTCTCCCCGATGTCATGGCCGTAAAGCGCGACGCCGTCGCCGCCTCTTTCCTTTACGCGGTATATACCCTCTTCTCCGCCGTCTATTAGCTCTTCTACGGAAAAGAGCGGATCTTCGGGGTAACTGACCACCCCTATGCTGCACTTCAGCTTTATGAGATTGCTGCCGTCGCCGAAGGCCCGCGTATGAAAAAGGTCAAGGATCTTATTGCCTACGCCAAGGGCGTCGGCGCGGTTCGTGTCGGGTAGGATTATGGCGAACTCCTCTCCGCCCCAGCGCGCCACGACATCGTTAGCCCTGAGCTCTAGCTTTAAAAACCGCGCGACCTGTTTTAAGATCTTGTCTCCGAACTGGTGCCCGTGCGCGTCATTGATCGATTTAAAATAATCTATATCTATCATCATAATAGATATGGGCGAAAGGGTCCTCTTGGCGCGCTCAAATTCCGCGGCCAGGCGCTCGCGAAAATAACGGAAGTTATATATCTCTGTCAGCGCGTCCTTTAAGGCCAGGCTTTCCAGCTTGTCCTTTATCTCGTTCAACCGCCTTTCCGACTCAACGCGGTCCGAGATATCCACATCCATGCAATATATCTCGATTACCTGCCCGTTATGCAGAATGGGGAACATCGAAGAATAAACAGTGAACTCCCGGCCGCCCTTATTGCGCACTTTCCACTCCCGCGGTGCTGTAGGCCGGCCCGTCTTCTTCATCTTCTCAAAAGCCTCTTCGAATTCAATCCTGTCGCCCTCGCTTAAGATCATGTCGAGGTTCTTCCTGCCTATCGCCTCATGCTTTGTGTAGCCGTAAAGAAGCTCTGAGGCATGATTCCACTCCATGATCTTTCCATCCAAAGCATAACCCTGTATCGCGATATTAGGCGTATTCTGGATGACGGATTCAAACCTCAAATAAGCGGAGCAGACCTCTTCCTCCATCCACTTGCGCTCGCTTACATCCATTACAAGATGTTCGAAAAATTGCGCGCCGGAACGGTCATTCTTTATTGCCTTAGAAGACATAACGACCCATATCTCCTGGCCGGCCTTCTTCCTGAAACGAACTTCCTTTATGAGCGACCCGCGCGTCAAAAGGAGCTCTTTAAATTTCGCGTATTCTTCAAGGGAGGAAAAAATATCGGAGGGTTTTAACTTGAATAGCTCCTCTTCGGAATAATCCAGGATCTTTAAAAGGCCTTCGTTGGTCTCGATGAAACCGGCCTTGTCCCCCAGCGACTCCTTATAAAAACCGACTTCAAGGTTAGTGATAGCCGCGGCCAATTCCTCTTTCTCGTGACGCAAGACCCTCTGTAGCCGCAAGAGATAAACAAAGAAAAATACCAGGACCAGCCCTGAGCCGAACTGAAGCCCGGCGACTACGGGGACTATATCCCTTTTTGTCTCCCATACAAAACACCAGGCCAGGTTTTTCTCGGAGGTGTAATACGGCAAAAAGAAGAAGCTCGAGATTACGCCTAAAACAAATACACAGGTCGCGGCGATCTTGAAAGATAAAAGAAATCTTTTCCTATAGTGATGGAGCGTCATATGCGTTAAAGGAGATAATCTTTCTTCACCCTCTGCAGGCTTTTGAATATGTTCGTCTTAACAGACGGACAAACATCCTGGAGTTGATTGATAAAATCACGCACAACGGCGCGCTTAGTCACCTTTGCGTTCGGACACGCGCAATGAGGCACTGGAAAACCGGCAAGCCTTGCCAGCTCCTCGGTCTCCGGCTCTTCGACATAAGCAAGAGGCCTGATGAGCGAGACCTTTCCGCCGAACATATCCTGTTTAGGGCTCATCCCGCTGACCTCCCCCTCGAACAAGAGATTCATGAGCACTGTCTGAACGATGTCGTCCTTATGATGGCCGAAGGCTATTTTATTACACCCGTGCTCGCGGGCCGCCTCAAAAAGGGCCTTGCGCCGGTTCCAGGAACACCAGAAACAGGTGATCTCGGCCCTCGGCCTGCCCTTCAGGATATCCACACTTTTTATCTGGAGCGAGAACCCTTTTTCCCGCAAGAATTTTTGAAGCGTCTCTTTATGGACACACTTATAACCCAGGTCAACATGCAAAGCGACTATTTCGTACTTGATGGGCACAAAAGTAGCGCGGTCGGAGAGCAGCTTTAAAAGCACCAGGCTGTCTTTCCCCCCTGAAACAGCTACAAGGATCTTATCCCCGTCCTGTATCATATCATAGTCCGCTATAGCGCGCCCCACCTTCTTGGAAACGGACCTTTCTAATTCCCCGCGGCGCGTTTCAGCGGCATCCTGGGTTTCAATGAGCATTTTTTTACGCAATCCAATGTCCTCTATATAATAATGGCAATCATCCGAATTTTCAACCACTTATTCCTTATACAGAACGGCCTCTTCATTTTTGGCAGGGATATATGGGTTTAACCCCTCTGAAGAAAGCGCGTCATAAAGACAGCGCGTCTGGTCTTCATCGCCGTGCACCAGGAAGACCTCGTTAACCGGCGACGACTCTCTGACATATTCTATCAAGTCGTTCTTATCCGCGTGGCCCGAAAGGGCGTTGATGACGACCACCTCGGCATTGAGCTCGTATTCAAGGCCATAGATACGGACGATCTTCTCTTTATCCACTATTTTTTTTCCCAGCGTGTCACGGGCCATATACCCCACTATCAGAACGGTATTGCGCGACTCAGTAATATTATTTTTCAGATGGTGCAGGACGCGGCCGGCCTCGCACATACCAGAACCTGCCAGGATGATCATCGGCCTCTTGTCATTGTTTAAGGCCTTGGACTCTTCCTGGCTCTGGACATAGTGAAGGTTCAAAAAATCGAATGGGCTCTCATCGCGACGCACGAGGTCTTTGACCTCATGGTCCATATAATGGATATTATTACGAAAGACCTCTGTGACCCTGGTGGCAAGCGGGCTGTCAACATAGATAGGTATAGGCGGTATGGAGCCTTCTTTCAAAAGTTCGCTTATAAAATATATGACCTCCTGTGTCCGTTCGAGGGCAAAAGACGGGATGATGATCTTACCTTTCCTGGCCACTGTGCGGTTTATGGCCTCGCGCAGCTTCCCTTTAGCGTCTGATATGGGCGAATGCATGCGCCCGCCATAGGTCGACTCTAAAATAAGATAATCCAGGCCGGTCAGGACAGTGGGGTCGTTTAACAGCGGCAATTGTTTGCGGCCCAGGTCCACCGCATAGCCTAAACGCAGAAGCTTATGCTGCATCCTTACCTCAAGCAACACGACGCTTGCGCCAAGTATGTGCCCGGCATCATAGAAGGTCAGCGTGACATCGTTGGTGATCTTGAACTTCTGGCCGTAATGCAGCGGCCGGAAATGCGAAATAGAACGCACGGCTTCCCATTCGGTATACAAAGGGCCGCGTATATTCATATACTGGGCCCCGCGTCGAGCCCTATGCCTTCCTTTTTGGCTGGAGGATATTTTTTTTAAATAGCGGAAATCTTCCGTCTGCACTCTGCCTGAGTCGGCGAGCATGAGCTTGCAGAGATCACGGGTGGCTGAAGTAGTATAGATCTTGGAACGCAGGCCGTGTTTTAACAGAGTCGGGATATTGCCGCAATGGTCTATGTGCGCGTGCGACAGGACCAGGGCGCTGATACGCTGCGGCTGATAGGCAAATGTGGTATTGACCTCAAAAAATTTTTCGCGCCTGCCATAAAAAAGGCCTGCATCAATGAGTATCTTGGATTTAGGCGTCGTAAGGAGGTGGCTTGAGCCCGTTACCGTCCCTACGCCCCCTAAAAATTGAAGTTTGACAAGTCCGTGGTGTCCAGGTCTATGTTTTTTCATATACTCTTAAGCGCCCTGCCCAGCCGTGGTTGCCGTCCTGACTCTTCCAAAAGAGCCTCGAGCATCGTCCTCATATCACTGAAACTATAAAGGCCGCCATAGCTCCCTCGGATATAACCATCCCTGTCAACGAGGAAGAACGACGGCCAGCTTAAACTGCCGTAAGCGTTGCGGATAGAAGAATCATTATCGAGGGCCACAGGAAACAAAATTTCCAGTTTATCGACCTTCCTGAAGAGCTCGCTTTCGGACTTATTGAATTCCCATTCCGGCGTATGCACCCCTACGATCTCAAGGCCCTTGTTCCTGTATTTAAAATACCACTGGTTCAGATTTATTGCCGCGCTCTCACAGTTCGGGTCATTCAATGTCCAGAAAAAAACAAGCACTACCTTACCACGCATCGCCTTAAGGCTTGGCCTATTTTTATAAGGCTCGGCGTTAAACCAGACCCTGGCCTTGATGTCTGGAGCCAGGCGCTGTTCCTGCGCGCGCGAAATGCCTACGGCTGAAATAAATACCAGGATTAACGCAAAACTTACGGCCTTTCGCATACGTCAATACTTCGGTGGTTTGTTGGATTCGCGGCACATGGTATTCACTTCGTGCTTAAGTTTCTCAATGAGCTCTTCATACTGCTGTTTGGTATCCTCATGGTAGCGGACGGATTTCAAAAGGGCCCTGAAAGATTCCCTCTCCCTCTGTTTGATGATATTCTTAAGCGTAACATCGATACCTACGGCGAAACTGCCCACGGGCCTTCCTTTTTTATCCTTCATCGCTATAGCGGACCACGCGATACTTTTTTTATCCCCGTATTTTGTCACAAGCGTGAACTCGACGTTCTTGTAGTCCTCCTTAAAAGCCGAGCCTATGCTCTTTAAGACTTCCTTCCTGTACTCTGTATCGGGATAAAGATGCTCCATGATCTTCTTATTGCATAAAGCCTCTTTCTTGGTATAACCGGTCGTCTCCTCTGCCGCCTTGTTCCATATAAGGATGTTACCTTCGGAATCAAACGCATTGAAGATGACATTAGCATTATCAATGAGCTGCTTATAAAGCTCGATATCTTTCTCAAGCAAATTGCGCATCAAGCACCCCGCCTTACAGCGCCAGCTTAGACTTCAGGCCGCCGCTGGAAGTTATCTCTACGATCTCTATTATCTTGACCTTCAAAATAGCGAATTTCTCGGGCAAAGAAAATTCCAAAGGTGACGCCTTCTCACCGCTGCGCAGGTTAAAGAGTATCCGCTCTACGGTAAATTTTGTCTTTATCTGCTGGAACTCCTCGGCCAGCCTCTTGAACTCTTCGCCTTCTTCAAGGATATCTACGGTACCGTTCAACTGGTAACCGGTCAATGTGCGGTCATCTATGAAAGATACCGAGACACGCGGATTTTCCAATAGGTTGCTGAATGTCCTGCCTAGAACATAATCAACGAGATAGATTATATTACTATGCGCCTTGGCAATAAGCTTGGGCGCGACATTAGGCATGCGCTCGTAACTGCACGTAGCGACATTGACGAACTTCCCGGAGGACAGATACGGCAGGAGGTCATGGAGAAAATGCTCCCTCTCCTGGGACGTCACCTTTTCTACGGTCCTTTTTCTTTTTTCCATACCAGCCGACTCTTTCTGATACTATCTACTACTGGGATAAAATATCTTTTTAGACGGGCAAATAGCCCCTAAAACGCACTCCGGGCATTTAGGTCTTCTGGCGATACACGTCTGGCGGCCATGAAGTATGAGCCTCAAAGAAAAATCTCCCCACTCTCTTCTTTCCAACTGCTTCAGTAACTCCTGCTCGATCTTCAACGGGTCGCTGCTCTTGGCCAGGCCAAGCCTTTGGCTGACTCGATTGACGTGCGTATCGACCGCGATACCCTCATTCTTGCCGAATGCGTTATATAATACCACATTTGCCGTCTTCCGGGCCACCCCTGGCAGTGTCAACAAGGACCCCATATCATCAGGCACCTTGCCGCCAAAATCCTTCAATATCTTATTCGCGCAGGCTATGATGTTCTTTGCCTTGTTGCGATAAAATCCGGTAGGCCTTATCGCCTGCCGGAAGGACTCAGGATCTGCCTTAGCATAATCCTTAATGCTTCTATATTCCTTGAAGAGGCCGGCTGTCACCAGATTCACCCTGACATCGGTGCACTGGGCTGATAAAATAGTAGCTACCAATAACTCCCACGGGTTTTTCGAGCCCAAGGCTATCGCAGGAGCCGGATATTTTTTCTTTAGAAGCCGGAGTATTTCATCGATCCGAGGCATTGTCATTTACAAGATCTTACAGGCTTACCCGTGGCCTTGCTGAAAAACAGCAGGTCCAGGTGCCCCATTGGTATCTTAATGCGCCCTGAAAAGGCCTTCATCCTATCCTCTATCTCAAGATACTTCTTGGGCGTCAGGCTCTTAGGCACCTCGTCAATAGCCCCGTATCCCTTCAGACGCTTTAAAATATGCCTGTCAAGTATCGCGAACTCCTCGCCCAACCCAACATTCCTTAAGAAGTGGCTCGCCTCTTTATATCCCAGGCCTTTGACATTATCAACCAGCCAATCCCTGACAACTGATGGGGTGCCGCAGGAAAGCCTTTTTTTTATGCTTATCCGCTTACCCGATGAAAAAAATTTCCGCGCCTCGACCAGGCGGCACGCCTTCTGATCGTAGAACCTGGCGTGTTTTAAAAAAGGGCCGAGCCGGCGCCTGCTGCCGGACAACAAAAGTTTTTTCTGTTTTAAGCACGCGATTATTTTTTTACAATTCTCGGCCTTGGCACCAGGCGTAAGCAGGCAAAAACACAACTCTTCGAAGACGCGTATTTCAGCCGAGCGGCCGGCTCTTTTAAAATCAAGAAGCCTCTTTGTTATTTCACCTTTTTTCAACCTGTAGGACTTCTTTAGGCCAGGGATGGTGTCCATCAGGCAGACGGCTGCCCCTCTGGTTTATCGCCTTCTGGCCGCAGTTTTTTATGAGTACGCAAGGTAACCTGTATCATCTGGATCAACTGGTCAAAAGTATAGTTCTTGGCGAAAAAACCCGAGATACCGAGTTCCTTTGCGCGGGTGATCTTTTCGTCGTGGCCGTAAGCGGCCGTCACCATTACGATAGGTAAATCCTTATTGAACCCCCTGATGGTTTTTAATGCCTCCAGGCCGTCCATAACAGGCATATTTATGTCCATGAATACTATATCGGGCGCGTTCGTCTTAATATACTCAACAGCTTCTTTGCCGTTACGGCATGTAGAAACCGCGTATCCGCGTGATTTAAGCCAAAAGGCTATCGGTTCCATAAAATCACTTTCGTCATCCACCAGCAGGACACTGATTTGTTTATCATCCATGGATAATAGATTCCTTTCTTTTCGTCAGGCTTTCTCTTTAAAAATGACTGGCAGGGCAAAAATAAACTTAGTACCCTGGTTCTTCTCGCTCTCAGCCCAGATCCTGCCTCCGTGGACCTCTATGATCTCCTTTGCGATAGAAAGCCCCAATCCGGTTCCACCGATATCGGCCTGCCTGCGCTCTCCTACCTGCAAGAATCTTTCGAAGACCTTGCCCAGGTCTTCTTTTGCAATGCCGACGCCGGTGTCCTGAACGCTTATCTCGGCCTCCGCCCCATTACCGGCAAGTTTAACCTCTACTGTGATGCTTCCGCCCTTAGGGGTGAATTTCAAAGCGTTCCCTATCAAATTATTGAACACCTGCATGATCCTGTTCGGGTCCATGTGGATAGCCGGCAGGCCATCGGCGATCTTACGCTCAAGCGATATCTCCTTTGAATTAGCCCAACTGCTCAAACCATCACAGGCGTCTTGCACCAGGCGTCCGATATCGACATCCGCCATCTCCAATTTCATCTTACCGGCTTCCAGCTTTGAAAAATCGAGGATATCGTTGATAAGGAGCCCCAGCCTGTCGAGATTGCGCCTGGCGATATCCAAAAAACGCGCCTGGTCATCCGTCAAAGGGCCGGCCGACTTATCCCCTATGACTTCCAGGGCCTTCTGCGTCGCCACAATAGGCGTGCGCAATTCATGCGTTACGTTTGAAACGAATTGAGACTTCAGGCGGTCTAGCTCTCTCTGCTTTGTGACATCGGTAAGGACTGAGACCATGCCAACGGTCTGGCCGTTCTCATTTTCAACCAGCGCGCTGGAAGAACGGATTATCTTTTTCGTCTCCTGCTGCTTACTGTTGAGTTCGACGACCTTCTCGCCTTTGCCCGCGGCATCCGAGACGACAGAGACTATCTCCTCATCTTTTAAGTTTTCGGTCAGCGGCCGTCCCATCTTCTGGCCCTTAGTCACACCGAGAAGTTTTTCCGCGGCAGGGTTCATCATAACCACTTCACCCTTTGAATTCACGACTACAAGCCCCTCGGCTAAGCTCTGCACTATGGCCTCGGTCTGATTTTTTTCAATAACGACATTTTTATATTTTAAATGGGTGATCTCATTCTCTTTTTCTTTTTCTGTGATGATGGATTCATACTGGTCCTTCATCTGGGCGGTGGCCTCGGTAACCGAACGCTCTATCTTCTGCGCCACGACCTGGGTAACTGCCCGCGCCACCTTGTCGCTATTTTCTTTTGATCCTATAACGGAGGCCAACTGCTGAGCGATCGCGCTCTCCAAGTCCCTGTCGTAACTCCTGGTGGCGGTGGCGACAGCCTGAGCCTCAACGCGTTTATTCGCATGCGCCATCCGGGTCAAGATTACCGACACAATAACGCCTATGACAATGGCCACTATATAAAATGGCCATGCGGTGATCGTTATGACCTGATCGGCCTCCTGAGCATAAGCGCTTTCCACCAGGAAAAACGCCGCGGAAAACAATATTAGGGAAATCCTCATTTTTTATCTTCCTGTGGCGCAGGCTGTATAAACACAACCGCCTTGCCTGTTGCGGTCATATTCCTCTTGGTTGCAAAAAGCTTGCCACACAACGCAAGGTCATTTCCCTTATCTTCTATGTACAAGACATCGACAACAGCGTCCGCGCCTGCCGCGCTGCCCCTCCTCTTTAACTCCTTATTAAGGGCTGTCTTGGAAATACCGTGCTGGGCCATGACCTTAACCGCGCCGATCTCAGCGTAAGGCCTGCCGACTTCTTGTCCGTGCATGTAGATATCAATAACCGCATCTTCGGGTTTTGGCGCCACAACACTGCCCGTTATGTCATAATATTCTGAACGGAGAAGAACGCACTTTGAACATCCTGCGATAGCCATAAACAGGAGAAAACAAGTAAAGATTCTCTTTATCATAAAAATCCTTTCGTTATTAATACAACTATTTATTATATAAGGAATTGTAAAAATAGTCTAAGGAAAAAACCTAAAACTAGATCAGACGGGCGCAGATCTCGTCTAATACGACCAGGCCCGATAATGTAGCTTTCAGGCGGCCATCCTCCAGGCTCAATAAGCCCTCTTCGATAAGGCCGTCTACGGTATATTTTTTATCTTTCGGCAGTACAACCTCAAATCTCTCCTGCAGGTCGGCCACATCTACACCTTCGGACAACCTCAACCCTATAAGCAGCGTCTCCATGAAACGCTTTTCCTGCGCCAACTCCTCCTGGCCGGCCAATGCCGAACCATTTTTGCTCATCATCTCAAGATAAGCCTCTACTGTGCCGCTATTCCAATACCTGCGGCCGTTCATATGTGAATGGGCGCCAACGCCAAGGCCTATATAATCGCCGCCTCTCCAATAGTTAAGGTTATGCGTGCAGGCATACCCGGGCCTTGAAAAATTACTTACTTCGTAACGGGAAAAACCCCGATGTTCCAAAGACTGCGATACGAAAAGATAATCCTGCCCCTGCTCTTCATCGCCAGGCGGCTCTATATTGCGGCGATGAAGATCAGAACCTTCGGCGATCGAAAGCGTATAAAGTGAAATGTGCTCGCTGCCGAAAGATACCAGGCCGGCCACATCCTCCTCTATCTCTTTTTTCGTCTGGCCCGGCAGGGAATAAATAAGATCCAGATTTATATTCGTAAATCCGGCGTCCCTGAGCTCCTTAAACGAAGCATAGGCATCGGCAGCACTATGCGGCCTGCCCAAAAACCTTAAATATCCGTCATTGAGCGACTGGACCCCCAGGCTTGCGCGGTTGACGCCGCTATCAAAGATGGCCTTTGCCTTATCCCGGGCCAATGTAGCCGGGTTCATCTCTACCGTTACCTCGGCATCTTTGGCGACTTCGAAGTTAGAACGGACGATATCGAATAGAACCCCGATCTGGGATGAGCTCAAATATGAAGGCGTTCCACCTCCGACATAAACGGTACTTATGGGCGTGCCGGAGTAGGTTTGAGCCTCTTTCTTTAAGGCCTCTAAGTACGGCCCTATCAGGCTGTCTATTTTCTCGAAAGAGGCGAATGAACAATAGAAGCACTTAGACTTACAAAACGGTATGTGGATATAGAGGGAAGGGCCCATGTTAATATCAGGGCCGGTCAAAACGCCTTGAAATTCTTGACATATTCTAAAATAAGCCCTTTTGTGTCCTGGTCCATATCGGTAAATTCAAGCCCCACACGAAAAGTCGAATAATCCCCTTGAGGAAAACAATACTTCACTACGCCAGAAACATGTATCTCAACATCACCCTGCTCTTTACTATTAAGTTTAAACGTGATATCCAGCTTGGTATTTTGCGGCAGCTCCGCCTCAGACACAAAACCGATACCGCCCTCGCCAAGGTCCACAAGACAGGCAGTTTCACTGCGGTCTTGAAATTGCATCTTCACTTCCGGCGGGTGCTCTACCGAATAAAAAAGATCGGTCTTCAAAAGCGCCCTGGCTGCCCTGCGCCTCTCAACCCCCCAAAATGAACCATCACTCATTTTAACCTCTCTTTCATACCCAGCTTTTAAGCTCTTCTAAAAATTGATAGTCCGTCATGTCACAGTGTATAGGTGTTATCGTAATATAATTCTTTCGTATGGTCTCTATATCGGCATCTTCCTGTCCGTCGGCCTCGATCTCCTCGCCGGTCAACCAATAGTATACGCGCTTACGTGTGTCCACTCTTTTGTCAAATCTCTCTTCGATCGCGACCCTGCTCTGCCTGACTACCCTGACACCTTTTATCCTTTTCTTATTTACCGCCGGAACATTGACATTAAGCAGGGTGCCGTGGGGAAGGGTTTTGTGCCCTTCTATTATGCGTACCAATTTTTTAGCAAAGCCTGCTGCGGCCCTATAATCAGGCTTCTGGAATGTAGCAAGAGATATGGCAAAAGACGGTATGCCCAATATCGCGCCCTCCGTGGCGCCTGAAACAGTCCCTGAATAAAGCACACTATAACCCACATTAGGCCCAAGATTAATACCGGAGACAACCAGGTCCGGCCTCTTTTTGAGCAATGCCCTTATAGCCAGCTTCACGCAATCAGCAGGGGTGCCGGTAGTCGCGTACCCGAAAAACTTGCCGCCGCGGTTGACCTTCTTGACCCTCAACGGATCAGAAAGGGTAATGGCATGCCCGACCGCGCTTCTTTCGCTATCAGGGGCCACGACCGTAACATCGGCTATGGTCTTAAGTGACTCACACAATACGCGTATGCCTTCGGCATAGATCCCGTCATCATTTGTAACTAAAATATTCATGCTTCCCAAATTATATACCTACATCGGGCAAAATGGAATACAAAAATGCCTGCCGGATGGCAGGCATCAAGATAAAAAAATGGAAAGACTCGCAGGCCACTGTTAACCCATCACTGTTCCTTTAGCCGGCCCTCTCCTTTAAGGCCTATCTGCAATGCCGCGGATCGGAAGCGCAAAATAAAATGTGCTCCCTTTACCAAGCTCACTCTCAACCCAAATCCTCCCACCGTGGGCCTCAACAGCCATTTTGCAAAAAGCAAGCCCCAATCCTTTGCCCAGCCTGCCTATCGCCAGATCATTCTCCACCTGCACAAACTTATCAAATACCTTGGAAAGATATGCTTCCGGAATACCATCTCCGTGATCCGCTACACTAACAATGGCCTCACTCTCAATCTTATCCTTACGCGCCGCAACTTCGATAACCGTGCCTGCCGGAGTAAATTTAAGCGCATTTCCTATAAGATTAGAAATAACCCTTTTTATAACATCCTCGTCAGCCGACAGGCTATCCAAACCCTGCGAAACATGCACAGAGATCATCTTGCCTTCTTTCTGCGCCAGCACCTTCATGACTCCTGCCACCTGCTCCAAAACATCATCGAGCCTAATCTGTCCCGGCCTTAAATTAAATTTACCCTCTTCCATCTTATTAATATCCAATAAGTTAGATATCATATTTTTCATGTCTTGAGCGCTTTTAGCGATCCAGTAAAAAGAATCCTTTATGTCGGCAGAAAAAGCATCCTGGCCCTGCAGTTCCATCCCAGCTAACTCGATATTCCCGGATATAACTTGAAGAGGATTATTCAAGTCATGCGCGATCATCTGAGTGAGAGAATCCTTCATCTTTTGCAGGTTCTCGATCTTTTCTTCGGCCTTTTTCCATTCGCATATAGAGCGCGCGATATCCCCAAACTCAGTTTTTTCTTCCTTCAAGCCCTGTATATGTTTGAGATCTTCGGACCTTAAAGCCCTGGATATTGAATAAAGAGGAAAGAATATCCACCCGATGATCGCGAATAAAGCCGTTGCGGCTAAAATACCGGCAAAAACAAAAATGAGCGTAAAGTAATACCTGGATTTTTCATTAAAATCCCTGATCTCCCTGGATACCGTTTTAACCGTAAGATGCCCCACCGCCTTTCCATCCCAACCCGGCAAATCCCTTGAAAAAGTAATAACGCCTTTTCGAAAATCCAAAACCGCCCCGCCTCCTTCTTTAACCTTAAAATTTAATGCGATAGAACATTCCGTTATATCAGATAACCCCTTTATATATTTATCGCTCCATAATCTTCCCGCAAATAAAAAACCCTGAGGAGCGGTCTCTCTTTTTTCATCCTCGCTTGGATGAATAGTGGCAGCGCGCACCTCCATAAGGCCAGCCGATGTTTTAAGAAAAAAATGATCGAAACGTTTCCGTAATAACCCATCAAAAACTTCAGAAGGCAAGCCCATCTCCTGAAGCATTTTATCCTTTATGTTATTAATGGAATAAAAAAGATGCTTGTTGATATTGTATATCCGGATAGAATCCACCTCGTATGTAGAGAGGGCGCTGTCCGGCACATTAGTCTGCGCCCAGGATATATCGCCTTCTGTCACGGCCGCCAGCATTTCATCCCAGTATGTGTAATCGAACACCAGGGTCTGTATAGAAGCGCTCTTTAGCTTTAAAAGTTTATCGAAAACAGCTTCTTTTTCCCCTGCGTTTTTTTGGAATAACGAGATGGCCGCTCTTCTTTCCACATCCCTGAAGGAAATAAAGATCAGAAGGAACATGATGGTCAAAACGACGAAGGAATATACCACCCTTGCCAACACATTCACGCGGAATTTTCTCATTCCCTTTCCGCCTTCCTGCCGCAATCAGTGCATTCAGCGGTTCTTTTATTTTCGTCGATCCCTGCTGCGATAATAAAACCCCTTGCCCTCTCAGCCAGTTTGTAACGCGAAACTATATCCCAGAAGGCCTTACTGTGATTCGGCTCCACCAGATGCGCCATCTCGTGGACCAGGACATAATCTCTGACCCATGCCGGCATAAGGCCTATCCTATGCGATATCCTGATATCGGCTGTGTGGTAATTGCAGCAGCCGAACCTACTGTTCTGACCCGTTACGTATTTTATGGAATTTATCTTCAGCCGGCTGCCAAAGTATCTCTTATTTAGCCTTGCGGCTATCTCGACGAGGCCTTCCTTCCTATCCAGCTCTTCCTTGATCCTCTTTTTTTCAAATTTTGACTCTAGGTCAGCTACTATACTTTCCAGCCTCTCCCCTGAAAGCATAAGAGGCGCCCGCACCAGGAGTACACCCCTGACGATGCGGGCGCTCACAGTGCGCCTGCGCCTCCGGCTGCGTATGATCTTTGTTTCCATGTTTTTATTATACCCCTTTTAAAAAAATAAGCGCCAAGGATTTTGGCCTTGGCGTAAAACAAACGGGCAAGCGGGGACATATCTTTTTTCACGGGCATATCCTGCCCTCTAGATGTCCGGCCGCCTGCCCTCAAAGCTTGATGCTTGAAACGTGTTGCTTATTTCAACCTCAACTAAAATGTAACACATGTAATACGATTTACAAGGGGGAGAGAGAAAATACCTAAAAAAATATTTTTAATTATGCGATTTATATTCTTGACAAATATGTATAAAAGGTGTTTAGTGGTACTAACCAGGAGGAAACATGAAAAAAGTGTTGGCTCTAGCAGTAGTAGCAGTAATGGTTTTCAGTTTATCGGCCCCGGCATTTGCAAAAACGCCCACTGATAAGCTCACGCGCGGCGTTGCCAACGTATTAACAGGCGTTCTCGAAGTCCCGCAAACGATCGGACAAGAGTGGCAAAAAAGCGATAATTTTGCTATTGGTGCCTTCTGCGGCCTGTTCAAGGGTATAGTCCAGGCTGTCATAAGGACGGGCTCAGGCGCCTGGGATATCCTTACCTTCCCTCTTGCCCTCCCGAAAGATTATGAACCCTTATACCACCCTGACTATGTATTTGACGTAAGTGAAGCTGACAGGACCGGAAGCAAGTAAACGGCATCATATTTAATCAATAAAAAAGCGCCTTTAGAAAAAGGCGCTTTTTTATTGATTAACCTGTCTGCCAAAAAGAACGGGAGGACTCACAGGCTTCTAACAACTCATCACTGTTCCTTCCGCCTGTCCTCCCAACTAAAGTATATAACACCAAACAGGCGTTTACAAGGCAGGTGGAAAACAAAAAGCCAGGGCTGATCAGCCCTGGCTTTTTGCAATGGTGGAGCTGGCGGGAATCGAACCCGCGTCCTCAAGTAGAGAAGTGAAAGCCGCTACATGCTTAGTCTGTTTTTTATCGTCATCCCGCAATCTCCAATAGACAGGATCTTACGGGACCATCCTCTTTCTATCTCATCCCGGCTCCAGAGGCGAAAACCAGGACCAGTCTGCTAGCGCGCTATTCAGATGCGCAGACTCACCCGATAGCGGCTTAGCTCAGCGAGTGAACTAAGGCTTAACGAACGCCTGCCAGCATCGGCATAACGACTGGAGCACCCATTATAGGCGCAACGATCGCGTTTGCCTTCTCTAGCAATCTTTGATTTTCAGCGTTTGTATGGTGTAAGGTGTTTTACGAGGCCTCCTTACAACCTCGGCATGCTGCCAGCACCCGACATACCTGAATCGAGCCCAATCAGCCCCAAAGTTTACAAAGAACAATGAACAATTAAAAATGAAGAATGAAAAATTAAGCGGAGTTCACTCAACAGGCGTATCTATTTATTCCGGGTGCGGGTTGCCCGGCGCATCTCCCGTTCCACTTCTCGGGCCTTTATATCCTTGCGACGGTCATAAAGTTTCTTGCCGCGCACCAGCGACAGCGCCACTTTAGCCAGGCCGCGGTCGTTGAAATACATCTTCATCGGGGCGAGTGTAAAACCGCGCTGGGTAGTCTGGCCGATGAGCTTCTTTATCTGCTTCTTATGAAGGAGCAGGCGCCTTGGCCTTGTGGCATCTTCCTTGAAATAACTTGCCTTCTCGTAAGGGGTTATGTGGCAGTTAAATAGATATATCTGGCTGCCTTCAACGCGGGCAAAGGCATCATCGATATTCGCCCTTGCGTCCCTGAGGGATTTTACCTCACTGCCTTTAAGCTCTATGCCGCACTCCAGGGTCTCCAAAACCTCGTAGTCCCTGAATAATTTGCGGTTTGTGGCTATTACCTTCTCATTCATATAAGTATACCATGTTTAATACGATTTTCCAGTCAGCGCCCAATAAAGGGCTAAAAAGAGCGGGATAGTAAGGATGCTGGCTATATGGCCGTAAAAAATGGCCTGATTTACCAGGCGGCCTGCCTGGTTCTGGTTTTTTGAGATGACGGAAAGGAGCGCCGCAGGCGGCATGGCGGCCTGCAAAAGTATAAGAAGCCCCACTAAAGGCTTGGGCTTAGCCAAGACAACAAACCCTAAGAAGACAAGCGGCAGGACTATGAGTTTTATCAAGAGAGAGAAACAAAGCGGCCTGAAATTCGCACCCTGGCCGGTCTTTAACGACGCCAGGTTCCCGCCGACAACAAGGATAGACAAAGGTATGGCGCAACGGCCTAGAAATTCAACCGGCCGCGACACAAATTGAGGCACTATCGTATTGGCCTTAAAGAATACCAGCGCCAAGGCCAACAAAGTGGCTACTACCGGCGCGTTGAACATATGCCTGTAATCGAACCGCTGCTCTTTTTTAGGCTCAAGCATCATGACACCGAAAGAAAATATGGTCATGTTGAAACCGATCAAAAATAAAAAGATCAATATGAACATCTCCTGCGCCGCGGCGGCAGGCAGCAAGGCTGCTGCAAGGGGCAAAGGCAGATAACCTGAGTTCTGAAATGTCGTTATGCCTAAAAACTCCCCGCCGTTCTTAGACAATGACTTATCCGCCCTCAACAGGAGCGAGCCGCAGGCATATCCGGCAAATGAAATGATCACGCTGTATAAAGGGAAGACCCACCAGTCAGGATAGATACTGAAACTAAAGCGGTCGATTATCTGGGAAAACATAAAACAAGGCAAGAACAGGCCTATGACAAGGTCGCTTAAGACCTTGACCCCTTCATCGCGTATGATATTTCGACGGACGATAAAAAATCCGACAGCGCCCAAAAGTACGAGCTCAAAAATAGCGCCAAACGTCGTCTTGAATGACTCCAAAAACATCTCTCTCCTCTGTCAGCCGATACTCTAGCGGCTATTTTCTACTACCTCTATCTGCCAAGGGTGGGACACGACCACCTCGGGCTCTCCCTTGTATTCTTTTATCAAACCGAACACGCGGACCTTCTTACCCTTGTAGAAAGACGACGGGCTGATACCGCTGTTTAAGAACATATCAAGATCGTTCTTGAATATCACCAAGACCAGGCCGTCCATCGTAAGGCGCACAAGGTTCTTCATAGAACGCGTCTTCTTGACAACGCCTTCGGCTATCTTTCTGTGCCCCTTAAAACCTGCGGCATCCTGCGACTGGATGGCCAGGTCCTGCGACCATATGCCGCGGCGCGCCTGCCTGGCTTCCTTTAAGGCAGCTACAAACCTGTCGACATATTTGACATTGGGAGGGAACGTATAGAGATACGCCAGGCCATTCCTTAGTATTTCCTCCTGCGCCAAAACCTCTCCGTCTCCGTACGTGACAAAGCAATATACCAGGAGCCTGTTATATTTATCCTTGGCTACAATATCAAATTCCAGGCGCGCCGTCTTACCCAGCACAAGCTCTTCATTAAAACGTTTAGCTTCTTCGCCAAAGGGCTCATCTGCCTTTATCCAGCCTTTAGCGGTCTTTTTACTCGTCTCCGGCGTGTCAATACCGATATAACGCGCCATTTTACCGTTCTTCAATTCTACCGTATCGCCGTCTACGACCCTGCTTATCTCGACACGATCGTAATCAACGGATAAATTCCTGAAAACAGCGGCAAAAAGAAGGACTAACGCGGCAAGGAGAACCGCAAAAATGAGGGCGTAAAAAGGCCTTTTCACTATTTTATCAACTGTTGCACGATCTTGACGAAGACTTTTTCAGCGGTACCCAGGCGGGGAAAAAGCCCCTTGCGCGCCTTGACCTTTACGCGTATGGCCACCGGGGTCAATTGAGCGATCTCAATCTTTATCTTCGCTTTATCTACGAGGGCCTCAACAATGCCTTTAGTGGAATCGCGGTTTGAGACCGCGCCAAGCATATTACAGGCATTCAAGGCCGCTTTCCAGGCGGCATCGTATTTGGCATCGTATTCGCCCTGGATAGTATCGCGCGTTATGGCATATCCTCCTACAGCCCCGATACTGCTGGCCACCAGAAAGAAGCACCCGCTCAAAGACACCAGGCACGCAAAAATTACAGGCAAAAGTATCGCATTTTTTAACCTCATCATTTGACCTCTCTCTTGGTAAAAACTTTATAAAAACAAAAAGCGGTAAGGTTGATGATACAAAACCAAGAAACGCCTAAAAAAAGCCATCCGTAAAAATTCATATCAGCTCCTTCTCCCACTTACCCGTCTTCCTGCGCCAGGCTATCTTTACCATGACGGCAAGACAGGCGAACAAGAATAAAAGGCCTATCCTTGTCCAGAAAATATACGGCTTATCAGCCTCGGACACCCCTTTTAAGAATATCGTAGGTATCCCTTCCTGATACAACCAAAAACCCAATATCAGAATGAGAAAAAGCGGCGTAACGAACTTGATGATGAACTTATATATCCTTGGCACGGCAAGGTCAGCCCCGTGGTGGATCTCAGCCCAGGCGCGGTCCATACCAAAGACCCATGCAAAAAGTACGGCCTCTACCGTCCCGAATAGAACAAGGCAGAATGTGCCGCCCCAAAAATCAAGCTCATTGACCACGCCTTTTCCTAACAGGAATATCGCAGGCTGGCAGAGGGCAAAACTTACCGCGGCAAATATAGCAACCGCCTTTTTACGGGAGATATCAAATTCATCTTCTAAAAATGCCACGGCCGGATAAGCCAGCGATATGCTGGATGTGACACCTGCCAAGAACAAAAGTCCGAACCACATAAAACCAAAAAGAGCCGATAACGGTATCTTGCCTAAGATCAGAGGCATAGTAACAAATCCCAGGTCAAATGCCCCTTGCGTAGCTATTGCCTGTATCAGGCCTGGGCCGAAAAAGACAAAAGCCGCCGGGATTATGATGCTGCCGCCTAAGACGATCTCAGCGAACTCGTTGACGCTGACAGCGGTCAGGCCGGAGAGCACCACATCATCGCCTTTTGACAAATAGCTGGCGTAAGTCAGGATAACGCCGATACCTACGCTTAGCGTAAAGAATATCTGCCCTGCGGCAGCAAGCCAGACTTTAGCGCTCTTCAAAGCGCTGAAATCCGGATTCCACAAAAACCCCAGGCCGTTGACGATATTCCAATCAGGCTTCGCCGGATCAGGCGAGCCCAAGGTCAAGACGCGTATCATAAGTAAAATGCCAAAACCCAAGAGCACAGGCATCGCTATCTTTGCCACCCTCTCGATGCCGCCTTTGATACCGCGATAGAGCACAAGGATATTCAAAGAAAACGCTATGAGGAAGAATATATAAGCCGGAACGATACTGCTGAAAAACGAGTTCTTCTCTAAACCCTGGTAACCTTTTAAAAATGCCTGCATGGATGCCTGGTCTGTTGCCTGGGCATAAAGCCCTTTTAAACTGTAAAAACTGTAACCCAGGGTCCAGGATTCGATAAAAGTGTAATATATGAAAATAACAAAAGGCCCGAAGATGCCTATTACGCCGAAATACTTGATAAAACGGTTCTTCTGCCACAGGCTGTGAAAGATACCCGGTGCTGTGCCGTGCTCAAAACCACCGCCATAACGGCCGAGGGTCCACTCTATCCACATAAGCGGTATCCCTAATAACAGCAACGAGATAAAATAAGGTATCATAAACGCGCCGCCGCCATTACTGGCCGCCTGAGTAGGGAATCTTAAAAAATTACCCAGGCCTACGGCTGAACCGGCTACGGCCATGATAATGCCGAGCCTGGAGCCCCACGTATCGCGTTTATGTTTTAACTGCCTCATACGCTGTATCCGCCGAAGGCGGATTTCGCTGGATCGTTAACCTATTGTCTCATCCCGCCTTTGGCGGGATTTCGCTGGATCGCGACATTAATGTGCTCATTATATACGGCGGGGTTTCACTTTTCAACTTTTTTAAAATCGAGGATATGGCAGGTAAGAAAGATGACGAGCTCGGTCTTCTTTATGTCCTCTATCGTATTGCGGAATAGAGCCCCCAGGAAAGGTATATCTCCCAACAGCGGGATCTTGTTTACGGTTTTGATCTTCTCGTCCTTCATCAGGCCGCCTATGACTATTGTCGAGCCGTCTTCTACTAAGACAGTCGTCTCAGCCTCGGAAGTCTCGACAATAGGTATAATATTACCGGATGCGGTCTGATAATTCTGCACAACGGAACTCACCTCAGGCCTTACCTTCATAGAGATAAAACCGTCGTGGCTTATATTAGGCGTCACAAAGAGCTTTACGCCGACATCGACAAAGTTAACGCTCTCTGCCGTCTCAGTCGTGGTCTGACTCTGCACCGCCGAGGTCGTAACATAGACCTGTTTTGACCCGACGAGTATTTTTGCCGATTCATTATTAGTAACCGTCAGTCTCGGGCTGGATAATATCTTTGTCCGGCCGACGGTCTTTAATGCCTCGATGACCGCCTTGTAATCGTTGGCTTCTTTAGGTGCCGCGGTGCCTATAGTCCACTTATTCCCTGTCGTAGATATAACCTGGCCAAATACGCCCTTAATATCGAGCTTCTTGTTCAAGACATACTCCCAGTCTATACCGAAAGAAGTCTTATCGGTCAGGTTTATCTGGATGATCCTGGCCTCTATGCGGACTTCTTTTGTGCGCTCATCGAGGCTTGCGACCAGCTCTCTTATCTTATCCATCCTGGATTCATAATCGATGACTATGACTTGATTGGTCCGGTTATCGGCCTTGACCTGTGCTATGTTCTTTGTGACAACATCCAGAAGGGCCGATGCCACAGTTTCCGCTTTCGCGTAATTTAACTTAAAGGCCTGCGCTTTAAGCGGCGCGTCCATATCCTCTGCCATCTTTGCCAACTGACCGTTCTTCTCTTTTGTGTCATAAAGGATGATACTGTTTGTAGTATCGTCGGCTAAGATGACGCCTATGGAAGACTTTACCTGGTTCAAGACCGATATCAAGTCCTGTGGTTTGGCATACATTAGCGGTATGCGCCTGAGCTCTTTGGCATCGTAAAACTTGACACCGAACGCCTGTTCATAATCCTGGCCGGTCATAATGCGCGTGATGCCCGAATCCGTCTTTGCAACTAGGTTATTGGAGGCAAGGACCACATCCAACGCATCTTTGGGGTGTACGTCTTTTAAAAATACCGTTACCCTGCCGGCCACATTCTTATCGATAACGAGGTTCATATCTGATCTGGCGGCCAGCATCTTTAATACATCTACGATATCCATCCCCTTAATATCCAAAGAGACCCTATCGACAGGGGCCTGCTGCTTAAACACAGCCGGCTGCAGCCCGTCATCGGCGCCTGCCGCGCCTGAAAGAAAAAAAACAAACAATGGCACAAAACAATAAATATATGTTTTCCTCATATCCTTCTTGCCTCTATTGCGCGTTTAGCCCTACAGTGTCAGGCTGTAACGGCCGGACGCCCCTTCCAGCACAACCTCTTGTTCTAAGATCTCTACCACGCGCATACCGCCTATTTCATCGTCTTTTACAAGAAAACAACTTTTCGCGGCCGACTTGTCCTCGATGACCGCCTTCAGGCATCCGTCGTCTATGATACCGACAAGGCTGAAATTCTTGGCATCGAATGTCTCCTGCGGCGCCATCGATGCATCGGCTATGCGGCGCCTGGGCTGTATTATATTTTTAAAGATCTTTATACCCGGATGGAGAGCAAAAGGATCTTTTCTCTCCGGTAGTTTAAGATCCATGGCTGTTCTCATCAAAGCCTTGCGCGTAACAGGCGATAATAGTCGCAGCCTTTCCATCTTTAAAACAAGGCGCAGGTTTTCATCACCTAAAGTATCGGGCCTGGCGCTCAAAGAAGTGATCCTGGCCAAAAAATCCAGTTGTCTTAACCCGGCTATAAAAGACAAAAATCCCTCTTGTGGGACAATAACGCTTAGTTCAACCGGCAGCGCGGAGACTTTATTTTTTTTAGAACCTGTCTCAAGCCCCACGGCAAACCTCTCGATCGTCACACCCGCTCTCTGGGCCAGCTCCCTGATATCGCCTATGGCCTGTCCTGCGTCGGCATCGCGAAAACCCCTGACGGGTTTTATTGGCAGGCCTTCCGGCCCGGAAAAACGGCTGATAAAAGAAAGGCGGCCCTCAAGATCGAGCATCTTATCTGCCGCTATCCTGTTTACGCTCAATAAACCCTGCAATGTCACGATGGCGCACAAAAAAAGCGCGCCTGCGCTCAATATTTCCCGTATCCACAAAGGCCGGCTAACGGCGGCATTGCCACGAGATCTTAAACTTAATGTCTGCTCCATCCTGCTTCTCCTTTGCCTGGTTAAAATCCATCTTTATATCTTTAAAAGAGCTTTCCGACTTCAACCTCGAGAAGAAGAGCGTCAAGGCCCCTATATTCTCGGCAACACCCGCAATGGAGACCAGAGCGCTATCATTAATATCCAATGACGAAAAAGTAACGCCGGACGGGGTATTTTCAAAAAGTTTACGCGATACGTCCATTATGAACGCATCACCAAGGACCTCCTTGTCAAGGTAATGCTCCAGGAGCAAGATATCGAGCGCTCTTTCTGTACCGGCTGATGCCGCAAGCTTAGCCTTCAGATCGAAAAGACGGCTGATCTTGTGCTCCGCCGAGACGCAGAATACCGAGCAGATAAAAAAGAATAATATCGTCAAAGATAAAAACCACCGCTTAAAGGCCTTTTTGCGCTCCAAGAGCTCATTTTCTCGTTTTATGTCAGGCGGCGTCAGGTCCAGGCCTTCATATGAACCTGTCAAAGCCAAACCTAATGCCGCGGCGTATGAAACAGACATACCATTAGCCGGGCTTTTAAGGTCAAGGTATGAACGCGCCTCTTCAAGCGGGTCGAAAGCTTTAAATTCCTTACCCAGCCACGAATCGATGTCCAGGCCTAAGAGTTTTTCCGAGGCCCCGGTAATGCAAAAATCAGCCTCAGGCCCGCCTCCGGAAAAAGCCTTCTGCTGACGGCGGCATAACTCAAGGCTCAACTTTACCTCTTTAGAGAGCGTATCCTGCCTCTCATCCGCCTCTGCGACATGAAAACTGCGGCTGAATATCGTCTTTCCTTCCGCAAGAAGTTGAAGATCGAATGACCTATCGTCGGCATTCAAGAGGAAGACCCGGTGGCCGCACTCTTTCTTCTTAATACTATCCAAGGACTCCAACCAGTTTAAGAGGCCGGCCGTATTTAATGTAACGCCTCTGACCACAATGCCCGAACGCGACAAAACCTCGGTATATCGCAGGATTTGAGCTTTCCGTAATAAAAAGGCCACTACCTGAGCGCAGCCTTCTTTATCCGTACCTGTGATTTTATAGTCATAAACGACATCCTCTTTACCCAGGCCGGAATATTCTTTTAAGACGCGCAACCGCACCATCTGGCTGATCTCTTCGGCGTTATTGGATGGCAGGACCCACGTATGTGAAACAGCCTTGTCGCGGGGGAGCATTAAAACTGCGCTGGATGCGCGAAGTTTGCGGTTTTTGAAGTTCGCGCGGATCTCCTGCGGCAAGTCTTGCCAGGAAACAGAAAGTGGGAAAGAAAAACAGTGCGTCACCGCCCGCCTGCCGCGCCGCACAACAGAGCGGCATACGCGTATAGTCGCGGCGTTGAATTCAATGACTACAAATGGTTTTTTTTGCATTCTGCTCTAAAATGATGATTTACGCAACGGTTCAGCGTTCGGAAGCGTTCCTACGGATGTGTCAAAAGCGAGCGCTTTTTGCGAAGCAATCTTTTAAAAGACTGCTTCGTCGCTTTCGCTTATCGCAGTGACACGATTACTTCCAAGGACTGGACTGCTACTAATTTACTCCAGTTAGTTATTTTGCATAATTGTAACATATTATTCCGTAAAAGTCAATATTATATTCCAATTATGGAACTAATAAGCCCTGCCCCTGGTAAGTTATAATGCGTAGACGAAAATTATTTTCTTGTTATAATAATGGGGCCTATGAAAATATTTATGCGTATCCTAAAAACCCCGTTGCAATGGTTCAGAAAGATGTATGCCTGGACCATACACTGGTCCAAAAAGAAAGAGGCGCCGTACGCGCTCTTTTCCATCGCCTTTGCGGAGAGCTCCTTCTTCCCTATACCGCCTGATGTGCTCTTGATACCTATGGTCCTGGCTCAAAAAAAGAAATGGTTCGTATACGCTGGGATCTGCACGCTGGGTTCTGTATGCGGGGCCTTGCTTGGGTATTTTATAGGGTGGGGCCTTTTTGAGACGGTCGGCAAATTCATAGTCCAGGCATACCACTTAGAAGAGGTAATACAGATAGTGGGAAGAAAATACCAGGACAATGCTTTTCTGACAATATTTACCGCGGCGTTCACGCCTATACCTTACAAGGCGATAACCATAACAGCCGGACTTTTTAAGATATCTCTTGGAATACTGGTCGTGGCCTCGGTCATAGGCCGCGCCGGAAGGTTCTTTCTGGTAGCCATATCTTTGAGGATCTTCGGCAAGAAGATAGAAGACTCGATAGAAAAATACTTCGACATCTTCTCTGTTATATTTATGGCGCTTGCCATACTGGGAATCATCGCCCTAAAGCGCCTCTAACTAATAAAAAGGGGACAGGCTACTTTTTATGTTTGCTGTCGTACATTGGTAGCGAGAAAAGAAAAAGTAGCCTGTCCCCTTTTTTATCTCTTTTTTAGTTCTTCTAGGATCCTGTCGAGTTTTTGCTCGATACGCTGCAATACCTCTAGTTTGCGCTGCTCTACTTTATTCTGGCTCTCCTGCACTTCTTTCGCGGCGGCGGCGAGCTTGCCCATATCCGGTAAATTAAACATCTTTATCCCTCTCTTTGTTGTTAGGTTACCGGCATCCTTACCATAACCTTTACCTAAAACTTTTTGCCGTGCCTGTATGGCCTTGATTTGTTTTTTTCCGCTTTCTTCTTTAACGCTTCTTCTAAGTCCAGGCCGCGGGCGCCGCAGTAATCGAATATCCTAATACAGCAGTCCGCGAGCTCCTCGGCAACGGCCTCGCGGCCTAAGTCATTACGAAGCGCCTCAAGCGCCTCGGACAACTCCGAATGCATGAGCGCTATCAATTCCCCGTCTGAGCGCTCGAAATCCCACCACCCTTTTTCCTTGGCAGTGCTGTGGCATGCCTCGATCCAATTTTTGATAGTCATAATTTACCCCTCTCTTGCCGCGTCAATAAATGCCTTTACCGACTTAAGGTCTTTTTTCCCGGGCGACTTCTCAACACCGCTTGAAACATCGACACCAAAAGGCCGGATCTTTTTGATCAAACCGCACACATTATCGGGCGTGAGCCCGCCGGAAACAAAAAAAGGCGTCTTGATCTTTTTCAATGGCTTCAACATGCCCCAGTCGAACGCCTTGCCTGTGCCGCCGAAGGTATCCTTCTGATAAGTGTCAAAGAGGAAAAAATCCGCCTTGTATGGCATTAAAACTTTAAGGCTCAACTTGCCTTTAACCCTGAATGCCTTCATCGTGCGGTAATCTTTGAAAGAGGACAGATACTCCGGGGATTCATCGCCGTGGAATTGCAAAAGGTCCAGGCCGCACGCATCGGCTATTTTTTTTACCTTCTCCGGCGCCTCGTTGACGAATACGCCGACTTTTAAAACATTCTTCGGCAGTTTTTGAACGATGGCCTTTGCCTTTGCAGGCAAGATGCAGCGTAAGCTATTTTTATAAAAGATAAACCCTAATAGGTCTGCGCCGCTAAAAACAGAAAAAGCGGCATCTCTGTAGTTCGTGATGCCGCATATCTTTATCTTTGTCATTTCTTAAGACGCTCCGCAAACTCCCGTGTCGCGGCCTCGATATCCTTGGCGCGCATAAGCGCCTCACCTACAAGCACGGCATTTGCCTTAAACTTTTTTATCATATCGATATCGGCTAGAGACCTTATCCCGCTTTCACAGACCACGAGTTTATCCGCGGGCATCTTAGAGATAAGCCCGGGTAAGATATCAAGATCGATCGTAAGGTCTTTTAAGTTCCGCGTGTTAATGCCTATTATAGACGCGCCGCAGTCGAGGGCTTTTTTTAATTCGTCCTCACTGTGGACCTCAACGAGCGCGTCAAGACGCACTTCCGCGCAGGCGGCCAACAGGTCCTTTAACCCTTTTTCCTTTAAAATAGCGGTGATAAGGAGCACCGCATCCGCGTGATTGGCCTTTGATTCATAGATATGGTATTCGTCTATCAAAAAATCCTTGCGCAGTATCGGCAGCCGCACGGCTGAAGCGACCGCGCCTAAATAAGAGAGGCTGCCTTTAAAATACCTGTCCTCTGTCAGAACTGATAAACAACCTGCCCCGCCTGCCTCATATGCCAAAGCGATATCTCCGGCATCAAAATCCTCCTTTATGATACCTGCGGACGGCGATGCCTTTTTGATCTCCGCGATGAGGTGTATACCGGCCTCTCCTATTTTTTTGCAGAACCTGGCCTCCGGCATGGACTTATCGAGGGCTTTAATAAATTCAAGGAACGGTGTTACGGACTTCAGCTTTTTTAACTGCTCTTTTTTATACGCGACTATCTCATCTAAGATATTCATGGGTTGGTGTATTCTATCAGCTTATTCATTTTCTTGATCGCGGCGCCGGAGTCTATCGCCTCGAAGGCTAAAGTCATGCCCTCTTTAATTGTGTTCGCGCGGCCCGCCAGATAAATACAGCAACCCGCATTCAATGCCACTATATCACGGCAGGGGCCCTCCATACCTTTTAAGACATTGGAGGCCATCTGCCTGTTCGTCTCGACATCGCCGCCCTTTATGTCTTCAAGCTCAACACGCGCCAAACCAAGCTTTTCCGGCTCAAGGACATACTCTTTTATATGGCCTTCATTTAAACCAAGTGCGCCGCCCATCTCACAGACGCGGGTAGAGCCTGTCGTGGTCACCTCGTCAAAACCGCCCTGGCCCCAGACTACCATGGCGTGTTTCAATCCCAGGTTTTTTAAGACATCCGCTAAGACAGGTACCAGTTTTTCATCATATACGCCGAGCAATTGGTGTGTCGGATATGCGGGGTTGATAAGCGGGCCTAAGACATTAAAAATGGTCCTGATCTTTAATGATTTACGCACCGGTTGGACATACCGCATGGCAGGATGGAGATTGGGAGCGAATAAAAAACCTATACCTATCTCATTTATGCACTTTTCCACCGTATCGACGGAGACATCGATATTTACGCCGAACGCCTCCAAGAGGTCAGCGCTGCCGCAGGAGCCTGAGACGCTGCGGTTGCCGTGCTTGGCCACAGTTATGCCTGAGCCTGCCGCTACAAAAGCTGCAACCGTTGAAATATTGAATGTGTGCTTATTGTCCCCGCCTGTGCCGCACGTGTCTAAGACCACATCGCGCTCCACGCGTACGCGGGAGACGAACTTACGCATGGCGCGCGCAGCACCCGTGATCTCTTCTGCCGTCTCGTTCTTTTTAGCCAAGGCGACAAGGAGGTCCGCGATCTCTTTTTCAGGGACCTTGCCTTCTGCTATAAGGGAAAAGGTGGATTCCATCTCATCTAAGCTTAGATCCACCTTTTTTGCCGCCTTCTCAATTAATTTTTCTATCATAGGGCCAACTTCAGGAAATTCTGCAAGAGCTGTTTGCCGTATTTGGTCATGATCGACTCCGGATGGAATTGCACGCCGTAGATGGGATATTTCTTATGCCTTAAGCCCATTATCTCTTTCTGCTTGGTCCAGGCTAAAAGTTCCAATTCTTTCGGAAATGTCTTATTATCTATAAGCAATGAGTGGTATCGCGTTGCCTCAAAAGGGTCAGGCAATCCTTTAAAAATATATTCGCCCGTGTGGAATATCTGCGAGGTCTTGCCGTGCATGAGGTTCTTTGCGCGTATTATTTTTCCTCCGAAGACGTAACCTATGGCCTGGTGCCCAAGGCATACACCCAATATCGGGACTTTGCCTTTTAACTCATTTATTACATCGCATGAGATGCCTGCGTCCTGCGGTATGCCGGGGCCGGGAGAGATAACAACAGCTTCCGGCTTTAACTTCTTTATCTGTGCGACGGATATCTTGTCATTCCTAAATACCTTCAGGTCTTCGCCTAACTCGCCCAGATACTGGACCAGGTTGTATGTAAAAGAATCATAATTATCGATCATCAATATCATATCTATTCCCTCGCTCTCTCGATCCTGGCTCCTAATCTCTGAAGCTTAAAGTCAAGGCGCTCGTAACCGCGGTCTAAGTGGTAGATCCTGTGGACCTCCGTCTTACCGCGCGCGACAAGTCCTGCCAGGACAAGGCCTGCTGATGCCCTCAAGTCGGACGCCATGACGGGTGCCGCGCTCAACTGCTTTATTCCGTGCACAACCGCGTACGGCCCTTCGCGCTTTATCTGGGCGCCCATGCGGTTTAGCTCTGCCACGTGCATAAAACGGTCAGGGTATATCTTCTCCGTTATGACACTTATGCCCTCGGTAATGGACATCAGCGTCATAAACTGCGCCTGCGCGTCCGTAGGAAAACCCGGGTATGGGAGCGTCACTATATCGAACGGTTTGAATTTTCGGGCGGTCTTTTTAACGAGGATGCCTTCTTTTGAAATTTTAAGGTTTACGCCTACGTCTTTTAGCTTTTCTAAAACAGCGGTCATATGTTCTGCGCGGGCACCGCGAACCATTACCTCTCCACGCGTAATGGCGGCAGCCATAACAAGTGTCGCCGCCTCTATCCTGTCCGGGATGACTTCATATTCAGCCCCGTGGAGTTCTTTTACTCCGGTTATCTCTATGCACGGCGACCCTTCGCCCTTGATCCTGGCCCCCATCTTTATCAAAAACCTCGCAAGGTCCACCACCTCAGGCTCGCACGCGGCGCTCTCTATTATGGTCGTGCCCCGCGCAAGGGCCGCGGCCATCATGACATTTCCCGTAGCCAATACCGACGAACCAAAAGGGCCGCCGAGATAAATATGGCCACCTTTCAAATGTTTTGTTTCGGCATGGGCGTAACCTTCCCTGATCGTTATCTTCGCCCCTAGCTTTGCCAGGCCTTTTAAATGCAGGTCAACGGGCCGCACTCCTATGATACAACCGCCGGGCAGAGACACCTTCGCCCTCCCGTATCTGGCAAGAAGCGGCCCGAGGACACAAAAAGAAGCGCGCATGGTCGAGACCAGCTTATACGGCGCCTCTATCTCTGATGAGCCGTTCGGCTTTATGACTATCCTGTGGTCCTTGAACTCATAATTTGAGCCGAGATAGCGCAGGAGCCTGAGCATAGAGACCGTATCTCTCAGATCCGGCGCATTTTTTATGACGCACTTGTCTCTTGTCAATAATGTCGCGGCCAGAATAGGCAGGAGTGAATTTTTCGAGCCCGAAACCTCAACTGTACCTTTTAAAGGGGCTCCGCCCTCTATTATTAGTTTATCCATTTAACTTTGCCTATTAGAAATATTTATACCTTACTTTGCCTGTAGACAATCGCTACCCTGTCTCTATCATTGTAATCTTTTACAATGCTTATTTTATTCCAGATGTGCTTATCGCAAAAAATATTCTTTATGCCGTCGGCCTGCCCATCCCCTATCTCCAAAAAGATCATGCCTGATGGCGCAAGGTACCTGCGCGCGCCTTTTTCTATCTCTTTGTAAAAATAGAACCCTTCATCTGCGGCCAACAGGGCAGAAGAAGGTTCATTCTTTACATCAGAAGGCAACCCATCGTAATCTTTTTCCGCGATATAAGGCGGATTGGAAATAATACAATCAAATGTCTTTTTTAGGCCCTTAAAACAGGAAAATATATCCGACTTCAGAAATGTTATCTTATCGGCCACTCCATTAAGCTTTGAGTTAGAACGGGCTTTTTTTAAGCAGGTATCTGAGATATCCACCGCAAAAATATTATAACGCCCTTCCCTGTCACCGGCGGCCATGGCTATAGCTATATTCCCCGAACCCGTGCCTATATCAAGTACGTCGAGCGGCCTTTGCAATAGGGCCATCTGCCCTAAGGCAGCTTCCACAAGCACCTCTGTCTCCGGCCTTGGGATAAGGACACCCGGAGAAACCTTTATCTTTAACCCCATGAATTCCGTATCGCCGACCAGATACTGGAGTGGCTCACCACCCGCGCGTTTCTTTAAGATCTCCCCAAGCCGGTCCAATTGCCTGCCTGACAAAGCCTTGCGGCCGGCCCCCAGATAAAGGCCGCTCCTGTCACAACCCAACACCTTGCATAAGATCGTCTCTATCTCGTTCACGATCTGCCCTCGGCTTCGATGAGCGCGTCCGTCAATTCATTCAGATCGCCTTCAAGTATCTGCTCTAAGGCATGCGATGTAAAACCTATCCTGTGGTCTGTCACCCGCCTGTCTGGAAAATTATATGTGCGTATCTTCTCGCTGCGGTCGCCGGTGCCTACCAGGGACTTTCTTTTTTCAGACCGCTCTATCTGCTTCTTCGATATCATATTATCCAAAAGCCTGGTCCTTAACACGCGCATGGCCTTTATCTTGTTCTTTAACTGCGACCGCTCATCCTGGCATGTCACAACAAGGCCTGAAGGCAGATGGGTTATCCTTACGGCTGAATCCGTGGTGTTGACGCTCTGCCCGCCATGGCCTGAAGAACGGTACACGTCTATCTTCAGATCTTTTTGATCGATCAAAAGCTCTGTTTCTTCCGGCTCAAATAATACTGCTACGGTCGCAGCAGACGTATGTATCCTGCCTGATGCTTCCGTTGTCGGCACGCGCTGCACCCTGTGCACGCCGCTTTCGTACTTTAGCCTTTTATATGCATCACGGCCGCGGACACTGAAGACCACTTCCTTGATGCCGCCAAGATCTGTAGGATTTATGTCCATCAGCTCAACTATCCAACCCTTTGAAACGGCGTATTTGGTATACATGCGGTAGAGGTCGGCGGCAAAAAGGCTGGCCTCCTGGCCCCCTGTCCCGCCTCTGATCTCAACCATGCAATTGCGGTTTAAGTCCGGGTCCGGCTGCCTGGTCAGCTCCTCTAGCTCTTGCGTCAGACGGGCGCTCTTCTTATTAAGCTCTCCTACCTCAGCCTCGGCCATCTCTAAGAACTCTCTGCCGTGGCTCTTATCGGAAAGTATGTGTTCCAATTCCAAGGCCTGCTTTTGCGCGTCGAGGAATTCATCGTACTTCTTGACGACAGGGGAGATCTCAGACATCTCACGGGCGTATTTAGCCGTCTGCACGGTATCCGATACTACCGCGTGGTCCGAAAGGAGTTGTTCGAGCTCTTGATAACGCTTCTTTAAACCTTCGAACTTCTTTTCGTCTTTAAGCATTACTTCTTGTACTTCTTCATGAATTTCTCTACGCGTCCGGCGGAGTCGATGAACTTCTGCTTACCCGTGAAGAACGGATGGCACTTCGAGCAGATATCAACGCGGATGCTCGGTTTTGTAGAGCGCGTTTGGATGACCTCTCCGCACGCACAGATGATGGTAGCTTCTTTATACTGGGGATGGATCTTTTCTTTCATGACCATTACTCCTCTCTCAATTTTACACTGCGAATGTCAACGGGTCCTGCCACCTGCGGCACCCCGTGCCGTCCTCGCCTTCGGCTGCGGGCGGTCAAGGGGCCCCGCCTACGGTGTCACCCATTGCCAGCGTTGCTCGCCGTTAAACTAAACTTACTGATTCATAGAATCCAGGAAAGCATCATTATTCTTGGTTTTTCCGAGCTTGTCAATTAAAAGTTCCATGGCCTCCGCCGAGTTCAGCTCATTTAAGACCTTTCTTAGGATCCATATCTTCTGCAGGTGTTTCGGATCTATCAAGAGCTCCTCACGCCTCGTATTTGAGCGTTTTATGTCAATGGCCGGATATATGCGGCGCTGAAACAGGTTGCGGTCCAGCTGCAACTCCATGTTTCCCGTGCCCTTGAACTCTTCAAAGATGACTTCATCCATTCGGCTGCCTGTATCTACCAGCGCTGTCGCGATAATGGTAAGGCTGCCGCCCTCTTCCAATGCGCGGGCCGCACCAAAGAACCTCTTCGGCTTATGAAGGGCGTGGGAATCCATACCGCCGGTCAATATCTTCCCGCTATGAGGTACAACCGTATTATAGGCGCGTGCCAGACGTGTTATGCTGTCCAATAAGACAACCACGTCTTTCTTATGCTCCACAAGCCTCTTGGCCTTTTCAAGGACGATCTCTGCTACCTGGACGTGCCTTTCAGCAGGCTCATCGAACGTAGAGCTTATGACCTCACCCTTTACGCTGCGCTGCATATCGGTGACTTCTTCCGGCCTTTCATCTATCAACAGAACGATCAGGACGGTTTCCGGCGCGTTCTTAGTTATAGCATTAGCTATCTTTTGCAAGAGAACGGTCTTGCCGCTATAAGGCTGTGCCACTATAAGGCCGCGCTGCCCCTTACCTATAGGAGTAAGAAGGTCCATTATGCGCGTTGAGATGTCCTGGGACGAATTCTCCAACAAAAAACGCTCATATGGATAAACGGGCGTCAGGTTATCGAAGAGGATCTTGTCCTTTATCGCTTCGGGATTTTCAAAGTTCACGGCCTCGACTTTTAAAAGCGCAAAATACTTCTCCCCCTCTTTAGGCGGCCGTATCTGGCCGGAGACGGTATCCCCGGTCTTTAGATCGAACTTCCTTATCTGCGACGGAGAAATGTAGATGTCATCCGGACAAGGCAGATAGTTGTAATTGGCCGAACGCAGGAAGCCGAAGCCCTCCGGCAGGATCTCTAATACCCCTTCGCCGAACATCAACCCTTCTTTTTCAGCCTGGGCCTGCAGGATCTTAAAGATAAGGTCCTGCTTCTTCGAACCGCTTACCCCGTTCACGGAAAGCGTCTTGGCAAACTTCGCCAAATCGGAGATCTTCATTTCTTTTAATTTTGCTATTTCGAGCTTTTCCACAATAATACCTCCATCACTCTTTTGACTTGGTTAAATGTTTTTTTCCTCGTCCCGTTATTATCTATAACAAAATCGCAGGCCGCGATCTTCTTATCCAGAGGCCACTGAAAACGCGCCCGCCGCTCCAGGTCACCGGAGCTAAGCTTGCCTGTCCTTAAAACGCGTTTTTTCTGGATAGCCGGCGCTGCGGCAACCACCGCTGTAACATCGAAAAGTCCGTTAAAACCTGTTTCGAAAAGAAGCGGCACTTCTACGACGCAAACAAAATCTTTGCCCTTATTTTTTTTGGAATTCCGGGCCATCCAGGCAAGGATATTCTTTTTTACTACCGGATGCACGGCCCGGTTGAGACTGGCCAGGCACCGCGGGTCGTTAAAGGCCTTCTTTGCCAGAAGCCTCCTGTCTATACCTCCACGGCCGAGGACATCCGTGCCGAAAAACGAAGTTATCTTTTTCTTAAGGGCCTCATTATTTTTTAGTTCTTCGTGAACTATACTATCTGAGGAGAGTGTCAAGGCGCCAAGCCTGCGGAACATGGCGCAAACCGTTGTCTTGCCTGTGCCTATCCCACCGGTCAAACCCAGTGTCTTCATGGCGATAGCACCTTTTTATACATTTCCACGTATTGCTTAGCCGATTCTTTCCATGAAAAATTAAGCTTCATGATACGACGCAGGAAATCCTTCCGCCTCGGCTCATCGAATAATACCGCCCTTGCCCTCTGTATAGCCAAAAAGAACTCTCTTGCCTCATATCTGTCAAAGACAAAACCCGAGCCGGTATCCTTCTTCTGGTGATAATCCTCGACGGTATCACTCAAACCACCCGTCTTATATACTACGGGTATCGTGCCGTATTTAAAACTGATCATCTGGGCTATACCGCACGGTTCAAAACGCGACGGCATGAAGAAAAGATCGGAGCCGGCATATATCTTATGGGCCAGGGGGTCGTCAAAAAGACGGCTATAGAATACGGACCCCGGGTTCTTCTTTGCGATCTCAGACAGAGACTCCATATATTGAGGTTCACCGACCCCCAATACCACGACCTGAAAGCCTCCGGCGATCAACTCAGGCAATATCTCCAGGATAAGGTCTATACCTTTCTGCTCAACGAGCCTGCCTACAAAACCGCAAAGCGGGATCGTGTCATTCTTAGTAAGGCCGCAGGCCTCCTGGAGCATCAATTTATTCTGTTTCTTACCTTCGAGAAAATCACAAGAATAATTTTTAAAGATCAGCGGGTCGCCCTGCGGATTCCAGACTTTATAATCGATCCCGTTGATAATGCCGGAAAAGAACCCGCGGCGGCTCCTTAAGACGCCATCTAAGCCGCAGCCGTATTCTTTTGTCTGTATCTCTAGTGCGTGCGTAGGGCTGACGGTGTTAATGATGTCGGCATACTGGATACCGCCCTTTAAAAGATCTATCTTGCCGTAAAATTCCAGGCCCGCCACTGTAAAATAATCCCAGCTAAGATGCGTCTGCGGCAGCTCTTCTTTGGGAAATATGCCCTGGTAGGAGATATTGTGCACCGTCAAGGCCGTCTTCGGTATTTTATCCCCCCGGAAATACTCGTGCCCGAACGCAGACAAATACACAGGCACAAGCGAAGTCTGCCAATCGTGGACGTGTATGATATCAGGGACAAAATCTATCCTTTTGAAGACCTCCAGGCTCTTTAAGCTAAAATAAGAGAACCTTCTTAAATTATCGGAAAAATCGCCCAGGTGATCACCGTAAAGGCCATCCCTCAGATACATATCGTGCTTTATGAAATAAGCCTTTGACTTCTCCCCGAACTGCGCCCAGTCGAGATCACAGTCTAAATCGTGGATTATCCGCCGCAAAGAACCTATGGATTGATAGCGCGGCATAAACACGGCGACTTCATGCCCCAGGTTCTCCAACTCCAAAGGCAGGGCGCCGCAGACATCCGCCAGGCCGCCTGTCTTGGCGAACGGCACAGCCTCACTTGTCATAAAAGCTATCCTCATCTAGGAAACCTCCTCTGTCTCCAGCCAATTCTTCCCTATGGAAATAGTCGTCTTCAACGGCACTTTAAGCGAAATGGCCCGCTCCATGCAGCTACGTACCAGTTTTATCATGGCATCCGTCTCTTTTGCCTTTACCTCGAACACGAGCTCATCGTGGACCTGCATTATTAACCTTGAGTCCAGACCTTCTTTCCTTAAAAGCCGCGCCGTATCCACCATAGCGAGTTTTATCAAGTCCGCCGCCGAACCCTGGATAGGCGCGTTTATAGCCTGGCGCTCGGCGAATGACCGGACCGCCATATTAGCGTTATTGATCTCGGGTATATATCTCCTTCGGCCCAAAATGGTAGAGACATAGCCGTGTTTTTTCACAAAAACAAGCTGGCTGTCTAAAAAATCCTTTACCTTGGGATAACGCGTGAAATACTCGTCGATAAAAACCTGCGCCGTCTGCGGCGGGACCTTGAGGTCTTTTGCCAGCCCATAAGAACTCATGCCGTAGATTATCCCGAAATTCACGCGCTTGGCATTATCGCGCATATCGCTTGATACATCTTTTTCGTCTACGCCGAATATCAAAGACGCCGTATGCCTGTGTATATCGCGGTCTTCGCCAAACGCCTCTATCAGGGCCGGGTCCTGCGACAAGTGCGCCAGGATCCTTAATTCGATCTGAGAATAGTCCGCAGACATTATGGCATCAAAACCTCCCGAGGGGATAAAGGCGCGGCGTATGCTGGCGCCAAGCTCTGTCTTTATCGGGATATTCTGGAGATTAGGATTGCTCGAACTCAAGCGGCCTGTCTCTGCGCCGACCTGGTTAAAAGTGCTGTGTATCTTGCCGCTTTTTTCGTCCACAAGCTGAGGCAGCGCGTCTATATAGGTGGTCTTGAGCTTCGATATCTGCCGGTACTCCAGCAGTATCTTCGGCAGCTCATTGTCCCGCGAAAGCCTGGTCAGCACCTCCTCATCCGTGGATGCGCCCGTCTTGGTCTTCTTGATAACCGGAAGCTTCAGCTTGTTAAAAAGGACATCGCTCAACTGTTTCGGCGAATTAATATTGAAGGTGCAGCCCGCAAGCTCATATATCTTGCCGGTTATCTTTTCCAGTTTCTTATCGAGCTCCAAAGACAATTTCTTTAAAAAAACCGTGTCTATGGCGACCCCGCTGTCTTCCATCTCAAAAAGTATGCCGACAGCCGGCATCTCAACATCGAAGAAAAGCCTTGATAGCCCCTTGTCTTTTAAAGCGGCATCTAACTCTTTTTTAAGAAGAAAAAGAAAGTGGGACTCTTTACCCAGATAATCCAGGCGGCCTACGCCGTTAATTTTAAGAAGATCCCACAAGAGGCTTTCTAAGTCCCTGGCACCTCGCGAAGATTCTACAAGGGAGCCGGCGACCAGCGTATCAAAAAAAACATTCTTGGGTTTTAAAGAATAACGCGATAATATGTGCAAAGCCTTTTTGACATCGTGGCCGACTGCCGTACAATCGCTTTTTGAGAAGAGGCGTTTTAAAAAGCCTTTATCCTGCGTCTCATAGACCCCGTCTTCATCAACGGCAAGATTGACGGATACGCGGTCGTCCGTCAGCTTGTCGGCATCGATAAAGAACGCGAAAAAACCTTTTTCTTCTATTCTTTTAAGCAACTCCGCAGGATCGCCTATCTCTTTTCTTGCAATATTCAAAGAAGGCCCATGCGCCAAAGAAAGCCTCGTCTCGGACAACCCCTTGAGCATGCCTTTAAATTCAAGGCGGCTGAACAATTCCCAAAGCTTATCTGTATCTGCGGGCCTCACCTTCAGGTCTTCTAAGCGGACATCTATGGGCACATCAACGCGAAGGCACGCCAGCTCCCTGCTTAGGCGTATAGACGCGATATTCTCCTCGATTATCTTTTTGACGCGCGCGCGCTTTATCTTATCGGTATTTTTGATCAGGTCCTCGGCATCCTTAAAATCAGCCAGCAACTCGCGCGCTGTCTTCTCGCCGATGCCGTGCGCCCCGGGAATATTATCGGAGGCATCCCCCATAAGCGCTATCAAATCCAGGATCTTGACGGGAGGCACGCCGAACTTGTCTTTGACGACCTCCTCTGTAAATACGATACCGTCGTCCTTATAAGGGTTATAGACCTCGACATTCGGCCCTACAAGCTGAAGGATATCTTTATCGGAGCTTATTATAACGACCTTGCCGACCAACTTGGCTGTTTTATGCACAATTGAGGCTATCACATCATCCGCCTCGAACCCCTGAAGCTCAAAGACCGGAAAATTATACGCGCGGACCACTTCCTTAATGGCAGGGACCTGTGCCAAAAGCGGTTCAGGCATTGGGGCGCGATGGGCCTTGTAATCGGCGAACTTTTCCGTGCGATGGGTTACCCGGCTGACGTCAAAGCATACCGCCAGATACTCGGGCTTTAATTCGTCTAAGATGCGGTTGACCATCTTGACAAAACCAAAGACCGCGTTCGTAGGCTGGCCGGAAGAAGTAACCAGTTGCGCTTTAATGGCAAAATAGGCCCTGTAAAAAAGCGAATTGGCATCGATAAGGCAAAGCTTGGCATCAGACATAAAATAATCTAAACGTGAAGTATCACGGGGGAATCGGTAGGGGGCCGCATTTAATGCGTCGCAAGCATCTTGCGATTGACGTCTTCGAGCGTCTTCTTGATCTCCTTATTCTTTGGGTCAAACGTTATCGCTAAACCCAATTCCATTATGGCCTCGTTAAATTTGCCCATAGAGGCCAACTGCTTGCCACGCAGATAATGAAGCCGGGCGCTGCGCTTGCGGCCCTTGGGGTCTAAGTCATTGCCCCTGGGTTCTCCGGTGATGCCCTCGCTTCTCTCTGCGCGCGCCAACTGCTGGTCCATAAAGTCCTGCTGGATCTCCGGATCGCTTACGCCCAAGGCCTTAAGCGACTGCCTTGCCTTGGTCGTCCACTCATCATTCCAATCACCTATCAAAACTCTCTGTTTATAGTAATATGCGGCCTTTTCCAGGTCTCCGTCTTTTTCATAGACACTGCCTAAATTATAGTAGGCGCTGGCTAAGGTAGAATCTGTTTGTATGGCTTTGCCATAAGCCTGTTTGGCCCTGTCGTTCCATCCTTTGGCTTCATAAATTACCCCTGCGTCATTATAGGCAACCGCCAAGGTCGGATCCAGCTCCATGGCCTTCTGATAATAAACTAAAGCGGTGTCAAGGTCCCCGCTCCTTTGCGCCTCTAAACCCTTATCACGATATGCCACTGCCATCTTTTTACTCTCGGCAGAAAACTGCGCAAAACAAGGATTTACACAGGTAAGGAAAAATAGGATTAATGTAACTACTGGCAGGTGAGGTATGATTTTTTTCATTCCTGGGATTTGGTTATAGTAAGCATAGTATATTTTCGATAAAATAGCAAGAAAAATTTCGGAGTCAATACACTAGATCAAGGCCGGCATACCTAGCGCAGGATGGGATTTAGTTTTTAAAAATTCCAACAGTTCTTCTATCGTCTGCGCTTGCGTTTCATCCGCTATTCTGTCGCAAAAGCCTTCCAGTCCTAATTCTGCCGCGCGGGCATCGATGCGCGGCCGTAGAGCGTCTTTTAAGTCCTTGGGCATCCACACAACTCTTGCTAAGCCGCCTTCTGCCGATATGAACTTTTTGCTCGAGATGTAGAGCTTGCCCACTCCGATAAACCCCGGGGTCTGTACACCGCCGCCTACGGAGCCGGCCAACTGCGTAAATGTCATACCCAAAGGCGTCATGCCCGCGTAGTCGCGGTTGACGACCATTACGCCGCCAGCCTCAGGCAGCAGGGCCACTATACATTCAAAACAACCGCAGCTGGACTGCGGAGAGACGAGCATTGAATACATGCTGACTTCTGAAATGGTCTTGTTGGATTTTTCAAAAATAAGGTCGTTTATATTCTTCCACTGGCCCAATGTTTCATCCGTGCACTCGCCTTTCTTAATAGGCTGGTTGCCTCCGGTAGGCGTGATCTCAAAAGCGGCCTTGGCATCAAGCCAAGAATATGCCCCGCACAAACCCAGCCGCTCCGGGGTAATGATACATATATGATTGGGCGCAAAAGACTGGCACAGCGCACAACTGTAAAAAGTATCAACCTTCTCGTCCGTCAGGCCTTTTAAGCGCTCATCACGGGCAATGAATGCCTCCGTCGCGCCTCTTAAGTGCTTTTCTACGTCTTCTGCCAGAGTAAAGATCGTCACCTGGGCCTTGTCTACGAGCGCGCCGAAATCACGATGAAGCATACCGTGGATTATTACGCCCAAATGCTTTAGGCGAAACCCCTTATCAAACGCCTCCCTGGATATACGCACCCATATCATCTCGCGCTGGCCCATATGCATGACACCCTGGGCTTCATTGATATAACGGTGTATCTGTCTTTCCAGGATGGGCTCAAAATCCTTATTGAAGTTGCGGCTGGCTACCTCGACGTAGATGCCCAGAGGCATGGACTTAAGATCAGAGTCTATATCCGACCCTACAAGCTCTATCTTGCCGTCTTCTACCTGCTCCATAGGCCTTGAAACCAGGTATTCAAACGCCGTAGAATACTTCGAGCCGAACTCTACCTTAAGGTTCTCTTTACGCACACGCTCGCCTTCGAAAGCAGGGCTATGCAATACCGGTATGGGAAGGCGGGATACCTTGATCTTTATGCCGCGGGTCTCAATACACCGGCTGACGAATTTCTCGCTATCTTTTTCGGTAACCAAAGCCTCATATTTCGTAGTCTCTATCTTGCCTACCTGCGGAGCATCCATATCGGTAATAATAGGGAATCCGAGATTAAGTACCCCGAGGCCGGTCGCAGTTATGACATCATCCAATTTTCCCAGGACCACGACGAATGCCGGCACCCTGTCCTGTGTATATTTTAAGGCCTCCTGCCACTGCCCGCCATGACAGCCGCCGAATGTCAAAGCAGCGCGTATGGCAAAATTAACCGCATAGATCACTGAAAGCTCGTCGGACCCAAGAGGCACGATGTAATTATCCAGGCCCAATTCCACATTCCCCTCTACAAGCTGGTCCCTTATACTCTTTTCGCCCTGGTTCCCTGCAAGAAGCGATACAACATTCTTCTCCTGAAGGCCGCGGATTATCTTTACCGCGGTATCGGTGTCTTTTGCCTTACCTATGACGACCGCGATACCTGCTATGCGGCCATCAACGAGCTGGACACCCAAAGAACGCAAGACCGTGTCCGGGACAAAACCCAAAAAACCCTCCTGCGGGGTATGCAGCAGCGCGGCCAATAACTCTTCGACGAACAAGACAGCCAAAGCCTTATTTAAAAGGCCGTCTAAATAAGGTATGTTTAGGCCGCAGGAAGCGGGCTTGCCTTCTGCAAGCAACTTCGCCTGCGCGACTACATCACGAGCGCCTTTTAAGTCCTTTACTTCAAGCCCTAAGAGCGCGTAACTCAACGGAAGATAGAATGCCGTGCCTTCAAAACCGATCTTTGAGCCTTCACCGTTCTTTTTAATAGCCTCGCTCAAGCTGGCTTCAGCCAGGCCTATAAGTTTTTTAGCAGCGCCTGCTACGATATTATTCATGTCTGGCACAGTATTCCCCCTAACATCGAACCGTCTTTTGCCGCGCTCTCCCAGCCATATGATTTGGGCTGTTCGCTGGATTCCGCGCAATCACCGACCGCGAAGACAAAAGGTATACTGGTGCGCATCTGGCTGTCCACCAGAATAGAATGGTTCATCTTTATATCCGTATCGCGCACGAAATCTATACTAGGCAGTTTAGGCTCAGGGAATATGACCATTGAAGCGCCTATTACCTTATTACTCGCAAGGCGCACCGCCTTGACCTCGCTGTCGCCTAAGATCTCGCTAACCGGATTGTCGAAGACCGCCTCAACGCCTTCGATCGGCTCACTCAACACTCCGAATAACTTCACTTCTATTTTTTTAGCGGCTATGATGCGCGCTATATTGGCGGCCGTTGTGCCGCAACCAACAATGACCACTGTGTGGGCTATCGGCAGGTTTTCTATAATAAACTTTACCTCTCTTAACCCGTTAAGCGCGATTACCCCTTCCTTCTGGATGCCTTTGAGTGTGGGCAATTTAACCTTAGAGCCTGTTGCTATGACGAGCTGATCAAACTCAACAAAATCCCTGTCTTTGAAAATAACTTTTTTCTTATTAAGATTGAGCTCTACGACTTCCCTCTCAAGCAAAAGCTCTACACCGTTATTTTTATAGAAGTCCTGGCTGCGGAAATAAAGGTCGCGCTCTTTGATCTTTCCTTCAAGCAGGTCTAAGACCTTATGCCTATGATAAGCCATAAAAGGCTCATCGGAGACGATGGTGAGCTTTGATTCTTTATCCACCGCCCTGATGCTCTCTGAAGCAGATATCCCTGCCGCCGAATTCCCAATGATCACTATTTTTTTCATAAGTATCAATCTTTCTTACACGATCCCACAGATTACCTGTCGCTTCCCGCCATCTATCCCGTATTTAGCCTTCTTTAGCCTTCACCGGGCCGCCAGCCAGGCTCGTTCCTCGCCCCCCGGACCCCCATTGGGAAACCCTCCCGTGGTTTCCCCCTGTAGTAAAAGATACGACGGGTCCCCCTTCCGCTACGGGGGTCTGCGGACGACCTGACTGTCGTCCCTATAGCGTAATGCAATCACTAGCACCGGCCAGCGGCTT
>DMEU01000013.1:356-7855 GCA_003451585.1 Candidatus Omnitrophota bacterium | reverse complement strand
ATGCCGGAAGCGGCTTGGATGGCACTATTACCAACTCTAGAAAAGAACAATACTGCTATCTATATTACTTATATCGCATCAAGGATGGGCGGAACTATGCTGTACCAGCCTATGGGCATGATATGGATGCCGCCGCACATACCCTTTAACTCTTTTATAAGGCGCACGCTGATCTCAATGGATTTTACTTTCTTATCCTGTGCCCCTGCCATCTCCTTTATGATATCCTCCGGCACTGTCACACCGGGGACATTGTCGTTCATATATTGCGCCATGCGTTCCGATTTCAAAAGGACGACACCTGCCAAGACCTTGGCATTCAAATAAGAGCATGACTTCAAAAAAGTTTCAAAGACCCTTATGTCAAAAACCGCCTGGGTCTGAAAAAATTCAGCTCCAGCCTCGAGCTTTTTCTCCATCTTGATTATTTCCGGCTCCAAAGGGTCCGCCCCGGGGTTCACAACAGCCCCCAGGCAATATTTAGGGGCCGTGCCCACAAGCTTATTGCCGCCGGCATCAACACCTGTCTGAAGTACGCGCAGGATATCCACTAACTGCACGCTGTCGAGATCAAAAACAGGCTTGGCACCAGGATGATCGCCAAGAGACGGGTGATCTCCTGTTAACGCCAGGATATTTTCTATACCGAGAGCGGACGCGGAAAGCGCGTCTGACTGGAGTGCTAATCTATTCCTGTCGCGGCAGGTCATCTGCAGGATAGGCTCAAAACCGTGGTTTTTGAGGATAACGGATGCAGCCAAAGACCCCATGCGCATGACAGAACTTTGCAAGTCTGTCACATTTACGGCATCGACCCTGCCCTTGATAGGCGCAATCTCGGCTAAGATCTTGTCTAAGGATATGCCTTTGGGCGGCCCGATCTCAGATGTAATGATGGGCCTGCCGCTGGCTAGTTTTTCTTTGAACATCATCTTCAACCCTTGAATAATTCAACTGTATTACGCATAAGCATGGTGACCGTCAAAGGCCCTACGCCTCCAGGGACAGGCGTAATATAGGCCGCCCTCTTTTGGGCCTCATCGAACTCGACATCGCCTACGATCCTGCCGCCTGCGCGATTTATGCCTACGTCTAAAACAACAGCGCCTTCTTTTATCCAGCTTCCTTTTACAAGCTGCGCCTGGCCCACAGCAACGATAAGTATTTCCGCGCGCGCCACGTGGTCTCTAAGCTTACCGGCTTCCGAAGTAGCTATATGGCAAACCGTTGTTGTCGCGAATTCCTTCAATAACATAAGGCTTAAAGGCTTACCTACGATATTGGAATGCCCCACTACCACCGCCTCTTTGCCGAATAGTTTAACCCCGGAGTGGCGCAATAACTCCATGCATGCTGCCGCGGTAGGCGGGGCTATCTTGCCTTGCCCTAAAAAAAGCCTCCCAAGATTTTCAGGATGTATGCCTTCTGCGTCTTTTGCCGGCAATATAAAACCAACCAACTTGCCGATATCCAAATGTTTAGGCAGAGGCGACTGGATCATAACGGCATGGATACCCTTGTCGGTATTCAGGCCCCTGATCTCGGAAACAAGGCCTTCCTGCGTTATGTCTTCTCCAAAAGAAATAAGCCTGTATTCAATGCCCAGGTCGCGCGCCGCGGCATCTTGAGACCTTATATAAACGGCTGAAGCCGGGTCCTTTCCTACAGCGACACAAGCCAGAACAGGCGCCCCTCTGCCTTCTTTCTTCAATGACAAGACGTCTCTTCTTAACCCGTCCTTAATGGACTGCGCCACATTTTTTCCGTCAAGCAGAATAGCCAACCTTCACCTCAACTTTTTTCCGCATCGCACGTATTTTTCTCTTCAAAGGTTTCAGGTCTTTTTCAAGCCCCTTGTAGTGCCCTAACCCGCTTTTTAAAAGCCTTAGATTGGCCTCTACATATAGATAACCTGCCACAAAACTCGTCTCGGCAAGGACCGCGGCCAATGCAGCGTCTGAAACCAGGCGCCGGTTACCCTTCTGCATTACCTCACCGGCGAGCTTCATCAGATCATAAGAAAGAAAACAAACTTCCGCGGGCACGCCGATAGCCCGCTCCATGTCACCGCTCGCATATGCCCGAATATCATCATCGACAAGTTTTATAAAACGCTTCTCTAAAGATAAGGCCTGGGCCAGGATCTTTTTTATGCGCGGCTCATATTTCCTGTATTTCTCCTTGCCTAAAGTAAAGTTACATGTCATGGCCAAAAGGCTTGCGCCCATAGCTGCAGAAAGAGCCGCGGCAGACCCGCCTCCAGGCGCCGGCATCTTAGCAGCCAGGTCCTTAAGATAATCTTTTATCGAACCCTTTATATAATCCATATTTTATAATTTTATGACAGCCCGGTGATCTCGCCGGCTACATTGAGATCGACCGCACAGCCGCGCGGTGAAACCGGCAAACCCGGCATGGTCTGCATGGTAGAAGCATGCGCCAGCACAAAACCGGCACCGGCACATAACCTCAGGTCTTTTATCGGCAGCGTAAAACCGGCCGGTGCGCCTTTCAACGCTTCATCATGCGATAACGAAAACTGGGTCTTTGCGATACAAACCGGCAGGCCGGCAAAACCCTTCTGTGTATAAAAATCCAGCCCTTCCCTGGCCTGCGGCGAATATTCTACGCAAGATGCGCCATAGATCTTTTTCGATATCGCATCGATCTTTTCTTCCAAACTGTCCTGCGCCCCATACAAGAAACGAAAATCCGGTTTTTCCCCCGACGTGTGCCTGACGACACTGCGCGCTAATTTCAAAGCCCCGGCAGAACCCTCTTTCCACGCCGTAGACACCTGACAATCAAGAGCCCCTGCATCAAGCGCCTTTTTCGCTACCCATTCTATCTCTTTTTCCGTATCTGTTGGAAAAATATTTATTGCTACGATGACCGGCACGCCGAAAAGGCGGACATTCCCTACCTGCTTTTCTAAATTGAGGATACCTTCTTCCAGGGCTTCCAGGTCTTCTTTCAAAAGCCTCGCGTCTATTTTTTCTCCTGGGAGTACGCGGAATTTTGAGCTCTGCGCTTTTATGCCGCGCAAAGAACAGACCAGGACACAGGCGTCCGGAACAAAACCGCTATAACGGCACTTGATATCAAAAAATTTTTCAGCCCCGCAATCTGCCCCGAACCCGCTCTCCGTAACCACATAATCACACAAAGACAACGCAACCCTGTCGGCAAGGATAGAGCTTGAGCCTATGGAAACATTCGCGAACGGCCCGGTATGGATAAAACACGGCGTACCTTCGCTCGTCTGCACAAGATTCGGCTTTATGGCGTCTTTTAAAATAGCGGCCAGCATGCCGTCGGCTTTCAAGTCACGGGCCATTACACAGGCTCCGCTCTTGGTCCTTGCCACGACAATCTCTGCGAGCCTCCTGCGCATATCGCTTAGGTCGCGGCTTAATGTCAGGATAGACATTATCTCCGAGGCTGCCGTGATCTCAAAGCCGGTATCTATGTCAAACTTTCTGCCGTCGGTTTTCAGGCCATAGCGGATATGGCGCAAAGACCTGTCACTTATATCAAGGCACCGCTTCAATGTAATGGTAGAAGGGTCTATATTTAAATGATTACCGTGAAATACATCGTTCTCAAGGAAAGATACGAGCAGATTGTTCGCCATGCCTGCCGCATGCGTGTCCCCTGTAAAATGGAGGTTTATCTCATCGGCAGGGAGCAACTGCGAAGCGCCTCCGCCTGTTGCCATACCTTTGGCCCCAAAGAGCGGCCCCAAAGAAGACTGTCTCAAGGAACAGGCCGCCTTTAACTTAAGCCTGTTTAAGGCCATGGAGAGCCCTATTGTGGTAACTGTCTTACCCTCGCCAAAAGGAGTAGGTGTAATGGCGCTGACTAAAATATAACGGCTCAAGCGCCTTACGCGCAGCCTATCGAGTATGGAAAGATCTATCTTGGCTTTAAATGAACCGCTGAGTTCGATCTCGTTACGGCGGATACCAAGCGCGCCGGCTATCTTTCCGATCTCTCTTATTTTTTGCGCCATATATCAGCTGTAGTCTGGGTCAACGGGGAAAGCGTCTTTTAACAACAGGACATCGCACCCGGCATCCCGGAAGGAGACGGAAACAACATCGAACCGCGCCCTTCTATCAAGAAATTTTCTTTCTTTCAAGAAACTTACGGCCAGCCGCGACAGGCGGCGCTGTTTGGCGGAATCGATCGATCTTAGAGCATCCTCGTGCGAAAGGACCCCTCGGCGGGAACGCACCTCTACGAAACATATCACTTCTTTATCGGAGGCTATTATATCTATCTCGCCCAGATAGTTCTTAAAATTACGCGTTAATATCTTATAGCCCTTTTTTATCAGGTGTGTTGCGGCTTTTTCTTCTCCGCTTGCGCCGGTATCGATCTTACGCATCGAAGTATCCTATATGCTTATACTCGTTCGCCTTCGCTCACAAGTACTCCCGCTAACGCGGGATTTCGCTATTTCCAAGTTAATGTGCTCAATTCGCTAGATGCGCGCTTTGCGCGCACATTAAGGTGCTCGCAGAATGTCCTGCGGTGTATAGGGCAAAGGCCGAAACGCGCTATGGCCAACATATGCTCCCTGGTGCCGTAACCTTTATGCGAACGGAAACCATATTGCGGCCAGATACGGTCGTATATCATCATCAAACGGTCGCGCACTACCTTGGCTACAATAGAAGCAGCGGCGATGGAAAGGCTCTTGCCGTCGCCGCCTATGATCTCTTTAGAAGGATAACCCAGGCCGCAAGCTAACGCCCCATCGAAAAGCAAGATAGTATTGCCTGGGCCTGGTTTCGGCCTTTTAATACCTGCCAAGGCCTTTGTAGCCGCGTCAGTTACGGCTACGTCCAAGGCGCCGCAGATGCGTACGGCGTCTATGGCGCCTTCATTAGCCATACCCACGCCATAAATGCTTTTTCCTGAAAACTCTTTAAATGCTTCTTCCCTTGCGGCCGCGGAAAGCTTTTTTGAATCATCTATCCTGGCTTTAAACTTATAAGTCTTTAAGTAGACCGCTGCTACTACCACAGGCCCGGCAAGGGGCCCTCTTCCTGCCTCATCAATTCCGACTATAACGGAATAACCCTGTCTTCTGGCATGCCGCTCGTAATATAGCACAAATAAAAACCGAGTTTTACGCTATTGACACTATAACGGTTTAATTACTTCCTTGCGCTCCTCTATTTTCGCAGCTTTGCCGACCTTGTCGCGCAAATAATAGAGCCTCGCCCTCTTGACCTTGCCCCTCTTCAATATTTCGATTGATTCGATAGTAGGCGCATGCAGGGGGAACGTCCTCTCCACACCCTCACCGTAGGTGACCTTGCGGACCGTGAACGTCATTGAGATGCCCTCTCCTCTTTTTTCGATCACAGTACCCTCGAAAGGATGCATCCTAACCTTGTCCCCTTCCGGGATCTTAACAAGGACCTTCACCGTGTCGCCCACGCCAAAAAGAGGCAATTCTCTTTTAAGCATCAGGCCTTCCACTAACTTGACTTTGTCCATTTTTATCTCCTGTTTTTAAGGTGCTTGTTTGTGCCCTATTATTATATCCGGCCTTATTTTTTTAGTTATTTTTACGGCCTCTTTTTTCCGCCAGGCCTCGATCTTAGCATGGTCCCCGCCTAAAAGTACCTTCGGCGTTTTTTTACCGCGGAACTCAGCCGGTCTCGTGTACTGCGGATACTCAAGGAGGCCGTCCTGAAAACTCTCTGATTTTACCGAGTCGTCATTGCCCAGGACGCCTGGGATCAACCTTACCGTAGCATCTATCACAAGCATGGCCGGTATCTCACCGCCTGTCAGCACAAAATCCCCGACAGAGACCTCTTCATCCGCAAGGTCTCGCGCCACGCGCTCATCAACGCCTTCATAATGGCCGCATATAAGCAACAGATGCTTGTAGCTGCTAAAGGCTTGAAAGTCCTTTTGAACAAGCTTTCGGCCGCGAGCCGACAATAAAAGTATGCGTCGGCCGTTTTTAGGGCCCTTGGCCTTTTTTAAGACCGCCTCGGCGCAAGAAAAAATAGGCTCAGGCATCATGACCATGCCACATCCGCCGCCATAAGGCCTGTCATCCACCTTGCGATGCTTATCAAGCGTGTAATCCCTGATATTGTGCAGGCGGATATCCACCTTGCCGGCGGAACGCGCGCGCTTGATGATGGACTCGTTTAATACAGGCTCCAACATCGACGGGAAAATTGTCAAGACATCTATACGCATCGGGCCGCGAAACTTTCTTTAAATTCTTTAAAACACCCGTCTTTTATAGCCTGGCGGGCCTTTTTCATCAGGTCTAAGAAAAAATAAATATTGTGATACGAAACCAGCCTCAACCCCAGGATCTCGCCTGCGTTAAAAAGATGGCGTAGATAACTACGGGTAAAATTACGGCAGCAATAACAGGAACAATCGGCATCTAAAGGGGATTGGTCGCGAGAAAATTCGCCGTTCCTTACAGTTACCTTACCACGACTGGTAAAAGCCGTACCGTTACGGCCATAACGCGTCGGCACTACGCAATCGAACATATCCACCCCTAATGAGACTGCTTCCAAAATATCTTGCGGCAGGCCAACACCCATAAGGTACCTTGGGGAAGTGCTCGGCAGGTAACCGACCGTTCCGTGCAAAATATTATACCTTAGATCTGCCGGTTCGCCAACACTTAATCCTCCTATGGCATAACCCGGGAAACCGATCTCAACTAGCTCCTCTAAAGACCTCTTCCTTAAATCCTTATAAGTGGACCCCTGGACGATGCCGAAAAGAACGCCCTTCTTTTCTTTTTCCCACTCTTTTTTAGAGCGGTGCGCCCACAAGGTAGTCCGCTCCAAAGCCACCTGAGCCTCGTCAAAAGAAACAGGATAAGAAACACACTCATCCAGAGGCATCATTATATCAGACCCCAATGCCAACTGCACGCGCACCACATCTTCCGGGGTCAAAAAGTGCCTTGAGCCATCCAGATGAGACTGAAAATCCAAACCCTCGTCCTTGATCTTCCTTAAAATAGCCAGGCTGAATATCTGGTATCCGCCGCTGTCGGTCAAGACGGGCTTGTGCCAATTCATGAACTTATGTAATCCTCCGGCCTCGCGTATAATATCTAAGCCTGGGCGCAAATACAGGTGATAGGCGTTGCTTAAGATTATCTGCGCGCCACAGTCTTCGAGCTCCTTTGGAGAAAGAGACTTTACGGTGGCTTGTGTGCCTACGGGCATAAAGATAGGCGTCTCTATCGTACCGCGCTCGAGAGTCAATACGCCGCACCTGGCAGCCGTCTGTGTATCGTTATGCGTTACCTTAAAATCCATAATATTATCCCAACCCACCCTTAGCCTATTATAGCCACATTTAGCCTTCACCGGGCCGCCGGTAATAGCCTATTATAGCCATCCTAAGCCGCTTCCGGCATTTTTTCCGCTCCGGGTGTCCTTTTACCTTCGGCACGTAATAAAATGCCTAAAAACATACAACTCGCCCTGGAA
>DMEU01000013.1:0-305 GCA_003451585.1 Candidatus Omnitrophota bacterium | reverse complement strand
GCATTTTTTCCGCTCCGGGTGTCCTTTTACCTTCGGCACGAGGAAAACCCATTGGGCTTGCCACATACAGTGACTTCCCGCCGATATTAGGCGGGATAATAAAATGCCTAACAAGCACACCTTGATGTTTTATTCAGTGCAGTCCTTATGAGCTCAAGCCTGTATAGGCAGCCGAATAAGGAAAACATACAACTCGCCCTGGAATGATAAAAAAAACAGTGGAAACGGCTCGGACAAGTGTGTTTTCTTCACGGTATTTTTTTATTAAAAGGACACAGTCGCTCCAAAAACGCCGGAATCGGCTT
>DMEU01000003.1 GCA_003451585.1 Candidatus Omnitrophota bacterium | reverse complement strand
GGGAAGCTGGAACTGACCGGCTTCTCTAACACTACGAGAATTCCGGAGGGTTTCCCGCTATTAAAAGGCCACCTCTGGCTGCTGAGCCCCGGTTCGCGTGAAGACGGTGGACGGGGCGGGAAGGCTAAGAGTGGCTATTACCGGCGGCCCGTGAAGGCTAGTCATATCATTAAAGTCCTGATTGTGATTTTACAGCAGGGCGCAGTTTGCGTCGCGCGCGGCTTTTGTCTCATCCAGGCGCGTGATGGGCATTGTCTTTGGCGCGGCCTTCAAGGCGTCCGGGTTTTCTTTTGACAGGCGGTCGGCTTCTATCATGCAGTCGATGAAATAGTCGAGAGTCTCTTTTGACTCGGTCTCGGTAGGCTCTATCATGAGCGCCTCTTTGACTATCAGCGGGAAGTAGATGGTCGGCGGATGGATGCCGCGGTCTATCAGAAATTTGGCGATATCCAAAGCATGGACATTGTTATTTTTAACCTGTCCGGATGCGGATAATACGCATTCGTGCATGCATTTTTTATCTACAGGGGCCTCGTAGCGGCCTTTTAATCTGGCCAGGATATAATTTGCGTTCAATACGGCGTGTTCGCTCGTCTTGATCAAACCCTCTTTTCCTAAAAGCAGGATGTAGGCATAGGCTTTAAGGATCACAAGGAAGTTGCCGTAGAACGGCGCGATGTAACCTATGGTGCCGCTTGTTTTGTAATCGAGATAAAAGGTGCCGTTGTTGCGCCTGGCTACCCTAGATATCGGCAGAAAATCAGCCAATTCTTTTTTAACGCCCACAGGGCCTGCGCCCGGGCCGCCTCCGCCGTGCGGCGTGGCAAATGTCTTGTGGAGGTTTAGATGGATAACGTCAAAGCCCAGGTCTCCCGGCCTGCATTTTCCCATTATGGCGTTAAGGTTGGCGCCGTCGTAATACAGGAGCGCGCCTTTGGAATGCGCCAATTCGGCGATTTTTTCGATCTCCGTTTCAAAGAGCCCGAGTGTATTCGGGCAGGTCATCATAATAGCCGCGACCTCCTCGGTCAATTTTTCCTTCATGTGTTCTATATCCATGAGGCCCGATTCGTTAGATGGTATGCTTATGATCTCATAGCCCGCTATGGCCGCGCTCGCCGGATTTGTCCCGTGCGCTGAATCAGGGACTAGGATATATTTTCTCTTGTTGTTTTTCGCGCGGTGATAGGCAGCGATAAGCATGACGCCTGTCAGTTCTCCGTGCGCCCCTGCAGCGGGCTGCATGGTGAAATGGTCCATGCCGGTTATCTCACAGAGCAGTTTTTCGGTATTAAAGAGGACCTCTAAGGCGCCTTGCGTCAGGGTGCCGCCGTTCTTTAATTGCGGCAGCAGGGGGTGGAGAGCGGCGAAGCCTTCAAGAGAGGCGATATCCTCGGTGAACTTCGGGTTATATTTCATGGTGCAGGAGCCGAGTGGGTAGAAATTCGTGTCTACCGAAAAGTTCAGCCTGGAAAGATTCGTGAAGTGGCGGACAACATCTAATTCTGAGAGTTCCGGCAGTTCGCAGGGGCCGCGGCGTAAATATTTATGAGGTATCCCTTGGGCGGAAGGAACGTCGCTCTTAGAGAACTTCGTGCACCTGCGGCCTGAAACGCTTTTTTTAAATATCAGCTCCATAGCACAGACTCCAGGCTTTCGGCGTATCTGACGATCTCTTCTCTTGTGCGCTTTTCTGTGACAGCCACGATCATGTAGTCGGCCATATCTTTGTAGTAGCGGCCTATCGGGAAACCGGCGGCAAACCCTTTTTCTATCATGGCGGCGACAACCTCGGCCGGGTCTTTGGGTAATACCACCGTGAATTCATTAAAAGTCGGAGAACTTTGTTTGACGGATACGCCTTTGATCTTTGAAAGCAGGGATTTCGCGAATTCCGCCTTTTCGTAGTTTAGCTGCGCTAATTCTTTCAAGCCCGTCTTGCCCAAAGATGACATATAGACCAAGGCGCGCAGGGCGCACAAGGCTTCATTGGAGCAGATGTTTGATGTGGCCTTTTCACGGCGTATATGCTGTTCACGGGCCTGAAGCGTCAAGACAAACCCTTGTTTGCCTTGGCCGTCTATCGTCGCGCCTACTATACGGCCGGGCATCTTTCTTGCCAGGTCTTTCTTTGCGGCCATAAAGCCCAGATACGGGCCTCCAAAAGAGAGGGGCAGGCCTAAGCTTTGGCCTTCGCCGGTTACGATATCCGCCCCCATTTCCCCGGGAGTCTTTAATAAACCCAAAGCTATCGGATAAGCTGATTCTACTACAAGCGCGCCTGCCTTGTGCGCGTCTTCAGCGATGTCGGCATGGTCGTCTATGGCTCCGAAAAAGTTCGGGTTTTGGAGGATGATGCAGGCGGTATTGTTATCCAGGTGTTTTTTTATCGAGCCGCGGTCGGTCTGGCCATGGGTTACGGGTATCTCTACGAATTCGATATCAAGGTTTTTCGTATAGCTGTAGAGGATAGTGCGGTAGATCGGGTTGACAGCGTCGTCTACTAATACCTTGTTACGGCCTGTGGCGCGGCGCGCCATCATCATGGCCTCATAAAGCGCGGTGCCGCCGTCGTATAATGATGCGTTGGCTACTTCCATCCCTGTCAGGCGGCAGATGGCGCTCTGGTATTCATAGATAGCTTGCAGCGTCCCTTGAGAGCACTCAGGCTGATAAGGCGTATAGGCGGTGTAAAATTCGCTCCTTGAGCTCAAGTGGCCGACGATCGACGGTATAAAGTGGTCATAGAAACCGGCGCCTACGAAGCATATAAGGTTTGCGGCATTCTTTGCGGATAGTCCCTTTAGATGGCGCAGGACCTCAAATTCGGACATTCCTTCCGGCAGGTCAAATGATCTGGGTCTTTGGTGGGGTTTTATATCTGCAAAAAGTTCTTCGATATGCTTGATGCCTATCTCCGCAAGCATATCTTTTACGTCTTTTTCAGTATTGGCTACGTAGTCGCTCAATGCTCTAACCTTTCCACGAATTTTTTGTAAGCGGCCGCGTCCATAAGGTTATTTTTTTCAGACGGCTCGCACATCTTTATTTTGGCTATCCAGCCTTCAGAATAACACGACCGGTTTACCAGGGCCGGATCATCCTCTATTTTTTTATTGGCCTCCGCGACCTTGCCCGAGACAGGGGAGAAGATGTCGCTTGCCGCCTTGACTGATTCTATCGTTGCCAGGCTTTGGAATTGTTTGACGTCAGCTCCGATCTTTGGGAGTTCGACAAATGTCACATCGCCAAGCGAATGCTGGGCGTAGTCGGTGATGCCCACAATACCGGTATCGCCTTCTATCCTGACCCACTCGTGTTCTTTGGTAAAATATAGTTCGCCTGGAATGTTCATGAAGATCCCTCCGGAGCTTATGTTTTTATCGATGTGTTCTTAATAAAAGGTTTTTTGCAGGTGGCCGCCTCTATTTTAAGCGTATCGTCGCCTATGAGTATGGCTTGTCCTGCGTCAAGCGGCGTAGAGACGAAACCCATGCCTATGCCGTAACCCAGATGCGGAGAAAAAGTGCCGCTTGTGACAATGCCGGTATTTTTATCGGATATGTAGATATTGTGATTATGCCTCGGTGAGCGCCGCGACAAGGTTTTAAAAAATATCCTGTGCCGCCGCAGGCCGGACCTTTTTTGTTGAAGGAGCGCCTTTTTACCTATGAAGTCTTTGTTGAGATCCAGGAATTTTTCAAGGCCGGCTTCCAGCGGCGATGTGTCGTCGTCTATATCTTGGCCGTAAAGGCTGTAGCCCATCTCTAGCCGCAGGACGTCCCTGGCGCCCAAACCGGCAGGTTTTACTCTTTTGTCAGAAGTGAGCCTCTCCCATATGGCGGCTATCTTTTCAGCAGGGGCGTAGAGTTCAAAACCAAGCTCGCCCGTGTATCCTGTGCGGCTGACTATGTTTTTTTCACCCATGATATCCGTTTCGGTAAAGGTGTAATAGCCCAGCCCTTGCGCGCCCGGGGCTATGGTTTTTAAGATCTCGCGGGAAAGCGGCCCTTGAAGGTCTATTTTTCCCAGGCCGCAAGAGACATCCTCGAAATGCGCATTTTTGGAGAGGTGTTTTAAAAAGTGGTTTTTGTCCTTTTCTATGGTCGCGGCATTTATAACTATCATCCACTCTTCTTGCGCTTTGCGGTATACGATGAGGTCGTCGATCACGCCGCCGCCCTCGTTTAAGATCGAGCTGTAGCGGCAGCTCCCTATACCTAGATTGTCTATATGGCCTGAGATTATATTATCCAGGCCGGACTTTTTAAGGTCTCCACGCACGATGAACTCGCCCATGTGGCATATATCAAAGCAGGTAACGGCTTGGCGTGTATAGAGCGTCTCGGCTATGATGCCTTCATATTGTATGGGCATATTCCAGCCGGCAAAGGGGGCCATCTTGGCCGAAAGCGATCCGTGATGCGCGGACAGGGGGGTGTTTTTGAGGGTTTCCGTGGCGTCCATGTACTTAATATAAATAAAAATGCCTGGTTTTGCGAAAACCCAGGCTGACGATTTTCTTTACTTAAACTTCCTCATGGTTAATTCCATGTTGCCAGAAGTCGTATAAACCAATTGTCAGATTTTATTATAACAAATAATCCAGTGTTGTAAATAAAAAAATCGCTCCCAAAGATATTGATTGTTTGGTATGATATAAAAATCCAAACAAACACATCATTATATTTCGATCGGTAGGCTTTTTAAAAATGGAGCGATAATGCCGGAAGTAAGCCAAAATGTCAGGTTGCTGGAGATGACGCGGGACCCTATCGCGCTTATTTATGCCGCATGCCGGCAGTGTTATTCGGCGAAATTTGCCGGTGATATGTTCGATGAAAAAGATAAAGACCCGCAGAAACAGGCGGAGTTCATACGTAAGGTAGTAGCATCGGGCCATGAGAGCCCCTTGGAACACGTCAAGTTTACATTCGCCATCGAAGGGGTTTCAAGGGCGCTGACGCACCAATTGGTAAGGCACAGGATTGCCTCTTTTTCCCAGCAGTCACAGAGATACGTCAAAGAGTTGAATTTTGATTATATCGTTCCGCCTTCCATAGCCGAGGACAAAGAATTGAAAGATGAGTTCTTAAACATCATGGGTTCCATACAGGCAAGTTATAACAAATTGCTTGAGAGGTTCAAGGCCAGGGGCAGAGTGGGGGAGCGCGCCAATGAGGACGCCCGTTTTGTCCTGCCTCAGGCGGCCGAGACAAAGATAGTCGTGACCATGAATGTCCGCGAGCTCATACATTTTTTCCAACAGCGGTGCTGTGCGCGGGCCCAGTGGGAGATCAAGCGGCTGGCAGGCAGGATGCTGCAGATATGCGTAGAAAAATTGCCTGAGGTGTTTACCGAGGTCGGGGCTAAATGCGTCAGCCTGGGTTATTGCCCTGAAGGAGAGAATTTCAGCTGCGGCAAATACCCTTTGAAAGAGAAGATTATAAAGAAGTAGTTAGGTAAAGGCTAAGATGCCGGTTTGGTAATTAGGTTATGTCGTTAGTGTTAAAAAACCAACTACTTTGCCTGACTACTATACTGGTTTCTTTGCCGTAACCGAACTACCGAAAATTGGAAAGGATGTTAAAAATGGTTTGGAAGATATTCACAGCGACGTTTGCCGCGGTGTTCGTCGCAGAGCTCGCGGATAAGACCCAGCTTGTAGGTATTACCATGGCATCGAAGTCCGGCAAGCCCGCGCAGGTCTGGCTGGGTTCGGTTGCGGCATATTGTATCGTGACCGCCATATCGGTCTTATTCGGGGCCATGGCCGCAAAATTCATAAAGCCCGATATACTAAAGGACGTAGGGGCCATTTTATTCGTGCTCCTGGGCATCTTGATGTTCTTCGACAAGATATGACCTTCGCGACTAAGAAAAGGCCGGTTTTTTTAAAGTTCCTGCTTCTTATCATTGCCGTTACGTCCCTTGCCTCCTGCGCTACCGCGCCGCCTGTTTCCCAGGGGCAGGCCACCAATATCATCTATAAGCCTTATGGTACCGCTGACAGGCACCAGATCACGCATATGATCGGCCCGGCGGAGACGGTTTACCGCATAAGCCGTATGTACGACGTACCCATCGACACGATCCTTAAGGCCAACAATATCTCAGACCCTAAAGAACTTAAGGTAGGGCAGAGGCTGGTGATACCCGACGCGGCGCCTTTGCGGCCTGTCATACCGGTGTTCAAGTCCACCAAATGGAGATATATAGTTATCCATCACAGCGTGACAGAATCAGGCGACGCGCGCTCCCTGGACCTCATCCACCGCAGGCGCGGTTTTGACAAGGGGCTTGGATATCATTTTGTCATCGATAAGGGCACAGAAACGCGCACTGACGGCCAGATCGAGGCAAGCCCCAGATGGGTCAAGCAGATGGACGGCGCTCATTGTAATGTTGCCGGCATGAATCAATGCGGCATCGGCATTTGTCTGGTGGGTGATTTTACAAATGAGCGGCCTACGCCCAAGCAGATGGATTCCCTGGTACTTCTGGTAAATACTTTAAGAAAACATTACCGTATCCCTTTGTCGCGTGTAATACGCCACAAGGATGTCCCTGGGAAAAATACCGCATGCCCTGGGAACAGCTTTCCGTGGGAAGATTTTAAGAGAAGATTAAGAAAGGAAAAATAGCGTGGAAAAGAAAGAAGGCGCAAAAGGGGTTGTTATCGATCTGAGCGGCTCCATCGAGTACGCGAAAGGGGCGGTTGTCAGCAAGACGCTGGTGGATAAAAGGACCGGCACTTTGACGCTTTTTGCTTTTGATGAAGGCCAGGGTTTAAGCGAACATACGGCGCCATATGAGGCGGTTGTCCAGATCCTGGATGGGCAGGCCCATCTGGTGATAGGCGGCAAAGATCTTATAGTCGGGGCAGGGCAGTTGGTCATAATGCCAGCCGACATACCGCATGAGATCAGGCCGGAAAAACGATTCAAGATGCTTTTGATAATGATAAGGTCCTGATAAATGTTGAAATACAAAGGCCGCGTGATACGGGTTTATAAAGAAAGAAGGTGCCTTCCTAACGGTGTTTGCGCGGACCTGGATATAGTCAAGCATCCCGGCGCCGTCCTTATAGTCCCTTTTCTTGAGAAAAATAAAATTGTATTATTGAAGCAATTCAGGCCTGTTATCAATGATTATCTCTATGAGCTGCCCGCAGGCACACTTAACGCAGGCGAATCACCGCTCGCGTGCGCGGGCCGCGAGATAATAGAAGAGGCCGGTTTTCGCGCCCGTAAGCTTATTTTGCTGGGGGCGATCTTTCCCGTGCCCGGCTATTCTACAGAAAAGATCTATATCTATAAGGCGCAAGGATTAAGGAAAGAAAGCGCCCCGGGCGATAGCGACGAGATAATAGAGCGTATGACAGTAACCCGGCAGCAGGTAAAGGCCCTTTTTAAAAAGGGCAGGCTCGTTGATGCAAAGACTATCGCGGCCTTTGCTTTCTGCGGGTGGTTATAATGTTTGAAGCGGTTGACAGCCGCCTGCCAAAGCGTTAAAATAATTAAATAAAGAGGGGGTAGATCATGGAAGAGGTTTATTTTTTCAGGATATTTAATCTCGTAGTCGGAGTAATAGGCCTTGCGATAGGCATAGGAGTGATCCTTATACCTAAAGCCATCTCCAATATCGAAAATAAGCTCGACAAGAATTTTTCTACGGATATGCTGGAAAAGATGTTGAACCAGCGCAGAAATTTGAGCCAGGCGCTTCTTAAGCATCCTAAAATTTTCGGTGCTATTCTGCTTGTGATTTCATTCCTTCTGCTTCTGTCAAGTGTCTACTTATTCTAAAGCAAGACCTTAACCCGGCAAATAATCCATTCGTAGATGAGATTTTTGAGCCTCATATTCTTTCTGTCCATACTTTTCTTGTGTCTTCCATTTCTGGCCAGGATCTTGTTCTTCTTGTTCTTCAAGGCGCTGTCTGCGATATTGGGTCTTTTTGCGCCGTCCCTACAGCGTAATGGTTCCGAAAGGCACAGGCAGGGGAAAGACGATGACGGCGTTATCGATGTCAAAGGCAAGATCATAAAATAGTTTCAGCCGCAGGGCACCCACCGTTGACTAAGCGGTCCTTTTTTGATATAGTACAACTCTCTAACTGAGACAAAACGGTCTGTCCATTTTGTCTCACATGTTGGTTTAAAATGATGCGAAACGAGGGGTGACCTATGATCGAACGTTATTGCCTGCCAAAAATGGCCAAGATCTGGAGCGAGGAGAGCAAATTTGAAAAGATGCTCCAGATAGAGCTTCTCACATGTGAGGCCTGGCAAAAGCTGGGTAAGATCCCCAAAAAATCCTTTCTTAATATCAAATCCAGGGCAAAGATCGATATAACAAAGATAAAAGAGATAGAAGAAAAGACGAAGCACGACGTCGTAGCCTTTGTGAACAACCTCTCTGAAAGCGTCGGTCAGGACGCCAAGTATATACACGTCGGCCTTACGTCGAACGATGTGTTGGATACGACCGTAGGTATCCAGATGAAAGAGGCTTTCGAGGTCTTGATAAGCGGCATAGAGCGCCTTTTGCAGGTCTTATTCAAGTCGGCAAAAAAATATAAGAATACCCCGTGTATAGGCCGCACACACGGCGTTCACGCTGAGCCCACTACCTTTGGCCTTAAGGTCGCGCTTATGTATGATGAGATGCGGCGTAATCTTTTGCGCTTAAAGGACGCTAAAGACGGTATAGCTGTAGGAAAACTTTCCGGGACCATCGGTACATATACGAACATAGAACCTCAGGTCGAAGAGTATGTATGCGCCAAGCTCGGGTTGGGGGTATCTTATGGCTCTACACAGGTTATACCGCGCGACAGACACGCTGTCTGCTTGTCACACATAGCTATAGTCGGAGCCTCATTAGAGAGATTCGCCACCGAGATAAGGCATCTTCAGAGAACAGAGGTCCTGGAGGCTGAGGAGCCGTTTGCTAAAGGGCAAAAAGGGTCTTCTGCCATGCCTCACAAGAGGAATCCGGTCGTCTGCGAGAGGATATGCGGTCTGGCCAGGTTGCTTCGCGCAAACGCTGTGACGGGCGTAGAAAATATGGCTCTATGGCATGAGCGGGACATCAGCCATTCATCTGTAGAGAGGGTGACCCTGCCGGACAGCACGCTAATTTTAGATTACATGCTTAATCAATTTACCGATGTTATGGAAGGGCTGGAGGTTTATCCGAAGAATATGTTGGTCAATCTGGGCAAGACCCGCGGGCTTATCTATTCTCAGCGCGTACTTTTGGAGCTGATGAATAAAGGGCTTGCAAGGCCTGTGGCGTATGATATCGTCCAAAAGAGCGCTTTTGAATCTCTTACGCTTTCACGCGATTTCAAGGAGGCGCTTTTAAGCGATCCTAAGTGTAAACGTTATCTGTCAGCTAATGAGATAGAGGCCTGTTTTGATATAAAGCACTATTTGAGACATATACCAACGATCTTTAAGCAGCTGGGGTTGGACTAGAGGGAAATCAAGGTATGTATTGGCGTATAGAAGTCGAGTATAAAGAAGGCGTCTATGACCCTTTTTCCGAAGGGCTCAAGGAAGAGATAAGGGATTCCGGTTTCGGCGACGTAGAGGATGTCCGTATAAAGTCCGTATATTTCTTGATCGGCACGCTTTCTGCGGCGCAGGCTGGCAGGATAGGCGAAGAGCTTCTGATAGACAGTGTCATACAGGAATACAGTATTTACGGCGAAGACAAGACGCCGCCCGTCACTCCGGGATATACTGCCATACAGGTACTTTACAAACCGGGTGTAATGGAGCCCGTGGAAGATTCCACATTAAAAGGTATACGCGATCTGGGCATTACAGGCGTATCTTCTGTCCGCACCGCAAAGAAATTCCTTTTTAAATCCGGGCTTTCCCGCCCGGAGCTTTTGAAAGTAGCTGAGAAACTCCTCTATAACAAGCTTATCCAGATAGTCCTGCCCGAAGAAGAGCATCACCTGCATGATTTTTCCGGCCTTCCAGATTATAAATTTAACTTGAAGACGGTCGAGCTGTTGAACGCGGGCGGCAAGGAACTCACGCGTTTGAGCAGCCAGGGCCAGCTCTACCTGAATCTTGAGGAGATGAAGGCCATACAGGCGTATTTTAAGAAATTAAAACGTAACCCCACGGATTGTGAATTAGAAACATTGGCGCAGACCTGGTCGGAGCATTGCGGCCATAAGACCTTCCGCGGGATCATAGATTATAAAGAGCGTTCCGTCGTAAAAGGCGCGGGCGAGCGTTTTGTCAAGAAGATAGGTAACAAGGTCATCTACAACCTTCTTAAATCTACGATAATGAAGGCTACGGATGAGCTTAAGAAACCTTACTGTGTCTCGGTCTTTAAAGATAATTCCGGCATAATTAAATTCGATGAAAAGTTCAATGTTTGTTTTAAGGTCGAGACGCATAATCATCCTTCTGCCTTGGAACCGTATGGCGGGGCCAATACCGGAATAGGTGGCGTTATACGCGACCCTATGGGCACAGGATTAGGCGCCAAGCCCATACTCAACACCGATGTTTTTTGTTTCGGCCCGCTTGATGCCGCGAATTCATCTTTGCCCGTAGGAGCGCTTCATCCGCGCAGGGTGGCAAAGGGCGTGGTAAGCGGAGTGCGCGATTACGGCAACCGCATGGGCATTCCCACCGCGAACGGCGCGGTGTTATTCGATGAGCGTTTCATAGGCAATCCTCTGGTTTACTGCGGGACGGTCGGGATATTGCCTAAGGAGAGATCTTTTAAAAGGGTGCGCGAGGGGGACCTGGTGGTCGTTGTCGGAGGAAGGACGGGCCGCGACGGTATACACGGCGCGACATTCTCTTCAGGCGAATTGACGCATGAATCAGAAACAGTGTCTTCAGGGGCCGTGCAGATAGGCAACGCAATTACCGAAAAAAAGATGCTCGATTGTCTCCTCAAGTGCCGAGACGCCGGGCTCTATGGCGCGATAACGGATTGCGGGGCAGGAGGGTTGTCCAGCGCCGTAGGCGAGATGGGCCAAGGCCTTGGTGCGCGTGTGTTTTTAGAGCGCGTGCCCTTGAAGTATCATGGCCTGACGTATACGGAGATCTGGATATCTGAGGCGCAGGAACGCATGGTCCTGGCTGTAAGCAAGGAAAAGGCCGGTGAACTGCTTGGCGCGTTTGCCAAAGAAGATGTTGAGGCGACCGTTATAGGGGAATTCGCCAAGACCGGGAAACTCGAGCTTTTTTATCAGGACAGTCTGGTCTGTTCCCTGGATATGGATTTTTTGCACGACGGAGGCCCAAAGATCGCGAAGAAGGCTTTCTGGGCCAAGCCCAAGGTTTTGGCCCGTCCCAAGAATAAACCGAAGAAGGACTATACGAAAGAGCTTTTAAAACTTCTCGGCCATCCGAATATAGCTTCCAAGGAATGGGTCATCCGTCAATATGACCATGAGGTCCAGGGCGCGACGGTGATAAAACCGCTTGTGGGCGAGGCGTGTGACGGGCCTTCAGACGCCTGTGTTGTCAAACCCAGGTTTGATTCTTTGCGCGGGCTTGCCGTATCAAATGGGATAAATTTCAAATATGGGGACCTGGACCCTTATTGGATGGCGGCGTCTTGCGTGGATGAAGCGTTGCGCCAGATCGTCTGCGTCGGAGGCTCTTTGAAACAGGCCGCTATTTTGGATAATTTTTGTTGGGGTAATCCTGATAAGGCAGACAGGCTTGGCAGTCTCGTGCGCGCCGCCTTTGGCTGCTATGATGCCTCAAAAGGCTTTGGAGTGCCGTTCATTTCAGGCAAGGACAGCCTTTATAATGAGTTTTCCGTCAATAAAAAGACCATCTCTATTCCCGGTACCCTCCTGATCTCGGCCATAGCCGTGATGGACGATGTATCGGGCGCAGTCACCATGGACTTGAAATCTCCGGAGAGCCTCTTGTATATCGTAGGAGAGACGTTCGAAGAATTGGGTGGGTCCCACTATTTTGATATTTTGAAATTCAAGGGCGGAGTTGTGCCACAGGTGGATTTTAAAAAGTCCAAGGCCTCAATGGACGGCCTATCCTCTGCTGTAGCAAAAGGGCTGGTCAGGTCTGTCCACGATTGTTCGGAAGGCGGCTTGGCAGTGGCCTTGGCGGAGATGAGCTTTGCCGGCGGGCTTGGTGCCAATATATTTTTGAGCGATGTGCCTTATCGCGGCAGGCAGAAGAGGGATGACCTGCTGCTTTTTTCCGAATCTAATTCACGTTTTATTGTTGAGGTCCAGCGTAGTTGTCAAAAGGCCTTTGAGCGTGCCATGAAAAGATCGTGCATCGGCCTTATCGGTTGCGTTATCGCTTCCAAAGAACTTAAGGTCTTTGGTTTGGATGGAGATGCCTGTATCAGCGAGAGCATGGCAAATTTAAAAGAAGCCTGGCAGAAGACATTGAGAAGCATCTGATATGAAAGACAAAAGACAGAAAACAGGAGGCCGGAGGCGGAAAAATAAAAAGCCCGGCCCGGGTTTTATCAAATCCCCTAAAAAGATCGATGTATTCGAAGAGATCGAAGGGGCGCGCATAAAACGTATTTCCGACGAGTTTTGGGCCGGTTTTAAGACGCTCTCTAAATTCGAGAACGCGGTCTCCATCTTCGGCTCCTCAAGGCTGTCGCCAAAAGACGAATATTATAAGCTGGCCGAAGATACTGCTTATCTGTTAGGGCGGGCAGGTTATGAGATCATCTCAGGTGGAGGCCCCGGTATCATGGAGGCGGCAAACAAAGGGGCAAAGCGCGCGCGTGTGCCTTCGATAGGCCTGAATATCTATATACCGACCGAGCAAAAGTCTAATCCTTACGTGACGACATTGGTGGAATTCCACTATTTTTTTGTCCGTAAGGTGATGTTCGTAAAATACGCCCGCGCCTTCGTTATATTCCCTGGAGGTTACGGGACGCTGGATGAGTTGTTCGAATCCATTAATCTTATACAGACACAGAGGATACAGAAATTTCCCGTAATACTTGTGGGCAGCCGTTACTGGCAGGGGCTTCTGCACTGGATCATGTCTACGGTATTGCGGAGGGGCTGTATAGGCGCAAGTGACCTGAGCCTCTTTTCCTTAGTCGACAAGCCGTCGGATGTGGTGCGTACCATAAATAAATTTTATTCAAAACAAGCACATAATATTCATGGCTAAGCCAAAAGTCCTTATTTTAAAGACAGCTGGGATAAATTGTGATCGCGAGACGGCCTTTGCATTTGAAAGTGCGGGTGCCGACATCGACCTTGTGCATATCAACGAGCTTGTTTCCGGAGGGCGCGCGTTATCCGCTTACCAGATATTGGCTATTTCCGGAGGTTTTACTTACGGCGACGATATAGCGGCAGGAAAGGTTCTGGCTAATGAATTAAAGTGTAAATTGTTCGGTGAGCTTAAAAAATTTACCGGAGATGGGAAACTTATCATAGGCATCTGCAACGGTTTTCAGGTTTTGGTCAAGGCCGGGCTGCTTCCGGGTAACGATGAATTCCGGCAGGAGGCCACCCTTGTCAATAATGACTGCGGTGTCTTTCAGGACAAGTGGATTCATCTTAAGTGTCAAGTGTCAGGTGTCAAGTGTCAAGATAAGTGTGTGTGGACTAAGGGGCTGCCTGAGGTGATATATCTGCCCATTGCTCACGGGGAAGGTAAATTTATACCAAAAAGCGAGGAAGTGCTCCAACGTTTGAAAGATAACGGGCAGATCGTATTCCAGTATTGCGACGCGCGCGGGCAGCTGGGGGATTATCCTGTTAATCCGAACGGTTCTGTGGACAGCATCGCAGGCATCTGCGATGCGTCCGGACGTGTCTTTGGGCTTATGCCCCATCCGGAGCGCCATCTTATTAGCCTGCAGCATCCACGCTGGACGCGCGAGGGGTGCAAGCGCCACGGGGACGGTTTCCCTATATTCTTGAACGCTGTAAATTACTTTAAGTAGAAAGATCAATATCTTCAGTAAACCTAAAGAAGGGTTATCCTATGTCGGCTGATAGTCATCATCCTAAGCATTACTGCGGCCTCTTCGGCATATTCGGCTGCCCGGAAGCAAGCTATATGATCTATCTGGGGCTGTACGCTTTGCAGCATCGCGGAGAAGAGTCCTGCGGTATCGTGACTAGCGATGGAGAAGAACTGCATATCCATAAAGACATGGGGCTGGTATCGGATGTTTTTAATGAAGATAATTTAAAGATGTTGAAGGGCGACCGCGGTATAGGGCATGTGCGTTATTCGACTACAGGCTCAAGCCTGGTTAAAAACGCTCAACCGCTGTTTGTCGATTACCTGGGCAGTTCCCTGGCGGTGGCGCACAACGGCAATCTTATAAATACCGAGCCGTTGAGAAAAGAGCTTGAGCGCTCAGGTTCCATATTCCAGACTTCATGCGATAGTGAGATCTTTATACATCTTATGGCCCGCTCAAAAGAGAAGGATCTGGTATTGAGGCTCAAGAGGGCCTTAAAGAAGATAAAAGGCGCGTATTCCCTGGTATTCTTGACCGAAGACCAGCTTATAGGCGTGCGCGACCCCGATGGATTCAGGCCGTTGTGTATCGGTAAAAAAGGTGACAGCTATTGCCTTGCTTCCGAGACCTGCGCCTTCGATCTTATCGAGGCAAAGTTCGTCCGTGAGGTGGAGCCCGGCGAGATCGTGCGTATAACAAAAAAAGGCCTGGAGTCCATACGTTTTGCGCCGAAGGCAAAAAAAAGCGCGTATTGTATCTTTGAGCATATATATTTTTCAAGGCCCGACTCCATAGTGTTCGGCCAGACAGTACACCTGGTGCGCCAGAGGCTAGGTGAGAACCTGGCAAAAGAGCATCCTGTCAAAGCTGATTTTGTCATACCAATACCGGACTCCGGCATGTCTTCGGCTTTAGGTTACGCCCATGCCTCTGGTATACCGCTTGAATTCGGTGTTATCCGTAATCATTATGTCGGCCGCACGTTCATCCAGCCGTCTCAGCGCATACGCGACCTGGGAGTCAAGGTAAAATTCAATATATTGCGCGAAGTTGTCAAAGGCAAGCGCGTGGTCATCGTAGATGATTCTATCGTGCGCGGCACGACATCTAAGATCAGGGTTAAGAATTTTCGCGATGCAGGCGCCAAAGAAGTCCATATGCGTATATCCTGTCCGCCTCATCGTTATCCGTGTTTCTACGGTATAGATTTTCCTTCAGGGGAAGAGTTGATAGCGAACAGGTATACAGCAAAACAGATAACAGAATACCTTGAAGTCGATACTCTTGGTTATCTCAGCCTGGAGGGTATGCTTGACGCGGTCAAGTTCTGTAAAGACAGGTATTGCGCCGCTTGTTTTACCGGAGATTATCCGATCCATTTTTCCCACGCTGACAAATACGCTTTGGAAAAATGCGCGAAGTGTTGACCCTTCGCTGAACACTTAGGAGTTGATCATGGGGCTAAGCTATAAGAAGGCAGGAGTCGATATCGACAGGGCCAATGGTTTTGTCGATGCTATAAAAGGCATGGTGAATAAAGGCGGCCGCAGTGGCGTCATGGGTGGTATAGGCGGCTTCGGCGCTTTTTTTGACCTTGCCGGCCAAAAGTGTAAAGATCCCGTGCTCGTGTCTTCCTGTGACGGGGTAGGGACAAAACTTAAGATCGCTATTTTTGCCGATATACACAATACGGTGGGTATCGACCTGGTAGCCATGAGCGTAAATGACGTTTTGTGTTCTGGCGCCGAGCCGCTGTTCTTCTTAGACTACATCGCTGTGGGGAAGTTGAACTCACATGTCTTAAAGGACCTGGTGAAAGGGATCGTTGAAGGCTGTAAGCAGGCCAATTGTTCCCTTGTGGGAGGAGAGACCGCTGAGATGCCCGGCATGTACAAGGCCGGAGACTATGACCTGGCGGGTTTCTGCGTAGGCATAGTGGGTAAGAAAAAGATATTAGGCAGCGCGCGGGTAAAGCTTGGGGACGCCGTCATAGGATTGGAGTCCAGCGGGTTGCACTCCAACGGGTTCTCGCTCGTCAGGAAAATCTTTGCGCCAGAAGAGTTAAAAGGAAGGGCACACGAGTTCTTAAAACCCACGCGTATTTATGTAAAGCCGGTCTTGTCTGCCTTGGAAAGGTTTAACGCGAAAGAATGCGGCATAAAGGCCATGGCCCATATCACCGGCGGAGGTTTTTATGACAAGGCGGCGCGCGTTGTGCCTAAAGGATGCACAATGGTGCTTTATAAGAACGCATGGCACATACCTGAGGTCTTTACCGAGATGCAGGAGCGCGGCAAGATCGAGGACAAGGAGATGTTCCATACATTCAACATGGGTATAGGCATGGTAGTTGTCGTGCGCGACGCCATAAAGATGGATGTGGTGCGCGCCTTTTTAAAGATGGGTGTGAAGAGCAAGATCATCGGTGAGATCATTAAGGGCGTCAACGGCGTAGTGGTGGTGTGAGCGCGGTCTTTACTTTATGGATATACTCGTTATAGGGTCGGGTGCAAGAGAGCATGCGCTTGTTTGGAAGATATCAAAGTCTAAGCGCGTAAAAAAGATCTATTGCGCGCCGGGTAATGCAGGTATCGCGCAATTGGCAGAGTGCGTAACTATTCCGGCAGATGATATAAAGGGCCTGCTTAAATTCGCGCGTAGTAAAGGTGTTGATCTGACCGTCGTGGGCCCGGAGGCGCCGCTTGCGGCCGGTATTATAGATGAATTCCAAAAAGCCGGCTTGAAGGCCTTTGGCCCATCCATGCGCGCGGCGAGGCTTGAAGCGAGTAAATGTTTTGCCAAAGAAATAATGAAAAAATACGGTGTGCCTACCGCGGATTTTGAGGTTTGCCGCACTATGGATGAAGTAAGGCACGCGTTAAAACGGCTTAAAGGTCCTGTAGTGGTCAAGGCTGACGGCCTTGCCGCGGGAAAAGGTGTCGTTGTCTGTGATGGGCCGCAGGCAGCCGAAGATGCGGCTAAAAGTATGCTGGTCGATAAAATATTCGGAGAGGCCGGCGAGACGATCGTTATTGAAGAGTGCCTCTTTGGTCAAGAGGCTTCCATCCTGGCATTGACCAATGGTGTTGAGGCCGTGGCTTTAGCGTCTTCGCAGGACCATAAGAGGATTTTCGACGGGGACAAGGGCCCTAATACCGGAGGTATGGGCGCGTATTCGCCTGCGCCAGTCGTGACAGATGATGTCATGGACAATATCATGGATACGGCCGTCATGCCTGTCTTAAGCGGCATGCAGAGGGAAGGCGCGGATTATAAAGGTATCCTATATGCCGGTATCATGCTGACCAAAGAAGGGCCTAAGGTTTTGGAGTTTAACGTAAGGTTCGGGGATCCGGAAACCCAGGCTGTCCTGCCGCGGCTGGAGACCGACCTGATAGACGCCATGTTATGGACGCTCGGAGCCGGCCAGCCGGCGCCAAAGCTTAAATGGGCGGATAAGAGCAGTGTCTGCGTTGTTTTGACATCCGGCGGGTATCCCGGCCCTTATGAAAAGGGAAAAGAGATATCCGGGTTAGAGCGGGCCTCAGAGCTAAAAGATGTCGTTGTTTTTCACGCAGGTACTAAAAAGCCTCCGATCACCGATCACCGATCACAAGATATTTTTTTGACAGATGGCGGCCGTGTCTTGGGCGTTACAGCTTTAGGCAAAGACATCAAGGCCGCGATAGATAACGCTTATAAAGCTGTTTCATTGGTAAATTTCGAAGGTATGCATTTTCGCCGCGATATCGGCTGGAGAGCGTTGAAAAAATAGGAGGGTCTATGCAAAAGCCGCAAGTTGCGATCGTTATGGGGAGCGTCTCGGACTTAGATACCATGAAAGGCGCCATAGATATTTTAAAGGATTTTAACGTGCCTATCGTGGCTAAGGTCCTATCCGCGCACAGGACGCCGAAGGACCTGGAGGCCTTTGTCATAGCTATGGAGCAATTGGGCGTGCGGGCTTTTATCGCCGGCGCAGGCGGTGCCGCGGCACTTGCCGGTGTCATCGCATCGCATACCACTATTCCGGTATTAGGCGTACCGATAGAGACGAAAAGTTTAAAAGGTTTGGATTCTTTATTGTCCACAGTGCAGATGCCGGCAGGTATCCCTGTCGCGACATTTGCCATAGGCGCAAGCGGCGCAAAAAACGCGGCGCTTTTTGCCATCTCGCTGTTGGCATCGGATTCCAGCGGTGTTGCCAAAAAGCTTAAAACGTTCAGGAAAAAGCAATCGAATTCTGTAAGAAGGACCAAGGTATAGATTTGTTTGCCACCCGCATTGCAAAACTTTATCCCGGCGCCATAGACCAGCGCGCCATAAATGAAGCGGCAGAGCTTCTGGAGAGGGGCGGGCTTGTCGTCTTTCCAACGGAGACGGTTTACGGCATAGCGGCCAATCTTTTAAATAAACAGGCCCTCGGGAGGCTGAAAAAAATAAAAGACAGGCCGCAGGACAAAGAATTCTCCATCCACATAGGGGATAAGAGGGATATTGAAAAGTATGCTGTGGATGTATTGCCTCGCGCCTATAAGGTGCTGGAGAGGTTTTGGCCAGGGCCGCTGACAGTGGTTTTGCCTGCGCCGCATGGAAAGAGCGTAGGCCTGCGCATGCCGAAAAATAATATAGCGTTCAGGCTCCTGAATCGCTGCGATTTTCCGGTTATCGCGCCCTCCGCTAACCTTGCCGGCCATCCCGCGCCGCGCACAGCAGAGGATGCCTTTAGTGAATTGAACGGGCTCATCGAGTTGGTATTAGACGGAGGGCCTACAGAGCTGGGTACTGAATCAACCGTGCTTGATGCCAGGCGCCTGCCTTTTACGGTATTAAGGGACGGCGTATTAAAGAAAGAAGAGATATTGAAGGTAGCGTCCCGCAAAGAAGTCTTGTTCGTCTGTACCGGTAATTCATGCAGGTCAGTAATGGCGGAGTATCTCCTAAGGAAAAAATTGATGGATGCCGGCCGCGACGATGTGGATGTTTCTTCTGCCGGGACATTCGCTTTTTTCGGCATGAGCCCTACGCGGGAGACTTTGAAGCTTGTGCAGGAGACCGGCCTTGATGCTGCCGGCCATAGGGCGCAGAGGGCATCGGCCGACGTATTGAAACAGGCGGATATTATCCTGGTCATGGAGAATAGGCATAAGGAGGATGTTTTAAGGCAGTGTCCTCGCTGTAAAGACCGTGTGCATGTTTTAGGAGAGCTCGCCGGATTAGGGCAGCATGATATCGAGGTGCCGGACCCTATAGGAAAGTCCGAAGAGTTCTACAGGATGAGTTTTGAAAAGATAAAAGAAGCGATACGTAGATTGGAGATCTGAGCATGAAGTCGGAAAAGATCGTCATAGGTTGTGACCACGGAGGGTTTTCTTTAAAAGAGAAGCTCCTGCCGTTTTTAAAAAAGGCCGGTATGGATGTGCTGGACCTGGGCGCTTTTTCCGAAGGATCCATGGATTATCCGGATACGGCATATAAGGTGGCATCGGCTGTCTCGCGGCATAAGGCAGCGCGGGGCATACTTATTTGTAAAAGCGGCATCGGTAATTGTATCGTGGCCAATAAACTAAAAAATATCAGGGCAGCCCTTTGTTATAATATCAAAGCTGCGCGTCTTTCACGTATGCACAACGATGCCAACATCCTGGTTTTGGGCTCTTTGTTCGTTGGTCCTGCGCGGGCGAAAAAAATGATAGAGGTTTGGCTTGCCACGCCTTTTGAGGGCGGCAGGCATTTGAGAAGGATAAAAAAAATAGAAAGGATCGAGAATCTATGCGCACAACGCAAGGCCATCTAAAAAAGGCGGACCCGGAGGTATACGAATCCATAAAGAGGGAACTTTGGCGTCAGAATAACAATATCGAGCTGATCGCAAGCGAAAATTTTACTTCTTTAGCGGTCCTGGAGGCGCAGGGCTCGGTCATGACCAATAAATACGCCGAGGGGTATCCTAAAGCGCGATGGTATGGCGGGTGCGAGTATGTTGATGAGGCCGAGCGTCTTGCGCGTGAACGCGCAAAGGAGCTTTTTGGCGCAGACCACGCAAATGTCCAGCCGCATTCAGGGACACAGGCTAATATGGCTGTTTATTTTGCCGCGCTCAATCTTGGGGATACCGTCCTTGCCTTAGACCTGGCATGCGGCGGGCACCTTTCTCACGGCCTTGCGCATAATTTTTCGGGGATGTTTTATAAGATCGTCTCTTACGGCGTCAGCCCTAAGACGGAGATGATAGATTATGATGAGATAGCCGATCTGGCCAACAGGCACAAGCCTAAGATGATCCTGGCCGGGGCATCGGCGTATCCAAGGCAGCTGGACTTTAAAAAGTTCAGGGAGATAGCTGATTCGGTCGGGGCTTATCTTTTTGTGGATATGGCCCATATCGCGGGCCTGGTAGCTGCCGGCATACATCCGTCGCCTGTGCCTTATGCCGAATTTGTTACAACTACAACGCACAAGACCCTGCGCGGCCCAAGGGGCGGTATGGTCTTATGCAGGAAAGAGTTTGCAAAAAAAATAGACAGCGTTGTTTTCCCAGGCATACAGGGCGGGCCTTTAATGCATGTTATCGCGGCCAAAGCCGTGGCGTTTAAAGAGGCGCTTATGCCCGAATTCAAGAATTATCAGAAGAAGATAGTCATTAATGCGAAGTCTTTGGCACAAGAGCTGTCAAAGAAGGGTTTTCGTATAGTAGCCGGGGGCACTGATACGCACCTGTTGCTCGTGGACTTGACCGATAAGGACCTGACAGGCAAAGAAGCCGCAGCATACCTTGACCAGGCGCGCATCACGGTCAACAAAAATCTGATACCTTTTGACAAGAAGAGCCCGTTTTTGACGAGCGGCATAAGGCTTGGGACCCCGGCGGCTACAACACGCGGCATGGGTGTTATAGAGATGCGGCAGATAGCCGCGATAATCGCAGAGGTCCTTATCAATAAGGGCGAGCCATCTGTGATAGAAGAGGCCAGGAAAAAAGTAGCTAAGCTTGTGAAAAAGTTCCCTCTTTACAAGCCGTTGTTAAAGGAGTTCAAGGTATAGATATGAAGAAAACAAAAAATGAGACAGATTACAGGCCTGGATGGGATGAGTATTTTTTGGAGATAGCAAGGCTCGTCTCTAAGCGTTCGACGTGCCTGAGGCGCAAGGTAGGGGCGCTGGTCGTCAAGGACCGCAGGATACTTGCAACGGGCTATAACGGCACGCCTTCAGGGATAAAGCACTGTTCCGAGGCCGGATGCCTTCGTGAAAGATTAAGTGTGCCGTCAGGAGAGCGTCACGAGCTCTGTCGCGGCCTCCACGCAGAGCAGAACGTGCTTTTGCAGGCATCGCTGCACGGCGTCTCCTTGAAAGGCAGTGTTATATATGTCACTAATCAGCCGTGCATCATATGCGCAAAAATGATCATAAATGCCGGCATCAAGGAAGTGGTGATGAGCGACCATTATCCCGATAAGATGGCCCTCGAATTCCTCAAGGAAGCGAAAATAAAGGTTAGAAAATTAAGAATTAAGAATTAAGAATTAAGAATGAAAGGGAACAAGAGCAAATTTTTAATTCTTCATTTTTAATTTTTAATTGGAGCGATAGCGACTATGAAATGTCCTTTCTGCGGCCATGCGGACGATAAAGTGATAGATTCGCGCGCTTCTTCCGAAGGCAGCGCGGTCCGGCGCCGTAGGGAATGCTTAAAGTGCGGCAGGAGGTTCACGACCTATGAAGTGGTCGAAGAGATGTCGCTCTTGGTCGTTAAAAAGGACGGCCGCAGGCAGCCTTTTGACAGGAAAAAGATATTAGGCGGCATCCAGAAGGCGTGCGAAAAGCGGCCTATTTCCTCGGAGAGCATAGAAGAGCTGGTCTCGAACATCGAGCGCGAGATCTATAAGAGGCACGACCGGGAGGTCTCAAGCGAGAACATCGGAGAGCTCATAATGGATAAACTGGCCGCATTGGATGAAGTAGCCTACGTGCGCTTTGCGTCTGTCTATCGCCAGTTCAAGGATGTAAATCAGTTCATGTCTGAATTAAAAGGCCTGCTGAAGAAGACTGACCTCTGAAAAAAAGGAGTTTGACAGATCATGGTAGAGATGGAATTGAACAAGATAATCATCGACGAGAAGAGGCAGGACCAGGTCATCGTTTTAAAAGAAAAAGATGGCGCCAGGTTATTACCTATAATAATAGGATTTTTGGAGGCAAACGCCATCAAGATGAAGATAAGCGGCATCGTACCGCCGCGCCCTTTAACGCACGACCTTCTGCAGGATGTAATAGATTCTTTGGGCGCCGAGGTGAAGAAGATCGTGATAGACAGGCTCCAGGACTCTACCTTTCACGCCAAGATCTTCCTGCAGGCAAAAGGCGATAATAAAGAAAGGGTCGTAGATGCGCGCCCATCCGACAGCGTAGCGCTTGCGGTGCGCGCCAAGGCGCCGATCTTTGTCGAAGAAGAGGTCATAAAGCGCGCCGAGCTCTTGCATCAGGGAGAGTGACCGGCCTTTTACCCTATGGGCCAATAGACCATGAAAATAAGCAGATCAAGCCATCCTGTCCTTCGCTCAAAGCCATTCCAGACGATCGTTTCTTTAGCTAAAAAAGAAGATAAAAAGGTTTACCTCGTTGGCGGTTTTCTAAGGGATTCGTTCCTTGGTCGCGACAAGCAGAATCCGGACCTAGATTTTTCTTTGTGCCATGGTGCCATAGATTTCGGCCGGCGCGTGAGCCGAAAGTTGAAGGCTGGTTTTGTCGTATTGGACAAAGAGCACGGCTGCAGCCGCGTAGTCTATAAGGACAAAGGGTCTCAGAAAATCATCACTTTTGATTTTGTCGATTTCAGGGACAAAGACTTAAAAGGCGATCTTTCAAAAAGGGATTTTACCATTAATACGCTGGCGGCCCCTCTGCCCATGGAAGGCTCGAAGGTCCTGGATCTTTACGGCGCCAAGCGTGATATAGAGAAAAAGGCCATACGCGCCTTAAGCGATACTTCTTTTGACGAAGACCCCTTAAGGATCCTCCGTGCGTTCAGTTTGGCCGCTATATTCGGTTTCAAGATCGAAGGCCGCACCATGCGCCTCATAGAAAAAAAGAAAGAGGCTTTAAAGGGTGTGGCCGGCGAGAGGGTAAGGGACGAGCTTTTCAAGATCCTGGAGGTTACTAACGCGTTCCATTACATAAGCCTCCTGGATAAACATAAGATATTGGAGTTGGTCATCCCGCAGGTGGCCGTCATGCACAATGTCAAACAGGGCGGTTACCATCATCTGGATGTCTGGGGGCACTCCATGGAAACCCTTAAAAAACTGGAAGAGTTGATGGCCCATACCGAAAGGCACCCGGATATAAACAATTACTTAGACGAGGTAATGGCAGGCGAGAGGAAGCGCAGGCAGTTGATAAAACTTGCTGCGTTATTGCACGATATAGGCAAACCAAAGGCGTTTGAAGTAAAGGCCGGAAAGACGATGTTCCACGGGCATGAGCGTATAGGCCGCATCATATGTGATTCCGTAACGGAGAGGTTGAAGCTTTCCACCAGGGAGAGGTTTACATTAGACACGATAATCTTCTGGCATTTGCGCCCTGGGTATCTGGCTGATAACGCGGTTTTAACAAAGCGGGCGATACACCGTTTTTTTCGGGATACGGAAGACGAAGCCGCCAGCGTCCTTTTGGTCTCTATCGCGGACCAGCGCGCCACGCGAGGGCCCCTGGCTACGCCTGAAAGCCGCAAAAAACACGAGAAGGTGTCTTTTTCCCTATTGGATAAATACTTTGAAATGAAAAAAGAAGAGCCTTTTGTGCGGCTTATTAATGGGGCTGATCTTATAAAAAAATGCAGGATCGAACCCGGGCCTATTTTTTCCGTCATTTTGGACGCGGTCGAAGAAGCGCAGGTCGAAGGCAAAGTAAAAACAGTGCCGCAGGCATTGGCCCTGGCGCGGCAGATAGCGAAGAAACACAAAATATGAGCATGATGAAAATAAAAAATACGCATATAGAGATCGCCAAGGGCCCAAAGGCTGGCGGAGCGCTCATTCTGGATAAGGTTTTTGTCGAAAACGCCGATATTTATTCAAATGAGTTACGCGCCAGAAGCGCTTGTCTCGCAGCTTTAAAAAAGGCCGAAAAAAGCCATAAAAAAGACTTCACCGTTTTTATTTCGGAAAGAGCCGCTATCGTTTTTCCCGCAGTCGCTGCCGCAAAAATAGTGGCGCAGGAGCTTTACCGCCATATCAGGGAGGATGGAACATCTTTGAGGCAAATAAGGGTCGCTGTTTCCGGAGATAAGATGTTCGATGTTTTCGACAGGACGATCCGCGGCTATCTCGCTCATCTGCTGGAAGTTTTGACGCAGGGGCCGTATGTCACCGTAGACACCATTATCGAAGTGGACGGCGGCATAGTCCTTATCAAGCGCAGTAATCCGCCGTTCGGCTGGGCCTTACCCGGAGGGTTTGTCGACTACGGGGAGAGCCTGGAGGAGGCTGCGGCGCGCGAAGCTTTTGAAGAGACGGGCCTTCGTGTAAAAGACTTAAGGCAGATGCACACGTATTCGGCTCCAGGGCGCGACCCGCGTTTTCAGACGATAACCACCGTATTTACCTGCAGGGCAAAGGGTGCTCCAAAGGCCGCTTCAGATGCGCAGGACGCCGGTATCTTTACCCCCGCGACCTGGCGTAATGTCCACATCGCCTTCGACCACAAAAAAATCCTAGCCGATTATCAAAAGTCAAAGTAAATCCCCCGTTAAGTTCATCTTTACATTCTAGCCTACAAAGCCGCTTCCGGCATTTTTTCCGCATATAAGCTCAATAGCCTTCCTTAGCCTTCACCGGGCCGCCGGTAATAGTTATCCTATAGCCTTCCCGCCCCGTCC
>DMEU01000015.1:23105-97088 GCA_003451585.1 Candidatus Omnitrophota bacterium | reverse complement strand
GAATTGAAGGATATATCGGGGAAGAATGCGTCGAGTCCTGTTGTTATAAAGCGGATCGGCTCTACAGCAGTTATTCTTGCGGATAGCTGTGATGGGAGAAAAAATGTTTTAAGCGCAGTTTTGTCAAAATGGACAGGGAGAAATGATACTAAATCTAGCATTATGATAAAGCAGGGGTATGCATTCCCCCGTGGATCGGCCATAAATGAGGGGTTTGATCGCGGCTCGGCTAGCAACTCTTTCGTTCTTAGGCAAAGAAATATCCTTCCGGAAGTTTCGAGCAATCTTACCCATTTTATTTCACCCGGGAAGAAAGCGTTTCCGAAATTATTTGGTTTTGTTTCTTCGCCTGTTGAAAAGAGCGACAGCCGCCATTTAGGACGCGAGGATATTTTAAAGGCAGAGGCCCAGAGATTCCTAAGGGCCGCGAACTCAGCCAGGCATTACGAAGATATCCTGGATGAATTAAGGCGATTTGCTGAATTTGAAAGCCAGGATTACAGGCAGGCGATGGATATTATCGCTTTTATGTTTGAAGACGATAAAAATCTGACTGAGAAATTTCTCAGCCTGTCGTTCAGCCAACGTTACATACCTGAAGGAGATTCCGAGAGGATGATTTTGGCTTCGAAGTCATCAAGAAGAAAAGAAATACTGCAATTAATGTTGAAGGCAGAAGCCATTTTTGATATTAAGCCGTCAACGCGCGAAGAATACTTGCCAGCAGACGTCAGGTATGAAACCGCCATGCAGACTTTGGCTTTGCAGAAGGCGATGGAGATCTTAAAAGATAATGACGGACTGGTGGTGGCAAGCGATACAACGCTCTTTTTAAATGGCCATAAGCAGGGGAAAGTGGACGGTACGCAGGAGGGAGCGGTCCAAGACTATTTTCTTGAATTAGGCGGCAAGCGTATTAAGGCGGTTTCCGGCCTTGCAGTCATCAGCGTTTCAAAGGCTAAAGTGCAGGCGGGCTATGGCCTTGCATATCTTTATGTGAAGCCTTTGAAAAGTGAGCTTTCTTTGGAAGACCGAAAAGTTCTTGATGTGATAGTCAAAGAGCCTGAATATGCCTATTTGACAGATTTAAGCCGAAGAGAGCACGTTTATTCTGAGGATATTTTGATGGCCTATTATAAGCAAGGCCGCTATAAAGGAAAAGCGGGCGGTTTTGGCGTGCAGGATAGAGATTTCTTTTTGGCGATAGAGCGGATTGAGGGAAATCCTTTGACTGTGGTGGGATTGCCGATCGAGATCGCCTTCGAATTTTTAAGAAAACTCAACGTTAAATTTTCACGCGCAGATATTATTTCAAAGTATTGGCCTACAGAAGAGGAAAAGAGGAAGATTTATCCGGAAGATACCCTGGTAATGGAGGTGCGTCACCAGAAGGAGAGGAAATTCTTTGATCTGATACGTATTGAGCGGATGGCAATTGAGCAGAAAAAAAGGGATGCCGAAAGGTTTGATGTCGCGCCTCTTTCCGAAGAGCTCCTGCCACACTACTTTGCAATTATTAAACACTCACAGTATATTTACAGGCTTTGGGATGCTGTCAGGTATTGTGAAAAACTTATAGAAGACAAGCCTGCCGTTGTTTTGTGTCCCAAGCTTAAAAGGTATCTTGAATTGCTTACAAAAGAATATAGCACCGGGTGGATGCAGGAAAGGGATTGGAATTATAGCCGGGTCCCGCTTGGGGTCCAGACAAAGCTGTACCGTCTCTTGGATCATTTTGGCAATCTGACTTATGGCTGGGATGTGATAAAGCCGGAAATAAATATGAATTTGTCTATCCCGAAGGCGCACAGAGAAATGGTATTTGATAAAGATCTTGCTTATTTGGAATGGGATCAATATGGGGAGGATAAAAAGAGCCTGTTTAAGAACGGCGCTATTGAGTTTAAAGAAACTCTTAAAAGCGTTCCTGATGCCAGGCCTTTTGATGTGTGGTATCTTTACCGCGAGTCTTTTGGAATGATCGCGAAAGGTAATTTGGTTAATGATTACAGTCGTGGAGACGGCATTCTTTCTAAACAAGCCAGTGTTCTTGACGACCGGCGGGAGTTTAATATCTTATTGAAGGAAAAACTTCAGGATTCACGCCAGAGCGGTAACGGGAAGCCCAGGATAGCTGTAGCGTTTGATAATGTTGGTTTTGAGCTTTTTGCGGTGCTTTGGAACGCCTATTTGCTGGCTAGGCTGGGTTTCCAGACCTCTTTATTTGGTAAATCCGAACCGACTCTTTGGAGCGACGCGACGGATCTGGATATCAAATTTGCAATTCCTTATTTTGACGGGATGCTTATGGAGCGGTTTGGTCCTGATGTATTGAAATTATCGGATTTCATCGGCCGGGATGTTTCTGTCGGTTGTCTTGACAGCATCGATGATCTGCCAAAGGGGACGGAGAATGAGTTTGATGCCCTTATTTTAATCGGAGAGCTTTGGTATGGTTACGTGGTCGGATTAAACAACTTGCATGATCCGCCTTTCAATACATTTGATAAGATGGCGATGTTTTTTGCCCATGTGCATAAGAACCCCAGGCAGATGCTGGCGGTGAGAGAAGAGAAGATATTTGATGAGGGTGATTTTATGCCAACCGATCTGACGCTTGGCTGGAAGGTCTTTAAATTGATGAGGGCCGGTACATGGCGCCGAGCCGAAACCAGATTTAAGATAGATAATGCCATTCTTTTGAGGGATGTTGCGTTGAGATACAAGGATGCACTGAAAAACAGATTGTTGGTCAATGCCTGCAAGGCTTATATAGGCGTTCAGGAGCCAAGGCGTCTGATAGAAAAGATATTGGAAGATGAAGTGAATAATACCTTTGTTTATAAATATAGAACTCCATTGCGTTTTGTTAAGATGAGCATTACCGGAAATGAGCTGGTGGTTGAGCTAAAGATCAATTATGGCGACCCGGCGCTTAGTAATAATGAAGGCATATGGCCTCAGCTCCTGTATAAGATTCCGGATTTAATTCGTGGGCATTTATTGAGTATTACGGGACGCCTCGATATGAGGACTAGTATTCTAACCGATGATGAAAGATCCATCTTTAAAAGGCATGAGTTGTTGCTGGGGACCGTTAAGGTTGTGGGTTATCCGCAAGGGGCGGATGTTTTGGATATTGAGATGCCGGTTGAATGTATCGTTTCCGATGTTAGCATTTTCGATAGATTTCGAGGCAATATCTTTGTCCAGGCAATTAAACGTTATGCCGGTGATATGGGTGACGTCAAGACGTTGTTGCCTGCCGCCTATATTGCCGGAAAGGGCATTATAAAGTTCTCTGTTGTCAGCCCGACCGATAAGGTCCAGATCTCAGCTATTATTGGTATGTCTGAATCAGGAGTGGAGATAGCGGTATTTAGCGATGCTGAATGGTTCTATGAGCTAAACAGGGGAGTTGATGCAGATGGCACGGAGGCTTCTAAGATCCGCATCAAAAGAAATCCTCTTTCCGTACAGAAATTGCCAAGAGTTTTAGGCGGCCCTATCGATTACGAAACCCAGTTTCCAAAAAGAATAATTATGGGAGATCTCTTTGGGGTAGGGTGTGTTTATTCCGACCTGGTAAGGGTAGGGAATCTTTTTACTACAGTGCACATGTTTAATCGGCTCTTCTGGGTAGATACTGAGTATAAAACAGGTCTTCCGCGCTTAGACATATCTTCAAAAGAAGAATACAGCGTTATTCAGCTTGCCGGTCCGCACGACCTGCCATTTTATTTGGAGGAGACAAGACCTTTCGGTGATAACGGTGGTTCAATTGAAAAGATATCATTGACTTTTATGAAGGCAGCCAAGTTGGCAGAGTTCAATGGCGCCTCGGCCATTGACATCAATATGGGTTCTACGGCGCTTTATGATCAGGGCGGGGGGGCAGCATTGACGGAGAAGCAGGATGTGGCTGAGGCCATAGTCAAAGCTGTTAAAAAGACCGTCCATATTCCGGTATCTATTAAAACAAGGATATTGGAGAGAAAGGTGGAGGTTGAAAATAGTATCAAGCTCGTTCCCGATTTAGCCATGACTGTTGATTTTGTCAGGAAGATGGTAGATGCAGGGGCTGATTGGGTTACTGTACACACCAGGACCCGTAAGGAATTTTTTACTCCAAAACAAGCAAGATCAAAATGGAGCTATCTGAAGGATCTCAGAAAGATCATCACTGATGTGCCTATTTTCGGCAATGGTGAGATACACACCCCAGAAGATGCCAGGGAATTCCTTGAGCTGACATCTTGTTACGGTATTATGGTGGCCACGGTGCTCAGGGGCAATCCTTCGCAGCTGGGGCGGATGGCCGTTTATATTGAGAATAAATTTGAGAGGTTGCCTGATAAACTCTCATTCCAGGATAGGCTTAGGGTTGTGTTGAGGGAGCTCGGATATCATGCTATTCGTTCCGGAATGCGCCACAGCGGAGATATGACTATACTGGGGACTACTTTAATACAGTTCATTAGAGAGATCAGGCGGGATTTTATTGATATAGCGATTACTAATGGGCCCGTAACCATTGGCAATAGGCAAAGAGTTGAAAAAAGTATGCGAGACAGCAAGGAAATACTTAAAAATGCGAAAAACATAGAAGACTTCTTTGTAGTTGCTTTGGGTGTTGCGAGTGAGATCTGTAACGCGTTCCAAGATGAGGAGCAGGTAAAAGAAATTGATCGGTTGGCAGCAAGCTTTGGTCAGGGTTTCTCTAAACTTTCTGAAAATCAGAAATTTGAGATGCTGGATTCTTTAACTTCCGGCATAGCTGCATCGTATGGATTTAATCCTTCGCAGAAATCCCCGGGCCTTAATCCCGGGAGCCATACCATAATTAAAGATATATCCGTATCCAGCAGCCCGGTTTCAAATAACCTTATTGCAGTAGTGCCGGCTGACAAGGCATTCATCAGCAATAAAAAGCTTTCGCTTGTCCTTGAAACTCGTCCTTTTGCCGCAGGCCAGGAATTGCCTTTTGAAGGTCGTAGCCAGAGGGTGGTTTATGTAGAAGAAGGCGCAATAAAAGTTAAATTAGCCGATGGCAAGGAAGCGATATTAAATAAAGGCGATATTTTCATAACTTACAATGAAGCAAAGCTCTTTGCTCAAAAAGATTCATTCCTGGCTATCGTCAGCGAGGGCGAAGCTAATATCAAAAGAGGGCCGCCGGCTGAATCAAAAGTTGTGCCCGCCCTTGCCATAGAGCGCCCTCGTTTATCTCCAGAAGCTTCAAACCAGCCAGAATTTTTCACTGATTCACAAAATAATCTACAGGCCATTGTATATAGGGCAACTCAGTTATATCCGTCACGGGTGGCATGGTTTGCTATCGATTCCGGTGCTATCCGGGTAGGCGTTAAAACTGCAAATGGCAACGAGGATTTGCACCAGGAAGCAGGAGAAGATATGGAAGTGCTTATTATCCTCGATGGTTCCACGGAAATGACTACCACAGATCCAGATTGGCAGAAAAAGCAAACAAGACTTATTGGTGTCGGTCAAAAGGTGGTGATATATGCCCATACCGGGCATGGTTTTGAGCATAAAAATGCCAAAATGCTAATCATCGCGCAGGGGCCATTTGCTGTTAATAAGTCGAAAATCCGCCCCCCGCAATCCAGCAGCCCTGTTGATAACCAGCTGGTTAAATTGAGCTGCCAGCGTTTAATTGTTATCGGCGACTTGCATACCGATGATAAGGCGCTTGAAACAATAATGGCACAAATTTCAGTTGAAGAGCTTAAAGCAGGAACAACCAAAGTCATCTTTCTAGGCGATGCATTTAAGACTGTAAATATAAAAGATTACCTAACTATGAAAGACTATAAGCAGTTAGGCAATTTAACCATTGATATCGATAACTTTTATAGCGCAGAAGAAATAAAACGGCGTAATCATAATCTTTCTAAGATGCTGAGTGATTTAAGAAAAAAATATCCGGATAGTTTTTATATTTTAGTTGGTAACGCCGATTTTGGTTTGGATTATGATAGTACTCAGTCAGAAGAAATACGTGTGTCTCTTGGAGAACATTATAAGGACGCAAAAGATTTGATCGAACATTCTTCAATGTTTGCGATTGTTGAAGTCGGAGAGAGCCGCTATTTGGTGAGTCACGCTGGTTATGCCACAGAGAAAGATATCAACGAGAAAGATTTGATTAATTTCAGGAGAGGTGGACTTTACACTGTTAAAGATCCAGCTTTAGATGAAAATCACAATGAAATGAAAAGTGTCGGATTGATAAATAGATTTAACGATCTTAATGAAGAAACTGCACTTATCGATATGGAGGTATTGCTTGAGAAGGTGAATTCTCAACTAAGAGTCGATGCTCAAATTACCGGCCATATTCATTTATTTGGCAGATCTAAAGAGAAAGAGCAAGATAAACTAAGATTAAAAGAAGAAAAAAGAGGAAAAGTAAGTCTTCTTAAAGCAACTGGCTTTGATGGAAGGTTGATTGTAATTAATTCATTCTCGCCATTTGGCAATTATGCTTGGTTTGATTCGTGGGTTGATTCAAATCAGAAAAATCACTCGAGTTCGCCTATGGAAGAACAGGAATATCATGATCAATTAAGGAAGCAAATGAAGCAGTTAGATAAGAGAATTATGGATTGGGAGATTAACGATTCCATAAGATTTTTAGATTATAGCATTAAGGAGGCAAAGACAATATGTGATTACAGTATATTCTTTTACTGGTCATATGAGGTTATTGAAGAAGCCTATGCGGGGACAGCAGGAGAGGCTTCTGATGGAGAGGACATAGTTTATCGTAGCATATTGTACCGGGCGAAAGACCGTTTCGTTGGGAAAATTGATTTTTCAGTTTCTGAGTTCATCTGTGCGTTTATCAATAATAGATTTCCTCCTGAGACGATGAAAGAAGATTGGGATGGGGTTGAGATGATATTTGATGATGTGCGCCCATTATTTGCGTCGTATTCTTGGCAAGGCGCTTTGACAGAAGAGCAAGTGAAATGGCTGGATAGGTTTTTTGATATAAATGATGAGAGAGTTTTTGCTTATTGTGTTATGCATATCCCAGAAATCATTACCAAGCATGATTGGTCCTGGAATGAATTTATCCGATCTTTGAGAATTGATCAATTACCAGAGAAATACAGGGATATTGGGCGCATAAACGCAAAGCAATCTTTCGAGGGTGTCGCATTAGATAGTTCTTCTTTCAAGGAGAGGAAAAGTGCTCCGGGCTTAATAAAATCAGTTGTGCTTGATGCTGATGGTGTGCTATGGGGCGGCATTGTTGGCGAAGACGGTATTGGAGGAATTGTATTGGATGAATCTTTCATAGCTTTTCAGAAGAAATTGCTAGAGCTGAAAGAGCAGGGTGTTCTTCTGGCCATTAATAGTAAAAATAACCTTGAGGATTTTCTTGAGGTTTTAGATAGGCATCCCAGTATGGTTTTGCGAAGAAGTGATTTTGCGGTTATTAAAGCTAACTGGCAGGATAAAGCCAGCAATATAAAGGAAATAGCTCTTGAACTTAATCTTGGCGCATCCAACATGGTTTTTATAGATGATAGTGCGATTGAAAGGGAGCTCGTCAGGACTTTATGCCCAGAGGTAGTGACTCCCGAATTGCCAGTTAATCCTTTAGAGCGTGCAAGTTTATTAGGTACTTTTAATGTCAGTGGCCGGATTGTTACAGAAGAAGCAGCCCGCAGGACTTCTTTATATGCAGCTATAAAGCAAAGAGATGTTTTAAGGAAAAAATCGGCCAGTTTAGAGGGGTATTATCGTTCATTGGGATTAAAATTAATTATAAGGAGCGGCAAAGAGAATGAGCCTTATATTGAAAGGATTGCTGAATTGATGCAGAGGACTAATCAGTTTAATCCTACAACGGCCAAATACTCTACAGAAAAGTTAGGTGAGATTATTAATAAGGGTAAGATTGGTTATAATATTTATAAGGTATTTACAGCAGGGTTAATAGATAGATTTGCTGATCATGGAGTGGTGGGAGTAATTATTCTTAAGAGTTGTTTTGTAGATGCTTTTTGTTTGAGTTGTAGGGCTTTTGGCTTAGCGGTTGAAAATACTTTTATGGCACATGTCGTGGCTGTTTTAAGAGAAAGAGGGAATAATTATATTTGTGGTATTTATAACGCCTCGGCGAATAATACTTATTCACGGAATCTTTATTTGAAGCTTGGTTTTAGTAAATTACAAGAGATATTCACAACTGCATATTTTCCTAAAGGGGAGAAGTTCTTTTTTAATCTCCATACAGATAAAATTCCTATTGGAGATTGGATTTCAGTTGAAAGTAAAGCTTTTAACTCAGAATTAGTTAAAAGCATGAATTCGTCAGCTGATTTTATGAGCGATGAATCAAAATGGGACAGGGTGGCGTACTTAAGGGATGTATTATGTAGCGAAAGTTTTCATGATGGTGATATTTTGTATGAAGAGGATCTTGGGGCTACGGGCAGTTATGACGCTATGGGGGAATCAATAACTTCTACTCGCATATTTTTTGTTAAGAATAATAAAAATAAGCTTTTTTCAAGCTCTCCAATAGGCGCTTTTAATGAAATAGTTAAAGCTAACAAGACATCCTCTTTAAGCAAGGCCACGGTTAGCTCGGCCTATCGCAATTATTTGATTTCGCAGTTAATGGATGTTGTTAGAAAAATAGGCGCAGCTGATATTTTATCCATTGGGGCTGGCCGCGGTGTGGTTGAGAAAGAGTTAGTTAGGCTAGGGCTTTCAGTTGCAGCCATTGAGCTTGATCTGTCTTTTGTCAGAGAGTTAAAAACTTTTGATATCGAAACAGTGGAGATAGATGCTACTGATATGAGCGAATTAGCTATTTTGCAGGAAAAGAAATTTAGTTTAATTATAATTTTAGAGGCTTTAGGTGCTCTGGCCTATTATTATGCTTCTAAAACAGGTAGCAAAAAATTTGATTTATCGTTTTTAAAGCATTATCAGAATTATCTTTTACCGGGCGGGATGGTATTTATAGCTGAATATCCATCAAGCACCACAAGCATTCATTCCACATTTCCTACTTTTAGGATTACCCAGGAAGATCTTAAGAATGAATTGCTGCGCATTGGTTTTAATTGGGCGACTATTTATCAAACCCAGGCATTTAAGGATGATGAGCAGCCATTTTTAAATTCTTCTATGGTTTTTGCCTGGGCCGGAGTCAGCTCCCCGGTGAATGAAAAGAAAGAATTAGACGATAACTCATTGAAGTGTAATCGGTTAGCGAGTTCTGACACCAATACTACCCGGAAATCGAGAGGCAAGAAAGATAAAGAAAAAGTCATTCCTGCTGAAGCTGTCGTTAATGGCGACCGCGTGACGATCAGCCCTGAGGCCAGGGCCTTGGCGGAAAAAGAAAACGCCTCAAGCGCGATCGTTCTTTCCAGATGGCAGGGCACAAGCAGCACGGATAGCGGTATCAAGAGATTTGGCTTAGGCGAGAATTGGTTCCCCAGAGGCCCGGCTGTGAACTTGGGATTTGGCGATAGCCTGGTCGCTAAATCCCTTGTTGTTGGGTCGCACCAAATCCTTCCGATGTTTTCTTCTGTTTCTTTCAGTTCCTCCAGTCCTGTTAACCCGGATGACATATCACCTCTGAAAAAAGAACTGCACGATGTTAAGAACCATTTGATCGCGGCGCTTGGGTTTATGAATATTTTTGTGCGCAAGATGCCGCAGCCGCTTGATGAGGCGCCGGCCGTCTTTATGCAGCTCGCGAAGAACTTTGAATTGTATCTGATGAACTACTTGAGCGGGGGACTTGGGGATGAGGTGACCATTGATTATCTGCGCGAGAACCTTGCGGAGTTCGTAGCCGCAAGGGAGAGGCTGACTGCCTGGTTTGAGGAGAACAAGGATGGGCTCACCGAAAAACAATTGAGCTACATCCTTATTATCGAGGCAGGCGCTGAAAAAATGATCGAGCGTATCCAGGGGCTTTCATATCTCTGGCTGGGTCATACGATGAGGTATGTCGATGTCCGGCAGTTGGCCTTGGCATCTGTTGAGGCCATCCAGAAAAAATATCCTGAAACGGAGTTCATTATAGAGATCGATGAAAATGTGCCGTCCCGGGAGATCTTCGCTTACGCGGATATCCTGTCGCGTTCTTTAGACGAGCTCCTTTATAACGCGTGGAAGTATGGCGACAGGGAAAAAGTTATTTTAAGGCTGGGAGTTATTTTAGGTAATGAGCTTGAAGCCGGCGTGACGAATTACGGCAAGGCGCTCTCTTTTGAGATGCAGGAAAAGATGTTTTTGGCAGGCGTCAGGGGCGAGGATGTCCGCGGCAAGATAGAAGGCACAGGCATAGGCCTTGCGTCTTTGAAGAACGATGTGGTTTCTGTCGGCGGTGTCGTGGGTGTTTTAAGCAATGAGGCAATTGGGACGGAGCTGCGTTTCACCCTGCCGGTAAACGCTCAGCCCGCTGTCCTGCCGCTGGTCTCTTTGAAGCCTTCTGAGGCCATGCTTATCGTTATCTCCGGCCTCGCGGGTTCCGGGAGAAGGACAACGGCGCGCGCTTTGGCAGGCCGGCTGGGCTTCAGGTATTTGAATACCGGCTTCCTGCTGCGCGTTTTGTTCTATTATTTTTCGAAAGAGAACCCTGCGGCGAAATTGGATGATAGTGAATTCATCCGTAATTATCTGGAGCAGTTCTTTGGCAACAAGCGCATCGATCTCTGGCAGGAGCCTTTAGTCATAGATGGCATTAACAGCGCGCAGCGTGACAGCGAAGGCGTATCTCTGCGCACCCGCATCAAGCGCGATATCGAAGGCGACTTGGGCCGCTTGCTCTTGTTCCATCGTTTTGCCGGCCTCGATGTTGTCAAAGAGGCAGTCACGCGCCATCTTGAAAAGATAGTCGCGGATTTCGAATGCGCTCCGGATTGCAGGGGCATCATCGTCCGCGATACGGAGCCGTGGCAGCGCGCGCATATCAACTTTATGCTGCTTGCCGCGCCGGACGTGCGGGCCATGCGTTTAAAAAGAGAGCCTATGGTCGTGATCGACCTCGATGATAAGACGGGCAGGCTGGATTTTGGCCCGCAAAAATATCCCCACATCCAAGACATCGTGGCCATGTATACGGACAGCATCTCTCCCAGGGAGGCTGTGGATATCCAGATGGAATGGGCCAAGATGCACCGGTTATTTACAGGGTCGAGCCCGATAAAGGAGTATTTTCCCGATGTCAAAGATTTTGACAGCCGTAACACCGGCTCATCGCCTTTAGGGGTACCTTTTACAATAAATAGCAGTTATGCGCCAACAGAAAGGGGTGCAATATGGTTAAACCAAGGTTTAACTTCTTCATCACACAGAGCGACGGTACTATCTTTGGGTCAGCCGTCGACCCGCAATCGAACGAGCGCCTTGGATATGTCATCGGCACAGATGGCCATGTCTCAGAGCGCAGGGAAGAGACCTGGTGCGAGCTTCCTCAGGAAGCAGCAGCATTCATCAGGTTCGTCGCAGGCCAGTCTTACCGTATCGCCCAGAATTATATCACCAAACAGAAGGTCTATTAACCACCGCTTTGGAGGCCGCTTATGGTTACTAACAAATTACAGTTCAGTTTCTTCTTTACCCGCACCGATGGTGCTCTTTGCTGTTCAGCCTATGATGCCGAACGCAGCGACCGCTTTGCCTATTGCATCCAGCCCGATGGGACAGTACATGAGCGCAATGAGTCTTACCCCTTCAGTGAATGGAAATATCTCCCGGCGGCAGAGGCCGATATCGTCCGCGATCTTGCAGTCCGTTCACAGCGCCTCGTCCCCAATTACGGCAGGTGAAGGGGAGTCAAGAACAGCCGGCGTTTTTGTCACGTCTGAAAAGTTTCTTTCCGAGATAGGTACCCTCTCGCAAAGTTATGAAAGCCTGCGGGACACTGTGATGTTCTTGCTTAAAAAAATGAAGGCCCACGATGGCGGTTATACGCGCTTGCATGGAGAACGCGTTGCGCAGTACAGCCTCCTTTTGGCCAGGCGTTTGACCGAGAAAAGCAGTGAGAATTTTAAATGGGACGGTTTTCTTCTTAATATTTACCTGGCAGCGCTCTTGCATGATATCGGGAAAAACCATGTTTCCAAGAACATCATAAACGGCACTAAGGACCTAAGCCGCAGGGACAAAGAAGAGATCCGCACTCACGTCTCAAAAGGTGTCAGTGTCCTGAAAAAATATCCGGAGCTTCAAGGTGCCATCGGAGGTGTGCGTTATCATCACGCGCGGCAGGACGGCAAGGGGTATCCTAACCATGCCGATAAAAGTGAGATACCGCTTTCGGCCGCAATAATCTCGGTGGCGGATACGTTCGACGCTATGACCACGGACCGTTCGTACCATAAAGGAATATCCGCGCCCAGTGCCGTTATGGCTTTAATTGAGTTTTCCGGAACGCAGTTGAGGCCGGATGTGGTAGGGGCTTTTGCCGAGTTGTATTTTGAAAATAAGATCGAGCCTATCTTAAAAGGGGAGTTAAGCATAGAGGTAGCCATCATCCTTTTGAAGATGCTTGAACAGAAGGCGGCAGAGGCAAGTCAGGATGCAGGGATAAATGGTTCAAGCCCTGTCCGCTCAGATTTTTTTGTGCCAGAAAAGAAAGCGCTTTCCAGCCCGGTTGACCGGCGCGATGCTATTTTACGCCGGCTCGGAGCTGAAGAAGAAGCTGAGATATTGCGCCAAGCGCATCTATTGGGTGCCAGGTTTGCTAAAGTGGCACTGATGTCCGGTGCGAGAGCACGGGATATTAGACATTTTATGAATAAAACGATTCAAGTCGAAGTCAGTTTAGAAATGGTATCTAAAGCCACGTTTAGTGCTCTAAAAATAATGGATGAGCTGAACGAATCAATTGAGGCATCTTTAGGCGAATTAGCAGAGCATGTAGGCACAGCGCTTGGCGAGAAAATGTCAGAGGATTCGTTTGCTGTGATCAACGAGACAAAGGCGGAGCTATTATTGCAGGTCGCAGAATTGTCAACTCAGGTGGAGGGCAGATTATCCGCAGTTTTTAACCTACGTGCCTTAAAGAGTAAGCAACTAAAAACGATACAAAGCCATGTGACGGGGATCTCGGATGAATTTAATGATCTTTTGTCTCTGTATAAGGATGCCAAGCTGCATGATCTTATTAAAAGGCGCCTGAGATCTGGTGGTCAGGGTTCTTTGGTTTATCTGCTTATGGGTGTTGCTACAGCTCCTACCTTTATAAAGGTTTCTCCAGTAGAATTTTTGGAAAAAGGGTTTATTTCGCAGATCGTTTTTTCATTACAGCAGGCTGAAAAAGGATTGATGCTTTTGGCGCATGAATTCGTCACTGCAAAAGGCGTGATAGTTAAAAAGAATAAGTCTGGCAAAGATTACGCTGAATTTGTTTCTTCTGTAAGCGAATTTCGGAGTAATGCATCGAGCCCGATTCTATCTAATTCTGATATCAAAGCATTTAAAGCCCTGAATAATATTTTTTCGAAAGATAGCGCCGGTTTTCCGGCAGATAGTTCTTCCAGCTCTCCTGTGGGATCAAGGTCTAATGTCCGAAAAACGGGATTGAAAGTAGTTACGGCTGATAATTTATATAAAGAGCTTTGTTTAGCTGATACGCGCGATATTCTCGTGGTTGCGCACAAACGGGCAAAAGAGATTTTAAATTCGAATGTTTTGATAAGTTTTCAACGTGCTCATTCTCCGCCTAATGATATCGCTTATGCCGCAACAAAATTCTGTTTCCACGAATTTATGCCATTTTATATTTTTAGCCGCGATGTTATAAGATATGCCTTACCTGAGTTAATGCCTCTTTGGTCAAAGAGCCAAGCTACCCCGGAAGCACTTTTTATAAAATTGAAAGAAATCGGGTTTGATATTAAGGAATATACGTATTGGAAGAGGCCTTTTGTTTGGCTTAATCTATCGGGCTTGTTAAGCGTTTTTGGCTCATCAGATATGCCTACGATCATAGCTTTGGACGGGTATCCTTTGTCAGGTAAGACAACCTTGGCAAGAGAGATTGATCTGGGAATGATCAACCTTGGTGTCAGGCCGGATAAGGTAGCAGTTGTTTACGGTGATTTTTTCCAGGATACAGTGGAAAGATTGCAGAACATGAGGCGAGGTTCGGTGGATCTTGCTACATTGAAGCATATGCCGTACAGCTTATTGCTAAGTAAGAATATCAGGGCGCGTATAAGTACAGGTATTAGAATATTTGACGCTGGCTTGGCTGCAGCATTGAAATACAGCGCAAAAAAACTATTCAAAGGAAAAAGATTTTTGGTGTATGACAGCGTTAATAGTACTGAGTATTTCTGCAAAGCTATGCAGTTTGCGCCGATTTTGGATCCTGATGTACGCCTTATTTCTGTTGAAATTAAAGCCATAGGAAAAGACCGGTGGTTTTTTGTTCAGGAGGGGATGTGGAATTCGCTCGCGGCAAGTGCTAATGGCACTAAACCAGCCAGACTGAAAATGTATCGTTCGAGCTCTTCGCCGGTTTCTGGCGGTTCGCTTGTTAAATCTCTTGGATTTTCTTCGGATGATTTTGACCATATGTTGTCACATACGAATTTGTTCGATGAGGCGCGCAGGTCAGGGTTATTGCACAAATTAGTACCTTTCTGGGAAGATTTTGTTAGCGAAGGTTTTAACATACATGGAGAACCCATAGAAGAGCATGTAGCAAGGACTGTTAAGTCAGTCAGCTGGGAGGCTTTGTTCGCCTGGGAAGATCGCCCGTATTCATCGGAAAAAGAGAGAAAAATTTATCAGACTTTGGCACGATTGTATCAGGGAGGTATTGCTGATATTCGCTTAGCGCGGTTGGTGCTTTTCTTCCATGAAGTTTCCGATAAGTGGGGAGAAAAAGGCGTAACGCTTATAGAAGGGGACCTTGTTAGTTTAGGTTACAGCAAAGAGGATATTTTAAAGGTGCTTTCTTTGATTAAGCACCACGATACCCTCTTCCAGATTCTTTTCCGTGGGAAAGACAGGGATACGGTTTACGCATTAAGAGGGGATATCTCAACCCAGGCGATGTTGCATACGCTTTTATTGGTGCAGGTCGCTGACCGCGCAGCCAATAGGTTGAAAATTGACCAGAGCTTGACGGAAAAATCTATAGATCTTCTGAAAGAGTTCTCGCGCCATCTGGAAGCTTCTTTAGAAGAACCTGTTGCTACCTGGAATAAGAATTTACGGGTAAAAGAAACGGATGATACCAGTACAGGCGTCGATACGTTTCTTGACCAAATTGAGAAGAGTGTGAGCCAGATATACAGAGAGCTCGCTTCGCTTAAAAAGTTGATGGAGAAGAGAAATGTGTTGTTGACGGAAATTGACCGAAATAGGTGGGATGCGGCCGTAAAGTATATGGTTGTAGCTTATGCCGGGGAATATAGAAGAAGCGGTGAGCCGTACGCCATACATCCAATAGCCGTTGCCAGGATCCTTATAGAGGAGTTTAAGATCACCGATATTAATTTATTGATGGCCGCATTGTTGCATGATGTCGTTGAAGATACGATTCTTGACCCGTCTGTTATTTTAAAAGATTTTGGGCCTTGTGTATATTATCGTGTTCTGCTTGTGACCAAACCAGCAGGCTCTTATTTTAAAGGTGATAAAATTGCGCGCGAGATAAGCGCCCTAGAGCAAATTATTACCGGGAGTTCATCGTGGCTTATTTATTTACTCTCAAGAGGTATGTTTGAAGTTAGAGATTTGCCTAATTTTCATGGTGAGATTTGGAAGTTGGCTATGGATCTGCGCGCTCATTCTTATCCGGCGCAACTCCTTAAGCTTGCAGACCGTATTCATAACTTAAGGACGTTAAAGGGAAGTAAGGCCGATAAAATTAGAAAGACTTTCTTCGAAACGCTTTTTATCTTTATTCCTTATTTTGTGGAAAAAGGTGCGTTTACTCCTGAGGTCTTAAATATTTTTTATAAGACATTTTTAAATGTCGGCAGTGAAAAATATCGTATTAAAGACGGGAGTGGGTATTTCTATTTGACATCAAGAGGAGGCAGGGGATTAAGCCGCAGCCAGACCGCTTTGTATTTGAAAGAACATGCGCTAGATAAGAGTTACGAAGAATTTCAAAAGTTATACGATGGTGCTAAAAACTCTTTAAGAGAGAGTCGTAAGTGTTCAAAAGTTTCTTCGCCTGTGTTAGGCCGTGCCCCTAGGCCGGAGACAAAGATAATTTTGGAGATAGATGCCAGGGCTATAGGCAAACGGGTTTCTGAAATTGATGATAAATTCCTTGATTGGGTGCAGGCAATGGGTTTTGGTGTTGTTTGGCTCAAAGGCCCATGGCAGAGGAGCCCCTGGTCGGCAGAGGCCATGAAGAAGTGGCAGGCACAGCATAATGAGACCTTGGAGCGCTGGCCGTCTGCTTATGATGCTTACAGGTATAAGATTGACCGGGCTGTTGCCGCCAACGATAAAGAGTTTATTGGTTTTGCCCGTAGACTGAAGTCAAGAGGTATAGGGCTAATTACGGATTTTGTGACCAATCATATAGCAGCCGACTCTCCTGAGCTCATCTGCGTGCCCGGTCTAGGCCTTACCTATGATGAGAAAGGCTACATAAAGGCCATAAGAAGGGAATTCTCTGATGTTACGTATGGCAGGACGGATGAAGAGCTTCTGGGCTGGACGGATATAAATAATCCGCTTTCGCATTTTTATCGTCATCCTGATAATTATAACTTAATCGTAAGGCGTGCACGAGAAAATGGGTTTGCCCCTGGCATGTTTAGCCTTGCCCAGCTGGATCTGAAGAATAAAAATGCAAGGCGATACATGATAAATACTGTTTTAAAGAAGATAGCAAAGATAACGCTCAATGGCGGCCTTCGCGCGGACCTGGCATTCTTAGGCCTGTGGCAGCATATACGCGATACGTGGGGGTGGTGTTTAAGCGATGAAGAAATAAGGCGGCAGATGCCCAATGAGTTCTGGCAGGAATTTATGGCGCAGGTGCACAGCAAATATACCGGGATGGAAGTGTTCGCCGAGACATACGAGCATTGCGATAAACAGAACCGTCCGTGGGAAGGCCGCGCGGGCCGCATGCAGGAAGCCGGCATTAAAACTTATGATAAACATTTTTATGATCTGTTACGCCACGGAGACATGGCGTCGTTGCGCGGCTACCTTTTTATTGACGCGCCCAAAGATTTCATAAAGAACAGCGTATTTTTTACAGAAAATCACGACGAACATCCGGCATTGGACGCTTTTGAAAACCAGGAAAGGGCAATGCTTGCGACGCTTATAGCATTGTCGGCCGGAGGGAATGTTCTTGTCCCTCTGAGGCAAGTATATGGCATGAGAAGGCCCCGGGATGTTGTGATAGAAATGAAATCCCCGGATGCCGGAATTTATAAGTTTAATTATCCTTCGATAGAAAATGTCAATCAGCCGCTTTTAAGATTTTTTGAGAATGTACTTCCTGTTTTATCTGGCCCTGTATTTCGTTCCGGCCAAGTGCTTAGCGCAAAATTGGAAAAACCAAATGAATCAAATATGGGCGGTATCGTGCCTGTACTGCGTTATATTAAAGATTATGGTTTTGGTTTGGTATTGGCCAATCATTCTAATGAGCCGGCAAGTGTTAAGATAAGGCCGGATAGGATTTTTGATTATTATCCCGATATGCAGCGCTTCCCGCCATTTTATAAGGATATCGATGTCAATCTTTTGCAGGGCAGTATTAAATACGACGCTAATAAAGATAATTTTGTTTTTGGCCTCCCTGCCTGGGGATATGCTGTTTTAACTTCTGTAGCCCCCGGTCTTTCTCAATTCCGAAATAGTGTCGGAATTGTTCGGGACAGTGGGTTCAATAGAAAGGCTGATGAAAAAGGTTCGTCTCCTGTTATCGGGGCGAATTTCACGGATCAGGCGATTAGCCAAGAGCTGCATCCGCATTATGCTAAATATGAGCGCAAGGTGGAGCCCGCGGATCCGTCAAAAGCCGCCGATAATAATAGAAGTCCCAGGCAGAAATATCAAAAGCCCGGCAAGCGCACAGCTTACGGTACAAGTTCCACCTCCGAGGTGGAAACGGTGATCATAGATAAGGTCAGTATAAGCGATGAAGCCAGGAAGCTGGCTGAAAGTTTAAAAAATTACCGGAATGGCATAGTTTCAAGCCCCGTGGCGGACCGCGCTGGAGAAGGCCTTTTGGATAATTTTAAAATGCTCCGGGAAATGCACTCTGTCTTATCGGAATTATTAAGCATCTTGGGATTTGACAGGGAACTTTATGAAGAGATATTTGATAATTTTAATAGCAGTCTTATGCGGGCTTTTGAAGTGTTTGAGGACATTAACCGCTCGCATTTTTTGATTGATGTCGAAAATATCGCGCTACGCCTGGCTGATCTTAATAAAGACGCTAATGTTTTGGCTATGCATTTAATGCAGATACGGCTTGATCTGCTTGAGGCCGAGGGAAAAAATAATTTAGCGCTAATAGAGGGGATGGCCATATTGATGGACCGTATTGAAAAAAGCCTGTGGCTGCCTTTCTATGTGAAGCGTTTGAGCCTGAAACTTTTTGACGCGGAGCAAATCGGTAATAGGCAATTTACCGTAGATATGGAAGGCAATATCCTTGATGTCAAAATTGGATACATGATCGCTCAGGAAGAGGTATCGTTTTTTATGGCGGCCGGTTTGGAAGGGGCGTCTTATTTGCTAGCTGGCGGCAGGGTAGATATTGATTATACAATGCGTCGCCTGGAAGATTTGTTGGACTATATAGCTCTTGGGCGCGGTTTGGATAAAAACGGCTATGCCTGGCGCGTAGAGGCCAGCATCATCGTGTCGATGCTAAAAGATCTGGGTATATTTTTAAGCGGATTTAAGATTTCTAATGACGTTTCCGCTCTTTCGGCCGAATCTTCCAGTCCTATATTCAGTCGAAAATCAAAGCCACCAAAAACCATCAAAGCAGCGATAGAGATGGTTTTATCCGAAATCGAAGGGGAATTAGAAGGCGTTAAACAATGGGAAGCCGCGGCTATTTATTTAAAATTAATTAAATTCCTGAGAATTAAAGGCATTGTCGGCACAAACGCTACGATTTTTGATGTTCTTTCCGGGTGTGATTGTCTCCCGGGTATTTTTGGAAATTTGCTCTGGACTTCTGATTATCGTATTAATTCGCAAGAAGCCCGGGCATTTTTTGATAGTGTCTGCAAGATGCTTTTGTCTAAGGGTACCAATATCGATGGGCGCCTATTAAAGACGGGAATATCTTACGTCCATGACCGTGCTGATGTTTTTTCTCCTGATTTTCTCGAACGTTGGACAAGTGCGATGAAGACAGGCGATGTTATCTGGTTGAAATTTGTGGATTTTTATTTGGTTACCTATCTCTGGGATTCCGGCCTTGGCCGCGAAGAAAGCACAGAAAAGATCAAGGCATGGATCAGTTCTTTTATAAATAGAGTGCCTTCGGGCGTAAATCTTGTGATTTTTGAAGGGCCTCGTCTCTTGGATATCGCCTTTGAACGCCCACTTTCGCTTTATTTAAAGGAGATGGGCGTTTTTGAAGATGTATTAAAAGGTTCCCTGTCGGATGCGGATTATGGCAGGCTCCAGAAAATTAATCAGAAGAATGAATCCATTAAGACCATTTCTATGGTCACCTGCGGCAATAAATCTATGCAGTTCGTAGGGGGCGGCAGGCTTTCTGTATTACGGAAAAAAGAGCAGGCTTCTGCATTTGTTATTTCTTGTTCCTCGCCGGTTATTAGAAATAGTGCGCGCTTGGATATTCGCGGTAATTTAAATAGAGAGGATAGGGGCCGGTTTGTGGAGGTTTTAGAGGATACCTTCGGGATCAGCGATGATGCGCGCAATATAGCGGTCAAATGGCTTAAAGAGGGTATTGTGACGTATGAATCGGGTGTTACGGCATATAAATTTGCAGAGTTTGTTAAGGCCTTGGATGTCGAGGTTCAATATGGAAGAAAAGCTATTCATGATATGGATTTTTGGTTAAAGCCGTTGAGAATGATTTTTTATAAAGGGGTAGTATTCCAGTGTAAGCATGCTGCAGTTAAAAATATTGTTATTATTCCGGCAGGAGCAGTGAGCCGGAGGTTCGGATGGAAATGGATTAAATATAACGAGTATGAAGATTCTTTGCGTTCGCTTTTCGGTCTTGGCACGGATGCCGGGGATGTCCTGGATTTTCTTGTTTATGCGATAAAGCGCGCCAAGCTTTTAACTTATCAGGAGGACAGAAGCGTATTTTTGTCAATGGGACTTTTGGATAATATTATTCTAAAAATTGTTCCTGATAACCGGGGCAGGATCCTATGGATGATTATCTTGAGAGATCTTCAGCCTTCTTTTGTTGAGTTGAGCTTTTTGATCGGGTTAAAACGATTTAGGAGAACGCAGGATTATGTTCAGGCAATAATGCTGTATTTGAAGGAATCATTTTTAAGTGCCAGGTATTTTATTAATAAGGAACTTGGCGTCGTGGCAATGAAAAGGAACAGGTATTATAGTTTAGATCCTTATGATCAAGGTTTTTCTAATACACGAATAGAGTCTGGTGACCTGGACTTTATTCTATCAGAGAGCAGGGAGATCACTGATCTAATTCATGATGCTGGAAAGGCAAGCACTGATTCTAATGGAAACAGTGTTGGAATTGTTCGGGACAGTGGGACAGTTGGCAAGGCTGGCGAGAAAGGCTCTTCCCCTGTCGGGAACAGTATTAATGATGCCCTGGCTCTTTATTCGTTGCCATTGGATGCGCCTCTTCTTTACAGTTTTTCCGGGCGCTTGAGCCAGGAAGAGATCAGGGAAAAAATATTAAAAAATGACAATGAAGCTTTATTGAAAAGGATGTGGTTTTTGGCGCATGTAGGGAAGATGCAATTTTTTAATAATGGCGCGGCGTATTTAAGGTATGTCAAATTTACGCTGGATTCGAGATTGTCTGATCACCTTGAGATAGTCGAATACTTGGATAGGCTAGAGATTGGCTTCTCTGGGATTGAAGAAAAAATAGTGATTTCAATAGGTATGGATGGTTACGCAAGATTTGGAAATGGCGGGCAAGTGTTCTGTTTTGATGTGGCCGCTAATAGCCAAAAGATCTCAGAGGGTAAGAAGTTTTTCGAAAGAGTTGATTTGAATCATTGTGTTGGTGCCTTGATTAAGTCTGCACTGGCAAGGGATTTGGAATTAAGCAGCGATTTAAATGGAGAAGATGCCTTATTTACAATGCAAGTGTTGGAAAGGGCGTCCGGCCTTAGTTGTATTGATATGCTTTGTAAGGGTTTGTCTTTACGTATAGGATCTGATGCCCTAACCCAGGCATCTTTATTGCAACGGTATTTGAGTGCAGACCTTGAGTTTATTAATAAAGATCTATGGAAAGAGGCCGTATCTAAAATAAGTTCTTTTAGGCACCAGTTTGTGTCCGGATATGAAAGCTATAAGGCAGGGAAAACGCCGAAGGCGATGAATTTACCAGCGCTCGATGACAGTCATATTATAGAATTTATTGCTCGTGGGATCGTTTGGGAGGACTTGCACAGGTATGTGCATGCCCTGGATAGTTCATTCGACCTTATATTTGGTCAATTTTTCAGTAAGGACAGGGCGCGCTTGTTTAAAACCATAGCCAGATATAAGTATGAATCTATTGAGATACCTTTCAGGGCTGATAAGATCGAGGCCGATAAGAAGGGTCAGAAGTTTTATGCCGAGCACAGGGGTTTTGTTTTTACGTTTGGAGTAGGGGCATACCGTGAGATTGTTTTGCATTATCCCGAATCGGAAATAATATTGGCAGTATCTTTGTATGAGGTTAAGGTCCTTGCCAGGAATGGCAAAGTCGATGAAGTTGTTTATAGTTTGCCTTTGTCTGAGGATGCTGAAATGGATGACCTAAAAGGAGGGTCGGTATATTTTACGAAGGCAAAAAGAGGAGAAGGAAAACAGGCGGCAAGTGGCAGAAAAGCAAGGATCGTCCTGACGCAACCTATAAAAGATGCATTATTGCCTTGCCTTAGGGCGACTGTTAGCCAGGCCAGCCAAGAAAATAAAAATCTGATAAAGGTCGTTGCTGGTAATAAGGCAGTTGGTTTAATGTGCGCTGCCGGCCTTTCTAAAATTATAGCGACTACGTTGCATAGAGTTGGGATTTCAATGGTAGAGCTCGAGCTCTATGGGCGTCAATATGCCCCTATATCAGTTGAATCCTTACTTTCGGGCAAAGAGCAGTTCTTGGCCGAAGTAACATATAATATTTTGGAATTGAAAAGAGGTATTAAAAAATATTTCACAGTCGATTCGTTTGGAAAAAGCGCTGTATGCAGGACGCATTCCCTGAGGCTTTATCTGACCAAGGCCTTTGTTGGGCAGGTAGAAGAGGGCAGGATATATGTATTGGTTTATCTTGGCCGCCTGGAGGTTATTTATAATGAAAGAATAGTGTCTGTCTTACGTTTTAACGACCACGATGAAGTAGTCACAGGCAGAGAAGTGTTGGCTCGCATTAATGTTGAGGGCGATAAAGTACAATACGTAAGGATTGCCAGGCTTATAGGGGAAAAAGAAGATGCCTTTAAGAAGTGGATTGTATTAAGAGAACGATATTATTCGCAAAGAGATACTTTTAAAAAGGATTGCGAATTTTTAACAAATCTCTTCTATCAGAGAGAATTATTGCTTTATCTGGCTTTAGAAGATATGGGGATTCTGGCAAATGGGGTACCGTCTTTTGAGGCGTTAAAAGATAGGCTGTTCTTAGGTCATAATATTGCAACTCTGCTTTCATTATTTTCTTTTTCTGAAGAATTTTTAGGCATGTTATTTGAAAATCTTGTTTTATTGTTAGAGGACTATCTAATTAACCCCGTCGGTATAAAGACGAACCCTATCCGTGATAAAACACAGAATATGATGGTCCATATGGCTCACGTTGCCGGACACGCCAAGCGTGAAGAAATTATGCGTAGCCTCAGGGAAAAGATCGAAAATAAAGGGGTTGATGTTGATCTGACAAGGGCCCGCGTAAATCAGCTTAATTTATCACAGCCGGCTGTTGTTGAGGAGAAGCCCCGGGAATTGAATCAGGGAAGATCGCGCTTTTCTGAAAAAGAAGTCGCGGCATTTGAAAACATCTTCAGGGAACTCATAAAAGGCAATATGGGTAAATCCCACAGAGAGCAGTTTTTAAATATAGTAAGGGAGTATAAGAGGTATATCTGTTTTGTGGATCCCGCCCTATTGTCTCGTCTGGCAGAATATTTACTTGATAGGCTTGAGAAAACCTTGTCGTGCGTAGAGGATAGCAATATGGAAGAGAGGGCCTTTTATTGGTCTATCTTAGGGTTTTTAGTGAATCAGAATACGGATTTAGGGATATTTGAGCTTATCTGGGGCCGTTTTACCGCGGACACAAAAACAGTTCTAGGTAAATATTTTGCTAGTCATTTCCAGGGACTGGATTTCTTTAAAACTCTGACAGGGAAAACGGCTTTTTTTAATATGCAGGTAAGATTGGAAGATTACCTGTTGGATCGGATCGGATATAGGAATAAAGATGGAGATGGCTTTGGTATAGGCCTTAAAGAAGATGAAAATGGGCTGGTTATCAGTTCTTCTCCCGTGAATGCGGCCAGGCAGGGCCGTGAAGTTCGCGCCCGATTTGTTGCAGGAGTTCTAAGGAGATTGAAAGCTGAGCTTGCGCAAAAAGAAGAATCTTTATCCGAAGAATTTACTATCTTGATAAAGTCTGTTTTGCGTTTCCCTCCCAAGGCTTCCGAAGATAAGTTCAGGATATTTGATCATAATGGATTTATAGACGGGAAAGACCTGGGCATATTTTTAAATATTTCCGGCTATACATTGGATAAAGATGTGGAAGCGTTCGGTATTTCCCATCTCTATACAAAATTACGCCAAGAAAAAGAACGGTTGGAAGAGACAGGAATAGCAGTCGATAAAGTAATGACTATACTTGCCGCAGGATTTAGTGAGGCGGCTATTATTGAATTATCGAGAATTAAAAAGGCAGACCCCAAGCATATGGGCGAATATTTTGCATCGCGTTTTGAAGAGACCAGGACCAAGAGGCTCTTTCTGGAAAGAATAGTTGAAAAGCGGCCTTTAACAGAAGAAGTTTTGAAGGTCCAGAGTTTTCCATCAGGGTATAAGTATTGCATTGTCAGGTACGCGGGCATTGCCTTTAAATTTTCTTTTCTTAAGACGCCTTTCCGGAAAGATATCAAGGCAGGTCTTATCCGTTTTATCGCCTATGCCGATTCGATCGTGATCGAACACAAAGGCCTGCATAAGCAATGGGTCTTTGAGATAGATGCCCAGCGCTATCTCCTGGATTTGGAAGGAAATCGGATTGGAGACAAATTGCGTCTAGATAAGAGAAAGAGGAGCGGCACGCCAATTGTTTTTCAGTCCAGTTCTTATATACCTGGGTGGAATGAGACTTATAAAGAGGCCTTGAACAGGAGGATAGAAAATCTTAAAAAAGACCCCGAAGCCAGAAGTGCCGGTTCTCTGGAAGAAATGATCCGCCGCATGAGCCGTGAGATGATCGATAAGAGCGTGGTAAAGACATATTCTGACTCGCTTTTTTACATATACGCTAAGATCAATATTGCTTCTTTGAGTAATTATATGGCGTCACACAAGTTTGATAAAAAAGGCTTTTTGGGTATCTTAATGATGTTTCTTTCGGTTGGACGCGTTGCCGCGCGCAAAGCGGTTATCTCTGAATTGGCCAGAATAGGCCAAAAATTCAGGTTAGCGGAACTTCAATCTGGCCGCCTGGAAGATATATTAAAACTTAATAGCGCCTGGGTTGAAGATTTCGGATTCGATATTTATTATGACCTTTTCGGGATAAGCCGCATGATGGCGGATGGTAAGGGGCGCGTCAGGCCACGTGAACTGCGTAAAGTTATCTTTGAATTATTGAGCATGGACACTCACAGCAGGCAGGTCATTACTCAGGAAAAGGCAGTTGTTCCAATGAGCGCTTGGCAGGCTTGCGGATACAAAGTTGAACGGGACAAAATAACCGTTGCTTTAGAAAAGATGTTCCAGGAGCTCTTGGATGGAAATGTGGGTGTATTTCATAAAGAGCGGTTTCTGCAGATAGTAAGCGAGCATAAAAATCATATGTCTTCTATGGATCACGGATTGCTGCGCCGGGTCGCGGCTTATCTTGTGGATAGTTTAGAGGAGATATTATCGTTCAATAACAGAATGGATAAAGCCTTCTACTGGTCTCTTTTAGGGTTTTTAATCAGCCAGAATATGGATTTGGCAATTTTTGAGCTTATTTGGGACCGCTTTACTTCTGACACAAAGACAGTCCTTGGCAGATATTTCGCGCAGCATCATCTTCAATTCGACCTGTTCAAGACCCTGACAGAAAAAGCCACTGTATTCGATATGGAAGATGATGGCCTGGAGGAGGATATGGCAATCCGGAGAAACGAATCTGATGAGGAAATTAATAACGGGGATTTTCATGATAGCAACCGGGATAAGACTTTTGCCGCCAGCTCACCTGTGGTAACGGAAGATGATATTAGAATACGAAAGAATGTGTGGGATTATTATTGGGAAAAGGGCTGGGATCAAGGCGGCTTGGAAGGAACTTATCATGAGATGTTGGACTATGTCCTTGCTGGGGTTGATCAGGCGTTGCCGGGGATGCATAACAGCAGGCTTATTGATTTGGGAAGCGGAGATGGGAAGTTGTCCCGATTACTGAATACGCGGTTTGATGGGATTGATATTTATAATTTAGACATTGTTGATATTTCGAAAAAAGTGATGCAGGGCAGTTATATTATGGGGCAATTGGAAAAAATGCCTTTTAAAGAAGGGATTTTTAATGTTGCCTGTGTAACGTTTGTGATTGATTTTATTAGAGATAAAGAAGGGGCGGCTAAGGAGATTAAAAGGATATTAATAGATGGTGGCGTGGCGTTGTTTTTGTGCCATCTTCCTAATTCGCACTTATCGAAGCTCAAACGCGCGGTAGAAAAATTCGGGAGAGATATTTTTGAAGAGTATGGGATGAATCAAGAGGAAGAGGATGCGCATTTATCAATTCTTAATCAATTTTCACCTTTTGGCGGTCAGGAAGAAATAAAAATGTTATTTAGAGATCAAGGAATGGAGGCTGAAATTCAAGAAATATCAGCTTTGAGAGAAAGGAAAATTGATTTGGCCTATGGTATTAAGGTTAGAAAAAATTCTTCAAGCTCTCCCGTTGAAATCAAAACTGTTGCTTCTTCACCGGTGAAAGGATTACGCGAACCGGATTTCCTTATCTTACCAACTTTTCCGATTATCGGGGATTTTGAATTTATGGATGGACAAGCAAGGGCTCAGTTCTCGAAAATGGAAATTGGCTCAAGCTCACCTGTGGGATCAAGGGTTGATCTTTTAAAGAAACTCCTCAAGGAATTTAATGAAAATGAGGATCGCAATAGGGGTGTTTATGCTGCGGATTGCTCTGTATTTTTTAAAGAGGCATTTTTTATCTTCGCGCGCAATGAAACAGTTGTTTCAGGAAATGATAAGAAAGTCGATTTTGTTATTTTTGAATGGCAGGATGGGTGGGTAAGGCCTGCCGGATTTTTAGTAACAAAAATATATTTAAATGATCAGGGGATTGGTAGTTTCGTCAATTTTGGAGAGTATTTAAGCGATACGAGCTGCAAAATAGGCAATGGATTTCCGTTTTTTGTTGTTCCCGCATATCGTAAAACATATTTTATCGGCACATTGCTTTTAATTTATGCGGTTCAGTATCTAAGGGTCCATTATGGCGTTTCGATTTTTGAATATCTCGGTCCAAATGATCCGGCAAGGCGTCTTTTGGCCAAGATTTTTACAAATATTGATATTGAGATTCATTGTAATCGTTGGGTGGCTGACATGGAGACAGAAAGGAGTCTAGAGATCCTTTCTGAAATTCGAAATATGGACCTGATTGATTACAAACTTGTTTTAAATAATGATTTTGAGGATAAAAGTAAAAAATCGGCGAGTTCCCCGTATGATCAAAATTCTGAAGGCTCTGCGGCTTTACTCTTTTCAGTTGTCTTGGTATCGTCGCCCGTAGAAATTGAGGATATGGGTAGGGTGCAGCCGGCTGTGTTTTGCGCCCGCGCTGATGGTTCAAGGGTTTGCGTGGATGGTTTATGCTGCTTTTTTGAAGAAGATGATAATGGCGCTGGGGATATCAGAAAGTTTTTGGAATTGAATCTAAGAGAGGGCGGTTTTGTCGTGGACGATTTCAGCCTTTTTGCAAAAGGAGCCAGGCAGAGTGTTTTGCGTCATCGCTGTTTAGCCCTTAAGGTATTTTTTGATCATACAGTGGATTCAGGAATTATTATTTCTACGCATTGCAGTCTTCATAAGCAGAAGACGCCTGGTTTTATTTGTTCACGTTTTCCGATGGATTCGCCATGGAGAGGCCGGTGTTTATGTTGGGCGGGTTTATCGGCCCGGGTACGCGCAACGTATCTTTTGAATGTTAATGCGCTTCAGGAGGCGATGGTTGTTTCTTCTCTGAAGGCAATAACCTTAGGCGGTATTTTTATGACGAGCCGGGCGAAAGAATATTTGCTTAAAAACATGGTGCAGGCCGGCCGCTTGCGCGGCAGCCCAAACTATTCTCATACAGCCTTCTTTTTTTCCCCGCAATTAAATCATGAACTCCTTCCTAACGTTGGTTCCTCCAGTCCTGTTTATAATCCAGATGGCAAGAAGACCAGGGACATTTTTAAGGTAAAGTTGTTATTGAATCCAATTAACAGAATTGCTTTGTATTGCCTGGTTTTTGAAAGCATTGTTAAGCCCTTGGTAAATTTGTTACCTATCACGGCCGCGGCTAAAGATATTCAATTTGGTATCGTAAATATTTTTCTTCAGGCCCAGGCAAAGCCCGCTGATATCGGTCTCATCTTTTTTGGTATTTTTATTGCGGCGAGATTGCAGCAAGTCGGGCTAATACATAGGATTCCGCTCGCGCTGCGCTGGGTTCTTGGGTTAAATTTGGGGGCTATGGCCAGCCGGTATTTTGAAATGGCATTACGCGGCGGGAATACGAAATGGTTCTATAGCGTTTTGACTGGCTCATTGGATCTTTGGCGCATAGCTTCATATGGATTGTACGCAGTTTTATCCGGTTTTGTAATCACGTTATTATTTAGCCGGTCGAAGAGAGTATGGTTTGCCAGGAGTTTCGGGCATGAGGTTTCGTTATACAAGCGGGCGTTTGTGAATTTTTTTAAGAGAACAAAAAATGAACAGCCTGATTTTATAACGCCAAAGGAAAATGTCGAGGATATAACACAAGATGGAAAAGATAACAATTTTAAGACCGTTTCTCATTATCTTATTGATGCGAATTATGTTACGGATGAAGTGTCCCTAAAAGCAGCAGAGGAAATTTTAAACCTGAGCAGCCCTGATTTTAATGATGCTTCCTCTCCGGTTTTAAATTCAAAAAGCAATGGAGATGAGCGCTATACGATATACGGCGACGAGCATCTTCTTATTGTCTTAGATGAGTTATGTTGGGATAAGGGCAGGATGTCACATGAGGAGTGGGTGGAAGGGGCCCAGGCTACTAAGGAATGGATCAAGAAGCTCGAAGCAGGGAAGGTGAAGACGGTTACTTTGAGTATGCTGGATAAGCTTCTGGTGCCTTTCAAATTGTCCGAGAAGGAGAGGAATGATGTCATCAAGGATATTTTAAGGCGGCAGTCGGATGAATCCCTCTCTCTAATATGTGAGGAGGCGTTAATTAAAAAAGATTCTCCCTGCCCAGTATTAAATCTTTTGCCTGCGGAAAGTCAAGCTGTTCAGAATATTGAGAAAATTTTTGAGATGGTTTATTTGGGTAAGTTTGATCATTCCCGGTCTGTAAAATTAATTGAAATTCTAAGGGAAAATAAGGGAGTTATACGATGGCTGCGGCCATCTATCCTTCAGGGCTTGGCGGCGTACGTAGTGCCTGAGCTTGAGAAAATACTTTCAGAGAATGAGAAATTAGGGCAATTGGTTGATAGCGAAAAAAGAAGAAAGACGTTTTATATCAATTTACTTTTGATTTTGATGGAAAAGTCTGATGAGTCAGGGTTTATTGGTTTGATTTGGAGCAAGGTGATGCAAAAGGATCAAAGCGTGTTAGGCCGGTTATATTTAAAGCGGTATAAGGCGCTTGATTTTTATTTGAGACTGGAAGCAAAAGCGAGATCATTAGGATTGCCTGGAGCCGAGATAAGTTGGAATGAGCACGTTAACGGAAGGCTTAAAGGAGAGCGCCCTGCCAGCTCACTGGTCTTAAGGCAGGACGCGGATTTACCTCACAATTCAAGGTCTGACCCTATTGCTCCCCGTTCCAGCTCGCCTGTATTTAGTCATTTGCCGATCCTGGAAGATTCGATCGTCATTGATTTTTATAAAGGTATCGCGCGCAAAAGCGGAATTCTGGTCTCAAGCGGCGGGCTTGAAAGTGTTTTGAAACATGTCTTTCGTGTCCGCGACCTTTCAGTCTATATGGCCAAGAATCTAAAAACGTCGTTTAATTATGTCCGTGCGCTTGAGAATGTTGCGCTTCTGCATGATATAGGCAAGGTGGCTGATAAAGAGATATTTGACCTGGTTGAAAGCGGGCGAAAATTGTCTTCTGATGAGACAGCGTACGTGCATCTCCATACTGAAAAAGGTATACAGGCACTAAGGGCAGAAGGGGTACGTTTAGGCACTGATCTTGAAAATGTAATTTTATATCATCATGATTATGGGTGTAGGCTTTTCTCAGAAAATAAGATTTGGAATGATCATGTTTATTGCGAAATGTTGGCTCAGCTTAGGATCGCAGACATAACCGATGGGTGGTACGATGCATCCCGTCCCTATCATTACAATAATTTGTTTTGCCCTCTTTTGGAAGTTATTATCGAGCATATTTTTGAGAAAGAACATATTGCCGTTTTAAGTGAACGGGCCGCAGGCATGGTCTATAAAATGGCACAATCCCATGATCCTGTTCTATACCAGATCATTGCCCGGGCCAATTATGCACAGAGAAGGCAAGATCATATTTATTCAAGATTTGGGTTAATAGGCGAGCTTCCGGAGGGCCCGGAGGCCTGGCATTCTCCGTCGCTTTCCAAGTCCGGCAGTTCTCCGGTTTTGTATCTCTTGCCATGCCCTGAACAGGGCAAGAGATATGTCTCCAGCTCGCCCGTTACAGACAGTTTATTTGACCAGATTAAAGTTTTTGTCGAGAAGCTGAACCCTTATATTCAGGATGAATTGTTCGCGCATTCATCTTATCCGTTTTTATGCGGTCATGCGTCAAAGATCACGGCCCATTTTATTGAACGTGAATTTAAAGATAGTGTGATCATATATTTCAAGAGAAGGTTAGAGCCAAGCCATGTATGGTTGATACTCGAAGATAGAGAGACCCGTCAAAAATATTATTTAAGTTTTACAGACGGCCAGTTTCATCCGATGTATAGGCAGTATTTGATGCGCCAGGTACAAACTCGTGGCGTTCCGTTTTCATTTTTCTTGTTAACAAATACTTATTTTAATAAGGAGTGGTACAGGGTACAAAATTTAGATTATGTTGTTTTTCGTGAAGCTTATCCTTCTGAGTACGGTACAGGATATAGAGTTTCAGCAGATGTGTCAGGATATATCGCTGTGATTTCGCAAAAGCTTATTTCATGGGGAATTCCCCTTGCCTGCGCGGATGAAAGCGGGCCGTCCAGCTCTCCGATTGGAAGGCTTGAGGATTTACGAAGGAATTGGGACAGCCGTAATATTCCTGTTATTTCTGTTGAATACACGGGCAATACTTTTTCGGTTAAGCCTTCATTTGAGAGTGATTTTCAAAAGGTTTTAGATGCCCAGTTAAACTGCCAGATAAGGCAAGGCGAAAAAGACCTTTATTATTATGTCAGCGCGGGACAATATGCCGACATCCGATTCCTTTGGGAGAATTTATTCAGATATTTGAGGGAATTAAAAGATATTTCTGCCGTCCGTGTCCATATTGTCGTATCAAATATATCGGAAGACGGACTTTTGACGGCGCGAAATACTTTAAAAGAAATAAAGCATCATATTTACGGGACAACAGAATTAAATTCCATAGTATTGAAATTGGATAATACGCAGGCAATTCAGGTGCAGGATTTTGCGCAAGAGGTTCAGATGCATTTAGGCGGTTTTCACGGCATTGTTGTTAATGCAGGTTCTGCCAGGGATGTGTATAAAATTGTTCCCGCTTTACCGGCCATGTTAAAGCCTCTGGGATGGCTGCTTATAGGCGACCAGGGCGGCATTTCAATGCTCTCCGGGAAAGATAGATTTAAAAGAAAAGGGGCCCCGCGTGTTATTCTTTCTGAATTCAAGGGTTCGGCGCGCTCATCCAGCTCGCCGGTAAATTTAGGGGCTAGGGGCTTGGGGCTTGGGGCTAGTAAGCTAATGGGCGAAGCCTCGCCGAAGGCGGACTCTCCTGTGGCGGATACTTATGATTACGCGGCTTTATTGCAGGAGGGTTACGAGGTGGATAGCGCGGATTTTGAAGCCTGGTTTGATGGGGCTATTCACAGAGAATTCGTGCTCTATAAAAACGGGATAGAAGTGCCGAATGCTAGCATCTCGTTTTTGGTTATGCCGGTTTTTGGTACGGTGCTAATTCAGACTTTTTATCCGCGATTTCCGCACGAGAAGAAAGGCAGGGGCAGGGCGCTTTTGCGCCATCTATTAAACGGGTCGGAGTTTGCCGGCTTTCATGTCCTTTCAAACGCCTCGCCGAAATTTTGTGATTCATTTCTGAATATGCGCGATTTTAAGCCTACGACCGGGTCAGATAAAGTCTTTAAGAAAGCAGGCAGAGTTGCCGTCGAAATATTAGACGGCCATACAGGTTTATATGATTATGCATTACTTGGAAAATTGAAAGAGATATGGTCCGATTCCAATTTGCATGGCATTGTTCCAGGCCCTGTGGTATGGCCCGCAGAAAATTCATCCTCACCATTAAATGATACAAAATCAGCCAGACTGGTTTTGTATCATTCGCCTATCGTTGTTTCTTCGCCTGTAATCGGAGATAAAAATAACGGCCTGCCCCAGAAAGAACTGTTCTTGAGGTTTATAGACAGGCATATCGCGCGCCTTCCCAAGCAACAGCAAAAGGCCTACAGCGATCTAAAGAAAACATTTGTTTTTATAGAAACTGCGTTTAGCGCGGCAAAATACGCCGGGCTTGTCTCTCTTGTCGTGGGAGGCATCTCCGGCCATCCGGTCGCCGGGGCCCTCGTTGGGTTATTGGCATTGCATGTCTGCGGCATAGCACGTATTGCGGTAACACTCGTCTTTATGCAGCGCTATCCGGATGTTTCGTTCAACAAGGTCTTGCATCTTTTGACCCTGCTTCCGTTCCACCTAGGTTTTGTTTACAGTCTCTGGGCGTTGACTTCCGGGCGCCACAGTTTTTCCGACTTAGTCGCGCTCCGCAATATCGTGCACAAGGCCGAGTTGAGCCTTTTTTATTCGTTCCAAAAAGAAAACGGTTTCAGCGATGTAGAGGCCAAGGCTTTGAAGAACAAGGTCTTTGATATCGCAGAGGAGATATTGCGTTATCAGGCTCATTATTTAAAGAGGACGCGCGCCGGGAAAGATGCGTACTTCCGCATACGTTCCGCGGAGTGGGACGAGAAAAAGGTTGTGGCGCAGTTGAGCAGAGGTAAAGCGCTCTTATTCATTGATTCAGTACCTCGTTTAAGAGAGCTCAAGAAGGCGCTCAAGCCGCTTTTGGGCAGGGATTACCTTAAGAATATTTATTTCTTCGACGCAAAAGCGTCTAAGAAACCGCTTATCCGTTATTTGTTCGCGGCACCTGCCAGGGCGCACGCGCGTCAGGAGCAGGCGGGTTCAAGTTCGCCTATCAGTTGGGCGTCCAGTCCTATCGAGGAGACGCTTGCTATAAAGATATACGGCTCGGAATACCTGGAGCCTTCCATGGACGGCGGCCGATACACACTTCATCATTTCTATCTTGATGCTAAGGACGGGCAGACACAGTCCCTCATCCGCAAGGTTTTCGGCGGCCGTAGCCTTATGAGAGGCGAAGAGCCTGGCCTGCTTGTCCTGATCGATACCGGTAAAGACATCCTTTCCATCGTAGGGTTGTTCTCAGGCGGCCTTTATGCCGGAGATATGCCTGATATCAAGGGTGGTTTTATACGCCACATCTATGACCTGCGTTATTTAGAGAATGGTATCTTTTCTGAAGAGCTCATGAATTGGTATATGACCGCACTCTCGCGTAAACATGTCGAGGATACCGTTGAAGTAAGGGCATCGGGAACTAAAGAGGAGCTTCGGTTCAAGGAATTTTTTGCTTTAGTCTATAATGTAGGCCTTGTAGGCGATATGGTCCTGACTCAAGGGCCTTCAAGCTCGCCTGTGAGCGTTACCTATAAATGGGCCGGGGTAGTGCCGCATAAAGTCCGGGAAGCGCTCCAGGATAAGATCGAGGAGCGGCTCGGCATATCAAGGCAGGGTTCGCTTTTTGACAAGCTGCCCGCTTTAGACCTGCAGCTTCGCATACGCCTGAAAGCAACACAGGATGATTATTTAAACAGTCTTATCACAGGCGGTGACTACCGCAAGCTCTTCCGCGATCCGATAACAGGCAAGAGGTTTGATCGTAGCGGCCGTCCGCAGAATAAAAAGGAGCTGGTCAGGTGGCTTGCGTCTGCTACCGGCATCACGGTAAAAAAATTAAATACCGTGCCCGTGCATAATCTTTGGGGCATGTATGACAGGGAGCTCGGATTTTATTATATGCGCTCTCAACTGCTGGAGCATTTACGCCGGGAAGACGGAAAGGTCATTTTCGAGGTGGCACAGCATAAGGCCGGCAGTTTATCAGTCTTTGAAGTCGAGATAAAAAGCGGTGAGATACACGGGCTGCCTGCGCGCAAGGCAGTTGTAAAAGAGGAGACAGCCGTAGATAATGCGCGCCAGAGGTGGCACGAGCTTGAAAAGAGGGTGTTTGCTTTGGAGTATGCATTCAGCCAGAACAGGTATTCAGACGGATGGTGGGCAAAGGATAATGCTAATGCAAGGCGCACGTTCTATGCGCAGGTCAGCGACATACTTGATGAAGGCGGACTTCGCCCGTGGTGGCCGCGCGCCGAAAAGCTTCTTAAAGAGGCGTTAAACGGCCGCGAGCGCTACCTCGCGCAGTATCTCGTCAATATCTTAGGTAAGGCCGAGCGCAATGAGGGGTACCCACATTCTTCGTCGCCGGTCATGCCGATGGCATCTTTAACGCTCAATCCTGGAATAGAGGGACGGATACCCGGTGAGGCCCTGACAAGATTGGAGAAGTGTATAACATGGGAAGAAATGCTGCCTAGCAGGTTAAAGGGCGGCCGCAGCATCGTCATTACGCTCGATGAACCTACCGTTACTGTGGACGGCAGCCGTATCATGGAATTCCAGGTCAAGGGCGTGGTCTACAGTAATAACGGAGCCATCAAGCCTCCTCAGAGAAAGGTATTCAGGGTTTTCAGGTTCCCGCATCTCGACGCCCATAACAGGATAGTCCCTCGCGAAAGCACATCTTTGCGCGGCGGGCTGTCTCTTTCGAACGCCATCAATGAATACGTCATACTCAATGATCTGGCCCGCTGGAAAGGGCGCGAAGCGTTGACAGGCGAGTATCCGGTTGGTTGGGGCAGGTATGACGGCTATCTTCATAAAGGCACGCCGTTCGGTTTTCTTATCAAAGGCGTTGAAGAGGCGCGCAAGGAACGTCTTTGGCCTATTTTGTCCAGGCAGCATGCCGGACAGCTGCGCCGCATCGAGGCGCGCAAGGATGTGCGCCTGGCTAAAAAGCTGCTCAAACCTTATAACACACTGCTCTTTGTTTACGGCGCGCTCCTGAGGCGTTTTAACGACAGGGGGTATTTCCACGGTTATCCGCATTTCGATAATATTTCTTTAAGCAAAGATATCGGGATATCTTTTCACGATTTTGAGTCGGCAAAGATCATAAGGGATGAGGCTCCTGAGCGCCGCGCCGGATACCGTCTGATAGACCTTACCTCGGCATATCTTCATATGATCAAGTTTGTCTTCGGAGATTGGAGCGATAGCTTAGAGGCGCTCCTTACCTCTCAAAGGCTCGATGCTTACGGCAATCCGTTCCTGCCGTTCTTCGCGGGTTATTTCGCCGATATGGCCGGCGAAATAGAAACAAAGGATTTCGCCACGGCCCTTTTGGAAGCTTTTTTTGTAGCGGCCACTACGCCCGTTTCAAGCTTGAAATATCAGCCGGCGCGCATGCTTATCGAATTGGAGAAAGCGGCAAGCGTCTCGTCGCCTGTCAAGGTATCGCGTTTCGTCGAACGCGCGGCCGAGGAGATCCTGCAGCATCGGGCTCTTTTGCGCCACATCGGGCCCGCGGTAAGCATATTCGGTTCAGCAAGGATTGCGCCCGGCCAGCCGTATTATGAGACTACCAAAGAACTCGCGTATGTGCTGGCGCGCAAAGGTTACGCGATAGTTACCGGCGGAGGGCCGGGCCTGATGGAGGCGGCCAACTGGGGCGGTTTCCACGGCGGCAAGTCCATAGGATTGAAGATCGACCTGAAGTCCGAGCAGGTCGTAAATCCTTTTGTAAAGGTGCCGCTGGCCTTCAAATATTTCTTTTCCCGCAAGCTCACATTCATAAATCTTAGCCAGGCGTTCATCTGCATGCCCGGAGGCTTCGGCACACTCGACGAGTTTTTCGAGATATTGGCATTGAAGGACAGGGGGTATGTGAACCACTTCCCCATTATCCTGTTCGGCAAGGATTTTTATTCAGGCCTGCTCGAGCGCCTGCGCGAGATGGAATCACGGGGTTTCTTCCGTAAAAAGTTAGACGACCTTGTGATCTTATTGGATTCGATAGAAGAAGTTTCCATGCATTTGAAGAAGTCGGGCCTTCTTAATTTTAAGGAAGCCCCAAATCATAGCCATATCGATATCCCGCTTATGATAAAGGAGCTTCAAAAAACACTTTACCGGCTTAAGGATATTTCTCCGGCGGCCGCCTTATTGGGTTCTGAATTCATTCCCAGAGGGTCTTCGGATTATTGGCGCGCGGCCGGCCTGGCGTTCAAATTGACGGAGCTCGGTGTATCGTCCATGTACCGCGGCTGCCTTGGCGTGTCAGAGGCGGTATGGGAGGGGCATGTTAACGCCAAGAGATGCAGCAGCAAGAACCCGGCTCAAGCGGCAGCTCTGTATGTCAGGGATTTAAACGGTACTTTGGAGTGCCATGGAGACCATAAGCTGGGCTTTGCCAACTTGTTCGAGCAGAAGATAGCCTTGGTGAGGCATAGCGATATGGGTTTTGCGTTCTTTCCCGGCGGGGCAGGCACGAAAGATATACTATTTGAGGTGCTGTGCCTGATACAGACAGGAAAGATCGAACGCCTGCCGATAGTTTTAATGGGCAGTTCCTATTGGAAGCCCTGGCATGATTGGTTCGTGGATACGCTTATTCCGGCGGGGGTAATATCGCCTTCCGATATAGGCCTTTATAAGGCCACGGACTCAAATTATGAGGCCTTGCGCGTGTTCGAAGACCACTACATCGAGAACTTCATTTATACGAAAGAAGATGGTTCCTCCTCTTCCCCCATCGACAAACGGCCCGTAGTTTCCACCTACGCGGTGGAAACGGCAGCGGCAAAGAAGCTCTTTGGGCGTATTCGTTGGGCCAAAGACCACAGGGAATTCGAAGAGGGTCCGGCTAAACTGCATATCCCGGCCGCGGCAGCGCGAAGACTTCTGCTTGAGGAGGGGAACTTCATGCACAGGTATCTGCCTTTTTATGAATCCGGGAAGATCAAATTTAAAAAATATTGTCATATCACAGTGACGCTGTTGACAGCTTATTGTATGGCCGCAGCTACAGAAAATAGTGCTGCCGCAGGGGTATTCTTTAGCGGGGCAATCGGCGCGTTTTTTTATGCTGTTTTCATGTCTGTATTCTTCGCGGCACAAAAAATCATAGATAGATCATTGGAAAAGAGGCTTATTTACAAGATACACATGAATCGGACGGAGCTTTTGCATTATTTAATACGTGTTATTATTACGGCTACATGCGCCGGCCCGGCATTTTTATGGATATCGGGCGGAACATATCAAGTCATGGTGATGCTTCTCGTGTGTGAATTTATTAGTGTTAAATTTATCATGTCGTATACATTCAAAAGGACTATGCGGGAAATCGTAAAAGAGATCGAATATAGTTTCCGGTATGGACAGTCTGACAGAAAAGGGGCTGTTGATGAGCTGGTCTACGCGTATTTATTGGATGAAATAGCCGATCACGGGCCTTATTTGCTTCCAGAATTTGACCGGCATTTTAAGAGTCTGCAAAGATTGCAGAGCAAGGTAGCTTGCGGCAGTTTGAGGGCTCAAGCCATTGCCCCGGCAAAAGACGGAGGGTTGTGGGTTTATTTTCGGGGCGAATGGTGGAAATATGTCATTGCCCCTGTTGCCTACCCGCTTGCGATGTATATTTATCCGTTAAAAGTCCGGCAGATCTGCCTTTCTAAATTGAACAGGGAGAAGAAAAAAAATGCCGTGGGGGACTTGGTGCCTTTGTGTGGAGTCTCGTCTATTTTGTCTAAGGCCGGTGGTTTTGAATTTGTTACCGGAGATGAACACGTAGCATTAGCAGTTAATAGGTATAGAGGCATTAAAGATCGGGTTGGATATGTTAGTCTATTTTATATTTCAGATGAGGCCTATCAAGCAGCGCAAGGCAAGGCCAGCTCGCCGGTGAAACAGAAAGAAACCCCGTCAACCGCGGGGGTTGATAGACAAATTCAATTTTCAAGAGCTGACCCTAAAGATATTCTGCCGGAGGATAGGGCATGTCTTCTAATCGAGCAGTTTTTGGAAGAGATGGACACGCTTTTGATCGATTTGACACAAAAGGCTACGATCGAGGAGTTGCGCGATGTTTTCCTTGAGAGAATCAATTGGAACAGGGAGGAATGGGGCGCGGCTTATTTTAAACCTCTTGTCCTTGTCCTTTTTTCCGGCCTGGGGGGAAGCGGTAAAACCACGGCGATGAAAGCGATTCTGAAGGCGGCCCAGGAGCGCGATGCCGGTTTTGTGCATCCGCCGCTTGAATACGATCATTATATTTTGGAAAAAGAGGCGCGCGGTGTTTATTTTGGACGCGTTCCGGCAAGCCGGCTGACGCAAGAGCAGATAAAGATTTTGGTCGCGGCAGGGCTTCTGCGCCGGGATTTGAGCAATGAGAATTATTATTTTTTGACCAAGCCTTCGGATGCCGGCCGGCTACGGGAATTGGGCTTTTCCGATGAGGATGCCGGCTCGGTCAGCGCGGTTTTTATGTCCGCCGCGTTTGCCAAAGAGATGACGACAGAGGTTTTGATCGAGAAGTTTGAGCACGCGCGGTATTTGGGGGACGCGCGACTTTTGTTGGATGGCCGCGCGATCTTAAAACCGGTATTTGATGCTACGAACAGAGGCAGGATTAAATTAAGACGCGATCGTGAGGGTGTTTTTGCGGTGGCTAGCGGTCAAAAGGAGTTACGTTTTGAGATAGACGATGGGAAGGGGCATCCCTTTTGGACTTTTGAGGAAGAGGGCCACTTCAGACGCCTAAAGCGCGCCGACCTGGGGCCGATAAGCTTTGAGGCCAAGCAGGCGCCTCAAAAAGAGGCGGTGATCGCGTTTAATACAACGCGTTATGTGGTAGATTTTCGAGGTGCCGCAGGGATCGAGATCCCTTATTTTGTCTGGACGGATGATTTGTTTAAGGCGAAATTTAAGCTCGGCCTGCCGAATGAGGCAGAGATCGTTTACTTTTCAAAAGACGCGCTGGGGCGCCCGCTATTAAGCTACGGCCAAAAAGAGACGCTGGGCTTGATTTTTAAAACCTTGGACCTCGAGGTAAAAGATCGCGATCGGTATTTCGAGCTTTTTATTAACGGCATCCCGCACAAGATATCCAAAGAACGCTGGGATCGTATCGCGCTGGTGATCGATATGGAATGGTTTAAAGTCCCTACAGGAGGAGCTATAGATCTTTTAGAGAGGATCATTCCCGGTTCGGGTGTGCTTTTTATCGAGGGTGTAGGGGCTACGGCCGATAAAACACTTAATGAGAAGTCGATTACCGGAGAAGCGTATTGCGACCCTGAGATCCGTATCGGCTATCGTATTCCTCATCGTGCCGGGGGTGAGAAACGTAGGGAGAATGTCGCTGATCTTGTAGAGCGCAGGATCTTGATGCAGTACACCGAAGAAGTACCGTTTGTCATTCCGTGGACTAAACAGTGCGGATATCACGCGGTCAGCATGTCTCTGGCAGAAGTTTTTTGGACGCTTTATCGGGACGGCGGCCTGGGTCAGAAAGTGGCGCGGAGAGTGCTGAATTCTTTGGGCGTCCAGGATCCGCTTAAAGTGATCGATGAACTCGATGAGATATCTCAGGCTACCATTGTCAGCTGGCTCAAGAAGAAGAATTGGTATCCCGGTGGTTATTCATTTAACAGCCGGCGCCAAGCCGGTGTAAGGCCGTTTGTTATAAAGGCAGGTTTTTTGTTGCGGCGTATATTGGGGCAGCGGCTTTATCGTAAGGCCATCTTCTGGCGGGCGTTCCGTTTTGTCCTGGATCTTTTTTCCTCTTCGATTAATCTGCCTTTTGACGAATTTTATACCGGAGCCCGTTATCACTACGGCCTGGTGGTGGAGGCGCCTAGCGATGAAGCCTATTTTAAGGAGGTCTATCTGCCGTTTTTTTACCATATTGTAAAACCGCGCCTGGGCGGCTTGCTGGTGCGCCGTGGAGTTTATGAACTCAACGATGATATCCCCACGCCGGATCAAAAAGCTCCCCGTAGGTGGGTCGAGCGGGTCATCGTCAAAAATAACGTCGCCAGGTCGCTCGAGCATGACTTAAGGCGCCTCAAAGAAGGCGGTGACCTGGAGCAGGCGAAAAAAGACCTCGCGGATTATATCGCTCTGCAGATGAGATTGTTGAATGAAGTTATAGATTTAACGCCGCGTTTTAGCAACTACGCGTTCCATCTTATTTTGGATGAAGAGGGCCGGAAAGTTCTTCTTTTGAATAAAGCGCAGAACCTGACGTTAAATCCGCTTCGATACAGCCGGGCCCATTATGCCTGGGCGAATATCACGGATATCGACTGGCCGGAACTGAAGGCTTATTACACCGCTGAGTTGCTCCCCGGGCTTCCGGCCGGCATATCGGAGCTTATTGGAAAAAAGTATTTCTCGGGCCCTGTGAATGTCCAACGCCTGATTAATCCTTTTGACAGCGAGGTGATCGAGAAGGGGATTGAGGTTTTAAAAAACAGGGTTGAGAAGGGCCGTGTCTATATCATGCGCCGTTATTATTTGAAGGAAAAGGCGAAACAGGAATGGGATAAGGTGAAATCTTTTCGGGTTTGGGTTCAGCTTTATGGTTTTCTCTTGAAACAGGACGCGCCGCACGTTGTTCCGGCTCTCAGTGATCTTTATCTCCGCGTGAAATCAAATGAAGAATTGGTGGAAAACGGCCAATGGCAGGAGGTGTTGAGGGAGGCCTTGAGGGCCAATCACGTCCAGGAGGAGGAGTTTGTTTTTCATCGGGACCATCTGCTTCTATTTGAGGGGGAAAGCGCCAGCTCGCCGGCTCTAAAGGATTCCACGATCACTGATTTTTACAGCAAGGTCGCGCGCGAAAACGGGATTCCGGCCTCGGACGGCGGGTTTGAGAGTATTTTAAAGCATGGGAAAGAAACCCCGTCAACCGCGGGGGTTGATAGACAAATTCAATTTTCAAGGGCTGACCCTAAAGATACCCATTTGTGTAAAAAAGATCATGCCTCCTCTCCGGTTATAGGCGAAAAGAGCGTAATAGGTGAAGACAGACGGCCTGATTTTAGAGTTATTCCGGAAGAGCTCATTCTTTATTATAAGCCCGTCGGCCAGACTATGCGAAGGGATACACAAGATTCTATCTGGTATGCCATACCGCTTGAATTCCGAGAGTATAACCTTTTGACCCCTATCAAGGATTTTTCTGAAGGGCTTGTTATCCTATCCAAGCAGGATATTTTTAGCAGGAGAAAAGGGCGGGGGACAAAAGAAGTTTATGAAGTATCGGTTAAAGGCGAAGTCAGCGCCAAATTTTTAGAGAGGCTGACAGCCCGCAAGCGCTTCTTTTATAAAAAAGACGGTAAAGAAGAAACATTACTTTTAAAGATTTATGATGCACGGATCTTGGCGGGCGATTCGGATGAAAAAGTAACAAAAATTAAGATTGTAACGGCGGGTCAGTTTGACGCTGGGATAAGCCTTATTTTTGAAGAGGTGGGGCATCCGGTATATGAAATAAGAAGAACAGGAGTTGATTGCATACTTCTTGGGGATTTAGAACCCGGGCAGTATCGAAGGTCTACTTGGGCTGAATTGCGTGAAGCCATAGAGGTTTATGGGGATAAGACCTTTACATTTACAGGCTTAACCGAGAAACAGTTATCCGCCGTAGAGGAAGAAGCAAGGGATAGGGAAGTAATAGAATTTCTTGTTAAAAACAAAAAGTTTTTGGGGGATACATTCAGGAAGATTTTTACAAGGCGCGACCTTGATCCGGATGAAATAAGTTTCTTTGATATCATTTATAAAGGCCAGGGTGGTTTTAAGAGGGTTTATCAGATAGTTTTAAGAATGAAGGAGAGGAATGAAGTTTTGTCTTTTGTGGTTAAAGTGGTTAAGCCGGATGTGACAGAATCGGATTCAGGTTATACTTACGATGATTCATACGCGCAGAAGATCATAGATATAGCAAGAGAAGTCAGGGAGTATGATCTGTTTATTTATCCTGCCGTAGGCGGTTATTACATAGTAGAGGATTCGGGGCGCGATAAGAGGATTATATTTACTGAGGCATATACTGTGCCGTCATTTTCTAAGGCTAACCTTGATAAAAAGAGGCTGCATCAGATCATGCTCGAGACTTATGTTAAATATTTGAATATTTTTTCCTGCAAAGTATTCTTCTGGGATCCCAAGCCTGCCAATGTGATCGTCCGAAAAAGGGAGGGGCTTGGTTTTGTTGGTACCCACGTGGATTTAGATAATATTATCTTCAGCGGAAGAAGCCCGTTTTTTATAGTTGATGACCTGACTTCTTTTGGCTTTAGCGCAGAAGAGGTAGCATCTGTGGTTGTCAATAAATTAAGGCCGGATTTATTGGAAGGATTTTTAAGAGAGGTCAATTTAGACCTCAGGCTTTATGGCCGTCACAGGATTTGCGGAAATATTATTCAATTCTTGGAATTGACTGAGCAATTATCCGCGGGTCTAGACATGACAAAAGATATAATAAAAGATAAAGAACCGATCAACGTTTTAATTAACGGTTTTCATTACAGGGTCCCTCACGGGACCATCCTTGTGAATCTTCTTGAAGATCGTCTGGTAAATATGCAGACGATGGCAGTTAAATTAAATGGATCAATTCTTGGGTGGAGGAATGACAAGCCGATGCCGTTTAGGAAGAGGATGTCTTTGTATAGGGCTATTGTTTTAAGGGAAGGCGCTAATGTTGACTTTTTGCCTGTTGATAAGGTGCTGCAGTCCGTTCCCGAATATTTTATCAATGGCCCTGTTAAGACAGAAGCTTTTGATGAGAAGATTGAATTTTTGAAGGCGAGTGGTTTTGAAGAGCGCCTGTCAGATTTTGAAAAAGACCTGATTGTGTTTACTCATTATTTGGGCACTCCTTATATAGAAAAGAAGGAGATCACTAAGCGCCTCAGGTCTGCGCGAGAAGGCATAAATAAAATCATACAAGGGATAAATGCGTACCTTAAACACTACAAGACTTATCCTTTTACCGTAGAGAAATTAAATGTTGTTTCAAATGCCGTCAAGAACATTACTTTCAAGAACAAAGAAATAAGAAGAGATGTTTTGGAGGAGTTTGCCCAGATCAGGGAAGACGCGGAATCTTTGGCAAAGGGGTTCGACGATATTATCGCTATGGGTAAAGAGGATGTTTTATCGGCCCGTTTAGATACAAGGCAAGAGGTGCTGCGGGAAAAGCGGCGTGTGATCCCTCCCCATGATAGCGCCAGCTCACCGGTGAAACAGAAAGAAACCCCGTTAACCGCGGGGGTTGATAAAGGGCTAGACGTGTGGAGAGAATATGCTTTTAAGGCTTATTGTTCAGAGGTTTTATTGACCATGAACACCCGTTTTCGGCCTTGATGGAAGATTTTTCTATATTAATCACATGGGGGTATGAGATAATAAATACAGAAAGGGGGTGAATATGTCCAGGACAAAGAGGTATAAGTTCGAGATCCTAAAGAGTGATGCGCAGGCAAAAGAAGACGGCAGGGTTTTCTGCCGTTTTGCGCTCGATAGCGTTCCGATGCGGTTTAAAGACCTTAAGATCGGGGAGAAGGGGAGCGCTGTAGCCCTTGATATCGGAGGCGGAGGGGCCGGCATCGAATCGGCGCGTGAGCTGAAACCGCGGACACCGTTGGAATTGTGGTTTGACCTGCCTGATGGTTATGAACCGATGCATCTATTGGGTAAGGTCGTATGGTCGCAGTTATCCGGTGCTGCCTGGAAGGTAGGAGTTTCTTTTGACAGGCCCAGGCTTATGAGTTTATCAAGGATCCTGAAGGTAGAAAAAGATGCCTGATAACAAAAGGGGGGTTCAATGGATGAGAAGAGAACGAATGTCCGTTGGAAGATCGTCTTGCCGGTCAGATACGTAGGTTTAAACAAGCATACTGAAAGTGCTGCCAGGACACAGGATATAAGTATCTCCGGGGCCAGGCTCGCCATGGTTGAAAGGCACAGGGCGGGGGACAGGCTTGGGATAATGCTTGATTTTTCTCAGGTCAGCAACAAGCCAATATGTATAGATGCGGATGTGGTCTGGCAGAAGGTGTCCTGTGATTTGAATGAGGAATGTAACTACTTGACGGGAGTGGTATTTAGGAAAATAAGTGAGTGCGGCAAAAGAGACCTGGTGCAATGCGTCCATGAGAGTCACCCGGAGGAATTTAGAAGGCACTGGTGGGATGGGGTATAGTTTAGGTTCTAGGTTTTAGGTTCTAGGGGCTAGTTTTTAGGATCTTAAAAGCATGATTTTTGCCAGAACCTAGTACCTATCAACTAGCACCTGACGTACATTTTTAGTTGAAGAATCGCTTGACCTCATTGGGGTCATATGTTAAACTTTTTAAATCTATTTTCTATAGAAATCAACGGGTTATAACAAATACCATCTAACTAAATAGGAGTGAAATAACATTAAATGAAGTACGGACATTTTTCTTCTGACGGCCTTGAGTTTGTTGTAACAGACCCTGTAACACCCACCCCATGGATCAACTACCTGACCAACGAAAAATATTGCGCCATTATCTCGCAATGCGCAGGCGGGTATAGTTTCTACAAGGACTGCCGCACTGATAGGATATTAAGATGGGCGCCTGATTATAAGAATTATGACAGGCCCGGCCGCTACATTTATGTAAAAGATGTTAGTCACCAGTTAAAGAAAACAAAAGCTGCAAAAATTTGGTCGCTGACATACCAGCCTTTGCGCGTTGAGTTGGACTCCTTTGAATGCCGCCACGGCCTTGGTTACACGACGATATCATCTAAGTATAATTCCGTGGGGTCCAAGATCACTTATTTCGTCCCCAAGGAAGACGATTGCGAGTTATGGCTGGTGACGTTATCCAACGAGTCGAATAAAGAGAAGAAGCTCGAACTATATCCTTATGTAGAATGGCTCGTAGGAGATTACCACGAGGAATTGCGTTACCGCAATATCATGAACCTGTACAACAAGATGTGGTTTGACGAAGGCCACAGCTTGATCTTCGGCTGGAAGACGGCCTTTTGGCAGGGGATGAATATCAAGGAATTCAAGGATTACTCATTTTTCGCCACAAGCCTTGATGTCAAGGGGTATGCTACTAGAAAACAGGAGTTCCTCGGCCGCTACAATAGCGAGGAGAGGCCGGAAGCCATCCTGGAAGGCAAGTTCAAGAATTCCGCGTTATGCTCCGGAGAAGACGGGATAGCGTGTTTTAAGAACATCGTTAAACTTGCGCCAGGGCAATCAAAAGAATTTGTAGTCATCCTCGGTTCGACCGAAGGCAAGGCGAATGCCTTAAAGCTGGTTGAAAAATACAGGGACTTAAACTCAACTAAAAAGGCCCTGCAAGAGGTAAAAGAACTATGGAAAGAACGTATTGTAGGTAATGTCGTCATAAAGACCCCGGACAGCGAATTCGATAATATGGTAAATGTCTGGGTCAAATATCAGGTCTACATGTGTAACCTCTGGTCACGCTCGCCTTCTTTCTATCATGAAGGCTCAGGCGGCAGAGGATACCGGGATTCTTGCCAGGATTCAGAGTCCATAGTATCGATTAACCAGGAACTTACCAGAAAAAGGATCCTGCATATCGCGACTTTAATACGGCAGGATGGGACATCAGCTCCCGGCTGGTCAGATACAGCCGGGCCAAATCAGCATCGGCCCAATAAAGACCACCAGGTATGGCTTACGGCGACCGTGCGGGCGTATATTCAGGAGACTGGAGATAAGAGCATATTGTCCGAATATGTCTCTTACCTGAAGGATAAATGGGTGGGCGGCTGGGAAGTTGACGTAAATTTCCGCGGCGGCGCAGTGACCGACGGCGAAGGGACGCTTTTTGAGCACCTGGAAAAGAACCTGAATTACTGTTTTGATGATGTGGGAGAACGCGGCCTGCCGAAGATCGGCCACGCGGATTGGAACGATGCCATAGATGCCGCCGGTAAAAAACATAAAGGCGAGAGTGTCTGGCTTGCGCAGGCGCTCGTGCGTTCCCTAAAATATTTCGTCGAGCTTTGTGAGCTTATGGGTTACAAAGAAAAGGCCGTGGAGTTCGCCAATAAAGCCAAGACCATGACGGAGCGCATCAATGAGATCTGCTGGGACGGCGAATGGTTCAAGCGCGGTTTTACGGACGACGGTATAGCCTACGGCACAAAAGAGTATGAAGGCGGCAAGATCTTTTTGAATACGCAGGCCTGGGCGGTCTTGAGCGGTGTGGCCGAAGGTGAGCGCCTGGCCAAAATACTCAAGTCCGTGGATAAATATCTCGACGGCAAACATGGGCTTGCCCTCTTTTATCCCGCGTACAGCACGTTTAGGCCGGAGCTGGGCCGCATAAGCATGTTCTCCGAAGGCACTAAGGAAAATGCCGCCGTATTTTGCCACGCGGCGCATTTTATGATCGTGGCATTTTGCATGGCCGGTTGCGGCAGGCGCGCGTATGAATCCATGGTAAAGGTCATGCCAAACAAGCAAAAGAATTACGATATATACAAGTCAGAACCATATGCGTACGCGGAGTATCTGGTCGGACCTGAAAACCCTTACCGCTACGGCGAAGGCCAGTTTACATGGATCACCGGCACATCCGGCTGGGCGTTCATGGCGGCGACCGAATGGATGCTTGGTGTAAGGCGCGATTATGACGGCCTGCGAATTGACCCATGCATACCTTCCAGCTGGAAGAAGTGTTCTGTCCGCAGGCCTTTCAGGGGTGATGTTTATGAGGTGGAGATCGAAAACCCTAAAGGCGTAGAGAAGGGCATAAAAGAGCTTTATGTGGACGGCGAGCTTGTCAATGGTAATCTGGTGAAGGCCATCGGCGACGGCAAAACTCATAAAGTGCGCGTCGTTATGGGTTAACAATATACACCCCGCGCTAATCGGAATTGCGCGGGTCGCGCAGAAAGCGCATACTTGCCATTCCGATATGGCAAGGTATGTTCCGCTTACTGCGGAAGGAGGTAGTAAATGTCCCAAATGAAGGAGAAGCCAACGGCCCACCACGTTACGGCAGAAAAAGACCGTATTTCATTCTTCCAGAAGACCATTTACAGCATCGGCGCCTTTGCTAATACTGTCCAGGCCGCTTTCATAGGGCAGATGGTCATTGTCTTAAACCTCGGCTTGGGAGTGAATCCCGCTTTGGTCGGCCTTGTCGGGGCCATTCCCCGGCTCGTCGATGCCGTCTCAGACCCTCTCACGGGCTATTTTTCCGATAACCTGCGGACTCGCTGGGGCCGTCGCAAGCCGCTGATATTCCTCGGTGCTATCACCGGCGGCATTTGTTTTGTCATCATGTTCCAGCTTTTTAAGGGGCAAAGCGAGATGTACTATTTCTGGTATTTCTTGTTGTTCCAGGTCCTTTATTTTATAGGGTTTACCTGTTTTTCCATCCCCTGGATCGCCCTTGGCTATGAGATGACGCCAGATTATCACGAGCGGACACGGCTGCAGGGGGCCAGCAATTTCGTCGGCCAGCTGCCCTGGCTGGTAGCTCCCTGGTGCTGGGCGATCATGCACAATCAGGCGTGGTTCCAGGATATTGTCCACGGAGGCCGGGTCCTTTCGTTTATTATCGGTGGTTTTATTGTGGTGGCCGGCATTATGCCCGCTATCTTCAATAAGGAGTACTTCCACAAATTGCCGAAGCCGGATATCAAGGGCCCATTGAACGTGACAAAGGATTTTTTCAAGGGGGCGGCCACTACCCTGAAATGCAAGCCGTTCGTCAAGCTCTGCGGAGCGACTTTATTGATCTTCGGCGGGTTCATGCTCGCCTCGGCTTTTACCATCTATGTTGTTTTCTTCTACGTGTTTGGCGGAGCTCCTGTGCTGGACCAGGCCTATGCGGGCGGGGGCAAGCTGCTCGGCTGGTACGGGACGTTCAGCGCGATCTGCACGATGGGCGTCATCCACATCACCATGTGGCTCTCCAGGAAATTCGGGAAAAGGAACGCCTTCTTTGTCACGATCCCGCTGTCGATCATCGGTTACGCTTTGAAATGGATCGGGTATAACCCGGACCATCCTTATATGTTGCTCATCGCGGCCCCATTTATCGCATTCGGCCTGGGGTCGCTTTTTACCCTGATGAGTTCTATGGTGGCTGATGTCTGCGACCTGGATGAATTGCATACCGACACGCGCAGGGAAGGCATGTTCGGCGCCATTTACTGGTGGATGGTCAAATTGGGATTGGCGTTGGCTTCTCTTGTTTCCGGCATCCTGATAAACGCCACGGGGTTCCGTCAGGAGTTGGGCCTGGCCCAGCCTGTCGGCACGACGCTGTGGCTGAGGATCTTCGATATCGGCATCCCGATCATCACTTCGATCGCCGCCCTGTTCATTATAAAAACGTTCGAGATCTCGGAACTCAAGGCATGTGAGATCCGCGGGCAGGTAGAGCGCAGAAGAGGAGAAAGGCGAAGCGAAGGAAGACGGGCAGAAGAAGAAAGACGAAGAACGGAAAGACGGGACTAAGAAAAGTAAGCAAAAATGAAATTAAAAATGAACAATGAACAATTAACAATGAGAAATGTGATGTTGAAGGTCTTTTTTTCATTCTTCATTTTTCATTCTTCATTGTTAATTTCGTGTTACGCGCAGGATGAGGCCGCGCAAGGCCTTGCCGGCGTTGCTGTTGCGAATGTCACCGCAACCGTGCAGGCTGCGGAGCCGGCGACCCTTGCCGAGCTTGTGGCTTCTGCGCGCAAGGCAAAAGACGAAGGCGACTTTAATCGTGTTTACGGATATGTGGCTCAGGCTATTGAACGCTTTTCAGGCGCTGCGCGCGCCGAACAAAAAGGCTTAAAAGAATTTCCGCCGCCGGAGCAGATGAATAATTTTGAGGATTTGAACAACGTGGCGCAGTGCCAGTTCATCAAGGCGGAGGCCTTAAAAAAAGAGGGCAAAAAGGATGAGGCGATAGCTGCTTTTAAGGTCGTTGTTGCAGATTATTCTTTTGCCCAGGCATGGGACCCGCGCGGATGGTACTACAAGCTCGCCGAGACAGCCCAGGAAGCAATTGACCGTATGCAGGGCATCGATCCTAAGGCAGAAAAGTGCGGCGCTATACGCCCGACAAAAATAGTTTTAAGCGATCCCGGCAAAGAAGAAATAGTCAGCTATGAGAGTTACGGCGAATTTTCCGGCGTCGGGACAAAAGAATATAAGTATACAATAAGGTCGCAGGACGGCCTGTCCGAGGCGACGGGTGAAGGCATATATCCAAACACGACGAGCGTGCGCTGGGACCCGGAATTCCTGGCCGTCAAAAAAGAGAAGAGGCTCGAAGGAAGCCACTGGGATTTTGTCCATTCACCTGACCTGCAGGCCTCGTTTTTTAAGTGGGCGCTGTCCCCTGAGCCTCCCGGCATAAGGCTTTTTTACACGGCCCTTATCTTAGAAAAAGCAGGCCTGATAAAGCATGCGATAAAGGCTTACTATGCTATAGTCGTACATTTCCCGCACACCGTGGGTTGGACATATTGGCGCACACCTTGGTATGTGGGCCCGGCGGCCCTAGCCAAGATCAAGCATCTTTGTAAAGAATATCCGCAGGCCAATATGAAGCTTGAGGATGCAAGCATTCAAATCGAGAACAGTACGGATAGTAATGTTTCCAATGACATATTTATCGTAAACCCGGGCAGGATAGTCAAGAACCATATGCCTGAGACCATAATCGATAGAATAAAGAAATACGCCCAAGAGCGCGCCCAGCGTTCAAAGATAAAAAGGAAATTGGGCGGCGGCAAAGTACGTTTTGTCCAGTATGAGAACGGTGACTGGCAGCTTTTGGTGGATAACAAGCCTTACCAGGTCCGCGGCATTACTTACGCTGTGGCAAAGGTCGGCCAGAGCCCTGATGACGGCTCATTAAAGAGCTGGATGGATTACGATTATGATAATAATGGTAAGTGTGACGGGCCTTACGACGCTTTTGTGGATGAGAATTGGAACAATAAACAGGATCCCGGCGAGAAGCCCGTAGGGGATTTTGAACTTATGAGGCGGATGGGTGTTAATACCGTCAGGGTCTACCATCAGCCTTTTGAGGCCGATAAGGACATTTTGCGCGATCTTTATCAGCGTTACGGGATAAGGGCCGTTATGGGCGATTTTCTAGGTAAGTACGCTATCGGGTCCAAGGCCAAATGGGAGGACGGGACGGATTACGAGAACCCGGAACACAAGAAGAATATGCTTGAGTCCGTAGCCAAGATGGTCGCCGAGCACAAAGATGAGCCTTACCTGTTGATGTGGCTTTTGGGTAACGAGAATGTATACGGGGTGGCGTGTAACGCCGACAAAAAACCTGAGGCGTTCTTTAAATTCGTCAATGAGGCCGCTAAGCTGATCAAATCCCTTGACCCGGACCACCCTGTGGCTATAGCCAGTGGCGACGTGTTGTTTTTAAGCGATTTTGCAAAGAACGCGCCCGACGTGGATGTCTTTGGGGCGAATGCCTACCGCGGAGATTATGGGTTCGGAGATTATTGGCAGCTGATAAAGGGCCTGGCGGACAGGCCTGCTTTTGTAACCGAATATGGGTGTTCTGCCTATGTTTATTGCAAGTTACGCCGAGATGCTGAAGAAGCGCAGGCGGAATATCTTAAGAACGCCTGGATGGATATCGAGGATAACTCGGCCTTTGGCACAGGCGCAGGCAATGCCATAGGCGGGATCTTGTTTGAATGGCTGGATGAGTGGTGGAAGGGGTATGAGCCGGCGGTACACGATACCAAAGGACTCTGGGTCGGGCCTTTCCCGGACGGCTATATGCATGAGGAGTGGCTGGGCGTTGTAGGACAGGGCGACGGCAATTTGAGCCCATTCCTGAGGCAGCTCAGGAAGAGTTATTACATGTATCAGAAGTTGTGGAAAAAGTGATAAACTCAAAACCCTAATGGAGGTGTAAGATGAGAAGATTAGCAGCAGTTGTTGTGGCAGCGGCATTTTTTGCCTGCTGTCATACCTATGCGGAAGAACAAAAAAGCTTTTCCGTGTATTTGGACGCAAAGTCCCCGGATAACCATTACGCCCCTTCGGGCTGGATGGGCGATGTCGGAGATCTGTCCATGGATGATAAGTACATGGGGGAACCTTATTCCGGTTCGACATCCGTTAAATTCGTCTATACTGCGAAAAAGGCCCAGAATCAGGGTTGGGCAGGCGTCTATTGGCAGAATCCGGCGAATAACTGGGGTTCAAAAAAAGGCGGATACGACCTGACAGGTTTAAATAAGCTCACTTTTTGGATCCGCGGCGAAAAAGGCGGAGAGATAATCGACAAGCTGACAGTGGGGGGCATAAAAGGGACCTACCCCGATACCACGGAAGTTTCTATAGGCCCGTTGGAGTTGACTTCTACATGGCGGCAATATTCCGTTAATCTGGCAGGTAAGGACCTGTCCTATATTAACGGCGCTTTGAGCTGGGTTATCAATGCGGATTCAAATCCCGAAGGTGCTACATTTTATTTTGACGATATTAAATTTGGATATGAGGCTGACCTGAAGGAATCTTCGGGTAAGAAGCAGGAAGATGTGCCTTTTTATGTGTACGCGGACAGGGGCTCCATCTCTAACCACTTCATACCTTCCGGTTTTATGGGTGATTACAGTGATATAAAAATAGATAACGGGTCGCTTGAGAGCCCGTATTTCGGTAAGACCTGCGTTAAAATAAGATATGACAATAAGGCCTCTAACGGCGCGCGTTGGGCCGGCGTTTATTGGCTGAATCCCGCGAATAACTGGGGCGCCCTAGATGGCGGCTTTGACCTGTCGCGCGCTACCAGGGTGACATTCTGGGCCCGCGGAGAAAAAGGCGGCGAAAGGATAGAGGAGTTTAAGATCGGCGGTATAATGAATGAATACTCCGATTCCGATAGCGCAGGTATAGGGCCTGTCGTCCTTGAGCGTGAATGGAAGCAGTACACGATAGATCTAAAAGGCAAAGATATGTCGTATATACTCGGCGGTTTTGCCTGGGCTACGAATCTCGATGTCAATCCTGACGGAGCCGTATTCTATTTAGACGAGATAAAGTACGAGTAAAAGATAGGGATTAGGTTCTAGGGGCTAGATATCTCCTAGCCCCTAGTCCCTAGTCCCTAGCCCCTAAATGATAAGGAATCCTAAATTTTTTGTTTTCTTCACTCTATCTGTCGCGTGGCTGTGCCTGACCGGCATGGGCCGCGCGCCTGCCAGGAAGGTTTATGTCAAGACCTTAAAAAATGGCCATTACCAGCTTATGGTGGAGGGCAGGCCTTATATAGTAAAAGGTGTCTGTTACAACCCTATACCTATAGGAGAGTCGCACGATTTTGATTTCTGGTCGGATCCGGGCCAACCATGGAAAAAGGACGGCCAGCTCATGCAGAAGATGGGTGTCAATACCGTGCGTTTTTACCAGCCGGGGGAAGACCTGGAGGCTGTAAAAAAGGTGGTCTCGGAGCTGTATGAACTTTACGGTATCCGCAGTATGATGGGGCATTGGCTTGGATTTTGGAATTATCCGTCGCCTTTTTATGACGACGAGGCTTTCAGGAAAAGAGTAAAAGAAGAGGTCCTCGCTATGGTTGAAGCGCTTAAGGACGAGGACGGCATCTTGTTTTGGGTATTGGGAAATGAGAATAATTATTCTTTCGCGGGTAAGGTAAATCCATGGTCGAGCGAACGCATAGACAAGCTTGGAGACGAGCAGCAGTGTATGTTATTGCGCGCCAAGGTCTACTACAGTTTTATAGATGAGTTAGCCAAGGAGATCCACCGTATCGATCCTGGCCATCCTGTTGTGATGGGCAACGGAGAATTGATCTGCCTGGATTCGGCTAATGGATTTGCCAAGAACATTGATATAGTGGGTTGTGTCATATATCGCGGCAAGACGTTCGGCAATCTTTTCAGCAATCTGCGCAACACTTACGACAAACCGCTCGTCTTTATAGAATTCGGCTGCGATGCGTATAATGCCTATGAGAAGAAAGAGGATGAAGCGTCGCAGGCTGATTTTCTAGAGTCGCAATGGTCTGAGATCTATCGTAATCTTGCCGGCTCTGAAGACGGTGTGGGAAATTGCCTGGGCGGCGCCATGTTCGAATGGACGGATGAATGGTGGAAACACAATGATTATGACCAGGCAGGCTGGAGTATACACGATACGGAGTCCAATTGGTCCAATGGCTCGTATTATTTCGATATAAAGGCAGAGCGCAATATGAACATGAACGAGGAGTGGTTCGGCATAGTCGGGCTCGAGCCTGAGAAAGCCTACGGGGTAAACAAGCGGGTCCCGCGCAAGGCATATTATCTCATGCGTGAGTTCTGGAAGAGCCCGTATGATGTGAAAAAAGACAGAAAACAGAAAGCAGAAAACAGATGACAGAAGTCAGAGAGCAGAAGTCAAAAAACAGAGAACAGGGAGCGGGGAAACAAAGAAATATAAAAATTAATAAACCTGTTCTTTCGTTTCTCGGTTTTTTCTTTCTTATATTTTTCTGTCTTCCGTCCTCCGTCCTATGTCCTCTGTTGTCTATCGTTTACGCCCAGGAGGCGCCGTTAGAGGCCGTTGTAGAAAGCGCCGATCTTGGTAAACTCAGCGAAGAATATTTCGGCAGGGATGACCATGACGGATTTTATGAGTATTTAAAAAATATAAGCGAGCCGGGGGCTGAGGTCTATTATTATCTGGCCCTTTGCCGTCAGAAGACGATAGAATATTGGGAAGAGACCAAGAACTGGGAAGGTATTTATGACAAAGCAGACGCGTATAAAAAGGAGATCGTAGCTGACCTGAGGTCCGCAGAAGGAGTAGTCAAGGATGACCCTGGGCTGCTTTTAAAAATAAAATACCTTAAGTGGCTGCGGGCGAAGGGCGATAACCAGGAGCTCGCGCCAGGCTTATTCAATGACCTTATCAATACCGCTAAAGATGCCTCTGCGGCAGGGGTGCCGCCTGAGGCTGTAAAAAATATAGCTGATGAACTGGCCGTGTTGGAAGATAAGTTCTTGTCCAGGCGGCTGTATGAGGTCTATGCCGCTGGACTCATAGCGTCGGATCTTCCCGCAGACGGCCTGAAGGCGGAAGCCGATAAATTTTTAAAAGATAACAATGTCTATCTTGCAAAGGCCTTGTTTGAGGTATATCTGGATAAGGTCTCCGGGGATAAAGACTTGTGGGCGCGCCAGGCCGTAAAGATCGCAGATCTTTTTGCCCATCAGGGCGGATCCGAGGCGATAGCCCCGGTATATGCAGAGGACATGTATAAAAAGGCATACGCTTTGGCCGGGCTTGCGGCTTTTGACGGTGATTCACAGTATCGCCGCGCTTTTAATCTTGAGCGCATAAAAGAGTATAAAGACGCGGCAGAAAGATATAAGGAGCTCCTTCTCAATTATGCCGGTTATGGCCGAAAGGCCGCCGTGAATTTCAGGCTCGGTGTCATATCCGCGTACGCGTTAAAGGATATAGGTGCGGCAGTCGAATATTTTTTAAAGGCCAAAGATGACGAGGCACCGGGGCACCTGTCACTACCTGCGCTTTATCAGATAGGCCTGTTAGACCAGTATAACGGCCTAACCGATAAGGCCGCTGAGTCCTACGGAAGTTGTATAGATACTGCCAAAGGGCTTGGGTTGGACGTAGAGAATAACGAAATATGCCGCAAGTGCGCCGACAGGTTAAACGAGATAGAAGAGAAAAAAGAATTGAAGTATGCCTTGAAGTTATTCTTAGACGGTGTTTTCAGGCCTGAGGCGGTTGCCGGTGTCCAAGAGGCCGCAAGCTTAGACGTTGACCTGACAGCTCATCCTGCCAGGCAGGAAAAGGGTAAGCCCATCAGGTTTATTGTGACGACTTCAAATCCTCAGACGGGCTGTATGACGCCTGTATACGCCTATGAGTGGTCAGGCGAGACGGGCACCATAGCCAATATACCGAACAGTCCGGAACTGACAACGGATTATTCGACTATTGGGATAAAAGTCGTCAATATCGCGGTGGTCGGGCCGGGCGGTTTAGAAGGCTCGGCGTTTGATATGGTGGAGGTAGTAGAAAAGTAATCATTGCTGATCAGTTGTTTAGTAAATACTAAACAACTGAAATTTATCTTATGCCAATATATACTTCAGACCAGAATGTTAAATCAGGCGTGCCGCTCGGCGGCATCGGCGCCGGCAAGCTGGAGATCTTTCCAAGCGGCGTGATCGATAATTTTACTTTCTTAAACAATACCCACAAGCCTCTTGAAAGCAGCGATCCAAAAGGCATTAAGGGTATTCCGGGTTTTCACTTTGGCATATTCGTCAAGGATAAAGGTAAAAAGATAGCCAGGCTCCTCCAGACGCCGGGCGTATCGGGCATAGCAGGCGTCGAGTCGATCAAGTTCCGCGGCGTATTCCCGTTCGCCTCGTTGGATTATCAGGATGATGAGCTTCCGGTCAGCGTGGCGTTGGAGGCCTTTTCGCCTTTTGTGCGCGGCGACGAGAAAAACTCCGGTATGCCGTGCGCGATCTTTAAGTTTAAGGTTACTAATCCATTTTCGCGCGCGATCACCGTTTCCCTTTTAGGTGTGGGCCGCAATATCATAGGCGAATGGGCTGTGGGCAGGTTTAACCAGATTGCGGATTCCAAGGATGCCCTCAGCCTGTATTTTTATAATAAGAAGGCTCAGAGCTCCGACCCGAGCGCAGGAGAAATGGCCTTGAGCATCTTAAAAGATAAACGTATTGAGGCCTCGTATTTAGGCGAATGGAATATGCAGGCCAGGCACTTTGTCTTTGATAAGTCGAGTGAGACGCTTGGTGAATGCTGGTCTCATTTTGCCGATAGCGGGGTCTTGCCGAATGCCAATACAGAGCGGGTTGTGCAATCAGAGAGTTTTCAGGCCGCAGGGGCCTTGGCCGCCAAGGTCGAGCTAAAGCCTAAAACGAGCGCTACTATAACATTCGTCCTTTCCTGGTATTTCCCGAATTATGGCGAAGGCCATATGTATGAGGCCAACTTCAGGAATGTGGGGGAAGTTGTCGGAGCTGTATCAGGCAGGCTCGCTTCTCTTTATGCCGGGACAAAAGCATGGCAGAAAGAGCTGGCCGCCTTAAAGCTGGACCCCTGGCTTTTTGACGCGTTGGCGAACAATCTCTACCCGATAGTTTCCGGCAGCCTATGGACCAAGAGGAACAGGTTCGGTATTTTTGAGTCGCCTCAATGCTGCCCCCTATTGGGCACACTCGACGTGAGGTTCTATGGCTCTTTGCCCCTGGCCGTGTTCTTTCCTAATTTAGAATTAAAAGAGATGGTTGAATTTGCCGAAGCGCAGCGCCCGCAAGGGTATGTCCCGCACGACCTGGGGTATAAGAGGAGCGACCTGGCGTCCAATAGCACCAACGGCCTTCTCTGGAAAGACCTTAATTCCAAATTCATCCTTTTATGCTGGCGCGATTTCCTATTTACAGGTGATGAAGGTTTTTTAAGGAAGATGTACCCATTTATAAAAAAGGCGTTCTACTGGCTTGCCGCAACTGATAAGAACAAGGATTTTCTACCGGACAATGAAGGAGCTGACCAGACATTCGACCTTTGGGGTTTTCATGGGACTAGTTCATATACATCCGGTATTTTTCTGGCAAGCTTGCTTAGCCTGGAGAAGATATCGGGTTTGATGCAGGATAGCGATATGCAGCAGGAGGCCCAGCTATGGTTTAAAAAAGGGCAGGCCAGTTTCGAGAAAAAATTATGGAATAAAAAGTACTTTATAACGTATAATAACGCTAAAGAGGGATTGAGCGAACAGCAGTTGTTGCATCAGGTTAAGCTTCAGAAAGCAAGCGCTGCCTGTATGGCGGCACAGCTGACCGGACAGTGGATAGCGCATTTGCTCGGCCTGGGTTATATAGTTTCACAGGATAAGGTAAAGCGCGCCCTTTTGACCATCTTTGAGCTCAACGGTTCCGTCTCCCCATTCGGCGTGGTTAATGCGGTATTGCCTGGAGCGGAGAAGGACAAGTCGAACTCGCAGTCGGAGAACATCTGGTTCGGTATAACATATAGTGTTGCAAGCCTGGCCATTTACGAGGGTTTAAGGCCCGAGGGGCTGGCACTTGCCAAAAAGGCCTGGGATAACGCCGCGCAAAATATGTTAAACCCCTGGAACCAGCCGGATATGTATTCGGCTTCCGACGGCAGCTATATTTTTGGGGACCACTATATGCGCAATATGGTAATATGGTCCGTACTTTTTGCGCTGGCCAAAAAAGACAAAAAGATCGAAGAGTTCTTAAAGATAAAGGATCAATGAAAGAATCATATTTCAAGGGAGAGAACTTAAGCGAGCGCGCCAGGAAAAATCTTTTTATCCTTGATGCCATAAGGCGTCGCGGCCCGATAAGCAAGACCGATATTTCAGGTCTTATAGGCTTAAACGTCGTGACGGTATCGAATTACGTCGATGATTTTTTGCACCAGAAGATAGTCTTTGAAAAAGAATTTGATGTATCCAAGGGCGGACGCAGGCCGCTCTTATTGGATTTGAACGCTTCTTCCGGGTATACGATGGGTATCGGCGTAAATCTCCTTAACACGATTGGCGTGGTGACGGACCTAAGCGGCCGTATCGTTCACAAGGTCAAGAAAGACAAGGCCGGCTGCCATGTCAAAGAGGTCGTAGACAGCATCCTCGAGATCGCCGGCGAGCTTATGGACCGCGCCAAGAACGAACGGCCGCGAATACGCGGCATAGGGATAGGCATAGCCGGAGTGGTCGATTCCAGGCGGGAAAAAGTCCGCTGGCCTGAGCGTGTAGGTGACAGTTATCATTATGTCGATGTTACTATTCCTTTGAAAGATATCCTTGAGCGTGAATTCCGATACCCTGTCGTGATAGAGAACGATGCCACAGTCGCCTGTTTTGGCGAACAGTGGCTGGCGCTGGAATCCGACGTAAAGGACCTGGTCTATATGTTCTCAGGGGTGGGTTGCGGCCTGATGCTTAATAATGAGATCTATCGCGGATATTCAGGATGCGCCGGCGAGGTAGCTATCCATAGCGACAGGAGGCAGACACCGTACTTTTTGGACAGGTGGGAGGCCGATTGCGGCATCCGAGAGGAGTATTTAAAGCTTTCGAAATGGAGCAAGGACGCGAGCGGCCAGAAAGGGGCTTCTCTAGACCCGGAAAAGGTTACGCTGGGGTCCATTTTTGAAGCCGCTAAAAAAGGCGAGCCTCTGGCTATTGATATAGTGCGTAAGGCCGGCCAGCGCCTGGGCGTGCGTACAGCTTACTTAGTGAATCTTTTAAATCCCCAGATGGTCATAATAGGCGGTGGTATAGAGCAGGCCGGTATCGCCTTGATCGAAGAGATACGCCAGGCCGTAGGCGAATGGTGTTTTCAAGAGGCCGCAGGCGCGGTCAAGATCATCCCTTCGCGCCTTGGAGAAGATGCCATAGCTTTAGGAGCTGCCAGCCTTATTATACGCCATACTTTTGCCGAGGTCGGTGAGTGACCTCTGCCAAAACTCTTAACTTACTGGCAGAGAAGGGGTAATATTTTAAAAAGACGCAAATTTTTCTTGCGCACCTTCCAGTTATATGGTAATCTTGAATGCAAATAGGGAGGTGTAATGAACAAGATAAAAATTCTGCTCGTCGGACTCGCAGCTTTGTGCGCTATAGCGCTGGTCATTGCCTTCCAATTGAACAACGTCAATAAATCCCTCCGCAATCAATTCACCCAGAAAGAAACAGAATGGCAGACCGAAAAACAATCTTTAGGCCAGCAGTTGTCTTCAGTACTCGCGGCTAAAAAAAAGGTGGATGCCGAGTTCGGCGATCTGCGCGTTAAATTTGATTCACTCGCCAAAGAACGCGAAGGCCTCGAAGGCAAGTTCGACCTTGTCACCAAAGAGCGCGCCGCACTTGTAGAAAAGGTCCAGGACTTAGCCAAACAGAAAAAAGAGCTGGAAGACGAAGTATCTAAGTTGAAAAAGTCCGGGGTCTCGCAAGATGAGGCTGCCGTGACGTCCATGCCTATAACCGTTGCCGGAGCTCCGACGGATGATGCCTATTGGGCGAACATCTTAAGGGAAAAGGCCTCGCTTGAGATCGAGGCAAAGAATCTCAACAGTCAGTTGTCCGATACGCAGTTAAAGACCGAGAAGGCCATGGAAGAGGGCCGCAAACTTGAGCTGCAGTTAAAGACCACCTTGGATAGCAAGGTGGACCTTGAACGCCGGCTCGTCTATAATGAAAAATTGGCGGAGACGCTTTCCGAGGACCTTGTCAGAGAAAAAAGAGACAAGAAGGCTATCAGCGAGCAATTGATAAATCTTCGCTCGGAGAATTTTGAGCTCAAGAGCCGGCTTATGGCCTTAGGTGATAAGAAGAGCTCTCTTGAGACCAGGCTCGTGGACTTACAGCAGGAACGCGAAGTGCTGGCAAAGAGGCTCTCTGAATTGGATAATATCCTGCAGGAACGCGTAGACCAGATAATTCAGGTCAAGGATGATATAAAGCAGGTCCGCGCACAGACCAAGGAAGTCAGCGCAAGAGACAGCCGTGTCGTGCAGTTGCAGCCCATAGTGGTTAAAGCATCTGAAGACTCAGGCGGCGGGAAAAAAGCCCCGACAGCCGGCCAGGTTTTGGCTATAAATGAAGAGAATAATTTTGTAATAATCGATATGGGCGAGGAAGACGGGGCCAAGGTAGGCCACACGTATTCCATTTACCGCAATACGCAAAAAATAGCTACTGTTGAAGTGATCCAGACCCGAAAAGAGATCTCCGCGGCGGATATCAAGAATGTTACATCCGGCGCAAAGATCAAAATCGGGGATATGGTGAGCTAGGTCCATCGCGGCGTTTATTGAACAGATAAGAGATCTTAAAAGCCTGCGGCCATAACCCGCGGGCTTTAGCTTTCTCGAGAGGATCCAGATATGGTAAAAAATAAAGTTGCCGGTATAGAGGATGTGGCGCGCCTGGCAGGGGTTTCCATAACCACCGTCTCGCGCGTCATAAATAAATTTCCTACCGTTAAGGAAGAAAACCGCCGCCGCGTGGAAGATGCCGTAAAGCGGCTTAAATTCAAGCCGAATATCTCGGCCCAGCGCCTTGCCAGCGGGTCCAACAACACTATAGGATTGGAGATCCCGCGCTACGAGGGGATATTTTATTCTTTTTACGCTATGGAGATATTCCGCAGCACGGCCATCGCCTGCGACTCTTTGAGGGCAGACCTGCTGATGCATCTTACGGACGGGAAAACTCCTATAAATATCGCTGCCGTAGGGGGCGTAGTATTTGCCGACATAATAAGTAACATGGCCCATGTGGAGGAATTTTCAAACCTTGGCATACCTGTCGTGGTCATGAATTATTTTGATCCGAAGCTGGAGATCTCCAGCATCAGCGTAGATAATGTCAAAGGCGCGCAGACCGCTACGGAATATCTTTTGCATATGGGGCATGAAAGGATAGCTTTTATCTCAGGAGACCTTATGAGCCAGGCCGCACTTCAAAGGCTTGAAGGGTACAGGCTTTCCTTAGAAAAAGCAGGTATCACTGTACGGGAAGACTATATATTAAAAGGCGATTATTCCCGTAAATCAGCGCGCGACGCAGCTCATAAGCTGCTTGAACTATCCGTGCGGCCTACGGCTGTCTTCGTCTCTTCAGACGATATGGCTATGGAAGCGGTAAGCGTTTTTCTGGAAAACAGCGTCAAGGTGCCGGATGATATCTCGGTCATAGGTTTTGACGACGATCCAGTATGCCTTTACGGCCCGGTCGCCCTGACGACGATGCGCCAGCCTTTAAAAGAAATGGCCCAGGCGGCAGTAAAAGAAGTGTATTTGAAGATGCAGGACCCGGGACGGGAGATAAGGCGCAGCCTCTTGTCATGCGAGCTTATTATCCGTGACTCCGTAAAGCCGCCTAGGTGATCAACCCAATGACAAACAGCCTGTTAAGCGATATCAAAGGTAATTTTTTAGCTACCGGCGTAGGAAGCCTGCCATATGGCGATGCCTTGGGCGCGCTTGATTTTGTTTTCGACGTCCTCGGCTCCCACATACCGTTTTGGCCGCAACTGCCAAGGCGGGCGTTTTCAGAAAATATGTATGTCCAATTCTGCGAAAAGTTCCCGGGTTTTATGCTTGATGAGGCCACAAAGAGCGTCTGGGTAGATACAGTAAGCGAATCTTATGTCGCACAACTGGAAGATTGTTTTAACAAGACACAAAGCGCCGATGTGGATTATTTCGCCGTCAGCCGGGAGTACGCCGAGGGTTTGCATATTTTTTCCCAGCGCCTGAGCGGATTGAATTGGCAGGGCTGGGCCAAGGCGCAGGTGATAGGGCCCATAAGCTTAGGGTTGTCGCTTTCCGATGAGAACAAGAACCCCATTATTTTCAATGCCGAGTTGAGCGACCTGTTGCCGCATTTTTTGGCGATGAAGGCCTCCTGGGTCATCCGCCGCCTGAGGGCGCACTCCGGGGCAAAGGTGATCATTTTTGTCGACGAACCGTATCTTGTGGCAGTGGGCACAAGCCAGTGTTCCCTGCCGCGGGAAGTCATAATCGAAAAGATAAATCATGTGGTAAGAGTTATACATGATAATGGCGCCTTAGCCGGTATCCATTGTTGCGGCAATACAGATTGGGAGATGGTCATGGAGACGGATGTCGACATACTTAATTTTGACGCGTTCGGTTACTTAGACAAGCTTCTTCTTTATGAAAAACCGCTTTCTTCATTTTTAAAACGCGGCGGGATACCTGCTGTAGGCATTGTGCCTACGAGTGAAGAGGCTCTCTTGGCCCCTGGTTTGGCTGGGAAGCTATTTGATATTTTAAGGAAGTGCCCGGGTTTATTGAAGAACGGCGCTTTGATCACTACAAGCTGTGGTTGCAATGGCCTGTCGCAGGGCTCTACACGCATGGCCCACAGGCTTTGCGCGGAATTGGCTGAAAAGTTGAGGTTAGAGTTTTAAAAAGGAGGTCTCATATGTCTGTTTTAAGAAGCGCGTTTGTTTTGGGTATCGCATTGTTCATGGTTGTTGCGCCTTTTGCTTTTGCTCAAGAAGAGCAGGAAGCCGGTTTAGCCGCGGTCGAACAGGAGATCGTTTCGACCCCCGCCGAACAGGAGATCGTCGCGGCCCCTGTAGAGCAGGCAATGGAAGAAAGATCCGAATGGGTATGGGGAGAGGTCGTCTCTGTCGATAGCGATAATAAGCAGTTGACCATCCAGCGCCTGGATTACGATACCTATGAAGAGGTCCAGACTGTTTTAAAAATAGATGATAAGACGCTCCTTGAAAATGTAACAGACTTGGGTCAGATAAAGCCGGGTGATCACGTGACCGTAGATTACAAGATCTTAAACGGCGATAATGTAGCAGGGCTTATCGTGGTAGAGAAAAAGGATGAGCAAGAGCAACCTGAGGCTGTTTTAGTGCCTGAAGCGCCGGTTGAGGAGATCGTACCGGATATGGCAGAGACAGAAGCCCTGCCATCAACGGTAATGCCGTCGCTTGATGATGGTCCGCAAGTGAATTCAGTATCTTATGGCGATGAAGCGGTAGAATAAGAGGGTTATTGACTCAGGCGGGGTTAAGGTCTATCCCGCCCTTTTTGTCAAAACAAGCATTTCAAGGACGAACGGATGCCGGTCGAACAAAAAAAACTTTTCATCTTCGATCTCGACGGGACGTTGGTCGATGCCTATCCGGCTATTATCCGAAGTTTCAATTTTACAATGAAGAAGATGGGGTATCCCGTTGTAAGCAGAGATGAGATCATAAGGGCGGTGGGATGGGGGGATACCGATCTGATCAGGCCGTTCGTGAGGCGCCAGGACCTTGCGCGCGCCCTCCGCGTTTATCGCAAGCACCACGCCGAAAGCCTCAGAAAAAATATCAGGCTTATGCCGCATGCCAAGAGTCTCCTGCTTTGCCTGAAGTCGCAAGGTATTAAAACCGCCATAGCCACCAACAGGCCGAGCCGTTTTACGCGCATCATATTGCGCCGGCTAAAGATCGATGTTCTTTTTGATAAGGTCTTGTGCGCTGATAAGCTTGATTTTGCCAAACCCCACCCGTTGATCTTGAATACGCTGCTTAAAATGTTCCATTTGGCCCGTGTCCATGCTGTTTACGTTGGCGATATGGCCTTAGATGTCGAAACAGGCAGGCGCGCCGGCATAGATACCATAGCCGTTGCTACAGGATCCAGCCGCCTGCAAGAGCTGAAAAAAGCAAAGCCGGCACGTCTCTTCAAAGACTTAAAACAGCTCATGGGGTATTGCGGATAATTTTACCTTATGCCTTGACCATGCCGCAGCTATTTGTTATAAAGATATAGTGTCCGCCGGAGGTGTTTGATCCGCCGTAGGCGGATTTCGCTTGATATCCGCTTTAGGCGGACACATTAAGGTGTTTAATGTTCATATTTGCTAATTTACTTGCAGCGATAGCGCAGGTCTTAGAGGTAGGCCTGACGGTCTTCTATTGGCTTATCATTATTCGTGCCCTTATCAGTTGGGTCAATCCGGACCCGCATAATCCTATTGTGCGCGTGCTACAGTCGGTTACGGAGCCGATCCTTTATCAGATACGCCGCCTTCTGCCTTTATCCCTTAATTTAGGTATTGATATATCACCTATTATCGCTATCCTGGCGATTATGTTTTTGAAGTCTTTCCTGGTCCGCACGCTCCTTGATGTGAGCCTTCGCTTAAGGTAAAAAATATGTTCACTTCCGTTCTTGCCCTCAAGTTGGTGCTTTTGGTTGTTTTTCTGTTCCTGTCGGCGTTCTTTTCAGGGTCGGAGACAGCCCTTTTTTCGCTGGATGCCATAAAACTTAAACGGCTTAAGCAGGAAGGAAAAAGCACCTCCCGCATCATACGTCTTTTAGAAAACCCTATGCGTTGCCTTACTACCATATTGGCCGGCAATACGCTGGTTAATATCGCTATCTCCGCCATTACCACGTCGGTCCTGATAGACCTTTTAGGCCCAAAGGGAGTAAGCGTCTCGATAGGCGTTACTACTCTTATATTGCTGGTATTCGGCGAGGTTACCCCAAAGACTATCGCTATCCATAATAATGAAAGATTGAGCTATTTAGTCTCCGCGCCCCTATATTTTTTTGAACGCCTTATCACCCCGTTTTTGTTTGTTGCAACCCGTGTCTGCGATGGGATCATAGGGGCTTTGCGCCTTAATTTGAAAAAAGAACCTACCTTGACCGAGGAAGAGTTTAAGACGGTCATCGAGGTGGGGCACAGGCACGGTGTCGTAGGAAAAAGCGAGAAAGAGATGGTGGTGTCTATTTTAGAGCTCACCACTACGACCGCGCAGGAGATCATGACGCCGCGCACGGACATTAAGGCCGTTTCCGTTAATTGGGAGCGCGGCCGCGCTGTTGATTTTGCGCGCCAGGCGCGCCACTCCAGGCTGCCTGTTTATAAGGATTCATACGATAATATAACGGGCGCGGTATCGGTCAAAGAGCTTTTTTTACAGGAATCTTTCGCGCTTGCCGATCTGATAAAACCGGTCATGTTCGTCCCGGAGACAAAACGTATCGACGAGCTTATCAAGGATTTCTATAAGCAGAAGTGCAGCATGGCTATAGTAGTGGATGAATATGGCGGTACATCAGGCCTTGTGACCTTGCAGGATATCTTAGAAGAGGTGTTCGGGGAAGTGTATGATGAGTTCAAGGTCAGGGAAAAGCTGGTAGAAGAGATCGGCCCTAAGACATTCCGTATAAGCGGCAAGGCGCCGGTCTATAAGGCATGTGATGATTGCCACATAGATATACCTCAAGGGGATTATGATACTATAGCCGGTTTCCTGCTAGATATTTTCGGAAGGATCCCGGCTGAAGGGGAACGTATCGAGGCGGCCGGCGGAGTATTTACAGTTGAAAAGGTGCTCGCGCGGCGTATCAAGAGCGTGATCCTGGAGGTGAAATGATATTGCTTTTGTTCATTATATTCATTGCACTTGTAACGGAAGCCTTTTTTTCCGGAAGCGAGACGGCTTTCGTCTCTGTGAATTTTTTGAAGCTTATGCACCTGATAGAGAAGAAGAATAAGCCGGCCATGTTAGTGCATGACCTCTTAAAAAAGCCCGACAGGCTCCTGACCACGACCCTTATCGGGACGAATATTTCCGTCGTAGCTTCATCCGCCTGCGCTACCGCGCTTTTTACTAAGGCCAGCCCCGTCTACGGCGCTCTGTTGGCCACGCTTGTAATGACGCCTGTTTCTTTTATCTTCTGCCAGCTCTTGCCTAAGACGGTATTCAGGTATAAGGCCAATCGTGTAGTCCTTTATGTCGCAGGCCTCGTGAATTTCAGTGAAAAGTTATTTTTTCCTTTTGTCAGTTTTTTCACGTTTTTTGCAAATTCCGTGGCAAGGATAATAAACCCGAAGGGGCTTAGAAAAAATCCGTTTCTGACCAAAGATGAGATCAAATCGTTGATCAAGGATATTTCGCGGGAAGGCATTCTGGAGGCGCACGAGAAAGAGGCTATAGACAAGATATTCGATATGACGCTGACCCGTGCCGCGGATGTCATGGTGCCGCTAAAAAATGTTATCAGCATAGATATCTCAGAGAGTATAGAGAGCATTAAAGACAAGTGTGCCAGGTCGCGTTTTACGCGGTTTCCCGTATTAGAAGGTAAAGAACTTAAAGGCGTGCTTAATGTTTTCGACCTGTTCTATTCTAGCCCGGAAGACCTTTCGCATGGGTGGAGTGCATTGATGCGGCCTGTGTTGCGTGTTGAAATGGATGAGAGCCTGGATAAAGTTTTTTCTAAATTGCAGCCGAACAAGGAGATGGTCGCGGCAGTTTATAAGGATGATGAGTTCGTGGGTATCCTTACCATGGAGGACCTCATGGAGGAGATCACGACTAAACTCACGTCAGCCAGGAAGGGTTAGTCGATGCCAAAAAATATTCAACGAAAAAGCAATTCATTTGTCCTACGTTTTCTGTTCTCTGTTTTTTGTCTTCTGTATTCTGCACTCTCTGCTCTGCCATTTACTGCCGAGGCATCTATTTTTAGCAGGCAAGACCAGGTCTTAGTAAGGGTCTTTCATTCGCCTACCTGTAAGGCCTGCCATAAAGTCATACAGGACATCATACCTTCGATAGCTAAAAAATACGGCGGGAAAGTGCGCTGGGAGTACCTCGATATTACGGACGGCATACATCTACGCGATTTTGTGGATCTTGAGCAGAAGTCCGGCAGGCGATTAGGCACTCCTACGATCCTTATAGGCGATAAAGTCCTGGTAGGTGTCACTGAGGCCGCGGATTCGCTTGACCAGCTCATCTTAGAACAATTGTCCTCAGGCCAGAAGCAGGCCATGGCTTTAGGAGAGGGCGGTGTGAATCTCCTTGAACGCTTCAGGTCCTTCGGCCCTTTGGCTGTCATCGGGGCCGGTCTGGTAGATGGTTTTAATCCGTGCGCGTTTACCGTCATTGTATTTTTCATCTCTTTTTTGACGCTTATGGGGTATAAACGCAGGGAGATGGCCTTGATAGGTTTTTTCTATATAGTGGCTGTTTTTTTGACATACCTGGCATTAGGCCTGGGGTTCTTTAAGGCGCTCTATACGATGAAAGGCTTTTATGCCGTTACAAAGTCCGTATATCTGGCGATAGGGTCTTTAAGTATTTTTTTAGGGGTACTGGCTGTTAAAGATTATATCATTTTTAAAAGGACCGGTAATACCGACGCGATGGCCCTGCAGTTGCCGCGCGCGATCAAGAATAAGATCCATTCCATCGTAGGCGAGTATTACCGGAAGGATAGGATGGGCCGCAAAAAAGCTTTTTTTAGCCTGGCCCTAAGCGCCCTTATCGTAGGTTTTATGATATCCATATTAGAGGCGGTTTGCACAGGACAGTTGTATCTGCCTACGATCGTCTTCGTTTTAAAAGAGGGGACGCTGCGCGCTAAGGCGTTATTTTATCTTATTATTTATAATATAATGTTCATTTTGCCCCTGGTCTTTATCTTGATCGCGGCACTTGGAGGGGCTACTTCGAAGCAGTTCGAGGTTTACGCCAGAAAGAACCTGGGTGTTATCAAGCTTGCAATGGCGGCCGTATTTTTAGCTTTAGGGATAGTGCTGTTAAAAGGGATATAGAAATGTTCAATCCCGCCTTTGGCGCGCAGAAAGGTTTCTAATGTGGACAAAAGAATCTTTACATGAGTTTATCAGGGAAAAGATGGGCGATTATCTTTTTATCGTAGTGTCTAACAGGGAACCCTATGTACATCTATACAAGAAGGGCAAGATAGAATATATACGGGGTGCCGGAGGCGTAGTCACCGCTCTTGACCCTGTCATGCAGGCATGCCGCGGCCTTTGGGTCGTAAACGGGAGCGGTGAGGCCGACAGGAAGGTGACCGACGGACAGGGTAAGATAGCTGTGCCGCCGGATAACCCGAGCTACACCTTAAAACGCATTTGGCTGACCAAGGAAGAAGAGAACGGTTATTACTACGGTTATTCCAATGAGGCTATTTGGCCTTTGTGCCACATGGCTTTCCAGAGGCCTGTGTTCCGTTCCGAGGATTGGGAGTATTACCAACAGGTCAATAAAAAATTTGCAAAGGCCATCATGGATGAGGTTGGGGACAAGAAGGCCTTTATCTGGATCCAGGACTACCATTTTTGCTTACTGCCTAAATATTTAAAGGAGATGGCCCCTAATCAGTTGATCATTGCCCATTTTTGGCATATCCCCTGGCCGGGTTATGAGGCTTTTAGCATCTGCCCTCAAAGGAAAGAGATACTTGACGGATTGCTGGCTAACGATCTGCTCGGTTTTCACATACGCTGCCATTGCGATAATTTCTTTTCGGCTGTAGACCGTGAAATAGAGAGCAAGATAGACCGTGAGCGTTTTTCCGTAGTCCGCGGAGGGCATGAGACAATTATCAGGCCGTATCCTATAAGCGTTGATTTTCAAGGCATCAGCTCTGTGGTCGAATCCCAAAAAGTGGCACAGGCTATGGATGCGCTTAAAGAAGAGTTCCAGCTTTCCGGTTGCCGCCTGTTGTTGGGTATAGACAGGATAGATTATACCAAGGGCATCCCGGAGCGCATGGCGGGTATCGACAGGCTTCTTGAGAAGCATCCGGAGTATAAAGAAAAAATAGTCTTTCTGCAAGTGGGCGAGATAAGCCGCCTCCACATACCGCGTTACAAGGCTTTAAATGACGAGATCAATGCCTTAGTGGAGCAGATAAACTGGAAGCATTCAACCGGCATGTGGAAGCCTATAATCATGATACGCAGGCATATGTCTTTTTCTGAACTTCTGGCTTTGAACCGCCTCTGCGATGTGGCTGTTGTCAGTTCCCTGCACGACGGCATGAATCTGGTGGCAAAAGAATTCGTCTCAAGCCGGGTAGACAACCAGGGCGTGCTCGTGTTGAGCGAGTTCACGGGGGCGTCAAGGGAATTGACCGACGCTATCCTTATAAATCCGTTTGACCGTGATCAGGTCGCCGAAGGGCTTTTTACGGCGCTGGAATTAAGCGCAGAAGATGCCCAAAAGAGGATGGTCAAAATGCGCAATATCGTGGAGTTGAACAATATTTTCCGTTGGGCAGGGAAGGCCATATCGGAATTGCTGAAGTTTGAATTCAAAGAATAACCCACCAATATCAACCTACGCGGTTGATATTGGTTAGGAATTAGAGGATGGAAAATTTACTGCGGAATTGGGATTTGATTAAAAAGGAACTGTTAGATAAAAACATTTTCCTTTTTCTGGATTACGACGGGACCTTGACACCTATCGTTGGAAGGCCGGAGGATGCGGTACTTTCCGCCCAAGCAAGGGGCCTGCTTTCTTCTTTGTCTAACCTGCCGTCTTGCCGTGTGGCCATCATCAGCGGCCGTTCTGTTGAGAATATAGCCGCCATGGTCGGATTAAATAAACTTATCTATGCCGGCAATCATGGGTTGGAGATACGCGGCCAAGGCGTAGGTTCTCAGATATTTACTCCTGATGGATTTAGGGATATCATAAAGGGAGTAAGGGATCTATTGCTTAAGGCCTGTTCGCGTTTTGAAGGCGTGATCATAGAGGATAAAGGGCCCACTTTGAGCTTCCATTACCGCATGAGCCCGGAGGCCGATATCGCGTTGATAAAAGGGTTTTTTAAAGAGAGTGTCAAGCGCCGGGTTGCTGAAGGAAAGATCAGGATCGTAGAGGGTAAGAAGGTCTTTGAAGTAAGGCCGGCGATTGACTGGGATAAGGGCCGAGCTGTACAATGGTTATTGGATAAAGGCTTGTTTGGGGATGGCCGGCCTGTTGTGCCTGTTTATATCGGTGATGATACGACTGACGAAGATGCTTTCAGGGTTTTAGCCGGCAACGGGCTGACCGTTTGGGTCGGCCAGGGCCAGAAGGTCGAAACAGATTATTTCCTTGAGGATACTGGCCAGGTGCTTGAATTTTTAGAGAAGGTCAGATTTTTGAAAATAGAAAATGGAAAATAGACCGTCCGCCACTAAAGCATTGGCGAGACTCTATTTTTTGCTTTGCAAAAAATAGGCAGGTGTGAAATGGGAGAAATTGCCAAGGCGCGCGAACCGTTCCAATTCTTTACGCGGCTCCACTTGTCGGAATTGACGGGGCTTAAAGCCGGCACGCTGGAAGAGCTGCTGGAGCAGATAAGGACGGTCTCCGGCTCCTGTATTTATCACCATACGCACAGGTTTTTGCAGCAACACCAGTATCTTTCACCTGAGCCTCCTAATGATTTCGCCTTCTGGGTGGCAGAGACCTTAGGGGAGAGGGAGTTGGCGGAGAGACTTGCCAGCATAGACACCGTTCAATTCTCCTCTATACGGGCCTTAAGGGAAAAGATCATATCCACGATAGAAGATTACATGAAGGAATATCCTTTATCCAAGATGAGGTTCGCCTCAGAAGGCAGGCATTTTTACTTTATTAAATCCATAAGCTTCGTCTTGCCGACGCCTTATGTGGCACATGACTTAAGGGAATTCCTGGATATCTTAAACAAGGTGACTTTTGATTCCATTTATTTTCATATCTTTGAATCGCGCCTGCGGCTTGAAAAGGGCGATAATGATTTTTCGTATTGGATAAATAATTCTATAGGCGATCCGATATTGGCGCAAAAGATCTCCAAGCTTGACCCGTATACTCGTACCATGGATGACTTAAAAAGAACCATCATAAGTATCGTAGAAAAAAGGATGGCCCAGAATGGCTAAAATAGAGGATTACGCGCCCATAGTCGGCCAGTCGGTGATAGATGACTTAAAGCTTATAGCCGAAAGGCTTAAAGGGAAAGTCGTCCAGCATATCAACTCTACGTCCGTAGGAGGCGGTGTGGCAGAGATCTTAAACCGCATGTTGCCTCTCTTGCGCGAGCTTGGGGTTGACGCGCGTTGGGACCTTATCAAAGGCGGCGTCGATTTTTTTGAGGTCACGAAAAAATTCCATAATGTCCTTCACGGCAGGCTCGATGAGCTGACCGATAAGGATTTTGATATTTTTCTTGAGACGAGCTCCAGGAATATAGAAGAGGTCAATACATACGGCGATATCGTTTTTATACACGACCCTCAGCCCATAGCCCTGGTTAACAAGAAGGCCGAGAACAAGTGGATATGGCGCTGTCATATCGATGTCTCCGACCCGCACCAGAGGGTGTGGGATTTTCTGATGGATTTTATCGTCAAATATGACTCTGCTGTTTTTTCGGCGCCATCGTTTTCCCAGCAATTGCCCATACGGCAGTTCCTGATAGCCCCTTCGATAGACCCTTTAAGCGATAAGAACAAGGAACTGCCGCAGGAAATAATAGACGGCGTTTTGATCAAATACAACATCCCGCAGGATAAACCGATAATCACGCAGATCTCACGTTTCGACCGCTTGAAAGACCCCCTCGGTGTTATCGAGGTATACAAGAAGGTGAAGAAGTATAATGACTGCAGGCTCATATTGGCCGGCGGAGGGGCGTCCGATGACCCTGAAGGGGTACAGGTCTTGCAGGAGGTCCAGGAAATGGCAAAAGACGACCCGGACATACACATATTGCTATTGTCCCAAAACGATATCGAGATCAACGCACTGCAGGCGGCGTCCACCATAATTTTGCAGAAATCCATAAGGGAAGGGTTTGGGCTGACCGTTGCCGAAGCACTCTGGAAGGCAAAGCCTGTCGTGGCATCCAGGGTAGGCGGCATCCCTTTGCAGATAGCGCATAAATATTCAGGGCTCTTGTGCCAATCCATCGATGGGGCTGCTTTTGCCGTCAAACAGCTCTTGAACAGCCCGGCCTATGCAAAGAAGTTGGGGGAGAACGGGCGCGAACACATCCGCAATAATTTTCTCCTGACCCGCCACCTGAGGGATTACATCCTGCTCTTCCTGTCTCTTTACTATAAAGAGGATGTCGTGCGTCTCTAGCGGAATATTTTTTGAGACCGGTATTTCCGAAAATTCTTGAAAAAAACCGGTATTCATACTATATTAGAGGCTTCTGTCGAAGGCTGATCCGTCTTCGGCTGGAATTTTTCCTAAAACAAGGGAGGTTACATGTTCGATCTGTTGTTGTTGGCGCCGGTAGGCTCGCTTTTGGCCTTGGGGTTTGCGGCGTATCTGGCGGTCACGGTCATGAAGCATGATGAAGGGACGCCTCAGATGAGGGAGATCGCCCAGGCGGTCAAAGATGGCGCCGCGGCGTATCTTAGAAGGCAGTATTCCATTGTCGCGATTTTTTTCGTAGTCGTTTTTATTATTTTGAGTATTTTGGTAAAACTGGGTAACCTGCCGGCTGTCGTGCCTTACGCGTTCTTATCTGGAGGCCTGTTTTCCGGCTTGTGCGGATTCTTAGGCATGAAGATGGCGACCAATGCCAGCGCACGTACCACGAACGCGGCGCAGAAGAGCTTGAACTCAGGGCTCCGTGTTGCATTCTCCGCAGGTGCTGTCATGGGTTTCTTGGTAGTAGGCTTTGGCCTTCTTGATCTAAGCTTATGGTATTTTGGCCTCGACTGGTGGTATACAGTTCATCCGTTACCCGTAGGCCAGAGCAAGATCGCGATCATCACTTCAACGATGCTATGTTTTGGTATGGGCGCAAGTTCCCAGGCCTTGTTTGCCAGGGTCGGAGGCGGTATTTTTACCAAGGCTGCGGATGTAGGAGCAGACCTCGTAGGTAAGGTTGAGGCGGGTATTCCCGAAGACGATCCCCGTAATCCTGCTGTCATCGCCGATAACGTAGGTGATAATGTAGGCGATGTGGCCGGTATGGGCGCAGACCTGTACGAGTCTTATGTAGGCTCTATTGTCGCGACTAGCGCTTTAGGTGTTGCCGCGGGTTTAGGCGTTGGCGGCGTTACTGTCCCTATGGCTATGGCCGCGGTAGGCGTCCTGGCTTCGGTCATCGGGACGTTTTTTGTCAGGAGCAAGGAGGATGCTTCTCAGGCCGCGCTTCTTTGGGCTTTGAGAAAGGGCATATTTACAAGCGCCATATTGATACTCATCGCGGCATTCCCTCTTGTAAAATATACTTTAGGCGCACAGCATATGGGTATATATTGGGCCATAGTATCAGGCCTTGTAGCAGGTGTCATATTAGGTATTTCAACTGAGTTTTATACATCGAGCGGTTACAACCCTACAAAAAAAGTGGCGGATGCCGCGCTTACGGGCCCTGCTACGGTTATTATAAGCGGCATGGCGGTTGGTATGTTATCAACCATTATACCTATTATTGTGGTTTGCGGCGCTATCCTGGCCAGTTACTATCTGGCCGGCGGCGCAAGTAGTTTTAACGCCGGGTTGTACGGCGTGGCTATAGCGGCGGTCGGTATGTTGTCGACTTTGGGCATTACGCTTGCAACGGACGCTTACGGCCCTATCGCCGATAATGCCGGAGGCAATGCCGAGATGTCCCACTTGGATCCGAGTGTCAGGAAGAGAACGGATGCTTTGGATTCTCTGGGTAATACAACGGCTGCCACGGGCAAAGGTTTTGCCATAGGTTCTGCTGCTTTGACCGCGCTCGCCCTTATCGCCGCGTTCAATGAACAGATAGTGATGTTTGGTAAGACCCTGGACCTGTCTTTATTAAATCCTCGGGTCATTATAGGGTTGTTCATCGGAGGCATGCTTCCGTTTGCCTTCTGCGCTTTCACTATGCAGGCGGTAGGCCGCGCGGCATCTCAGATAGTCGTAGAGGTCAGGAGGCAGTTTAAGGAGATAGTCGGATTGATGGAAGGCAAGGCCAAGCCTGACTACGCCGGTTGCGTCATGATAGCAACTAAGGCCGCACAGAAAGAAATGGTCCTGCCGGCCCTCCTGGCTATAGTTTCTCCTATAGCGGTAGGGTTATTAGCAGGCCTTGAGGCTCAGGCCGGGCTTCTGATAGGTGCCACGGTATGCGGTTTTGTATTGGCCATCATGATGGCCAACTCCGGCGGCGCGTGGGATAACGCGAAAAAATATATCGAAGAAGGGCACCACGGCGGCAAGGGGTCTTTTGCGCATAAGGCCGCGGTTGTCGGAGATACTGTAGGCGATCCGTTCAAGGATACGTCAGGCCCATCATTGAACGTATTGATCAAGCTTATGTCAATGGTATCTATAGTATTCGCTTCGTTCGTCATAGCCAATACGCTCTCCAAATAATAACGATCACCAAGTTTTATAAAAGCCCTCTGCCATAAAAAGCAGGGGGCTTTTTTATGAATAAGCCGGCATCGTTACTTCTAGCTATCTATCTCGTCTGTAGCCTTCCTTACCCTTCACCGGTCCGCCGGTAATAGCCAATTATAGCCTTCCCGCCCCGTCCACAGCTACTCGAGCCTCCAAAGCCGCTTCCGGCATTTT
>DMEU01000015.1:22602-22807 GCA_003451585.1 Candidatus Omnitrophota bacterium | reverse complement strand
CGTAGCGGAAAGGGGACCCGTCGAGCTTTTACGACGGGGGAAACCACGGGAGGGTTTCCAATCGGGGGTCCGGGGGGGATAGGGTGACTATTACCGGCGGCACGGTGAAGGCTAAAGAAGGCAACGTGTGGAATAGATGCCGGAAGCGGCTTATATATAGCATACATTAGCAATCATAACTCCCTGTAGTCACTAGCACCGGCCA
>DMEU01000015.1:0-22430 GCA_003451585.1 Candidatus Omnitrophota bacterium | reverse complement strand
ATAGAGGTAGAAGATAAGAGCGCTACAAGGGAAGCCGGAACTGACCGGCTACTCTAACCCTACGAGAATTCCGGAGGGTTTCCCACTATTAAAAGGCTTCCTCTGGCTGCTGAGCACCGGTTCGCGTGAAGACGGCGGACGGGGCGGGAAGGCTATAGGTGGAGAAAATGCCGGAAGCGGCTGTGGGAGGCTCGAGTAGGCTATTGATGGCTATGTGCGAAGAAAATTGTGGGAGTGGCGATAAGAATGAGTCTCGGAGGGGATGTGGTTGATGTGTTATAATGTTTTTATGCAAAAGTTCTTACCTACTACAAAACATGAGATGAAGGAGCGGGGGTGGGAGGCCTGTGATATTATTTTTATCACGGCAGACGCGTATTGCGACCATCCGAGTTTTGGCGCAGCTCTCCTTTCCAGGCTCTTGGAGGATGAAGGGTATAAGGTCGGTATTATCGCCCAGCCCGACTGGCGAAAGTCGGAGGATTTCATGGGCCTGGGACGTCCCCGCCTCTTCTTTGGGATCACTGCAGGAAATCTCGACTCCATGCTGAATATTTATACATCGAACATGAATCTAAGGCGGCAGGATAAATACGCGCCTGGAGGAGCGGCCGGCCTGCGGCCTAAATTGCCCACCATAGTTTATTCCAATAAGGCGCGTGAATTATTTCCAGGGGTGCCTGTTGTTATAGGAGGCATTGAGGCGTCTTTACGAAGGCTGGCCCATTATGATTTCTGGTCGGATAAGGTCAAACGTTCGATCTTGTTTGATTCAAAAGCTGATCTATTGATCTACGGTATGGCAGAGCGTCAGATTTTAGAGCTGGCTAAAAGACTGCAGGCAGGTGAAAAGATAGAGGCATTAAACGACATACGCGGCACGGTCATAGGCCGCCGCGACCTGTCTTTTCTGGAAGAGTATACCTTGTTGCCGTCTTATGAAGAAGTCTCATCCGACAAACATAAGTTTTTGGAGGCCTTTAACCTTTACTCTGGAGAGTTGAACCCTTTTAGCTCAAAGCCTGTAGTCCAGAAGACAGACGCCCGTTTTTGCGTGCAGTTACCCCCGGCCATGCCTTTGACTACAGAAGAGATGGATCGTATTTATGGATTGAAATTCACGCGCAAGTGCCATCCAAAATACGCTAAATTCGGCGGCGTGCCGGCCCTTGCGACCGTAGAGACTTCGATAACCAGCCACCGGGGCTGCGCTGCCTCATGCTCTTTTTGTTCCTTGTCCTTACACCAGGGCCGCATTATTCAAAGCCGCTCGCCTGAGTCTATAGCTGCTGAGGCAAAAGAAATAGCGCAAGGGGAGGGATTTAAGGGTGTTATCTCCGATGTAGGCGGGCCCACCGCCAATATGTATATGGTGTTCTGTAATATAGGTAACAAATGTTCAAAAGCTGATTGCCTGTGGCCGCAAGTCTGCCCTAACTTTAAAATAGATTTTTCAAAACAGACAAAGATGCTATCCGGAGTGCGAGCCGTCAAAGGCGTAAAAAAGGTAAATATCCAGAGCGGTATGCGATACGACCTTCTTGTTTTGCCTCAGGCAAAAGATTATCTGTATGAACTCTGCAGGTATTATGTTTCAGGCCAGCTCAAAGTCGCGCCGGAACACGTTTCAGATAGGGTGTTGAAACTAATGCATAAGCCGCCATTCAAGAGTTATGAAGAGTTCGTAAAAGAATACGAAGAGTTGAATAAAAAACTCGGCAAGAAACAATACCTCGTACAGTATTTCATAACGGCGCACCCCGGCTGTGATCTAAACGACGCGCTTGCCCTGGCACGATACACCAAGAAGATGGGTTATACCCCTGAACAGATACAGGATTTTATCCCTCTACCGATGACGCGTTCAGGCGTCATGTATTATACCGGCATAGACCCCGACACCGGCAAGCCGCTGCACGTGCCCAAAGGCAAGTCCGAGCGCGCCAAACAACGCCGCCTCATCCAACCATAACTACAAAAAGGGGACAGGCTACTTTTTTGGAGTATTGTTTTATGTTTGGAATCGCAAAAGGCTCAGTTTATAAAAAGTAGCCTGTCCCCTTTTATGGACACCTCACTTAGGTTTTTAGAATAAAATCTTGACAAGGGCCCTTATTGAGTTATAATTTTGAAATTGATAATCATTTTCAATATGAGGTGTATATGAAGGCCAAAAAAGAAGAAGAGATATTCGCGGATTATGCCAGCCGCAAGAACTTAAAGCATAGCGGCCGGCGTGACGCGATACTAAAGATCTTTTTGAAGAGCGAGAAGCACTTGACCGTTGACGAACTTTTTCAGCTGGCCAGGAAGGCTTCTCCCGGCATAGGGTATGCTACGATTTACAGGACGTTGAAGCACTTTTGCGCAAGCGGCCTGTGCCGCGAGTTCAAGTGCGAGGATGGGTTTACGCGATACGAGCATCTTTATGGCCACGAGCATCATGACCACCTTATATGTACCCAGTGCGGCAAATTCGTTGAAGTCGTCCATCCCAGCATAGAAAAATTACAGGCACAGATCGCAGAAAGAGAAGGTTTCATATTGACAAAACACAAGCTGGAGCTTTACGGGGTTTGTAAAAATTGTCGGAAAAAGTAAAGGGGTGTTATTTATGAAGAGGATTTTTTATTTGTTGGCCCTGGGCATATTGATCTGTGCGGGTAGCGTTTTTGCTTCGGATGTGCATCATGGTCCGGTTAAGACATGCAGTGTTGCGCAGGATGGGATGGAAAGTCAGGAGGTTTTTAATGTGGGCGGCCAGATAAGGCTGCGCGCCGATTTCGCGAGAAACATGGATCTAGGCGATTTTACTTTTGCTCCAGGCGTGCGTCAGGAGCAGGGGGTTTTCAGGAACCGCCTGAATGTGTTATTTAAACCTGCTGATATTTTTGAATCCTTCGTGGAGGGGCAGTTTTACAACCGGCAGGGCCAAAGCGATTATTCGCAATCCAATCTTTATCAGGCCTACTTTGAATTTTCGACTAAAAGTCCCGTCCCTGTAAAACTAAAAGCCGGCCGTCAGGCTCTTTGTTACGGCTCGGCATTCTTTTTGGGTGATAATGATTTTTATGAGGGGCTTGTCTGGGACGGCGTTAAGGCCAACATTGCGCCTTCGGACGGCCTTTGGCTGGACCTTATAGCCGCCCGTTACGTCGACCTGGCCAGAAACACAAGTTATCCGGAGCCTGCCTTGTATGGCCTTTATTCAAGCAGTCGCCTTAAAAGCGACATCGATCTGGATCTGTACTTTTTTTATCACAAAGGAGGATTCAGCTTTTTTCATGCGGACCAGCCCGATGACGCGGAGTGGTTTACTTTAGGCGCTAGGCTCGCCGGAAAAGCCGCGGAGAAGTTTGATTATGAGATCGAGCCTTTGTATCAGTTCGGTAAGATCGATAACCTTGGCCGCGCGGAGGCTGACGCCATAAGCGCCTATGGCGGCCATTTTGAGGCCGGCTATAGTTTCGGGTCAAAGTATAACCTTCGCGTGTTTGCGGGTTACGCATTCGGAAGCGGCGATAACGACGCCTCTGATAAAAAGTACCGCGAGTTCCATGGGAATATATATAACGATAATTACGTCGTAGGCGATACAGGCCTTATCCCCGACCTAAGCGGAGTCGATGCAGGGGGTTTGCGGGCCAGTGGTATGCATATCGGATTAGCAGGCGTATCGGCAGATGTCACGGAGCGCCTGAATTTAAATCTCGATTATCATTATTTCGTTGCGGATAAGACGCCGGCCGGCATAAGCAGGGACATTGGCAGCGAGGTCAACTTTATAGCAGAATATAAGCTCTCGGAGGACCTTAGCGTTATCTTGAGCGCCAATAGATTCTTTACGGCGGGCTTTTTCAAGGATGCGTCAGGTTCTGGAAAAGACGTGGATTATTTTTACGTGCAGGCACAGTTTGGTTTTTAAGGAGAAGACGCATGGGTTCAATAAAAAAAATATTCGGAAAATTGAAATCTAACGCTTCTTGCTGCAAAGAGGGCCAAAAACAGCATCATGCCTTATGCAAGATCGCGATAGTCGGGAGCCCCAATGTGGGCAAATCCGTAATATTCGGCCGACTCACAGGCACCTACGTGACAGTCTCAAATTACCCGGGCACTACGGTAGAGGTAACGCGCGGCAAGGCCAAAATAGGCGAAGTTGAATTTGAGGTCACAGACACCCCCGGCATGTATGCCTTTTTTTCCATTACAGAGGAAGAAAGGGTTGCCAGGAGGATATTGATGGAGGAGTCTCCGGATATTGTTTTGCATGTCATAGACGGCAAGAATTTTGAAAGGATGCTGCCTTTGACGTTACAGCTTTTGGAGGCCGACCTGCCGGTCATCCTGGTCTTAAATATCATCGATGAGGCGGAAAAAGTGGGGATGAAGATAGATCTTGGCGTCCTTGAGAAAGAGCTGAAAGTCCCGGTTGTGGCTACTGTTGGAACTACCGGTAAAGGCATGGATATCTTAAAAGGAAAGATAGAGGCTTTTGTTTCAGGCGGCGCCTGCGGCAGGAGGCCGCGGGAGATCCAAGGCCTGCTTCCTGTCTCGCCTCTGGAGGCAAAGCTTGCCCAGCAGACAGCCAGGGCGGTAAGGCACAAGGACACTACGGATATCTTTCAGATGAGCTTAGAGACCATAGAGCTATTATTGAAAAACGAGTACAACGTATCCAAGCGTTCCATCGCGCTCCTTTTGCTCCAGGAAGACGATGAGATCATCCCAAAGGTCCGGTCGTCTGAGCCGCAAGTCTTTGACGAGATCCGCCGCGTTGTAGATGAGGTAAAAAACTTTTGCCATGAACCTGTCTCTTATGTCATAAGCCTTCAGAGGCAACAGGAGGCCAGCCGTATCGCCGGCATCTCTGTGGAACATCTGCCTGTAGGACAGTTCCCTTTCAGGGAAAGGTTGAGCCGGCTGATGATACATCCCGTCACAGGCTTACCTATATTATTATTGATATTGTATTACGGGCTCTACAAATTCGTAGGAGAATTCGGCGCCGGCATTGTCGTTGATTTTATTGAGACCGATATTTTCGAAAGGCATATTAATCCGTGGATCACGCGAATTCTTACCGCATCGATCCCCTGGCAGGTATTAAGGGATCTATTCGTTGGAGAGTACGGCGTTATTACATTGGGTGTGAGGTATGCGGTGGCGTTGATCCTGCCCATAGTTACGACGTTTTTTATCGCCTTTGCAGTGATAGAGGACACAGGGTATCTGCCGCGCCTTGCCTTGCTTATTGACAGGCTGTTTAAAAAGATAGGCCTTACAGGCCGCGCTGTTATTCCCATGGTTTTGGGCCTGGGCTGCGATACTATGGCTACGATGGTTACGCGCACACTGCCTACAAAAAGAGAGAGGATCATTGCGACATTGTTATTGGCTTTGGCTATCCCCTGTTCGGCGCAGTTGGGCGTGATACTGTCTTTGCTGGAAGGAAATCCAGCCGGCCTGTGGGTTTGGGTCGGTGTCTTAAGCCTGGTCTTTCTCTTGGTGGGCTTTTTGTCCTCTATGGTCTTGCCCGGAGAGGCGCCGTCTTTTTATATGGAGATACCGCCTCTGCGTTTACCAAAGTTATCCAATGTTTTGATAAAGACTCTGACGAGAGTACAGTGGTATTTTGCCGAGATATTTCCGATGTTTGTTTTAGCCAGCGTTATCATCTGGCTGGGCCAGTTAATGGGGTTATTCGATATTGCGGTGAGGTTTCTGGAATATCCCGTACGCTGGATAGGGCTTCCTGACAAAGCGGCTGTAGCTTTTCTCTTTGGCTTTTTCCGCAGGGATTACGGCGTTGCAGGGCTTTATGACATTAAGCAATCCGGGCTTTTAAGTGGTAATCAGGTGGTTGTGGCCTGTGTGGCGCTAACCCTTTTTCTTCCCTGTGTGGCGCAGTTTTTGATGAATGTAAAAGAGAGGGGTTTGAGGGCAGGGGTGTTTATGTCGGTTTTTGTCTTGTTCATTTCATTCACCGTGGCCTTTTTGGTAAATTTGGCGCTTGTAACGTTTGGGGTCAATCTATGAAATGTTCTTTATGCGGGCACGAATTCGATGAAAGTAAGGCACAAGACGCCTGTAAAAATTGTCCTGTTATGAAGGGGTGTAAACTTATAAAGTGCCCTAATTGCGGTTTTGAGACACCGCCGGAACCCCGGTGGATGGGTTTTTTAAAAAAATGGAGGAAGAAAGATGAAGTTAAGTGAACGCGCGGAAGAAGTTTTAGAGACTCTTTGGGGGCATGCGCAGGGGGAGAAAAAAGGGCTCCTTGAGCTGGGATTGGATAAAGGCGCCAGTGAAATAGAAGAATTGACCAGGCTGGGTTATGCGAAATTGGCCAACGACAAAATAGCTTTGACGGATAAGGGCAAGGCCGAGGGGCAGAAGATCGTGCGGCGGCATCGCCTGGCCGAGAGGCTGTTTACCGACGTCCTTGATATTAAAAAGAAGCTTGTGCATCCTGTAAGCTGCCAGTTTGAGCACCTTCTGCAGGAGGGTATCGAAGATAATATCTGCATCCTTTTGGGCCATCCTAAGACATGCCCTCACGGCAGGCCTATCCCGTCCGGAGAATGTTGCCGCAAAACGAACCAGGCGGCAACCAAGGTGATCTCTTCTCTCGACAACGCGGCAGTGAACCAAAAAGGCAGGGTCGCATATATACATACGCATGATCAGAAGAAACTCCAGAAGATCATGGCAATGGGTGTCTTGCCGGGTATGAGCATAAGCCTTATACAAAAATTCCCTTCGTATGTCTTTCAGGTGGGCCATTCGCAGTTTGCCATAGACCGCGAACTGGCCTCGGCCATTTATGTGCTCTTGACAAAATAATACCTGCGGTTATAGTAAGATTTATGAAAGCAATTTCACTGGTTTCCGGAGGGCTTGACTCAACCCTTGCCACCAAGGTCATCTTGGAACAGGGAGTGGAGGTCATCGCCGCTAATTTCGTCTCTCCTTTCTGCCGTTGCGACAAGAAAAACGGCTGCCGCCATGAAGCTAACTTCGTGGCCGAAGAACTCAATATCCCTTTAAAGATCATGAACGTCACCAAGGACTTCTTAGAGGTCTTAAAGAGCCCAAAGCATGGCTACGGCTCCAATATGAATCCCTGTATAGACTGCCGTATCCTGATGCTGAAAAAATCCAAGGAGCTCATGGAGGCCGAAGGCGCGTCCTTTTTGATAACCGGCGAGGTCTTGGGCCAACGGCCTATGTCACAAAGAAGAGATGCTATGAATATTATCGAGAAGGAGGCTGGGGTCTCCGGTTTAGTCTTGCGGCCGTTGTCCGCTAGGCTGCTTTTGCCTACCATACCGGAAGAAAAAGGCTGGGTGGACCGCCAGAAGCTCTTGGATATCAGCGGCCGTTCCAGGAAGGTGCAGATGCAGATGGCGCATGATTACAATATAAAGGATTACCCGTGCCCAGCCGGAGGGTGCCTTTTGACAGACCCTCATTTTGCCCGGCGTATAAAAGACCTGGTGGACCACGATGAGCTGACGATGGATGACGTGAAACTTTTGAATCACGGCAGGCACTTTAGGATATCGGAACGCGCCAGGCTTATCGTGGGCAGGAACGAGCATGATAATGATATGCTGCGGGTTTTAAGGAAACAGGAGGACGCGTTCCTTATGCCCGCAGAGGATGAACCGGGCGCTTCAGCCTTAGGTAGAGGTGATGAGTTCGGCAAACAAGAGGTTATGAGGTTTGCCGCGAGGATAACTTCGAGGTATTTCGATCACAAGGAGAAAACAGTAAAAATTGTGATATTATATAAAGGTAAAGAAGGCGTAGTTGAAGTGGAACCTTTTAACGAAGAAGAAACAAAGAAGTATTTAGTCTAAAGAGCGCAAGAGAAGGCCGTGCTAACCGAATTTTTTACTTGTGCCTTGTGACCTAAATCCATGTTTACCCAATGCCCCGGAAGAGATAAAGATCTGCATGTAAGGTATATCAAGTGCTCTGCTTGCGGCTATGAGATCGAGTTTTTTTCTGACGAACCAAAGAGAAAGTGCCCCAAGTGTAAAAAAGATGTGCTTTATTCGGAGAAAGATTCCTGCATTTACTGGTGCAAGCGGGCTCAAGACTGCCTGATGCGATTTTAGAGAGGTGCTGATGAAGAGGTTTTTTTTATTGCTGTTGTTTTTTATCGCAGCACAATCACTTTGCTCGGCATCGGAAGTTACGCTTGAAGAACTTCTTGATAAAGCCGGCAGGGACAATCCCCAGATAGCCGCTGCGAAAGAAAGATATGAAGCTTCCAAAGCAAGGATCCCACAGGCAAGCGCTTTGGATGACCCCAGAGTAGATTTTAAGTATGACAATATGATACCCAGGATGGCAAATATGGATGCCGAGGATCCAGGGGTGATGCGTACATTCGGCATAAGCCAGGAAGTGCCTTTTCCCACCAAATTATTGCTCCGCGCCCAAATAGCCGCTAAAGAATCCCAGATAGTCTATGCGCAATTCAAGGAAAAAGAAAATGAGATCGTATCCCGGGTCAAGGGGCTTTTTTCCGAACTGGCTTGGATATATAAGGCTATAGATATTGTGCGCGAGAACAAGATACTTTTGGAACAGCTTGAGAAGGCCGCTTCAGCACGTTTTTCCCTAAACAAAGTCAGCCAGCAGGATGTCTTAAAGGCCCAGCTTGAGATCGCCAAAATGGATAATGAGCTTATCATGCTCGAGCAGAAGCGCCAAGTGTCCCAGGCTAAGCTCAACATCCTTTTAAATAATGACCCAAGCGAAGAATTGGGCAGGCCTTACATAAGAGAAGATGCGGCTTTTTCCATTTCTTTGCAACAACTGAATTCCGCGGCTAAAAAGTATCGCAGAGAATTAGAGGCATTCCGTCTGGCGGTGGATAGAGGCAGGAAGACCTTGTCTTTGGCCAAGCAGGGATATCTGCCGGATTTCATGTTCAGATATGAGCGCATGGAGCGTAGTAGCGCGCTAAAAGAATGGGCAGGCATGGTCGGTATAACAATCCCTCTATGGTTCTGGCAAAAACAGAATTTTAATGTCAAGGAAATGAAACATGAACTAAAAACTATGGAAGCGATGTATCGCGATAAAGAGAATGAGGTCCTTTTAGAGGTCAAGGATTTTTATGCGCAGCTGGAGGCAATGGGAAAGCTTGCAGAGCTTTTCAGGACGGCTTATCTGCCTCAGGCCGACCAATCCTTGAAGGCGGCTTTAAGCGGATACGAATCCGCACAGACGGATTTTTTGAATGTTTTAGACAGCGTACGCATGCTCCTGGATTTCAAACTGGATTATTACAGGACGCTGATAGATTTTGCCATAGCGCAGGCGGATCTTGAGCGGGCGGTCGGCAGAGATATCGAAGTGGTGAGAGGGGAACAAAAATGAAAAAGAATTTATTGGTTGTTATTGCAGCCTGCATTGTGGCCGCTCTTGGGCTTACGGGTATCGTAGTTTATCGGGCTGTTGGGAAGAAGGCTGTGGTTTCTTCGGAAGGCCGTATGGGTACGGCAGAGAAGAAGCCCTCTTATTGGACGTGCGGTATGCATCCGCAGATCAGGCGGGATAAGCCGGGTAATTGCCCTATTTGTAACATGCCTTTGATACCGGCTTATGAGGAAGGTTCGCCGCAGGATGCGCCGCAACAAAAAGACGCTCATGCAGGTCATAAGATGGCGACAAAACCTGCCGAGGCAGGCGAAGAGATCTATGTCGGTTGCGGAGTTGATGAAGAAGGGCATTGTCCTCACTGTGATCTTGGAAAAGCGGATGCGCTTTGTGTTTGCGGCGGCCATGCTTTTACTATGGAAGGAAGGGCATTGAAGGAGTGCCCTATCTGTAAGAAACCTTTAAAAGAATTGACGAAGGAGCAGGCCCAAAAGATGGAAGCCATGAAAGAAGGCAAGGTCGTCTCACGCATGAAGCTGACGCCGCAACAAAAAGAGCTGGGGGATATCAGGACAGAGGCCTTGAAGATGCGCCATCTTTCTAAAACGATCCGGACCGTAGGTGAAGTGGCCTATGACCCGGAACTTTTTGTGGCTGAAGAAGAATATCTGACCGCTGTCGAGACTGTCCGTAAGGTTGCCGCAAGTCCTGATAAAGATGTCATCCGCCGGGCTGAGGACCTTCTCGAGAGCTCCCGTTCTAAGCTCCTTCTCTTTGGCCTAAATGAGGTATTGATCAAAGAGCTGGAAGAGGCAGGCAAGTCCGACCAGAGCCTGACATTGCCTCAGGGCCGTATGTGGGTCTATGCCAGTATTTATGAGCATGAGATCAGTTGGATAAAGACAGGTATGCCTGCGACTGTCAAAGCAACGGCCTTTCCCGGAGAGGAATTTAAAGGGGTGTTGCGCTCCATAAACCCGGTTTTAGACGAGAAGACGCGTTCGGTACAAGTCAGGATACAGGTAGATAACCCAGATATGAAACTTAAACCCAGGATGTATGCCGAGGTCATCATCGAAAGCATGTTCGTTACAAAAGGCTCTCATGAGACGCTCGCTGTCCCAGAAGAGGCGGTCCTGGATACGGGAACACGCAAGGTAGTTTATGTAGAGGCAGGGCCCGGCGAATACCTTGGTAAAGAAGTGCGCTTAGGGCCTTTGGCGGAATCCACGGACGCAGGCCGTATGCGCAGGTTTTATCCTGTCCTTGAAGGATTGAACGAAGGCGAGGTTATAGTGACCCGCGGGAATTTCCTGATAGATTCCCAGACCCAGCTTTCCGGCAGCATGTCGGTACTCTGGGGTGGAGCGCAGGAATTTAAAGAAAAGCCTCAAGAGGCTGCTCCGGTAGCGACACAGCACAAGCATTAAAAACAGTGTCAAGTATCAAGTGTCAGGTGTCATGAATGAAATAAAAAAGGGATATAAGAAATTACAGGTTTGGCAGAAAGCACATCAGTTTGTTTTATTGGTTTATAAATATACGAAAGATTTTCCGCAATTTGAGTTATTTGGGCTGACGTCGCAAGTACGAAGGGCTGCTATTTCTATAGCAGCGAATATCGTTGAGGGGCAGGCTAGTAACAGTAAAAAAGATTTTTTAAATTTTCTAAATATATCAAATCGTTCCTTAGCAGAAACAGAATATTTATTAGAAGCTTCTCTTGATTTGGCTTATCTTTCAGAAAAGAGTTTTTCAGAATTAGAGAAATTGCGCGTTGAAGTCGGTGGTTTACTTCATGGCCTGATGCGTTCAGTTAAGGCCAAACTTGACACCTGACACATGATACATGATACTCTTCCATCGCTATGATTAATCGCTTTATCAGCTACTGTTTACGGACGCCGTTCATCGTTTTTGTTATTTATATTTGCGCTATTTTTTGGGGTTTGTGGGCGATCACCAATATCCCTGTCGACGCTATTCCCGACATCGGTGAAAAACAGGTCATCGTCTATACGGATTGGCCGGGCCGTTCCCCCCAGGATGTGGAAGACCAGGTTACATATCCTTTATCCGTTACTTTACGCGGAGTACCGGGTGTCAAGACCATTCGGGCAACATCTGCCTTCGGTTTCTCCGAAGTCTACCTTATCTTCCACGACAAGATAGATTATTACTGGGCGCGCGCTCGCGTCCTGGAAAAATTGAGCATTGCCGCAACACAACTGCCTCGCGGGGTAATGCCTGTTTTGGGCCCGGATGCCACAGGACTTGGCCAGGTCTTCTGGTATACAGTCGAGGGGAAAAACCGTTCTTTGGAAGAATTGAGGAGCTATCAGGATTGGTTCGTCCGTTATCAGTTGAATTCCGTAGAAGGAGTCTCTGAAGTAGCTACCGTAGGCGGGTTCTTAAAGCAGTACCAGATAGAGGTCGACCCGAACAAGATGCTCTCCTACGGCGTAAGTTTGTCGGAAGTGTTGGAGAAGGTCAAGAAGTCCAATATCGATATCGGCGCAAAAGTCGTTGAATCCGGGGGGATGGAGGCGATCGTGCGTGGTATCGGTTTCATTAAATCCAAGGAGGATATTGAAGAGATCGCCGTCGGTTATAAAGACGGTACGCCCGTCTATTTAAAGAATATAGCCCGTGTGCAGCTTGGGCCGGAATTTCGGCGGGGCGCCTTGGATAAGAATGGTAAGGAAGTTGTGGGCGGCGTTGTCATTATGCGCTATGGAGAGAACGCCATGCAGGTCATCCATCGCGTGAAGGAAAAACTCAAGGAGCTCCAAGCCGGCCTGCCCGAAGATGTCCGCATCATTCCTTTTTATGACAGGACCGATCTTATTCATCGGACCATAGGAACGTTGAGGGAGGCCCTGGTCTTAGAGATCATTATCACTATGGCAGTGGTGATACCCTTTTTGGCCCACTTCTTTGCCGCAACCATCATCTGTGTCGCTTTGCCATTTTCGGTCTTGATAGCGTTCATCGCCATGTATTACATGGGCATTGATTCCAACATCATGTCGTTGTCCGGTATCGCTATCGCCATCGGCGCGTTGGTGGATATGGGTATTGTCATGACGGAGAATGCCTACCGCCGGCTCATCGAATATGCCGACGATATAAAGAGCGGCGTAAAATCGCGGCTCGACGTAGTCTTTGGCGCGGCAAAAGAAGTAGGGAGTGCTGTGGTAACGGCTGTCATGACCACTGTGGTATCATTCTTCCCGGTATTTGCCTTAGAGGCGCAAGAAGGCAAGCTCTTTGGCCCTTTGGCATGGACCAAGACCCTGGCTCTTTTGGCCTCCGTTGTGGTGGCCCTGACCCTGACGCCTGTTTTGTGTCTTTATGGGCTCAAAGGCAAGCTTCGCTCACCCGATGAGAACATCCTCGTCAAGAAACTGCAAAAGACATATGAAAGGGTCCTTAGGTGGGTCCTTTCCAATCGTAAAAAGTTCCTCTTGATCCCTTTAATATTCTTTGTTGGGTCTTTAGTGGTATCGTTACGCGTAGGCCGCGAGTTCATGCCGTCGTTCGATGAAGGCAGCATCCTTTTTATGCCTGTCATGCAGCCGGCCGTCTCTTTGACCGAGGCCAAGCGGGTAATGCAGATACAGGACAGCGTTATCCGAAAATTCCCTGAAGTTGAGATGGTGGTGGGTAAATTGGGCCGCGCGGAGACAGCGACAGACCCGGCCCCTGTAGAGATGTTTGAGACCATCATTACTCTGAAACCTAAAAAAACATGGCGCCGCGGCATGACCAAGGACAAGCTTGTGCAGGAGATGAACGCGGCCCTGCAGATCCCAGGCGTATCCAATATCTGGACCCAGCCCATCATCAACCGTATCGATATGTTGGCGACCGGCATACGCACATCTGTCGGAGTGAAGGTCTTCGGACCGGAGCTGTCAAAGATCCAGGAGATAGGGGCTGAAGTTGAAAAAGTTGTGCGCGATATCCGCGGCGCAACGGACGTTTATGCCGAGCGGATCCTTGGTAAACCTTATGTGGAATTCAAGATCAAGCGTGATCAGATAGCCCGCTACGGCTTGACCATTGAAGATGTCCAGGAAGTCGTAGAGATGGGGGTGGGCGGGGAGAATATCACGACGACCGTAGAAGGGCGCGAGCGTTACCCTGTGCGCGTGCGTTATGCCAGGGAGTTGAGAGGGACGCTTGAAGACCTAAAGCGCGTCTTTGTGCCTACGCCGGAAGGGCAACAGATCCCGATCACCCAGCTTGCCGATGTATATGTAACGAGCGGGCCCAATATGATAAATTCTGAGAACGGGCTTTTGCGTGCCTACGTTTTGATGAACGTACGCGGCCGCGATATGGTGGGTTTTGTAGAGGAGGCAAGCGCCGTAGTCAAAGAGAAGGTCAAATTGCCTCAAGGGTATTTTTTGGAGTGGTCGGGCCAGTTCGAGAACCAGGTGCGCGCCAAAAAGAAATTGATGGTACTGGTGCCTATCAGCCTGCTTTTGAATTTTATGATCATTTATATGAATTTTCGTTCCATCGTCAAAACCATTTTTATTTTTACGGCCATCCCCGTGACCTTGGCAGGCGGTATCTGGCTTTTGGCGTTTTCCGGCTTTAATTTTTCCGTGGCTGTTTGGGTGGGGTTCATCGCCCTTTTCGGTATCGCCGTCGATGACGGGGTTTTGATAACGACATATCTCGACGATGTTTTTGGCGAGCGCCGTAATTCTATAAAGACAAAAAAAGATGTTATAGAGGCAACGGTATACGCCGGGCTCGGCCGTATCCGGCCGGCATTTTTGACGACATTGACCACTATAATGGCGCTTATGCCTATCATGTTCTTGACCGGCACAGGGGCTGAAGTAATGAAGCCTATGGCCATCCCTTCCTTGGGCGGCATGTTCGCCGAGATCATCACCTGGTTCGTCGTGCCGTGCCTGTATTCGTGGAGAGAAGAGAGAAAACTGAAGGTTATAGCGGGAGCCGCGGCTTGACAATGGAGCGAAGCGGCCACCGCCATTGATAGTATGAAAAAATATTTTGGTTTTATCATATGTTTCTTTTTAGCCGCGTTTGTAAATTCGTCTTCTTTCGCGGACACTCCTATCGAAGAACATGAGCACACGGCGCATCATCACGACGAAGCTCAGGAGCCGGCTTTGTCGGGGAGGATCGATGAGAATGGCGCAAGGATCATAGAGGTTAAGGCTTCTAGATATAAATTTGATCCGGATCCGATAGTGGTAAAGCTCGGAGAAAAGGTTCGTTTTGAGATCACCAGCGCCGATGTGACGCACGGTTTAGCCATAGCGGACTTTCAGGTCAATATTTCAGTCCTTGCCGGAGAAACAAAGACAGCCGAGTTCGTAGCTGATAAGAAGGGCTCTTTCCATATGCATTGCAGCGTCTATTGCGGCCCTGGGCATAGCCATATGCACGGCACCCTTATCGTCCAATGAAGTCCCTCTCTGTCAAATCCCAATTAATGATCTTTCTGTCCTCTTTTGCTCTTTATCTGTCTTTTGCGCAGAGAGATGTTTTATTCCCGCTAATGGCGCTTATTGCCGTGGCCGGAGCCGTAGCGGCCGATTCCCTTATTTCATTTTTCAAGGAAAAAAAATTCGTTCTAACGGAAAGTTCGGTCATATCGGGATTGATCATAGGGTTTGTGCTCTCCGGTATTTATCCGTGGTGGATGTTCCTGGCGGCGTCGCTTTTTGCCATTTGTTCAAAGCACCTCCTGCGCGTCCGTGAAAAACATCTGTTCAATCCGGCCGCGTGCGGAATTTTTCTGGCTATGGCATTATTGGGCGCGTCTACGCAGTGGAGGGGGGTCGGCCTCTGGTATATCCTTCTACCCGCGGGTATTTATTTCGTTTCGAAGATAGGAAAGATAGAGGTTGTCCTAGGGTATCTTGCGGCTTATTTTCTTTTATTCGGCAGTCAGGCAATTATCCAAAAAACATCTTTATCGGGTGTTATTTTATACCAGAATTTCTTTTTTATCTTTATAATGCTGATAGAGCCCAAGACAACGCCCGCGGCAAAAAAGGGCAAGATAGTTTTTGGCATCGCCGTGGCTATATTGGTATTTATTTTTATGCAATTCCGTGTTAAATTTGACGCAGAGATATTGAGTTTGTTGGCTGTGAATGCCTTCGCGCCGTTATTGAACAGGATAAGATAATGCTTATGGACTCTGCGGTCATCTGTATCGCTATATTCGCGCTCGCATATCTTTTGTTCGTTATCTTTCCCGGCAAGAGGAGCCTTGTTGCTATTTGCGCGGGCCTTTTGCTTATCTTGGCCAGGATCATATCTCCGGCAGACGCGTTTTGGGCCATCAACTGGAACGTTATGGGGATATTTGTCGGGACTTTGATAGTGGCGGATATATTTATGGAGAGCCGAGTACCCGCCTATGTCGCGGAGATCATCGTCAACCGCGCCAAAAATACGGCATGGTCCATACTTCTGATCTGCGCCATGACGGGTTTTATCTCGGCCTTCGTTGAGAATGTCGCGACCGTGCTCATTGTGGCGCCCATCGCCTTGGCTTTGGCCAAGAAGCTGGATATCAATCCTATGAAGATGATGATAGGTATCGCCATCTCAAGCAATCTTCAGGGCGCGGCGACATTGATCGGCGATCCGCCCAGCATGCTTTTGGGTGGTTTTGCCAAGATGAACTTCGGCGATTTTTTCTTTTATCAGGGCCGGCCAAGCATATTTTTTGCCGTAGAAATTGGTGCCGTAGCGTCGTTTTTTGTTCTGCGCCATATTTTTAAGGGCTATCGGCAAAAAGTCACATTGGTGCCGGTGGAGACCGTGCGGTCGTGGTTTCCCACGATCTTGCTTGTTGCTCTGATCGTTGCTTTGGCCCTGTCTTCCTTTTTTGACACAGGGTTTTCTTATTTAGCGGGCATTTTTTGCATGATCGCCGCTGCGATCGCCCTTGTCTGGGAAAAATTCATCAATAAAGGGTCTATTGTAGATGGGCTCAAGTCTCTTGATTGGGATACAACGTTTTTTCTGATGGGGATTTTTGTCCTTGTCGGCAGTATCACCCTGACAGGGTGGATCGATGTGATCTCAGAGCGGCTTTCCGGCGCGGTGGGGAGCAATATTTTTCTGGGCTATACTCTACTGGTCTTTATTTCAGTTCTCCTTTCGGCCTTTGTGGATAACGTGCCCTTTTTGGCAGCCATGCTGCCTGTTGCGATCTCCATGGCCGGCCGCCTTAACATCAGCCCGTCTTTATTTTTGTTCGGCCTATTGATTGGGGCGAGTTTGGGTGGTAATATAACTCCTATTGGCGCATCAGCCAATATAGTGGCATGCGGCCTTTTGAAGAAAGAAGGCCATCCTGTTTCTTTCAAGGATTTTGCGAAAATAGGCTTGCCGTTCACTATTGTCGCTGTTATTGCGGCATATTTATTCGTTTGGTTTATATGGTCCAAGTAAGGTCTGATGAAAGGGGGGATATCGCCAGATGTAATAGAAAAGGCATCGTCATTATTATTTTTCATAAAAATAAGGACCTTTAGGGCCATTTCGAACAAAAAAAGCAAACAGTTTATAATAAAGGAGAATGATATGTTAAAAAGATCAAGTTTGATAGCAGTCGTGCTTATCGCGCTTTTTGCGGTGGCAGGCCTTGCTATGGCGCAGGAAGAGGCAGTGACGGAGACCGGGGCTATGCCGGCAGTGGAAGAGGCAGTTACTGGTGTAGTGAACGTCGGCAATAAGGTTTGCCCTGTGACAGGTTTAAAGATCAAGAATCTCGGCGAATATACCGTTGAGCACGAAGGAGAAGTCTATAATCTTTGCTGTCCGGAGTGCAAGGAGCAGTTTTTGGCTGATCCGGCGAAATATATAGCCATAGTGGATAAAGAGCTGGCCGGCCTGGAAATGGAAGAAGGCGCAATGATGGGAGAAGAAGCAGCAGGAGAGCACTCGGAACATCCGCGCAAATAGTTTTTTTTCAGGCAGTGCATTTAAGGGCGCCGGGCGAGAGGCCCGGCGCCTTGTTTTTAATACAAGCACATTATAGTTGACAAAAAACATCGGGTATCGTATTATAAATTTATGAGAATGACAACGCAAGGGGACTACGCCTTAAGGTGTATTCTGGCTATAGCCTATAAGAGTGCCAAGGGGCCGGTTGCCATAAGCCGGATCGTCGAAGAGGAGCACCTGCCCTCGGATTATACCGAACAGCTTATGATGAAGCTAAGGCATGGTAAGCTGGTCAAGAGCGTGCGCGGCGTAAAGGGTGGTTATTTGTTGAACAGGCACCCTTCCCGTATTACACTTAAAGATGTGCTGGAGGCTGTGGAGGGCCAGGCTTTTAAGGTGATATGCGGCCATAAGAACGGCCGCAAAAAAAAGATGTGCTCCGGTGAGTGCGTGCTTAAAGGCGTCTGGATGGGTTTAAAGCGCAAGATCGACGGGTATCTGGAAAACAAGACAATAGCGTCCTTAATGAAGTGAGACAAAACGGTCTGTCCGTTTTTTCTCACTAGATGGGAGGAGAGATGATCAAGGTAAAGACTTTCACTCAGAATCTGGAGATAATGAAGACCATCAATGAGCTCAAAACCTTGGATGAACAGGTGAATAAGTTCCTAAAAGATGAAAACGTCAAAAAGGTCGTCTCTGTCAGCGATACCGCGACCACAAATAATGCCGGTATGACGATGGGGATCATTCGGGTAGTAGCATACGAAATATAAAAAATTACAAGCCACAAGTCACATGTCACAAGTGAGATTTTTCTGGTTTTAACTTGTGCCTTTGTGTCTTGTGCTCTTGTGACTGAACAAAAGGAGAAGACGATGACACTCAAAGAAAAAGTCGAAGATGCTTTAAAAGAAGTTCGGCCCATGCTTGAGGCCGACGGAGGCAATGTCGAGCTTATCAGCGTTTCAGACGATGGTAAAGTTACCTTGAGGCTTACAGGCGCGTGCGGCTCCTGCCCCATGTCACAGATGACATTAAAGATGGGCGTTGAGCGCATTATCAAGAAACAAGTCCCGGAGATAAAAGAAGTTGTCTCGGCATAACCGGAAGGCCAAGCTCAAAAAGCTGGAAGCCAATATGCGCAAGTTAGGTTCTGTGCTGGTCGCCTATTCCGGAGGTGTCGACAGCGCTTTTCTTTTAAAAATAGCGTGTAAGGCCTTAGGTAACAAAGTCCTGGCTGTCACAGCGCTTTCCGAGACTTATCCGGCATCTGAGCTCAGGTGCGCGAGCGCCCTTGCTAAAAAGATTAAGGTAAAGCACAAGGTCATTCGCACAAGGGAGTTGCAGGACCCTGATTTCGCGCGCAACCCCGTCAACAGGTGCTATTATTGTAAGAAGGAATTGTTCAGCCGGCTTAAGGCTATTGCGCAGAAAAAGAACTTGAGGTATGTAGCCGATGGTTCCAATGTCGATGATACCGGGGATTACAGGCCGGGCACAAAGGCAAAAGAGGAATTTGGCGTTGTTTCCCCTTTGCAGGAAGCCGGATTGACTAAAGATGACATCCGGCAGTTGTCTAAAAAGATGGGCCTTGCCACGTGGTGTAAGCCGGCATTAGCATGCCTGGCATCGAGGGTTCCATACGGCTCAAGGATCAGTAAAAAAAGGCTGCTTCGGATCGACGCCGCCGAGAACATATTAAAGAAGGAATTCGGGATAAGCGGCAATCTGCGTGTCAGGGATTATTTGGACGAGGCGCGCATAGAAGCTGATAAAAAGGTAATAAATAAACTCTTGCGGGGTTTAAAGCTCGAGCGCCTGTTAAAGCCGTTGGGTTATAAAAAGATATTGGTCGACCCAAAAGGTTACCGGACAGGCAGCATGAATGAATTCAACAAACTAAAATGCTTATAGAATTCTTTAATCATCTGCAGCACTATTTGGCCGAAGTTGTCCCCGCTTTGGCAATAGGGTTTTTTTTAAGCGGCCTGGCCCACGAGTTCATCCCGCAGAGCTGGGTTGACAGGAATCTTGGCCGGCCAGGTTTAAAGCCGGTCCTTTTGTCTACCATAGTAGGGACTATGCTCCCCATTTGCTGCTGGGGTTCCCTGCCTGTCGCCATAGGGCTTTATAAAAAAGGCGCTAAGCTGGGGCCTGTCCTTGCTTTTCTGGTGGCAACTCCGGCGACATCCGTCAGCGCGCTCCTGGTATCATATAATATTTTAGGCTTGAAATTCGCGGTCTTTATATTTTTTGCGGTTATAGTTATGGGCGTGACCGTGGGTATGGCGGGTAATAAGCTTTCTTATGAGCGAAAGATCAAAGAAGAACCGGATGTTTGCCCTCATTGCAGCTCTATGAGCGGCACATGCGGGCATAAGGAAGACCTCTGGTGCAGGGTAAAGTCTGTCTTAAAGTATGCCTATATAGATATGCCCAGGGAAATAGGCTTAGAGACCGTCATAGGGATAGTGTTAGCGGCTTTCGTGGCAGCCTATGTGCCTTTAGGGGCGCTCATCGAGAGGTTCCTTTCGGGCGCTTTTGGCTATGCGTTCAGTTTGATATTCGGCCTTTTGACCTATGTATGTTCCACAGCTACAGTCCCGCTGGCAGATGCCTTTATAAAACAGGGGATGAATATCGGCGCAGCCATGGTATTTTTGCTCGTGGGCCCTGTGACGAGCTATGGCACCATACTCGTTTTGAGAAAGGAATTCGGGGCTAAAATACTCTTTATTTATCTTTCGCTGGTAAGTATAATGTCACTGTTATTGGGTATTTTATATTACAGCTTGTAACGAGGCGGTAAATATGGACAGGATATATTTCGATTACGCGGCTACAACACCTGTTGACCCGGCTGTGGCTGAGGCGATGCGGCCTTACTTTTCAGATAAGTTCGGCAATCCTTCCAGCATACACTATTTCGGCCAGGAGGCGAAAAAGGCCATAGAGGATGCCCGTTCCAAGGTGGCAACTTTTCTTGGTGCCCGTGAAGACGAGATCATCTTTACGTCGGGCGGAACCGAATCGGATAACTTCACGCTTTTCGGCATCCTATGGGGTAACGCCATCCGCGGTAACCACGTTGTTACAACCGCTATCGAGCACCACGCGATCTTAGAGCCCTGCAATTTTTTGGAAAAACACGGTTACCAGGTCACATATGTAAAGCCTGATAATAACGGGTTGATCTCGCCTGAGGCTGTTAAAGACGCCATGACCGAGAAGACCGTCTTGGTTTCTTGCATGCACGCCAATAACGAGATAGGCGTTATTCAGCCTATCCGTGAGATCGCTTCTATCGCCAAAGAAAAGGGAGTTTATTTTCATACCGACGCTGTCCAGACCGTAGGCCATATACCGGTCGACGTGAACGACTTAAACGTCGACCTCTTGTCTTTGTCCGCGCATAAATTTTACGGCCCGAAAGGCGCAGGGTGCCTTTACGTAAGAAAAGGCACCCGCATACAGGCATATTTACGCGGCGGCGGCCAGGAGAGGCACAGGCGCGCTTCGACTGAAAATGTCCCGGGCATAGTGGGTTTAGGGCGCGCCATAGAGATATGTCGAGAAAAGATGGACGTAGAGGCTGCCGAACAGATGCGGCTGAGGGATAAATTGATCACGGAGATACCGAAACGGATAAAACGCGTTTACTTGAATGGCCACCCGACGCGGAGGCTTCCTAATAACGTAAATTTTTCCATTGAATATATTGAAGGCGAGTCCATGCTGTTGAACCTTGATATGCTTGGTATCGCCGCCTCTACCGGTTCTGCGTGCACATCCGGCGACCTTGAGCCTTCCCACGTGCTTCTTTCTATAGGAAGGCCGCATGAATTATGCCACGGTTCTTTAAGGATGACCCTGGGCCGTTTTACCAAAGAAGCTGAAATAGACCGCTTCCTGGAAGTCTTTCCAAATATAGTAGCCAAACTCCGCGCAATGTCCCCTCTGTATGAAGAAAAGTAAATGCAAGATAAAATCTTAGAATTTTTAAAGAAAAAAGAAGAGTATGTCTCCGGCGATCATATCAGCCACCGCCTGGGCATAAGCCGCCAGGCGTTATGGAAGCATATCCAGGAATTAAAAGATGACGGGTATGACATTATCGCTGTGCCGCACTTAGGCTACAGGCTTATCTCTTCCCCCGACAGGCTTTATCCTTTCGAGATACGTTCGCATCTGGACACAAGGTTCGTTGGCAGGCAGATACATTATTTTGATATTGTCTCATCCACTATGAATATGGCCATGGAATTGGCGATGTCCGGCGCGCCCGAGGGGGCTATCGTCGTGGCTGAGACCCAGACCAAAGGCCGAGGCAGGCTTGGGCGCAGCTGGGTATCACCTAAGTACAAAGGGATATATGTGTCTTTGATATTACGGCCGAACATACCGCCGTCTGCGGCTCCTCTTTTGACGCTTTTGGCCGGTGTGAGCGTATGTGAGGCGATAAAAGATTTTACGGGCCTAGATGCCCAGATAAAATGGCCTAATGATATCTTTATCCACAATAAAAAGGCCGGCGGCATCTTGACCGAACTAAACGCCGAGATGGATGCGACGCGTTTTGTGAGTATGGGTATAGGTTTGAACGTCAACCACGACAAAAAGATAGAAAGCCTGCATGCTACTTCTTTAAAAGAGCAGAAGAGGGAAGATGTCAGCCGCGTCGGCCTGCTCCAGGAGTTGTTGAGCAGGATAGAGACGAATTATCTGCTCTTCTGCCAGCCCGGCAGGCAGGCAGGTTGGCAGAAAGGAACGTCTGTTATTATCGAAAAATGGCGTAATTACAGCCTGACGCTTGGCAAGAGGGTCAGGATAGCATATCAAAAAACGCATCTTGAAGGGGAGGCCGTGGATATTGATGCCGACGGAGGCCTCCTCATCCGCACCGATACCGGCACAGTAGAAAAAGTAATGTCCGGCGACATAATCCACTGCCGCTAACCCAACACAATCCCCAATTTACCCATCAATAGCCTGCTCGAGCCTCCCAAGCCGCTTCCAGCATTTTTTCCGTATACAGTACTTCAATAATATTCTCTAGCCTTCACGGGCCGCCGGTA
>DMEU01000025.1 GCA_003451585.1 Candidatus Omnitrophota bacterium | reverse complement strand
GGACGGGGCGGGAAGGCTATAATTGGCTATTACCGGCGGCCCGTGAAGGCTAAAGAGGGCTATTGAGCTTGTATACGGCGAAAATGACGGAAGCGGCTTTGGAGGCTATAACAGGCTATTGAATGTTACATACCGAGAAAAGGGGGAGCGGCTTAGGATGCTGCGGGATGTTATACGGTGGATTCGGTGGCGGTGAAGACTTCTTTGGGGAGGTGGATGCCGCGGGTTATTAGCTCGTCGTAGAAAGAAGGGACGTGGCCGGTCGCGACAAACTGGCCTATGACTTTATTATTATGCTCTTTATCTATCGACACCTGCTTAAAGCGGAAAATATCCGAAAGCTTGATATGCATTTCGTCATCCATCCCGGTGATCTCCGTCACCTGTGTTATCTTCCTGGTGCCGTCGGAAAGCCTGGCTGTCTGCACAATTACGTCTATTGCGGATGCGGTCATTTCCCTGATGGCGCGGATGGGCAATTCAACACCGCTCATAAGTATCATGGAGTCTAGTCGAGTCAACACATCACGCGTTGAGTTGGCGTGGATGGTCGTCATGGAGCCGTCATGGCCCGTATTCATGGCCTGGAGCATATCCAACACCTCGCCGCCGCGGCACTCACCGATGACTATGCGGTCGGGCCTCATACGAAGACAGTTCCTGAAAAGTTCTCGTATGGAGATGGCGCCCTTACCTTCGATGTTAGGCGGCCTTGATTCAAGACGGACCCAGTGCTCCTGGTCCAGGCGCAATTCTGCCGCATCCTCGATAGTGACTATGCGTTCATCGTTAGGGATAAATGCCGATAGGATATTTAAAAAAGTTGTTTTACCTGAGCCGGTACCTCCGGAGACTACCATGTTCTTTCTGGCCATAACGCAGGCAGAGAGAAAATCAGCTACGTTACGGTCAAGGCTGCCGAAACGCGTTATCAAGTCCTCAACGGTATAGTGTTCGCGCGCGAACTTCCTTATGGTGAGCGTCGGCCCTGTAAGCGCCAAAGGAGGGATGATGGCATTGACACGCGAGCCGTCGGGCAGGCGCGCGTCCACCATAGGGACTGATTCGTCGATACGCCTGCCAAGAGGCGCTATGATCCTTTCAATGACAACCCTTACCTGGTCATCGGAAATAAACTTCTTGCTGGTCAAGGTGAGCTTGCCGTGCTGTTCTATATAGACCTGGTCCTTGTTGTTGACCATGATATCGGTAATATCCGGGATCCTTAGAAGTTCTTCGAGCGGGCCCAGCCCCAAGGCCTCATCAGCCACTTCTTTCACCAGTTTCTCGCGGACCTCAAAAGACGACAAAAAAGCGCCCGTCTCTTCGGCCAGGAGGTTAGTGACTATCTTCTCCGCCTTCTCCCTTAGCTCCTTGGCTTTTTTAGGGTTATTTATGAGTTCCATATCGAGGCGTTTTAAATCCAGCTCCTCGATCAGGCGGGCGTGGATCCTGCGCTTAAGCCTGATCACTTCATCTTCCTGCTCTATGGGCTTTATCCACTTGACCTTGTCGGATAAGCCCATCGCATCCCAAAAAGAACCGGCCGAAGGCATCTCTTCTTTTTTTATAGACCTTAAGTCCTCAACTTCTTTGTGGGCGATATACAACGAAGGGTTGCTGATAAGGTCCTGCGCGAATTTTTTAACTGCCACGCTGACGCGGCTCGACGGATTATCTACTACGATCGGCACACCGCGATTTAAGGCCAGGCCCACGACGCGGCCGTCTGAAGGAATGCTGGAGATTATGTCGCAGGGAAGAGCGAGTTTCACTTCCTGCCACGAAAGCCCGGACTTGCTCTCCGCCCTGTTCAAAAGCAGCTTTATCATCTTTAGCGGGAAGTGCAAAGACTGCAAAACGTCCAACCCCCAGCGTGTCTCGTAGACAGACAGAATATCCGGCGTAACGATAAAAAGAATGAGGTTGGAGCGGTTAAAAATGCTGATGAGGGAATCGGTAAATGCCCTGCCTCCGTCGACTATGATAAAATCATAGAGCGGCACGAGCATGTTTATGACTTTTCCGATGCGGTCGCCCGTAATATGCGGGGATTGCTTGGGGCGCGTTATAGCAGGCAGAAAATCTATGCCTACCGGGACGAGCGTCAGATAATTCTTGATATTGCCGGCCTGTTCCACCTTATCGATGATCGAGATGATATCGAATATTGAATATTGAGGCGTGGCATCTATCATCCTGGCCATATCCTGTACGGCCTGGAGGTCAAGATCAATGAGCGCTACTTTCTTTCCTTCCTGCGCCAGGGCGATAGCCAAATTTACGGCAATCAAGGTCTTGCCTACTCCGCCCTTGGTGCTGAATATGGATATTACATTGCCTAGTATTTTGGGCTGCGGTATGTTTTCTTCAGGCATTTGATCACCCTAACTCAACTGATACGTGATGGGCACTTCGACCCAGATCTCTTTTAAAAACAACCCCTTAGGGAACTGCGGATACGGCGCCTGGCGCTTCACCGAAAAGATAGCGGCTTGATCGAGCAACTTGTGCCCCGACGACTGGCTGACCACCACGCCGATAAGCTGGCCGTTTGCCAAAAGATGCAGGCTCAATACCACCTCGCCGGACAGATTTGCGCGCTGGGCCTCAAGCGGATAACTCACATTTTTCAATATCTTCTCCTGCACGGTGCGCATGTAGCCTTCCGCGGGTTCTTCATCCGCGCCAACCTTGGAAGCTCCGGCGTCCTGAATATCCTGGCGCATATCGCCGTAACTTATTATCCTCGGGGTCAAAGAAATGACCAGTTCCGAGGCACCGAGCCTAAAGTCCTTTGACCTGAAGAGGGCGCCCAAAAAAGGCAGGTTGCCCAACCCGGGCACATTTTGCAGGTTATTCGTCTCCTGGTTATCTATCAAACCCGCCAAAAAGACGGTCTGCTCGTTCTTCAGGTATAATTCAGTGGATGCGTTCCTGGTCTTAAACGCATTTGAGGTGGTCGAGCCTCCTGCGGAAGGGACCGTTATAGCGTTAACTGTATCGATGGTCTTTATCTCCACCTCGAGCTTGCAGGAAATATCCCCTGTCTCTTTTACTTCAGGGCTTATGCTTAGTTTAATGCCGTATTCCGCGTACTCTATGGACGTCGTCGTAGTACCGCTCGTCACGCTTACGCTGGATAAGACCGGGATCTCTCCACCTACCAGGATCTTCGCTTCTTTACCGCTTAAGGCCACCAGCTTCGGCCTGGCCAAAACTCGCGCTAAATTATCCTGCTGTAAAGCATTTAACGCCACGGTAAGGGCTGTCCTATCGAATTGCGATTGCCAGACAGACTTCAAAACATCGCCGAAATGCCGGTTTAAAGTATGCGTGCCGGGAACCGGAAGCTCATTGAAACTCAAAGATTGAGACCAGTTGATCCCGAGTTTATCGACGGCGGTCTTTGCGATCTCTAAGACCTGGACGTCGATCTCGACCATAGGGTTGTCTTCCGAATAAGTGATGAGGTTGATGATCTTGGAGGAATAATTCTCCAAAAGCTGCTTGATGACGTCCTGCTTGCGCAAAGGCATATCGCCTAAAACAAATATTTTTCTCTCCTGGTCTCCGACTTGGAAAGTAACCCCGCGGATGGAAGCTGTAACAAAAAGGTCCTGCAGCCTCTGCTTTAATTTACCCAGGTCTTCGACAAAGACGCGCACCGCGATCTCCCTCTGGCCAAAATCATCCCAAAGCTGAAGATTCGTCTCGCCTTCGGCCTTGGCGGCCAAAATGATCTCCGTATTGCTCGCGCCGGCCACGTCCGCCACCTTAGGGTCGCCAATGGCTATCCTCTTTGGGTTTGAAACCCGGATGACCTTTGTCTCTCCCACCACAACATCTATCTGTTTTTGCGTGCCGTATTCCTGTGAGAAAAATTCCGGGCAAGCCGCTTGAGGAGAAAAAACAGTGAGCGCGCAAATAGCAAGCGCCACAAAAAATGTTTTTTTGAACAATGCTTTTCGTTCGGCTGGTGGCTGGTGGCTGGTGACTGGTGACCTCATGGGTTTTTCTTTATTTTATTACCATGCTTGATTTTTCCGTACCCCTATAGACCTCAAGGGTCGGCGGAAGCTGCACCGGCGGTGTCTCTTTTTTCTCCGTCTGCTGCCGCACAATAGGCGGCTTTTCATCCTTAGGAGAAAGGAATTCCTGTCCAAGATTACTGAACACATACTGCCACATCGTATTGACCTCAACCGGGGCCACGGGCTCGACAGCCGTCTCAAGCGGCGGCCTTAAAACAAGCTTCAGCTTCCCCTGGTCCATAGCATATGTAAGAAGGGAGACTTCGCGCGGAGAAAGGGCTAGTGTCACTACAAGGTCCGTTACGGCCGGGGCCGGCTTGCCGCGTTCAGGCGGGGCCCCGCCCTCCATCCCCAAAACAAGGACATTCTGAAAAAGGGTGACACTGACAAGTTCCGTTATCGTCTTTCCGTCGACTTGCGCGTTGTAAGGGAATGTGCCCACCAAATCCACATAATCACCCGGTCGGACCTTGCCGCCCACGGCGGACAGATAAGGTATGACGAATGTCATCGCGCGCTTTCCCTGGGGGGTGCGCATCGCAAGGCTCTGATCCTTGACTGTGATCGTAAGCTTCGTGGACATGATCTGCTCGCCTGGCAGGATATCCGCCATGGCGCGCTTGCCTATAACAAGGCTCTGGGAAGAAATGGCCTTGGGCTGGACGTATCTTTCCGGAATGGCGTCGAATTTGACCATGGTCTCATCGATGGTCGTCCCGAGAGGTATGCTGGTCGTAGCGATCAGTACGTATGCCTTCTTTTCTTCTTTAACGAACTTCTTTTCCGTCTGACTGATATAATTCCGAACCATCACAACGCCCATCAATGCCAGGACCACCGCCAGGATGATGCTCAGCTTTTTCTTATCCATAGGTTCTGACCGCTCCTACCTCAACAGGTCTTCTTTTATATCGATCTTCGCGTCCCTCTTCAATTTATCGCTCAGTTCCTTGATGCGCTCAGACTGCTTTTGCTGCAAGAGGCCGTTCTTTATCTGGTCATAGACCTCGGCCAGCTGCGGCACTGCGCCGCCCTTCTTTTCTTCGACCTTGACGATATAGAAGCCGTCCGGCCCTTTAAAGATAGGGCTGACTTGGCCGGCGTCCAGCACAGCTACGGCCTTGCCGAAATTCTCGAATTTATCACCCAAATGCACAAACCCGAGATCTCCGCCCTTACCGGCGCTGGGAGCAATAGAGCGCTCCTTGGCAACGCTTGCAAAATCAGCTCCCTGCAAAAGCGAGATCAATACTTCCTTGGCTGTGGCCTCTGAGGATACCACGATCTCCCTGACCTTTATCTCTTCGGGTGCGGCGAACTCTTTCTTGTATTGGTTGTAAAATGACTCTATCTCAGACGGCTGGACCATTACGCCCTTGGTCTCATCCATGATAACCTGTCTTACCATAGCCCCCTTTTTAAATTCATCGACCGCGTCTTTGATGTCTTTGGCCTTATCGATACCCCTTGCCTTTGCTTCCTGCACTATAAGTTCCTGTATGATCAGGTCGTTCAAGTAGCCTTTCTTGGCATCCGGCGTATCGATCCTGATGTCGGGCGACAAAGACTCAAGATTTTTTATTTTTTCATCAAAACTCTCGAGAGTTATGACATCATTGTTTATCCTTGCCAGCACCGTGCCCTGCACCTGCGGCTGGGCAGGGGCTTCGGAAACCTTTGATTTCGATGTGGCTAGCGACGTCTGGAACATACCCTGGATCTGATCGCAACCGAGTAAAAAAATAGGCAACAAAAATAAAATAATTACAATACCGCTACCCTGGCTTCTGCTAATCATAACCTCTCCTTGGTTAATTTAAAACTATTTATAGCACAATAACTTGGCTAAAGCAACATTTTCCTAACCCGTTTATGGCAAATATACGATATTTTATGGTTTTTTGCATATAGCCAATAAATTCAGGTTAAATTTTTGAAGAGGCTTGTCGAAATACTTAAAAAAAGGGACCAATTTATCTGCAATAAAAAACGAACCGTTAAAAAAATTCTTTTTTTTGAAAACGCAAAATGCTGTCCACCATCCTATGCCCAAAAGGGCATTAATACGGATAATTTTTTCTACAACTAGGCCGCTGTTTTCAATCAAGTTCCTCAAATCCTCTTCATCATATCTCCTGAAATGGCCGACCTTTTTGTCAATAGAACTAAACCAAAGCTTGTGCGCCGGTACAAAAATAATACACGTTGAGTTTTGATCCATGACAGCCGAAATATTTGCCATCGCCCTTCCATCATTTCCGATATGTTCCAACACGCTCATACAAACAACTGAAAGCGGTGTTTTGCAAAATTTCTCAGGGACCGAGGCTGCCTCTATATCGTGCTCAACAATCTGAATACCAGGCACATTCGGAAATCTTCGTTTTAAAATGTTTATATTGCGCACTGACTTATCCAATGCCACGACGCTACCTTTTTTTATAAAATAACTTAAATTATTTCCGATGCCGCAACCAATATCAATAATGTTTGGCCTTAAAAACGGTTCAATTTTTTTATACAGATAATGGTTATATTTCTTCGTGCAGGCTAAACAGTCCAAAGCAACTGCTTGGGAATCGAATGTTTTGCGTCTAGTCTTAAAAAGCCATAGTAGGATTTCAAAAAAAGTATTCCATCTAATCTTTTTTCCCTCTTTGTATGTCCGCCTTTTATAAGAAACAGGAACTTCACAAATACGCCAATTCTTAGCAATGACTTCGCCTGCTATCTCTACCTCAAAACCAAACCCATCTGCCTCTAGCGACAGATGATCAAAAACATCCCTCCTGAACGCCTTGTGGCCTGTCATAATATCAGACAGGGTTGTTTTGTAGGTACGATTGGCAAGGCAATTAACAATTTTATTTCCTATATAATTGACGAAAGAAAATTGTCCGGCCCCTCCTAAAAACCTTGATCCAAAAACAACGTCGCTCTTGTTTTCTAGAATAGGGGCGATAAGGGCAGGATATTCGCCGGGGTCGTATTCTAAATCACCGTCCTGAATAACTATAATATCGCCCTTGGCATACTGTAAAGCTGTGCGCAAAGCTGCCCCCTTGCCACGATTGTCCGAATGATATATCTTTTTCACGCCCCTTGTATCCAGGCGATCGATGATCTCTTTTGTGCCATCGTCCGATCCATCATCTACAATGATCAGCTCCTTATCTAGAGCTATGCTATGAACCCTGCGCACTATTTCAGTCAAGGTTTTAGACTCATTATAAACCGGCATAATCACGGATAGTAAAGGCATGGCCGGTATTACCCCCTATCCTTAAACCATCGTTTGATTTGTGGCAGCGTAAAATAATATATGATAGCAAGCGAGAAAAACACATCGATTGCAAGTAGAACCGCCATAGAAACTTTTGCTACCAACTCAATAATAGCAGGGGACATTATCTCAAAATTGCCTATTTTTTGAGCAACATAATTTATGCTAAGTTCAGCATGTTTTTTAACGGCATAATAGGGGTGTTTTAAATAAACAGTAGCAATTGTAATTCCCGCTACAAACAATGCGGTCTTTCGAAACAGATCCTTACCTAGTAAAATTCCCATACCGGCCGCCAGTCCAGCTATTCTTAACAGGGCCGAAAAAATCCCTCTCAAAAAAATGATATTTTCAGGTAATGGTACAAAAAGTACATCATAATAACCCGCGCGGCTGTAAATTAAAAATGTGCGTAACTGCAAAAATGAGGTGACGACCAGCACAATTCCAAACAACGCAACCCCCAGAGGCATTTTTTTCATTTCTTTTACTCCATTTGCTTTGACAGATTAAGACAAGATTGCCCAGCGGATAAAACGCTTCAAAAGATGCAAAAAATGTCTCCATGATTTTATATTCGAAAAGTTATTCAGGAAAATACCTGGCCTTGAATAAAATCTAAAAAAAGCCAGACGTTGCCATTGCCTTAACTCACATCTTGTCATTCCGCCAGGTGCATAAGCGGCACTCATAAAATGGAATCTTCTCAATGATACATTTTTTAACTCTCCGCTTACGGTCAATTTTTCATAACTTTCTGTGCCTGGGAAAGGCAAGAAAGTAAAGTAATTAGCACGCAACAAGCCAAGATCAAGAGAAAAATCTATGGTCTTAAGCATATCTCTCCTTGATTCTCCCGGGAAACCCAAAATAAAAAACCCCGCTACATTTATACCGTGACTCCTGATTAACAATATTTTCTCCCTGATCTTGCAGACACTCAAACCTTTTTTCATGAGCTGCAGAATTCTTTCAGAGCCAGACTCTATACCCACGGATATTAAATAAAATCCGCTTTCCTTCATCAAACATAGCAACTCCTCATCAAGCGTATCAAGCCTTACGCCATTGGGCGTAGCTAAGCTTATATCTAGATCTTCTGATATTAGCTTACGTAAAAAGGCCTTGGCATAAACCGTATCAAGTGTAAAATTATCGTCAATGATATGAAATTCCCTTATGCCGTGGTTTTGATACAAGATACGAATTTCTTCCAGCACGGCCTCTATACTTCTTTTTCTCAACCGAGTTCCGGAAATAACCCTGCCGGCACAAAATGTACAAGGATATGGACAACCACGTGTTAGCATTATCGGCGCTATGGGAAACTTTTTATAAAAGGCTCCGTGTTGCGCCTCTGGATAATTTTCCGGGCGTATAAGGTCCCAGGCGGGCATCCCAAGCGAATCAAGGTCCTCTTCAAAATAGGCAGTATTGGAATGAATGCCCCTTGCATCCTTCCACGTTATCCCAGGAATACTGTGCAAATTGATATCTTTCTTTTTTACCTGTTCGACAAAATCAGAAAAAGGCTTCTCGCATTCGCCCTTAAAAATAAAGTCGATGCTGTCATTAAAATAGAGCATCGATTCCTCGGCCTTGGCCGAGGGGTGAGGGCCGCCAACAACCGTAACAATTTTTTTATCGACTTTTTTGATGATGCCCAGCGCAACTTTGACCGAACTTAGGTCAGAGGTGTAACACTGCATGCCTACGATATCCGGCCTGTAATTTTTTATCACCTCGCCAATGCGGATAGACGGCAACTTTTGTTTTATGCAATCCAAGATCCTGACCTGGCCATGCCTTCTAATCGCTGTCGCAAGATAGCCCAACCCCACAGAAGGCTGTATGTGGTCGCTTGTGCTGTGTGGTTTGATAAGAAGAACTTTCATGGTGGGGAGTTACTTAAAAATTGGTAGCCCCAACCGGATTCGAACCGGTGTCTTATGGCTGAGAACCATACGTCCTAGACCAGGCTAGACGATGGGGCCAAATTTTCAGATATTCCCATCGTCGCACAGGCTATCCCGCCTTTGGCGGGACCCCGCCGAAACATCTTAACGCAAGGCGGGGACGATGGGGCCGAAAAAAGTTACAAAACGCAGAACATACCCTTGCGGGCACAGGCAAGTCACAAGTTAAAAAACTATGTAGGCATCTCTTCTTGTGTCTTGTCTATTCTTCTTCTTTTGCTACTATCTTTGCAACCGATGTCACAACATCGCCTTTCTCTAAACTCATGAGCCGCACGCCCTGGGCGTTACGGCCTGTCTCTCGTATATCCTTGACCGGGCAGCGCACCATCATGCCATTTTGCGTAATAGTCATCAATTCGTCGTCCGGCAACACGCAGTTCAAGCCTACCGCTTCGCCGTTCTTATCCGTCACCTTAACGTTGATGATGCCCTTGCCCCCGCGCGACTGAAGACGATACTCATCTAAGACCGTACGCTTGGCAAAACCGGCTGACGTCACGGTCAATATCGTAGCGCCCGTCTTGGCCAGGTCGCTGGATATGATCTCCATGCCGATAATTTCATCCTTTTTGCCTAAAGAGATGCCGCGTACGCCTTTGGCCTGACGGCCCATTTCGCGTATCTGTTTATCTTTAAAACGTATGGCCTTGCCTTCGCGCGTGGCCAAGAGCACATCCTTGGCCGTATCTGTGATCTTGGCGCTCATTACGGCATCATCTTTGTCCAGGCCCATGGCTACGATGCCGCCTTTTCTTGGATTTGCAAAGCCGGAAAGGGCCGTCTTTTTAATAATGCCGCGCCGCGAACAAAGAATGACAAACTTGTCCTCGGGAAACTCTTTCACCGGCAGGACAGCAGCCACCTTTTCCTTGGCGCCCAGCTGTAAAATATTTATTATCGCCTTGCCCTTGGACTGGCGCGATGCCTGTGGTATCTCATAAACCTTTATCCAATAAAGCCTGCCCTGGTCCGTAAAGACCAGCAGGTAATCTTTTGTCGAGGCCACAAAGAGGTGTTCCACAAAATCCTCTTCACGCGTCTCCATGGCGCTCACGCCCTTGCCTCCGCGTTTTTGCTTGCGGTAAGAACTGATGGCCAGCCTCTTGATATAGCCGGCATGGGATATGGTTATGACCATGTCCTCTTCAGCTATCAGGTCTTCGAGCTCTATGTCTTCTACCTCTCCGACGAGCTCTGTGCGGCGGTCGTCGCCGTATTTCTTTTTTAGCGCGGCCAGCTCATCTTTGATTATGCCTTCTATCATCTTCTCAGAGGCCAGGATCGCGCGGAACCGCTCTATCTGCTTTAAAAGCTCCAGGTATTCGGCCTCGATCTTGTCGCGCTCAAGGGCCGTCAACCGCTGTAACTGCATCTCCAGTATCGCCTGCGACTGTATATCGGAGAGCTCGAAGTTCTTCATGAGCGCTTTTTTGGCCTCACCCGTATTCTTTGATTCCCGGATGGTCTTGATTATCCTCTCGATATGTTTTAAGGCTATCTTTAACCCTTCAAGGATATGCGCGCGCTTTAACGCGCGGTCCAGGTCGAACTGCGTCCTGCGCCTTATAATGACCTTGCGATGGTCGACATAACAGCGCATCACCTGCTTTAAATTCAGGACCCTCGGCCTTCCATCGACGAGCGCCAACATTATAATGCCGAATGTCGTCTCAAGCTGAGTGTGCTTGTAAAGATGGTTTAAGATTATCTGCGGCTCGCTGTCGCGTTTGAGCTCTATCACTATGCGCATACCGTCCTTATCGGATTCGTCGCGTATGTCGCTAATGCCTTCTATCTTTTTATCCTGGACCAGGCCCGCTATGGCCTCGATAAGGCTGGTCTTATTGACCTGGTACGGTATCTCGGTTATCAAAATGTTGTCTTTGCCGCTCTTCTGCCGCTCGATGGACACCCTTGCCCGAAGCGTTATCTTACCGCGGCCGGTAGTATAGGCGTCTTTTATGCCCTGCCTGCCGCAGATAATGCCGCCGGTGGGAAAGTCCGGGCCCTTTACGTGCCGCATAAGGTCTTTTACTTCTGCCTCCGGATTATCAATAAGGAACGCTATCCCGTCTACCACCTCACTTAAATTTTGCGGCGGGATGTTTGTCGCCATTCCGACAGCGATACCGCTTGAACCGTTGACCAGAAGGTTAGGTAAAACAGACGGCAACAACACAGGCTCCTGCAGGGAGGCATCGAAATTCGGGGCAACATCAACGGTCTCTTTCTCGATATCAGAGAGCATCTCTCCTGCTATAGCGGAGAGCCGCGCCTCGGTATAGCGCATAGCCGCGGCCGCGTCCCCATCCACAGAACCAAAGTTACCCTGGCCGTCTACAAGGGGATATCGCAGAGAAAAATCCTGGACCATGCGCACGAGTGTATCATATACAGCTACGTCGCCGTGCGGGTGGTATTTACCAAGCACTTCACCGACGATACGGGCGGACTTCTTGAACGGCTTGTTGTGGTCTAAGCTCAATTCGTGCATCGCATACAGGATACGGCGGTGCACAGGCTTTAGGCCGTCTTTGACATCGGGCAAAGCCCTTCCCACTATAACGCTCATCGCGTACGAGAGGTAAGACCCCTTCATCTCCTCTTCGATATTTACGGGGATCACTTTTTCATTCTGTGCGTACATCTAGTCTCCTACGATACTTTTATCTGCGTCAACTTCTTATAGCTTACATACCAGATCGAAAGCCCCAGCGGCCCAAAAAACAAGAGCAGGGCAGGGTCGATAAGATTCAAAATATACTTGTCGTGTGTAAATCGTATGATGACGCCGTATATCGCCAACCCGACAATAAAATACGCGCCGACGAAAATCGCCATGGCGCCAAGATAACGCAGCGCGTTCCCTCTTACCCTGTCACGGCTGGCCCTTAATGAATTAAAAGCGGGTATGTTTTCATAAGCTGCAACTAGGGGTGCCAGCGAAAAAAAGAAACCATACCAGGCCACGCCGATAGCCAGCACCACAAAAACGGTGCTCGTAGCCAAAAGAGCGCCCAACGCCAACCCGTGCCCCAGGCTTTTTGCGGCCAATGCGTAAACCGCTTTGCCGCCTGCCAAAAAAGACAACGCTACGAAAATACCTACAAGAACGAACCCAAAAATAAAGAAAATTGATTTTAAGAACGGGACCGCGCGGCGCGCGGCATCCTTAAACGCCTCGAACAAAAAAGATTTTTTCTCTACACGTCTTCTTAACGTATTGATCGCGACGAGGCTCAAAAAACAGTTGACGACAAAACTAACCAGGACAAAAACACCGAAAAGAAGAGATGCGGTAAGATTGATCTCGCCGGACTTCATGGCCTCCTGTATGGGCCCCGTGGAGTACAAGACCACGCCAAAGGCCTTATGTGCCAATGCTATCGTAGCGCTTATGGCCACAAGCGGTATGATATTGGCGCCCCACAAAGACAGGGCCTCTTTCGCCATTTGAACCGGGTGCATCTTTACGGTTTCATTGTTCGGCATCTTCCCTCCTAAATATCGAGGTTGCGCACAAGATGGGCGTTCTTTTCGATAAATTCTCTCCTGGGGTCCACCTGGTCCCCCATGAGGATGGTGAAAATTTCATCGGTCTCTATAGCATCTTCCATGACGACCTTTAAAATGGTGCGGCGCTCGGGATCCATGGTAGTATCCCAAAGCTGCTGCGGGTTCATCTCACCCAAGCCTTTATATCTCTGTATGTTCATGCCCTTGCGCGCTGCTCCTTTTACGTGTTCTAAAACTTCGCGCAAGGCAAAAAAGTCATATTCTTCATCATTTTCCAGCCTAAAATTAGACTTAGCTTTTTTCCCCTTCTCCGCCTTTTTGGCATCTTTCAGAGTCTCAACACCAAAATAAAGGTCTATGGGCACCCCCATCTTTTCTATCCTCGAGATTATCTTTTCCATCTCCTCCGTATCAAATACCTCGACATAATCAAATTCACCCTTTTCGCCTTTGGCCGCTTCAGAAAGTTTTGCCAATTCGGCATCAGAATAAATAAAGTGGGTTTCATGCTCCACTTTAGCCATATAAATAGGCAGTTTTTTGGTTGATTTATGCCTATTTTCTGTCAATTTTCTTAATTCAACTCCCTTTTTATCTAAAATAGAGTTAAATTTCTCCATTTGCACCAAAAGTTCGAGCAACTCCTTGAATTGTGGATCGTTCAAAGTCTTTTTATCGTTTAAAATTGTAAACTTAAGTCCTTCCCTTCCAATATCTAACATCAATTGATTCATCTGATCTTCAGTTTGTATATACTCTTCCCTGGCCCCTCTTTTTATTTTATAAAGGGGCGGCTGGGCAATATAAATAAACCCGCCTTCTACCAATTTTGGCAGTTGCCTTAAGAAAAGGGTCAAAAGAAGGGTACGTATATGTGAACCGTCGACATCGGCGTCGCACATGATGACTATCTTATGGTACCTGAGTTTTTCAAGCGAGAACTCCTCGCCAACGCTCGTCCCCAGAGCGGTAATAATGGTGCGTATCTCATCATTGCTGAGTATCTTGTCCAGTCTGGACTTTTCCACATTAAGTATTTTACCTTTTATTGGCAGGATGGCCTGAAAACGCCTGTCGCGGCCTTGTTTTGCGCTGCCTCCGGCGGAATCGCCCTCTACTATGAATATCTCCGACATCGAGGCGTCGGTCTCCTGGCAGTCGGCCAGTTTGCCCGGTAAAGACAGCCCCTCGAGCGCGCCTTTTCTGCGTGTCAGCTCGCGTGCCTTGCGCGCGGCTTCTCTCGCGCGGGCCGCAAGGACGGCTTTTTCAACGATCTTATTGGCAACGGACGGGTTCTCTTCAAAAAAGCTTGAAAGAAAATCAAAGGTCTGCGAAGCTGTGAATCCCTCGGCTTCGGAATTGCCCAGTTTTGTCTTGGTCTGGCCCTCAAACTGCGGGTTCGGGATCTTAAGGCTTATGACCGCGGTCAGCCCTTCGCGCACATCATCGCCGGATATGCTGGCGCTTGTGTCCTTTAATAGATTTTTGCTTTTTACATACTGGTTGATGGCGCGTGTCAACGCTGATTTGAACCCGCTCAAGTGGGTCCCGCCCTCTATAGTATTGATGTTGTTCGCGTAAGAGAATATGTTCTCGGAATAGCTGTCGTTGTATTGCAGGCCGATCTCGAGGCTCATGTCATCAGCCATCTTTTCACAATAAAGGACCTTCTTGTGAAGAGGGTTCTTATTTTTGCTTAAGTGTTCGACAAAAGATGTTATGCCGCCGTTAAAACAGAACTCCGACTCCTTGTCCGTCCGCTCGTCGGTAAGTTTGATCAAAAGGCCCTTATTCAAAAAGGCCAGCTCTCTTAAGCGGTTAGCAAGGACATCATAAGACATCTCGATGGACTTAAATATCTGTTTGTCCGGCTTAAACGTCACCTTGGTGCCCGTAGTCTTTGCCTTGCCTATAACGGTAAGCTTTGAGGCGGTCTTGCCCCGTTCATACCGCTGATGGTAGACCTTGTCCTCCCTCTTTATCTCTACTTCCAGCCACTCAGAAAGGGCGTTGACCACGCTGACGCCTACGCCGTGAAGCCCGCCGGAAACCTTATACACCCTGTGGTCGAACTTGCCGCCCGCGTGTAACGTGGTCAAGACAACTTCTACGGCCGGCTTTTTTTCCGTGGCGTGGATATCTACGGGGATACCGCGGCCGTCGTCGATAACACTTACGCTCATATTTTGATGCACGACGACCACTATATTCTTGCAGTAACCGCCCAACGCTTCGTCAACTGAGTTATCGACCACCTCATAGACCAGGTGGTGCAGGCCGCGGGATGTCGTATCGCCGATATACATCGCCGGCCGCATACGGACAGCGTCGGTACCCTCTAAAACCTGTATGGTCCTTGCATCATAACTTTTGTTTTCTGGTATATTTTTATTTTCCGGCATACTTGCAGGCCCTTAACCTTAACTGTTCTTTTTAATGGATCTCGCCGAGAACAAAACGTATTTCATCTATGCCCAGCGACTTTTTCAATCCCTTCCTGATGCGTTCTTTCCTTAAATTCAGGTCATATAGCAGGCTGGAATTATCTACATTAACCCTAATTTTCTCTTTTGTCAAATATACAATTTTTGTGTGCAGCTGTGCCTGCGGCCCTGCGGCCTTATGCCAGGCCGCCGCTGCCTTTTCAAAATCAACGTCCTTACTCTTCTTTTTAAGGTCGCTTAAAACCGATCTGAGGATGTCTTTGACTTCGTCGCCCAAGGCTCATTAACCCAATCTCATGGGTTGCAGAATATAAATATAGTCGCTGGACCGGACAACGCCCGGTTTTTCAGCATCGTAAAATTCCAGATTCACCTCATCTTCTCTCCAGCTTTTCAGCATATCAAGAAGATAGGCCGGGTTGAACCCTATCGCAAACTCCTTACCGCCGTATTCCGCCGAGATCTCCTCCTTGAATTCGCCTACATCCGGCGTGCTCTTAGAGACGACCAGTTTATTTTTAAACAACTCAAACCGCACCGCCTGAAAATCCGGTGTGGTAAAAAGGTTGGCCCTTCTTAAAACAAGCACGAATTGTTCTCTATCCAATTTTATCTTGGTGCTGGAAGCTGCTGGAATGACCTTTTGATAATCAGGAAAGTCCCCCTCTATCAGGCGGGAAATTATTACAATGCCTTCCATTTCAAAAAATACCTGGTTTTGGGTTATGATGACGCTGACGCTCCCGTCTTCTTTTAAATTACGCGCGAGTTCTTGTATGGTCTTAAAAGGAACAATGATCTTGATATCTTTGTGGATCTTGATCGGTAATTTTTTCTCGGCAACTGCGAGCCTGCGCCCGTCCGTACCTACAAGCTTTATGGCGGTTGTATCTCCACTGCTTTTTAACTCAAGCAATAAGCCGTTTAAGACATACCTGGTTTCTTCGTGTGAAACAGCGAAAGATGTCATTTGTAACATTTGTTTCAAAAGTGCCTGCTCAAGAACAACCTCTTCCTTGTCCTTAAACTCGGGTATTTTCGGGAATTCTTCTTTCGGGAGGCCCATCAACTTGAATTCACAATTCTCGGATTGGATGTCAACAACGTTATTTTTTTTGGTTATAAGGCTTATCATGCCTTCCGGAAGTTCCTTGATCACATCACTAAGCCTTTTAGTTGGTATGGTTATCGCGCCTGGTTCGATTATGTCGGCATCTAATGTGTACGATATGCCCATATCCAGGTCTGTTGTGGTCAAACGTATCTTGTTTTTTTGTGATTCGAACAAGATATTTGATAATATGGGTAGCATGTTTTTCGGGGTTATGATGTTCCCCACAACCTGCACTCCTTTTAAAAGATCGGACTTATTAACTTTTATCTTCATGCACTTCCTCCTAAGTACTATTTAATTACTTAAACCGTAGTAGTTGTAGTGGGTTTGGACTCTGTTGAAAACTATCTATCCGCCTTGCGTAGAACAAGTAATATGCAAATTTAAAGTGCACAACCTGTTAATGCGCGCGGGCTACTCCTTAATATCTAAAAGCAACTTTTCAAGTGTGTTTTTTAGTTTGGGGTCGCGGGCCGTCTCTCCTTTTATCTTTTTATGCGCGTGCAGGACGGTCGTGTGGTCTTTGCCGCCAAAACACTGCCCTATTTCCGGCAAAGACAGGGTTGTCAATTCACGGGCCAGATACATCGAAATCTGCCTTGGCACAACCACGGTCTTGATCCTCTTTTTTGACTTTAATTCCGCGACCTGGATCTTAAAGTAGTCAGCGACGATGCGCTGGATGTCCTCCACGGATATTTGTTTTGAGGCTTCTTTTAAAAGGTCTTTGAGCACACTTTTAGCCATCGTCAGGGTGATCTTTTCTTCCTGCAAGAGCGAATATGCGATAGTGCGGACCAGCGCCCCCTCCAACTCGCGGACATTGGTCTTGACGGTCTCGGCGATAAAGAAGATCACGTCGTCCGGTATCTGAATGCTTTCGTTTTCCACCTTCTTTTTTAAGATGGCTATCCGGGTCTCAAGGTCAGGCGGCTGGATATCAGTTACCAGGCCCCAGGCGAAACGCGAAACAAGCCTCTCTTCCAATTTTTGTATTTCTTTCGGCGGCCTGTCCGAGGAGATGATGATCTGTTTATGCGCGTCATAAAGCGTGTTAAATGTGTGGAAAAATTCTTCCTGGGTCGCCTCCTTATTGGCGATAAACTGAATGTCGTCTATAAGCAGCACATCGACATTCCTGAACTTGTCCCTGAACGCCTGGGTGGAACGGTGTTGGATGGCGGATATGAGCTCGTTAGTGAATTTTTCCGACGGGGTGTAATAAAATTTTGATCTTGGATTGCGCTCTTTTATGCGGTGGCAGATGGCCTGCATAAGATGCGTCTTGCCCAGGCCCGCCCTGCCGTAAATGAAGAGCGGGTTATAGGCCTTTGCCGGAGATTCCGCGATGGACATGCAGGCCGCATGCGTAAAACGGTTAGACGGGCCCACGACAAAATTATCAAAAGTATATTTTGGATTAAGGACCAGGCTTTCCAGGGGCTTTTCTTTTGGGGCCACAGCGCGTTCCGCCGGCTTTTTTTTAGGGGCGAGCTCAGGGTTTACGAGATAGTCAATAGTAAGGTCGCTTTTAAGCGCTTTCAGGGCCTCGGATAATATAAGGCCGTAATGTTGCGCGACCCAGTCTTTGGAAAATTCGTTCGGCACCTCCAAGATAAGCAGGCGGCCTGTTTCGTCGGCCTTGGCCCTTATCGGGCCCAGCCATGCTTCAAAAGCCGAATCGCCGATCTTCGGTTTTATGGTGCGACAGATCTGCTCCCAGAGACTATTCACAGAATCCACAGGTTATCCACAGGCTGGCGCGCTGTCAAAAGATACTTAGCAGGCAGCGCGCGGAGCAATTGAGCATTGGAGAATAGAACAATAGACAAGCGAAAGCTCAATTGCGGTCTATTTTCTATTGCTCAATTGTTCAAAGTTATATTTCTCTTTTATAATTGAATCGTGCTCCATTATAATCATCGAGTATGGTTAATGCAAGAAAATTTTCTTAAAGCTAAATCCTCTTGACTACTAAATCCCTTGTGTTATAATTTCCGAACTATGAAAATACACTTGACTACCCCAACTAAACGAGTGGGGAAACGCAAACACGGTTTTCGCCGTCGGATGAAGACCCAGGGTGGAAGAAACGTACTAAAAGCCAGGCGCCAAAAAGGCAGGCACAAAGTTTCGATCTGATAAATGAAACTTGTATTATCCTGGGCTATTAATTTTTACAAGAGAGCGTTATCCCCTTTCCTGCCGCATGCTTGCAGATTTACGCCAACTTGCTCCTCGTATTTTTTAGAGGCCGTAGAAAAGCACGGATTCTTGGAAGGTTCCATCCTAGGTTTCAAACGCATTGGCCGCTGCCACCCTCTTTCCGTGGGCGGATATGACCCCATACCTACCAAGGGCGGGCCAGATCAGCTTATACAAGAGGCCCTTGGCCGACAACACAAAGGATAATTATTATGGAAAAACGACTTTTATTGGCGATAGCTTTGTCTTTTTTGGTCCTTGGGGCATACACATCACTCATGCCAAAGAAGCAACATGTTGAAAATAAAGATGTTATAGATGTTCAACAGCAGGCCAATATCTTACCAGCAGCCAGGCAGTCCAGTGATCAACAGACTAAAATATCCGAGGATATTAGTCGTAACATTATACAAGACAGTGAGTTGTATACTATTGAAAGCAACGGCCTGATCTTAAAGTTTTCCGAAATAGGCGGTTACCTGTATGAGGCCTTCGATAAGGTGCATAATTCAACCCTTGCCATCAGAAATATAGGGCTTATCCACGAGTGGGGTCAGTATCAATTTACTGCGAGCGAACTATCCGACGGTGTTGTTTTTACGCACAAAACCCAGGATGGCCTGGAAATAACTAAGACATTTCGCGTATCCTCGGGATACGTATTGGAGCTAGCTGTAGAAATAAATAACGTAACTAATTCTAAACAAACTAGTTATAAGATTCAAGGCGGGTCTTTTAACGCATCTACCGAGAAAGACCAGATGAGCGCAAGGTATTATGAATCATGCGCTCTTGTTAACGGCATAACTATTAGAAAACCTGCCCACGGCCAAAAAAAGCCGGTTGCATATGAGGGGCACATTAGTTGGGGCACCTTGCGCGACAGGTATTTTTGCGCTGTAATTGCTCCACAATTTATTGTAAATAATGGAGTTACAGAAATAATTGAAGGAGAAAACAGGCTCATTTTGAAGATACCGGATAGGTCTTTGGAATCCGGTCAGCAAAAAATTGAAGATCTGTATAAAATATATATTGGCATTCAAGATGAAAAAGCACTTAGGGATTTTGGCGGAGCAGCTGAAAAGCTTATAAATTTTGGCACATTTGATGCTATTTCCAAAGCCCTCTTGTTTTTTCTTAAAATTGCGCATAAGTTGAGCCGAAATTGGGGCGCAGCCATTATACTGATAACGATCTTCATATATCTTTTGATGTTCCCGCTGTCTTTCAAGAGTATGATGTCCATGAAGAAGATGCAGGTATTGCAGCCAAAGATCGAGGAGTTGAGATCAAAATTCAAGGATAATCCTCAGAAACTCAACGCCGAGATCATGGACTTGTATCGCAAAGAAAAAGCCAATCCTTTTGGCGGGTGCCTGCCGATGTTGTTGCAGATACCGGTATTTTTTGCGTTATACCAGCTACTCATGAGATTTATCGGGTTGAGAGGGGCTAAATTTTTGTGGATAGACGACCTTGCGCAACCTGACAGGGCGTATGTTTTTAAGACATCTCTACCGGTTTTTGGCAATGAGCTCAATATTTTGCCTATTTTGATGGCCATAGGAATGTTCTTCCAACAGAAGATCACTGCTTCGCAATCTAGTGCCTCACCAGAAGCAGCCCAGCAGCAAAAGATCATGGCGATCATGATGCCGATCATTTTCGGGTTTATGTTCTATAAACTTTCCTCAGGCCTGGTATTATACTGGTTTGTCAACAGTCTTTTAATGCTGGCATTTCAATGGAAGATATCAAAAGCAAAAGTGTAGAATTAGAGGTCGAGGGCAACACAGTAGAGGAGGCGGTAAAAAAGGCCGCCGAGCTTCTTCATGTTCCCAAGGAGCGCATTGCTGTAAAGATCCTATCCGAGGAGCAGAAGGGTTTGTTTGGTATGCCCGGAGCAAAGCCAGCCAAGATAAGGGCTGGCATTAAACCACCGCACCTTGACAAGAAAAAACCTTGAATTTTTAGGCAGTTTTGCTAGAATGTTCTACGAGGAAAAACTGTGCAGGCTACAACAATTGTTCCGCGTGGAAACATGGATAAAGACTTCATGTTAGATCCGTGGTTTATAACTGGGTTTTCTGACGGAGAAGCGGCATTTACTTTTAGTCGGTCAGGGAAGGGTTTCTCGCTCTATTTTTCGATAACCCAGAGAGAAGATAATAAGGATATAATTGATAAGATATACACCTATTTTGGCGGCGTGGGGAAGATTTATTCCCGCAAAGAGCGATTACCTTCAAAATACAGCGGCCATACAAAGCCAAATACGTATTTTAGGGTCTGTAAGCAGAAAGAACTATTGCGCGTTATCGAACATTTTGATAAATTTCCATTGCAAAGTAAAAAGCGCGAAGTCTATAATATATGGCGTGAAATGGCTATAGCCAAGACCAAATATTTTCTTAACTGTGCAAGTGATGAATTTGCTGTTTTTTCAAAACAGTTGTCTGTATTAAATCAAAAAAGCAGGGCTTTTAAAAAGCACTCAAAATCAGCTCATTAATGCCGAAGATCATAGCGATATGTAATCAGAAGGGCGGGACAGGGAAGACGACTACTTCTGTTAATCTTTCCGTCTATATGGCCATGGAAGGAAAGAGGGTACTTTTAGTAGACTCTGACCCGCAGGGCAATTCTACGAGCGGTTTAGGAGTGGATAAAAACGCACTTGAAAAGTCACTCTACCACGTCTTATTGAGCGGTTCTGAAATACACGACGTTATTCAAAATACGGGCATAGAGAATTTGAAACTGATCCCTTCGAATATAGATCTGATAGGGGCCGAGGTCGAGCTTATAGAAGAACCGGACAGAGAAAAGAGGCTGCGCCAAGCCTTGGCAAAAGTTGAGAGTGAGTTTGATTTTGTCATCATAGATTGCCCGCCATCCCTGGGCATTCTTACCCTAAATGCTTTAGTTGCAGCCACTTCCGTATTAATTCCTGTACAGTGCGAGTACTACGCGCTAGAGGGTTTGGGCCAGCTTACCAAGACGATTAATCTTATAAAAGATAACTTGAACCCTGAACTGAAGATCGAAGGCGTCTTGCTTACAATGGCTGATTTCAGGACCAACCTTACGACAGAGGTCATAAACGAAACAAGGAATTTTTTCCAGGACAGGGTCTTTGAAACCATCATACCGCGCAGCATACGCCTTTCCGAGGCACCGGGTTTTGGCAAATCGATCTTCCAATATGACAAGAACTCCATAGGCGCTCAAAAATATGACGCCCTTGCAAAAGAGGTGTTGGGCGCAGGGCAATAGCAATAACACAGGGTGGTTATATGGAAAAAAAGGCGTTGGGCAGAGGATTGTCGGCTCTGATATCTTCACAGAGGAGCGTCGAGGATGTTTTAAAAAAAGAGATCTCGCTTGAACCGCAAGGCTCGCCGGAAAAGGGCGTGCTGTATCTGGAGCTGGCGCGTATCGTGCCGAACAGGTACCAGCCGCGCGTCGATTTTAACGAGGAGCAGCTGCGCGACCTGGTCGAAAGCGTAAAGGAAAAAGGCGTCTTGGCGCCCATACTTGTGCGCCGCGCGGGGGATAAATACGAGATCATCGCCGGAGAACGAAGGTTCAGGGCCGCAAGGCACTTAAAGCTTGACCGTGTGCCTGTGATAGTCAGGGATGTCGACGACAAGGAGGCCCTTGTCTTATCCATAGTCGAGAATATACAGCGGCAGGAATTGAACCCTATCGAGGAGGCGCACGCCTTCGAAAGATTGATAAAAGATTTTTCTTTTACACAGGAGACGATAGCGAAGGCAGTGAGTAAAGACCGCTCAACAGTGGCTAATTGCCTAAGGCTTCTTAACCTTCCGCTGGAGGTGCAGAAGGCCATCAGTTCCGGGAACCTATCTTTTGGCCACGGCAAGGCCCTGTTAGGCCTGGACAGTATACCGCAGCAGATAAGATTGACGCAGCTTGTTTTATCTAACTCATTGTCTGTAAGAGAGTTAGAGAATCATATTACAGATAGCCGCCTCAAGATGGGAAAAAAGCAAAGAGTCACAAAGGACAAGGATCCTTATGTAGCGGATGTAGAAACTCAGCTCCAGAAATTCTTCGGCACCAAGGTCAGGATACTCGACAATAAAAAAAGAGGTAAGATACAAATAGAGTATTATTCCAAGGAAGACAGGGAGCGGATCTTAAAATTGTTGAAGAGATGAATTCATATATGCAGGTATTCATAATTTAATAAGGAGGAGCAGCGATGCCCAACAAATCAGCAGATCAAGCCACGCTTATCGTGATCAAGCCGGATGGTTTGAAAAAATCTTTGACCGGTAATATCCTTACCCGTCTTTCAGAGACGAAGCTGGAGATCGTAGCCGCCAAGATGGTAAGGGTCTCGCGCGAACTCGCCGCGGAGCACTACCGGCACCTGCAGGATAAGCCTTTTTTTGAGGACGTTTTGCGTTATCTGATGGGGGAATTCCACGACAGGTATAAGGTCATGGCGCTTATTTATTGGGGCGAGAACGCCATCACGAAATGCCGTTCGCTCGCCGGGGCAACTAATCCCGAAGAGGCAGATTCCGTATCCATACGCGGCTCATACGGCCGTATAACCACCCGTGGGGTGTATGAAAACGTGGTCCATGTCTCGGCTAACCCCGAGGATGCACAGCGGGAGATAAAATTATGGTTTAATCCGGATGAGGTCATAGTAGACCTGTATCCGTCGAAAAAAGTAGTGGAGACCGTCGAGAAGAGGGAGTGGGTATGATAGTCAGCATGACCGGTTTCGGGCAGGCGCAGGCTGAAAAGAACGGGGAACGTTTCAGCGTTACTTTGAAAACAGTGAACCACAGGTATTTTGAGACCCTTTTTCACTTGCCGCCCAGCCTGGATTATCTGGAATCGTTTTTCCGCGGCAGGGTCCAGAAAAAGATCAAGCGTGGCCGTGTCAATATCTCAATAGCACATATAAATGAGGCGGCTGAGGTCGCCGTGTTGAACCGCGAACTCATCGTAAAGTATTTCGGCGTCCTTGAGGCGATGCGAAAGAAACTTAAACTCTCCGACGGGATAAATATCTCCTCGCTCGTCTCCTTGCCCGGCGTATTGAGCTACAAGAAGCAGGAGCTTAAAGAACCTGAGCGCGAAAGGCTGATCAAGAGGTCGCTTGAGGCGGCCCTTGCGAAATTGGTCGAGATGAGGCAGAGGGAGGGCGAGGCCTTGGGCAAAGACCTGTCCGCGCGCATCACGCGCATCACGTCGCATATGAATACGATAAAGAAGCAGGTGCGGTCGAATGTCGAAGAGAACAAAAAGACCCTTTCGCCGGAAAATCTGGAGAGCGCTTTGCGCTCGACAGATGTGTCCGAGGAACTTACGCGCATAGATTACCATTTGAAGAGTTTTTTGAAGCAGATGAAGTCCCGGGAGCCGAAGGGCAAGGTGTTGGATTTCATAGGGCAGGAGTTGCAGAGGGAGATCAATACCCTGGGCGCGAAAGTCCAGGATAAGCATGTAGCCTACCAGGTGGTGCTGGTCAAGGACTTGATTGAAAAGATCCGCGAGCAAGTGCAGAATGTCGAATAGGGCGCTACGGGCTTTCAGGGTTTGGATAATTTCCGGGCCGTCCGGCTCAGGAAAAACGACCTTGACAGATGCCTTGTTGAAAGATGCTTATTGGAAGCCGCGCCTGGTAAAATCCGTCTCTTATACGACCAGGCCTAAAAGGCCCGGCGAGGTAGAGGGCAGGGATTATGTGCATATCGGCCATAAGGATTTCCTCAGGCTTTTAAAACAACGCGCTTTTTTGGAGCATGAGGAGATATTCGGGGCCAGCTACGGCACGCCGAAAAAGGCCGTAGAAGACGCCAAAAAGGCGGGCAGGGACCTGCTCTTGTGCATCGACGTAAAAGGGGCACGAAGAGTGAGGAGGTTTTTTGGGAAGAGCGCGGTCTCGGTATTTATATTGCCTCCTCATCTTGAGGCATTGAACGAGCGCCTGGTAAAGCGTTCGACCGAGAGCAAAAAAGATATAGAAAAGCGTTTGAAGCGTGTTAAAATAGAACTTTCTCTGGCCAAAGAGTACGATTATGTCGTCGTAAACGATGATCTCAGGGAGGCGCTGAAAAAGATAAAGGCAATTTTACTAGCGAAGTCATGCGAGGGGGATTATGTCTTACGTACCGTTGGAAAAATTGATCGATAAGAGCCATGGCAGCATGTACAAGCTTTGCGTACTGGTGTCCCGAAGGGCGCTAGAACTCGCTGAAGGCGCGCCCAGGCTCGTGGATGTTGCGCCGGATACGAAGGTCACGACCATAGCCATGCAGGAGATCGCAGATGGCAAGGTATCCTTGGACCTTTAGGTTAAAAAGCAGGTGTAGATGGCTGCGAGAAAAAAGATTATTTTAGGGGCGACCGGCAGTATCGCGGCATTTAAGGCCGCGGATATCGTCAGCTCTCTTGTGCAGAAGGGCGCGGAGGTGCATGTGATCATGACCCGCGAAGCGGAGAATTTTATTACCCCGCTGACGCTCGCCATGCTCTCCTGTAATAAAGTCTATAGCCGGATGTTTGATATGCCGGATGCCTGGGATGTGGAGCATATTTCTTTGGCTGACAGCGCGGACCTCGTTTTGATAGCTCCGGCCACGGCGAACGTGATAGGCAAACTGGCAGGCGGGATATGCGACGACCTTTTGACGTGCGTCGTGACAGCGACCCGCGCGCCTGTTTTGATAGCTCCGGCCATGAACGACGGTATGTATACGCATAAGATCGTCGAGGCCAATATCGCGCGCCTTAAGGAGATAGGGTATCATTTTATCGGCCCTGTCAAAGGGCGGCTCGTTTGCGGCCGCAACGCGATGGGCCGCATGAGCGGAATAGACGAGATAGCCGCAAACGCTTTAAAACTGGCGCGGTAATTTTTGGGAAAATGGGCATTAAATATACAATCAATGAAGATTTTTTTAAATCATGGTCAGCAACCATGGCTTATGTTTTGGGTTTTATCGTGGCAGACGGCAGCTTAGAAGATGCCCATTATTTAAGAGGAAAGTACTTGCGGATATGCACTTGCGATAAAGAAATTTTAGAGAAGATTAGAGAAGCTATGGCATCAGAGCACAATGTAGTTAAAATAAAGGCTAAAGAATTTTTAAGCAGAGGCATAGTTTATACTGCAAAAGAAAAATACTTGCTTCGTATCGGTAGCCACGAGATTTATAACGATCTGGTTAGGCTTGGCGTGGGTCCTAGAAAATCAAAATTTATTGTTGTCCCGGCTATTCGCTCCGAATTTGTACCTCATTTTATCAGAGGTTATTTAGATGGTGATGGATGTATTTATTTGGAAAAGCCTAAGCGGCGGCTTCGAGTAATTTTTACCTGTGGGAGCGAAATATTTTTAAAAGAACTATCGGCCCTCATAAGCTTAGCACTAGATACAGAAACAAGCAGAGTCTTTTATAATAATCGAGCTTTCCAAATCAGATATTCAACAAAAAATGCGGTTACTCTTCTTAATTATATATATGCCAACATTGAAGATGGCTTATATTTAAGAAGAAAACATAAAATTTTTATAGATTTTTTAAAGGCCTATAATTTAGGGGATCAGAGTGGCCTATGGAATTAACGGCGCGGTAGCCAAGGGGCAAGGCGGGAGTCTGCAAAACTCTTATACGTCGGTTCGACTCCGACCCGCGCCTCCAAAATTTTACGAAGTAAAATTTCATCCGGAGCGCCGGAGATCAAATTTTAGCGGCAAGGGAAAAGATTTTTGCCGGGATGGCGGAACTGGCAGACGCACGGGACTTAAAATCCCGCGACCGCAAGGTTATAAGGGTTCAATTCCCTTTCCCGGCATGAAATTCAGCCTATGGCCGATTTTCATAGAGCAATGGAACAGCAGGTCAGTAGACAACAGAATTTCCATTGCGGTCTATTTTCGATTTTCAATTGTTCATTTATTTTTTTCGGGCGCGTAGCTCAGTTGGTTAGAGTATCTCCTTGACATGGAGGGGGTCACAGGTTCAAGTCCTGTCGCGCCCATATTTGGACTTGAACCTCAAGGGGTGTGGGGAAAGCATTTTCCCCACGCTCTTAGGGTGACAGTGAGGAGCGAAAGCGACGAACGCCAGAGGGGCAAAGCCCCATGGAGAGCGAGGCGGATGCCGAGCGAAGGTGCTAGTCCTGTCGCGCCCACGAAATTTGTCAATAGTTTATAGACGGGCAACTAAATAATGGACCTATCGATACTCAGGCACTCATGTTCCCACGTTATGGCGCAGGCGGTGCAGTCCTTGTGGCCGGAGGCAAAGCTTGCCATAGGCCCGTCGATAGAGGATGGTTTCTACTATGATTTTGACAAGCCGGAGCCGTTTGCCCTGGAAGACCTTGAAAAAATAGAGCTTCGGATGCGCGAGATCATCGCGCGCGAAGAGCCGTTCCAGCGGCGAGAGTTGTCCAAGAAAGACGCGGCCGCGCTTTTTGAAAAACTTGGGGAGACCTATAAGTTGGAGCTCCTGAATGCCATCCCCGACGAGCAAGTATCTGTGTATAGGACGGGCGGGGATTTTGTGGACCTCTGCCGGGGGCCTCACGTAGGTTCGGCCGCGGATATAAAGGCCTTTAAACTTTTGTCCATCGCGGGGGCGTACTGGCATGGCATAGAGACCAACCCCATGCTGCAACGCATATACGGAACGGCATTTGACAGCGAAGAGGCCTTAAAGAAATACCTGGATCTTTTAGAAGAGGCAAAGAAACGCGATCATCGAAAGCTCGGGAAAGAATTAGAGCTCTTTGAGATTTATCATGAAGAGGCAGGGGCAGGCCTGGTCTTTTATCATCCCAGGGGCGCGATCTTAAGGGATATCCTGGAAACATACGAGAAGAAGGAGCACCTGCGGCGCGGCTACCAGATGGTCGTTACCCCGCATATTTTAAAAGGCGGGCTTTGGAAGACCTCCGGCCACGCCTCTTACTATCGGGAGAACATGTACTTCTTCGATATCGACGAGCAGGAATATGCGGTCAAGCCCATGAACTGTCCGGGCCACATTTTGATATACAGGTCAAAGACGAGGAGTTACCGCGACCTGCCATTACGTTTATTTGAGCTGGGCACCGTATATCGCCATGAGAAAAGCGGCGTTTTGCACGGCCTCCTGCGCGTGCGCAGTTTTACGCAGGATGACGCGCACATTTTTTGCCTTCCCGAGCAGGTAAAGACGGAAATAAAAGGCGTTATAGATTTTGTCTTTGATGCCATGGAACTTTTTGGTTTTAAGGAGTTGAAAATAGAGTTAAGCACCCGGCCGGCAAAGTCGATAGGTTCCGATGAGGATTGGCAGCGCGCGACGGGCGCCCTTAAGGAGTCGCTTGAGGAAAAACACTTGAACTATGAGGTCAACGAAGGCGACGGCGCTTTTTACGGCCCTAAGATCGATATAAAATTAAAGGATGCCATAGGACGCTATTGGCAGTGCGCCACCATACAGTGCGATTTTGCACAGGCCGGGAACTTTGACTTGAATTATGTCGGCTCCGACGGAAAAGAGTACCGCCCTGTGATGCTTCACCGCGTTATCTTCGGATCCCTGGAGCGTTTCATAGGCACTCTTATCGAGCATTACGCCGGCAATTTTCCCGTGTGGTTGTCGCCGGAGCAGGTTCGGATAGTGCCTATAAAAAGCGAGTGCGAGGATTTTGCTCGTCAGGCAGAGCTTCTTATGAAGGCAAAAGACGTGCGTGTATCGGTCGATATGTCATCGGAGACGCTGAACAAAAAGATACGAGGGGCCGAACTGATGAAGGTGCCGTATGTTTTGGTGGTGGGGCCGCGCGAGGTAGCCTCAGGCAGCGTATCGGTGCGCAGTAAAACGAAAGGCGACCTGGGCGTCATGAAATTAGAGGATTTTGCCGCAAGAATAATGGGAGAAATAGAAAATAGAAATTAGGCCGCAATTGAACATTTGTCTATTTTCTGATCTCTATTGCTCAATTGCTCTGTAAATTTTTGCAGAGCAAAAATTTACAAGGAGGTGTCGTATTAAAAAATTTGTCAGAGTAAACGAGAAGATCCGCGTACCCGAGGTCCGCGTAATAGGCCCGGAAGGAGAACAGCTCGGCATAGTTTCTTTGAAGGCCGGGATGGACCTGGCCGACAGGTACGAGCTCGACTTAGTCGAGGTTGCCCCGCAAGTAAAACCACCTGTGTGCCGCATTATGGACTTCAGCAAGTATAAGTATGAACAGGAAAAAAGGGAGCGGGAGGCCAAGAAGCACCAAAAACAATTTCATATTAAAGAGATCAGGATGAAGCCGAATATTGAAGAACATGATTTTGACATAAAACTTAAGCACACGATAGAATTTTTAAAGGAAGGCAACAAGGTCAAGGTCACTCTGATGTTCCGCGGCAGAGAGATGGCCCATCGGGATATAGGACGCAGGGTCATAGACCGTTTTGCCAAAGATATACAGGAGACCGGCATGGTAGAGCATGGCCCTCTTTTGGAAGGCCGCATGATCACAATGATCGTGGCCCCCAGGTGACGCACGAGACAGAGTTAGAATAGGAGACCGCACAATGGCGAAACTAAAAACAAATAAGTCCGCTGCCAAGCGTATGTGGCGGACCGGCACAGGGAAGATCAAGAGGACGAGGGCCGCCAAGGGCCACCTTTTGACGCACAAGACGCAAAAACGCAAGAGGCATTTAAGAAAAGCTGCTCTGGTCAGTAAGTCAGAGGTAGCGAAGGTAAGGAGGATGTTGCCTTATGGCTAGAATCAAGCATAGTGTTTCCACGCGCGCGCGCAAAAAGAAGGTCATGAAGGCCGCCAAGGGTTATTACGGCGACAGGTCAAGGCGTTATCGCCTGGCTAAGGAGACCTTGGCGCGCGCTATGAGGTATGCAACGAGAGATCGCAAGGTTAGAAAGAGGGAGTTCAGGAATCTGTGGGTCGTCCGCATAAATGCGGCGTGCCGCGAGTTGGATTTCACTTATTCCAGGCTCGTCTCCGGTTTGAAAAAGGCCAATGTGGCCTTGGACCGTAAGATCCTGGCGGATATGGCGGTAAATGACGCACCGGCGTTTAAGAAGGTAGTAGATATAGCACGCGGATAAAAAAGCAGTAGTTAGGCAAGGGTAAAGAAGCCAGTATGGTAGTTGGGAAAAGTAGACAGGTTTTTAACACCAACAGCATAACCTAACTACTAAACTGGCGACATAACCCTAACCCAATGACAAAATGAAGCTATGTACATCATAATAGTAGGTTGCGGACGTGTTGGCGCGCAGGTCGCGACCCTTCTTTCGCAGGAAGGGCACAATGTGGTCGTGATAGACAAGAAGCAGGATGCCTTCAGGCGGCTCGGCGGTAATTTTAACGGCGCGACGCTCGTAGGTAACGGCTTTGAGCTTGACATATTAAAAGAAGCCGGAATTGAAAAGGCCGACGCGTTTTGCAGCCTTACAAACGGCGATAATACAAATATAATGGCTTCGCAGGTCGCCAAAAAGATCTTTAAAGTGCCGCGCGTTATCGCGCGGGTCTATGATTCTGCGCGCGCGCATATCTATGAAACATTTGGTTTAGAGATCTTAAGCGGGACAGTGCTTTTGGCCGCTATGATACGCGATAAACTAGTGGACAGAAGATTATCCAGCTTCCTTATTGAAACAGGCGACCTGGGTGTTATCGAGCTCGATGTGCCCGAGTCTTTAGCCGGCAAGATCGTAGCCGACGTGGTTCTCCCGAATGAATTTATCGTGGTTACGATAGTAAAAGGCAGCGATACCCACGGGCAGGATATCATCATACCTTTGCCGGATACGCATCTGGGGAAAGGCGATAAGGTTTACGGTATCGTGCGCACGGAGAGCATCAACAAAGTCAAGAAGATGTTTGAGGTCAAATGAGGCTAAGATCATGTATATTATTATTGCAGGCGCGGGTAAGGTAGGGCACTTTCTGGCGAAGAGGTTGCTGGAAGACAAGCATACCATTGTCTTGATAGAAAAAGACAAGGATATCTGCCATAAGATCTCCGAAGAATTTAACGCTATTATAGTCAATGGGGACGCCTGTGACCCCCACTATCTGGAAGAGGCCCACATCGAGCGCGCGGATGTCTTGGCCGCGGTAACAGGCGAAGACGAAGACAACCTGGTTATCTGCCAGCTCGCAAAAGAAAAATTTCATATCCGCAGGACGGTCGCCCGCGTAAACGACCCCAAGAACGAGCACACCTTTAATGAATTAGGCGTGGATGTCCCCATAGATGCCACCAAGATCATAGCCAAGATCATTGAGGAAGAAGTATCGTTCACGGATTTTGTCAATCTTATGAGTTTTAAGAGAGGCAAGCTTGCCATCGTGCGCGTCGACCTGACGGACGACTCTCCCGCCATAGGTAAAAATCTGACGGAGCTTGTCTTGCCCGCGGATTCCGTCCTGGTTTCCATCATTCGTAAAGACGAGGTCGTTGTGCCCAGCGGCAACACCGTTCTAGAGCCGGGCGACGATATCATAGCGCTTACCCTTGTGGAAAATGAGCAACAGCTCCTGCATGCCCTCATAGGAGACCTGAGATGAACCAGGCAAAAACCATTTTTAATATTTTGAAAGGCATATATATGGAGGTCTTATATGCTTTTTTTGTGATAGGGTGGGCGTGCCTGGTCTGTTTTTTTGTTCTGCATCTTTATCACCGATGATCCTCAAACCTCAAATCCGTGACTTGCGCATTATCGCGCATTTTTTAGGCAAGATCGTTCTGGCTTATGGCGCCATGATGGCGGCTCCGATAGTCATCTCTGTGTTGTTCGGGGAGAGAGTCCCGATCATCGATTTTTCTATCGGCCTACTTTTATCCGCATGCGTAGGTTTCGGGCTATTGAAATTGGCGGATGTACCGCAAGGAGCTGAGGCATCGTGGATGCATGGCATGGTTGTGGTTTCCGGAGGCTGGCTGGTATGTATGGCGTTGGGGGCTGTGCCGCTATATTTAAGCGGCCATTTCGTCTCCTATCTTGACGCATGTTTTGAGGCTATGTCAGGCTTGACTACAACGGGTCTGAGTCTTGTCCAGGATTTGGATCATTTGTCCCATGCGGCGAATTTCTGGAGGCATTTGGCCCCATTTGTCGGCGGGCAGGGTATCATAGTCGTAGTATTGTCTTTATTGGTCAAAGGGCCGGCAGGTGCTTTTCGTCTTTATGTAGGAGAGGCCCGTGATGAAAAGATCATGCCGAATGTTATCGAGACCGCTAAATTTATTTGGAAAGTCAGCCTTTTGTATCTTGCCTTTGGGACGGCCATGTTGACCGCCGCCGGTGTATGGGCCGTAGGCATGCCCCTTAAGGAATCTTTTTTTCATGGCATATGTATTTTTATGGCCGGGTTTGACACGGCTGGTTTCGCTCCCAGGTCTCAGAGCATTATATATTATCAAAGCGGCATTTATGAGGTAGTTACATTGGTCACTATGATCTGGGGGTTCTTCAATTTTAATCTTCATTACGCCGTCTGGTCGGGAAAACGACCGGAGTTATGGCGGGATATCGAAACTCGGACTTTCCTCGTGTCCCTTACTTTGGTTACCGCAATGGTGTGTGTCGGGCTCGCGCAAGGTGATACCTATTTGAACTTTTCGGCTGCTTTCCGAAGGGGTGTTTATCAGGTGATCTCAGGCCATACCACTACCGGGTATATGACGATCTACGCGCCGCAATTCTTGACCGAATGGAAGCCGCTGGCCCTTATAGGTATTCTTGTTGCCATGGCACTAGGAGGTTATACGTGTTCTACAGCAGGCGGCATTAAGATGCTCAGAGTAGGTGTTATTGCCAAGGCGTTCCGCGAAGATGTTAAACGTTTTCTGACGGCGGATTCGGCGGTTGTAACCACAAAATTCCGGCATTTGCGCGATCTTTTTTTAGACGATAAACTGGTCCGTTCATCAGCGTTGGTTATTATCGCTTTCCTGCTCCTCTATTTTATAGGTGCGGTGATAGGTTGTTACTATGGTTATCCGTTTCTTAATTCTTTATTCGAGTCCACTTCTGCGGCAGCAACTGTAGGGTTTTCAACCGGCATGACCCAGGCAGCGATGCCGGTGGCATTGAAGATCACCTATATTGTCGAGATGTGGGCCGGCCGTCTGGAGTTTATTTCCGTATTAGTGTTGGGCGGGTTTATCATTTCTTTTTTCAGGGGAAAGTGAGTTATGGGTATCAAGTGTCAAGTATCAGGCATCAGGTTAAAAACTTTCCGGCCCTTTAAATTATTTTTGTTTTGTTGTTTACTTGCAACTTGCAACTTGCAACTTGCAACTGTTTTCGCTCAGCCGGTTCAGAGCAATGACCTTATTGCAAACGCAAAGTCGTATGACGGTAAGACCGTAGAGTATGAAGGCGAGTTGGTAGGGGATATTCTCAGGCGCAAGGATTTTGCATGGCTCAATGTTTATGATGGACAGAATGCCATAGGTGTATGGTCGTCAAACGCCCTCCTGGCCCCGGTCAAGTGGGCCGGTGGCTATGAAAAAAAAGGGGATATGCTGGGTATCAATGGGATTTTTCACCGCGCATGTCCTGAACACGGCGGAGGCCTGGATATACACGCGCAAAGCATCGTATTATTAAAAGAGGGCAGCAGGGTTTTGCGGCCGATAGAGCGGAAAAGGGTCCTGTGGCTTGGCCTATTATTGGGGGTTTTAGCGTGTCTGTTGATTATTCATATATTGCAGCAGAGGCAAAGAGCCAGATAGAAGCTGCGTCAGATAAAGCGGCTATTGAGGGCTTGCGCATAAAATATCTTGGCCGAAAAGGCGTGTTGCAGGATCATATGGCCAAGATCCCGGAGCTTGCCCCGGAGGAAAGAAGGGCCTACGGTTCCGGCTTAAATGATTTAAAGAATAATATTTCCGCCTGGCTCGCTGAAAAAGAAGCGGCCTTGGGTGTTGCGGCACCACCTTCCGCGGCAGGTTATGTTGATGTGACCTTGCCGGGCAAGAAGCCTGTTTTGGGTAGGCTCCATCCCTTGACCCAGGTGGAAGGACAGATCTGCGATATATTCTGCCGTCTGGGCTTTAAGGTCTTTAAGGGGCCGGAAGTCGAGACCGAACATAACAACTTCGTTGCGCTCAATATCCCTCTTGAGCATCCTTCGCGCGACGCGTTCGACACATTTTATATTAAAAAGTGTCAGGTGTCAGGTGTCAGGTGTCAAGAAAAGGCACATGATATAGGAAACATGACACAGGAAACATTATTATTGCGCAGCCATACATCTCCGGCGCAGATACGCGCGATGAAGGCGGCAGAACCGCCCATGGCTGTAATTATGCCGGGACGTGTTTATCGTCCGGATGCGGTAGATGCTTCGCACTCTTTTATGTTTCACCAGGTGGAGGGTATCGCTGTTGATGCGCAGATACGCTTTTCCGATCTCAAAGGCGTCTTGATAGCCTTTGCAAGGGAGATGTTCGGAAAAGATACAAAGCTCCGTTTTCGCCCCAGCTTTTTTCCTTTTACAGAGCCTTCCGCCGAGGTCGATATCAGCTGTTTCTTGTGCAAGGCCAAAGGATGCCCTGCCTGCAAGAAGAGCGGCTGGATCGAGATATTGGGTTGCGGCATGATGCACCCGCATGTATTGAGGTCCGGCGGTTACGACACTAAAAAATGGCGCGGTTTTGCCTTCGGCATGGGTGTCGAGCGCATAGCTATGCTGAAATTCGGCGTAAATGACATAAGGCTGTTTTTTGAGAACGACATGAGGTTTTTGGAACAGTTTTAATGAGACAAAATGGACAGACCGTTTTGTCTCACCTGAGGTGGTATGAAAATAACTTATTCCTGGATAAAAGAATTAGTAGGCGTCACATTAAGCCCTGAGAGCCTGGCGGATAAACTTAGCATGGCGGGCCTGAGCGTCGAGTTATTGGAGCGTGTCGGCGACGATTGGGTCTATCATATTGAAGTGACTTCGAACCGCCCGGATTGGCTGAGCGTTAACGGCATCGTGCGCGAGATAGCCGCGATAACGAATGCAAAGATGAAAAAGTATCAGGTGTCAGGTATCAGGTGTCAGGTTGAAACAAAGAAAAACTTGACACATTTGTCAATCGACGTCGAAGATCATAAAGACTGCGCATTTTACTACGGGAACCTTATCGCCGGCGTCAAGGTCGGGCCGTCGCCTGAGTGGCTTAAGAAAAGGCTCCAGGCCTTGGGGATGCGCCCTGTCAATAATATCGTTGATATAACCAATTATTGCCTTATGGAGACCGGCCAGCCGTTACACGCCTTCGATCTGGACAAGATAACCGATTCTACGATCATTGTGCGGCGCGCAAAAAAAGGCGAACTCATCGGCCTTCTCGACGGCACTCAGAGAAACCTTAATGAACATATGCTTGTCATAGCCGATGCCGCAAGGCCGATAGCTGTTGCCGGGATAATGGGCGGCAGTGGGACGGAGGTCTGCGATAAGACGGCCAATATCCTTTTGGAGAGCGCGTATTTTGACCCTGTTGTCGTGCGCAGGGCGAGCCGTATGCTGGGCGTCCCAACAGACTCTTCTTACAGGTTTGAGCGCGGCGTTGATGTGCCCACTGTTAAGAAGGCCCTTGCCCGAGCCACAGAAATGATGATCGAGATCGCGGGTGGGGTTTTGGTTTATACCGGGCAGGCCGGCAAGGCCCCGGCACAGAAATCAAAAAAGATAAGTTTTTGCCTGTCCGAAGCCCTCGATACCTTGGGCATGGAGATGACACCGGCCCAGGCAAAAAATATTTTCAGGAAATTAGGTTTTATTTTGTCCGGCGGAAAAGACCGTTTCTTGGTCGAAGTCCCAACCACGCGCAGGGATATAAAAATACCTGAGGACTTAAGTGAAGAGCTTGTGCGCGTATGGGGTTACGATAAGATACCGCTGACCGCCCCGGCGATAAAACCCTTCATCTTAGAAACCCCTGTTATACAGGCCCTGGAGGCGGCAGTTAAAGGTATGCTCACCAAGATGGGTTTGAAAGAGGCTTTGACTTATAGTTTGACCGGAGAAGACGATTATAAAAAAACCGCGATAGAATTCAGCGATAGCCCGGTCGAGCTTGAAAATCCGCTGACAAGGGATTATCGTATTTTGCGGCCTACGCTGATACCGTCATTGTTGAATTGCGTCTCCTATAATGTAAACCACAACAATAAAGACCTGGAATTTTTCGAGATCAGCAGGGTTTTTTCATCTAAAAACAAGCAAGATGTCCATGAGGCACAGTCGCTCGCATTGGTCCTTTGCGGGGACAGGCGCAGTGCGTGGAGCAGGGAGTCGCGCGCCTACACCCTATTCGACCTTAAAGGTATTATTGAGGCCATGCTTGATGAATTGCGCATAAAACAATACGAAGCCAGAAAGTCTGATGCCCTACCTTTTGCAGAAAAAGACACCGGATGCGAGATCGCGGCAGGCAAGGATGTATTAGCCACTATATGTAAGGTCAGCGGCGCTGTATTGAGGGCCTGGGGCATTAAAGGCAAAGTTGATGTTTTTGCCGCAGAGGTTTCATTGGAGTCTTTAGCCAGGCGGTCAGACTTAAAAAATAGTTATACCCAGGTTGTTTCTATCCCGTCGGTAGTAAGGGATGTGAGCGTCTTGGCCGGCCAAAATGCGTCTTACGGCCGCATCAAGGCTATTATAGAGGCAAAGGGCGCCGGCCTGGTGCGCAGCGTATATCTTGCTGATACCTATACGGGCAGAGAGGTTGCGGCAGGGCAACTGGGATTGACGATAACCATAGAATACGGGTCTTCGCAGAAGACCTTGACGGACGAAGAGGTAAATTCCGTCCACACAAAGATATTGGAAGCATTGAGCGCTGAATTATCTTTGAAAATAAGATAGAGGCCCTTAGGGTGCACCTTGAATTAAAAAATCAACTGTGCTATAATTCTTTTAGAGAGAAGATAGACTTTGAGATATCCCTGCGGTGTACGTCGGTGATTGATGATTGTTGAACCAACACCAATCAAAAGGGAGTCCACCTTCACGCTGGCCCGAGGGCCGCTGAGAGGACACCCACTTGTCTGAACGGGTTCAGACCACCTAGCCGACGGCAATGCGGGGATTTTTTTGATATGCCGAAAAAACGCTTTACAGAAGGCCAAGAGCCGGAGTTGTTCGGAAAAAAGCCCGGCAAAACAGCCTTTTTAAACGAACATGAGCCTTTGGCCAGCCGCATGCGGCCCGTCGACTTGGATGAGTTTATCGGCCAGGGGCATATCCTCGCCCAAGGGTCTTTATTGCGGAAGGCGATAGAGGCTGACCGTCTTGCCTGCGTTATTTTTTTCGGCCCGCCAGGCACCGGCAAGACCACCCTTGCGACCTGCATCAGCAAGATCACTCACTCTTACTTCGAACCGGTCAATGCCGTTACGTCCAATGTTGAAGAACTGCGCGCATGTATAAAGCAGGCAAAACTCCGCCTCCGGGTATCGGGCCAGAAGACCATACTTTTTATCGACGAGATCCATCGTTTCAGCAAATCGCAGCAGGATGTCCTGATGCCCGATATAGAAGACGGCAGCATCACGCTTATCGGCGCTACTGTAGGAAACCCTTTTTTTGCGCTGACAGCCCCGCTTTTGTCGCGTTCGCTGATCTTCGAATTTCATCCGCTCTCAGAGACCGATATCCTGGAGGTTTTAACGCGCGCGATAAAAGACCGTGCGCGGGGCCTGGGGGATCTGAAGATAGAATGCGACAAAGAAGCGCTTGAATTCTTAGCTCATGCCTGCGAAGGTGATGCCCGTCGAAGCCTGAACGCTTTAGAGATCGGGGCCAGGAGCCTGGATAGATCCAAAGACGGTGTTGTGCGTTTCACTTTAGAAGACGCCCAGGAATCCATCCAGAAGAAGGCGGTAGTATACGGCCGTGATGAAGACGGCCATTACGACACCATATCGGCATTTATAAAATCCATGCGCGGCTCGGATCCCGACGCCACATTGTATTGGCTGGCCAAGATGCTTTACGCCGGCGAGGACCCGAGGTTTATCGCGCGCCGTATCTGCATATGCGCTTCGGAGGATGTGGGTAATGCCGACCCTCAGGCCCTGGTCTTGGCCAACGCGGCCTTGAGCGTTTCGGAGTTTATCGGCATGCCGGAGGCAAGGATCCCTCTGGCACAGGCGGCGGTATACGTGGCATGCTGCCCTAAGTCCAACGCCGCCTATTTAGGCATAGAAAAGGCCTTAAGAGAGGTTAAGGAGGGCCGCCTGCAACAAGTACCTGTCCACCTAAAAGATGCTACGCTGGACGGAGAAAGACTGGGGCATGGCGAGGGTTACAAGTACGCGCATGATTTCCCAGGGCACTACGTCAAGCAGGAGTATATGCCTGAAAAGATAAAACTCTACGAGCCGCAGGATATAGGCTATGAGAGGAAGATAAAGGAAAGGATGAAAGAGATGCAAAGAAAACAGGGTAACGGTTAGGGTAAAGATGCCAGTTTAGGTAAAGTAGTTAGGCAACGAAAAACAAAAGTATGATAATAACGAAACAGAAAACTCAAGACGATATTCTTAGGATCCTTTCAGGAAAAGAGAAAATTTTTATAATTGGGTGCGGAGATTGCGCGGCGACATGCAAGACAGGCGGCGAGGATGAAGTTGCAAAGATGGCCGATTTTTTAAAGTCGCACGGCAAGGCCGTCACAGGCACCGTTACCCCGGATGTTACATGCGTAAGCGCGCAGGCCAAGGTTGCCTTTGCCAAGAACAGGGAAGCACTTAAGCTCTCCGAAGCAATTTTGGTCCTTGCGTGTGGTTCCGGCGTGCAGTGTGTGAAGGAGAACGACCGGTTTAACCTGGATGTTTATCCCGGATGCGACAGCATGTTTTCCGCCCTTATAGATAAAGACGGAAGTTTCAGGGAGGTGTGCAGCAGCTGCGGTGAATGCCTCTTGGACCTGACCGAGGGCATATGCCCTGTGACCAGGTGTTCCAAAGGGGTTTTAAACGGCCCTTGCGGCGGCCAGAATAAAGGCAAGTGCGAAGTCGACAGGAATAAGGATTGCGCCTGGGTAGCGATATACAAACGGCTTAAAGAAAAGGGTAAGCTTGAAAACCTGAAAAGGCGCCATCTGGCCAAAAACCGCAGCCATGCCACAAAACCGGGGCACCTGTCGCTTTAAGACCGAAGGATTGACAGTATAGGTTAGTTGTGATAATTTTATACAGTATATTAAATGAGCAGGTGGCTTATGGAGCCATAGCGCTCATAATAAGGTAAAATACCATGGAAAACGCAGGAAACGTTCAATACAGCGAAAAAGTGATGCAGCATTTTTTGAACCCGCATAACGTGGGTGAATTGCCGGATGCCAACGGCATAGGCAATGTGGGTAATCCTGTCTGCGGAGACATCATGAGGCTCTATATTAAGGTAGAGAACGGCAAGATCATGGATGTCAGTTTTAAGACCTTCGGGTGCGGAGCTGCCATTGCAACCAGCTCTATGGTGACGGACCTGGTCAAGGGGAAAACAATAGAGGAAGCCCTCCAGATATCCAACCGGGCTGTTGCCGAGGCGCTCGGCGGGCTGCCAAAGGTCAAGATGCACTGTTCAGTCCTGGCCGAAGAGGCATTAAAGGCCGCGATCGAAGACTACAAGAAAAAACAGCAGGGTGCATAGCCATCCCGCCTTCGCGTAGAATGAAATCTACGGTGGCTTCGGCGGGATTTCACTGGATGGCTGCGCCTAGGGGTGTTCAATGATCCAGGAACACAAAAAGAAGATCAGAAAAGAAGTCTTGGGTAAGCTACGAGACCACAAGGAGGAAGACAGAGTTAAAAAGAGTTCCAAGATCGCGAAAAAGCTTTTTTTATTAAAGGAGTTCTTAAAAGCAAAGACGGTTTTGTTCTATCTTTCGTTTGACGGAGAAGTGGATACATTGAGGATGATCAGAGACACCATTAAGCAGGGAAAAAGGGTAGCTGTTCCGGCGATTCTTAAGGGGAAAAACGAGATATTCGCATCCCTTTTAAAGAATTTCGACGCGGAGCTTAAGATCGGACCTTACGGGGTGTTGCACCCCAAAGAAGAATATATTCGCCCCATCTCCCCGGAAACAATAGATCTGGTTATTGTGCCGGGGCTGGCCTTTGACGAGGCCGGTAACCGGCTCGGCCGAGGGATGGGATATTATGACCGATTCTTAAGCCGTCTGCCCGAAGATACCCCTACCGTGGGCCTTGCCTTCGATTTTCAGGTGATCGACGATTTCCCCCCTCTGGAACCTCACGATCTGGCCGTCTCCAAGATCCTCTTTGCTTAATTTCAACAGGAGGTAACTAAGCATGTCAACAGGAACCAATGTATATATTGTGGGCTTTGTCTGCATGTTGCTCGGGGTTGGCCTGTCTCTGGCCGTACTTTTTTTAAGAAGATCGATGAGCGAACAGAAGATAAAGAACGCGCGCGCCCAGGCCAAGGGTATTATCGAAGACGCGCAAAAGGCTGTAGATGCACTGCGCCGCGAAGGCGAACTTAACGCTAAAGACCTGCTTTTCAAGATGCGCCAGGACTTTGAAAAGGAGAGCCGTGAACGCCGCGATGAACTGGTTAATCTCGAGAAGCGTATAGCGGGCCGCGAGGCTAACCTTGACCGGCGGGTAGACTTATTGGAGAAAAAAGAGAGGGAACTCGAAGACAAGGCGAAAAATCTTAAAGGCGCAGAAGATGCGTTGAAGGCAAAGAACGATGATCTTGCAAAGGTGCTTGTCGAAGAAAAAGAGAGGCTGCACAAGATCTCCAATATGTCTCCCGAAGAGGCGAAGGCATTGCTTTTGTCTAAATTAGAGAGCGAGCTGACCCGTGAAAAGGCCGTGCTTATAAAGAAGGCCGAGGACGATGTAAAGGAGAGCGCGGACAAGAAGGCTCAGGAGCTCATTACTTATGCTATTCAGCGTTGCGCCGTAGAGCACGCAGTGGAATCTACGGTTAGCGTTGTAAATCTTCCCGGAGATGACATGAAGGGTCGTATTATCGGCCGTGAGGGCCGCAATATCAGGGCCTTTGAAATGGCTACCGGCATAGACGTAATTATAGACGATACCCCTGAGGCGGTAATGCTTTCGGGCTTTGATCCTGTGCGCCGCGAGATCGCGCGCATCTCCTTAGAGCGCCTTATATCCGACGGGCGTATCCACCCGGGCCGCATCGAGGAATTAGTCGAGAAGGTAAAAAAAGAGATGGATATCAAGATAAAAGAAGAGGGCGAAAAGGTCCTCTTTGATATCGGCGTGCACGGCATCCATCCGGAACTTGTCAAGATGCTCGGCCGCCTAAAATACCGTACCAGCTTCGGTCAGAACGCGCTGCAACACTCCAAAGAAGTCGCTCTGTTGATGGGCGTATTGGCTGATGAGGTAGGGCTTGATCCTAAGCTCGCAAGGCGCATAGGCATCCTGCACGATATCGGCAAGGCGCTCGACCAGCAGATAGAAGGCACGCATGCAAGGCTTGGCGCTGACCTTGCCAGAAAATTCTCTGAAACAGATGTAGTTGTCCAGGGCATAGAGGCCCACCATGAAGAGGTGGAAAAGACCAGCCTTTACGGGGTTTTGGCTGCGGCCGCAGACGCTATAAGCGCGGCGCGTCCGGGAGCCAGGCGCGAGACGCTGGAGACCTATGTAAAGAGGCTTGAAAAATTAGAATCTATAGCCAACGTGTTTAACGGCGTCGAGAAGGCTTTTGCCATACAGGCAGGCCGCGAGATCCGCATAATCGTCCAGCCGGAAAAGATATCGGACAGCGACGCGGTGGTTCTGGCGCGCGACATACGCAAAAAGATAGAAGAGGGCATGGAATACCCGGGCCAGGTAAAGGTAACCGTCATCCGCGAGACACGGGCGATAGAGTATGCCAAGTAAGTGTATAAGTTTGTAAGTGTAAAGTGTGTAAGACCACCTTTGCACTTAAACACTTTAAACCGAACTTTACTATGAAAATATTATTCATCGGTGATATAGTCGGGTCCCCCGGCCGCGCTGCGGTAAAGGAGCTTCTGCCCAAAATAAAGCAGAGGGAGCGGATAGATGTTGTTGTAGCAAACGCGGAGAATTCCGCAGGCGGTTCAGGTATCACGCCGCGTACCGCGCGCGATTTATTCCAGTCAGGCTGCCACGTGTTGACATCGGGCGACCATATCTGGAGGCGGCCGGAGGTGATAGAGCTTTTGCAGAAAGAAGCCAATATATTACGGCCTGCAAATTTCCCTAAAATGACCCCGGGCCGTGGCAGCGTCGTCTTTAAGACAGATGCCGGTATTAAGGTAGGAGTGATATGCCTTTTAGGCAGGGTGTTTATCGACGCTATGGTCGAGCTGCCTTTTCGCGTGGTCTCAGAAGAGTTAAAGGCCTTGAAAGAGGAGACGAATATCATCCTTCTTGATATGCACGCCGAGGCTACAAGCGAAAAAGTAGCTATGGGTTGGTTCTTAGACGGCGAAGTCTCCGCCGTCATCGGTTCGCATACCCATATTCAGACGGCAGATGAGCGCATTTTGCCAAAGGGCACAGCTTACCTGACCGATGCCGGCATGACAGGGCCTTATGACTCCGTTATCGGCAGGAAGAAAGACAGGATATTGGAAAAGTTTTTGACCGGTATGCCTACACGCTTTGAGCTTGGCACAGAAGATGTCCAGATGCACGGGGCGATCGTCGAGATAGACGAATCGACAGGCAGGGCCTTAAAGATAGAGCGCGTCAGGGAAAAAATAGATGTTAAAGACTCCCAAGATCTGGACTGTTAGCGAGCTCACGCACGACATAAAGGAGGTCTTAGAGAACATCTTTGTGGATGTTCTCGTGGAAGGCGAGATCTCCAACTTGCGCCAGCCGTCCTCAGGCCACAGCTATTTCAGCCTAAAGGATGCGGCGAGTTCGCTTAAGTGTGTATTGTTCCGCCAGTCTGCAGGCCGCGTTAAGTTCGCGCTGGCAGACGGCATGAAGGTCACCTGCGGCGGCAGGATAGGTGTTTATGAGCGTGACGGCCAGTATCAGCTTTATGTCGATACAGCCGAGCCCCAAGGCAAGGGGTCCCTGCAGCTGGCTTTTGAGCAATTGAAAGAGAAGCTGGCAAAGGAAGGTTTATTTGAAGAGTCGCGGAAGAAGCCGTTGCCTTTTCTCCCCGGTGTGATAGGCGTAGTGACTTCTCCGACGGGTGCAGTTATACGCGACATTCTGCATGTTTTGGACAGGCGTTTCCCCGGCCACCATGTGATCATCAATCCTGTGCGGGTGCAGGGAGATGAGGCAAAGGTTGAAGTGGTAGCCGCTATAGAGGACTTCAACGCGCTGGGCAATGTAGATGTGATCATTCTTGCGCGAGGAGGAGGATCCTTAGAGGACCTGTGGTGTTTTAACGAAGAGGCGGTGGCGCGCGCGATCTTTAATTCAAAAATACCGGTGATATCCGCCATCGGCCACGAGACGGATTATACGATAGCTGATTTTGTGGCAGACCGCAGGGCGCCTACCCCGTCAGCCGCGGCCGAGATAGTGCTACCGGCGCGGTCTGAGCTCTACGATAAGATCGAAAGCCTGACCTTGGCCTTGTGGCGCAGCCTGTCGGATATCGTGCCGCAGCATATGCAGCGCGTAGATGACCTGTTCCATGGGCTCTCGCGCGCGGTCAGCCAGAGGATGGCGCGGGAAGATATTAAAATAAAAGGCCTGATTGACAGGCTGGAGTCTTTGAGCCCCCTGGCCATCTTAAAAAGAGGTTATAGCATAACATCGCTGTCCGGCCAAAATAAAGCGCTCTACTCTGCCGGGGATTTGAGGAAAGGCGATAAGATAAGGACGAGGCTTTCTCGCGGTGAATTTGTCAGTGAAGTGCTGGAAACCTTCTAGCGTGGTATAATAAAAAGCGGGGGTAGACCATGGGTTTTGAAGAGAATTTAAAGAAGCTTGAAAAGATCGTAGAGGACCTGCATTCGGAGAAGATCTCGCTTGAGAAATCGATTGAAAAATTCGAGGACGGGGTGAAACTGGCGGATTCATGCATCAAGTCCCTGGATTCGATGAGGAAGAAGATCGAAGTTATCTCTAAAACCAAGGACGGGAAAGTGAAGATAAAGCCTTTTGAGAAGGAAAATAACGAGTAGTAAGTAGTATTGTTCGTCAATTTAAAAGCATGCTTTTAGAAAATATAAAAACCCCGCAAGACTTAAAAAAACTCACTGTTGAAAAATTGCCTGATCTTGCCGCAGAGGTGAGACAGCGCATTATCAACGTGGTCTCCAAGACCGGGGGGCACCTTGCCTCAAGCCTCGGGGTAGTGGAGTTGGCGGTGGCCGTCCACTATTGTTTCAACGCGCCGCAGGACACAATAGTATGGGATGTTGGGCACCAGGCATACGCGCATAAGATACTGACCGGCAGGAACGAGCGTTTTGATACTTTGCGCCAGAAAGACGGTATCAGCGGCTTCCCTTCAAAGCAGGAGTCCGTTTACGACCCTTTCAGTACCGGCCATAGCTCGACTGCGGTCTCTTTGGCATTAGGTAAGGCGGCGGCCCGTAGGATAAGAGGGACGCAAGAAAAGATCGTGGCTATTGTTGGCGACGGCGCGTTGACGGGCGGCATGTGTTTTGAGGCGTTAAACCACGCAGGGCACATAGGCGAAGACATCTTAGTCATCCTTAATTCCAACGACCTCGCGATCGCGCCCAGCGTAGGCGCGCTAAGCATTTATTTGAACAAGATCATCTCAAAGCCGATATTCAACCGTTTTAAAGAGGCGCGCGACGCCTTTTTAAAACAGCGCCTGCCGCGTATAGGCCCGCGCCTCTTGAGGCTCGTAGATAGATTTGAAGAATTGCTTAAAGGTTTGATCATTCCCGGTATCTTTTTCGAGGAGATGGGATTCAAATATTTCGGCCCGTTAGACGGGCATAACATAGGCCTCCTTACGGACACCCTTAAAAATATTTCTCTTTTGCGCGGCCCGGTACTCCTCCACGTAGTCACTAAAAAAGGCAAGGGTTTTGAGCCGGCGGAAAAGGCCCCGGTAAAGTTTCATGGCACACCGTGTTTTGATGTGGTCAGCGGAGAGGTTGAGGCCCCAGCCGAACCGGCCCGCCTGAGTTTTACGGGAGCTTTTGGTATCAAGCTTGTGGAGCTGGCGGAAAAAAACAGGGATATTGTAGCGATAACCGCGGCCATGCCTGAGGGTACTGGCCTGGATTGTTTTGCGGCAAAGTTCCCGGACAGGTTCTTTGACGTAGGCATAGCCGAACAGCACGCCGTTGGTTTTGCCGCCGGCCTGGCGCGCGGAGGCCTGAAGCCGTATGTCGCGGTGTATTCCACTTTTTTACAGCGCGCATATGATCAGATCGCCGAAGAGATGTGTTTGCAGAATTTGGGCGTGGTCCTTTGCATCGACCGCGCCGGTATAGTAGGGGAGGACGGCCCGACGCATCACGGTATTTTTGATATGGCGTATTTGCGCCCATTGCCGAACATAACCGTCATGGCTCCGGCGGATAAGGATGATCTTGAAGCGATGATGGAGTTTGTCCAAACCCTCGAGTCTCCCGCGGCCATCCGTTACCCCAGGGATATAGCGCTTGTGCGCCCGGAACAGTATGCTTTTACCCAGGTAAGGATGGGCAGGGCAGAGGTATTAAAAGAGGGGTCAGACGTAGTCTTACTCGCGGTAGGAAGCATGGTGCATCCTTGTTTGGATGCGGCCCAGGTATTAGAAGGCCTGCACATACATGCAGCTGTTGTCAACGCGCGTTTTATAAAACCGCTGGATGAGGCGCTTATTTTGGATATTTATCACCGCTACCCGGCTATCGTGACCGTAGAAGAAGGGGTTTTGAAGGGCGGGTTCGGGAGCGCGGTCCTTGAGCTCTTGGATTCGTGCGGGAAGAAGCCAAAGCCGGTAAAGCTGTTGGGGCTTCCTTCTGAATTCATCACATTTGATAAGAGGAAGGCGCTGCTTGAGAGGTACGGCCTGACAGCGCGCCAAATAGCTGAGAGCGTAAAAGAGCTCTTGCATAAATAAGCCGCAAGAAAATATAGAAAATGGCCAAGGTAAAGATAAATAAAAAACGGTGTAAAGGCTGTAACCTGTGCGTCGTCTACTGCCCTAAGAAAAATTTGAAGTTAGAGGACAAGCTCAATGAGGCCGGTATCTATACGGCGATGGCGATAGATGAGTCTAACTGCACGGGCTGCGGATTTTGTTTCATCATGTGCCCGGATGCCGCACTCGAGATAGAAGGATAAAGTATGAAGAAAAAAATTCTGATGAGCGGTAATGAGGCCATGGGCGAGGCAGCGATAGCCGCCGGGTGCAGATTTTATGCAGGCTACCCCATTACCCCGCAGAATGAGCTTACCGCCTACATGGCGCAGGAATTGCCGCGGCGCGGCGGTATCTTTATCCAGTCGGAATCGGAGCTGGCGGCCATAAACATGGTATTCGGCGCATCAGCGTCGGGTGTGCGCTCTATGACCAGTTCCTCATCGCCCGGCATAAGTTTAAAACAGGAGGGCATCTCTTACATATCCGGCGCACAATTGCCCGCGGTAATTATAAATGTCATGCGTGCCGGCCCGGGCCTGGGAAATATATGGCCCGCGCAGTCGGACTATTTCCAGGCTACAAAAGGCGGAGGGCACGGAGATTATCGCTTAATAGTCTTGGCACCTGCGAGTGTCCAGGAGTCGTATGACCTGACGATGTTGGCCTTTAGCCTGTCCGACCGTTACCGCATCGCCTCGATGATATTATCCGACGGCCTTTTGGGGCAGATGATGGAGCCACTGGAACTCTGTGACCCAGACAGGCCTGTTGAAAAGATAGATAAGCCATGGGCGTTGACAGGTGCCTCGGGCAGAAAACCGAATATAGTCCAGTCGCTTTATATCAGGTTGGGCGACGTGGAGAAACACAATCTGGCCCTGCAGAAAAATTACCGCCGTATAGCATCAAAAGAGGTTCGTTTTGAAGGCAAGTTCCTAGATGATGCAAAGCTCGTAGTAGTGGCATATGGTTCGATGAGCCGTATAGCCGGCGCAGTGGTCGAGGAACTAAGAAAGCAGGGCAAAAAAATAGGGCTCTTTCGCCCTGTCACGCTTTGGCCTTTTCCAACTGAAGAGTTGGAAGAGCTTTCTAAAAAGGTAAAGAAGTTTTTAGCCATAGAGATGTCCTACGGCCAGATGGTCGAGGATGTTAGGCTTGCGGTGGGCAAAGGCGTAAAGGTTGATTTTTACGGCCGTTCAGGAGGCGGCGTGCCTACCGAAAAACAGATAGAACGGGAAATATTGAAAGCGTTAAACTCAAAGCGCTAAGCACAAGGCTCAAAATAAATTTAAATATCAAATGGCTAAAACTTATAAACGACCCGAGTCTTTATACGATGTAGCGACCCATTACTGCGCGGGTTGCGGCCACGGCATTTTACACCGTATCGTGGCAGAGGTAATAGATGAGCTGGCTGTGCGCGAAAAAACTATAGCGGTAGCGCCAGTAGGTTGCGCGGTGATAGCATATGATTATTGGAAGTTTGACTGCGCGGAGAGCGCGCACGGCCGGGCCTTGGCCGTTGCCACCGCCATTAAACGCGTCGGGCCGGATAAGGTCGTATTTACATATCAGGGCGACGGGGACCTTGCGGCCATAGGCACAGCCGAGACGATACACGCGGCAAACCGCGGCGAGAACCTGACCGTGATATTCGTCAATAACGCGGTTTACGGGATGACCGGCGGCCAGATGGCGCCTACAACATTATTGTCCCAAAAGACGGCCACTACACCGCTGGGCCGCGACGCGAAGCTCGCCGGCTATCCTTTAAGAATATCCGAGATGCTGGCGCTTTTGGACGGCGTTTATTCCGCCGAGCGTACTTCGCTTAGCAATCCAAAAGAGGTGTTGAATACCAAGAGGGCCATAAAGCAGGCATTTGAAAACCAGATCCAGAATAAAGGATTTTCGATAGTGGAAGTGCTTTCTATGTGCCCGACATACTGGGACAAGACCCCTCAGGAGTCTGTCAGGTGGATAGAAGAAGTGATGTCGCAATATTTTAAATTAGGCAAACTCAAATGACGGAAAAAATTATTTGTGCCGGGTTTGGAGGCCAGGGCATTATGGCCATGGGTAAGATACTTGCGCTTTCGGCTATGCGCGAGGGGAGATTCGTCACCTGGCTTCCGTCGTACGGCGCCGAAGTGCGCGGAGGTACCGCGCATTGCAGGGTAATCATATCAGATAAAGAGATAGCCTCTCCGGCTTTTGAAAAGGCCGATACGCTGATCGCCTTGAACGAACCTTCCTTAAAGAAATTCAAGAACTCCATCCGCAATAACGGGTTGCTCCTGGTAAATTCTTCTTTGGCCCTCTGCAAGGCAACGTCGCGCAGGCTGGAGGTGGTCAATGTGCCTTTGACGGAGATGGCCTCGAAATTGGGGCTTGAAAAAGTCGCGAACACGATAGCCATAGGCGTGTATCTGGCTAATAAAAAGATAATATCGTTAAAGACGATGGAAAGGTCCATCGAAGAGGTGCTGGCCCACAGGGAAAAACTTATCGCCATAAATAAGCGGGCGCTCGAGGATGGATTTTTCTGGGCGCAGAAAAAAAGCCAATAGGCGGTGTGATAAGGAAGAGTTCGAAGGGGAAGAGAAGAGGATATGATGCGAGTTAGATTTGCACCAAGCCCTACGGGATATCTGCATATAGGCGGCGCCAGGACATGCCTTTTTAACTGGCTTTACGCGCGCGCGCAGGGCGGGCAGTTTGTTTTAAGGATCGAAGATACCGATAAGGCGCGCTCCAAGAAGGAGTTCCTGGATGAAATATTGGATAGCCTTCAATGGCTCGGCTTGAACTGGGATGAGCTGCATTTCCAGAGCGAGCGGTTTGACGTCTACCTCTCTTATGCAAAGAAGCTGTTGAACGAAGGCAAAGCGTATATGGCTGACGATGGCTCAGGCGCTATTATAGCCAAGATGCCGCACAAGACGGTCCGCATAGACGATATGATCCACGGCCAGATACAGTTCGATACGAGCCTCATCAAGGATCAGGTGCTTATCAAATCAGACCAGTCCCCGACGTATAACTTCGCATGCGTTATAGACGACGCGGAGATGAAGATATCGCACATCATACGCGGCGACGACCATATATCGAACACGCCCAAACAGGTGATACTTTACGAAGAGCTCGGGTTTGAATTGCCGAAATTCGCCCACATACCGATGATCCTGGGGCAGGGCGGCGGCCGTATGTCAAAGAGGGCGGGCGCCACAGCTATCACCGAATACCGCAGGATGGGGTTCTTGCCGGAGGCGCTGGTAAATTACCTTATGCTTCTGGGTTGGTCGCCGGGCAATAACCAGGAGATAATCTCTTTGATCGATGCGGTCAAGAAGTTCGATATTATGTCTGCAAATAAGACAGCCGCGACCTTTGACATGGACAAGCTGTTGTGGCTGAACTCCCAATATATCAAGGTATGCGCGCCTGAAAGGCTTGCCGCCTCCTTAAAGCCTTTTCTTTTGGAGAAGGGTTTTATCGAACCGGATAATTTTGATGGTAAATCTATTTCAAATGTACTAAAATTATACTGTGAGCGCGCCACGACCTTAGAGGAGTTAAGCGAGGCCTTAAGGCCGTTCTTTGTACAAGAAGTCGGGATCGACGACGCGGCGCGGGAAAAGTTCTTTTCACAGGACCTGACAAGAGAGTTCTCTTTTTTGAAGGAAAAATTCGAGGCGCTTTCTGATTTCAGTGTGCAGCCGATTGAGGAGGCGTTCAGGTCGGCTGTAGCAGAGCTTGGCACGACGACAAAATATCTCATACACCCTCTGCGTGTGGCGCTTTCCGGCAAGACCGTGGGGCCAGGGATGTTCGAGTTCATAGAAGCCTTAGGGCGGCAGAAGACCTTAGAAAGAATAGATCGTATCATCAGATCGTTCAAAAATCAGCCTCGATGAAAAAATCCAGTTTTAGATCATCCATTATCGCTGTCTTGATCTGCATCGCCGCATGCACCATGTTCTTAGGCTGTGAAACAGCCAAGGGTGTAGGCCGTGACATCATGAATGCCGACAAGTGGATGAGAGATAACTTGTGGTGAATCGCCGCAGGCATTGCAATGCTTTATAGGCGTCTATGCACCATGGGCTTTTCCCTTTCCGCGTCCTTCTTTATCCCTGTTTTTCACTATGAACCGATAAAGTATTTTTACCTGGCGCTGCCGGAGGGGTGACTATGTTGTCCGAATATAAGTATCTTGGCAGGCTTTTGAGGAAGATAAAAGAGCATGAAACTATTTTAGTCATCTCTCTTATGGTCATCTCTGTCCTTGGTCTCAGTCTGGGCGGCCGCCTGTCGGCGCTCAAGAAACAAAATACAGAGCTTTCCGAGAACGTTCAAAAATTGGAGGAATACCTTGTCAGATCTCAGCAGGAGGCGGCAAGGAGCATGGATAAGATCATAAAGGATGCTATCAGTTCGAAGCGCGATGAGGACTTGGCCGAACCGTTGCACGTAGTTGAGATCAACGGCGGCGGGTATGACCCCGAAAAAGAGGCATTGAGGGCCGAGAATATGCAATTAAGACAGGAGACCGCGGACTTAAGAAACATCGCGGTTCAACTGCGGTCTAAAAGCGAGGCCGCGGCAAAGGAAGGCGCTTTTATAAAGAAACAAAACAAGGATTTTGAAAACAGCTTATTGGAGCGCAATAACGCGCAGATCGAAAATGATTACATGCGGTCCGAGAATGCCAGGCTGCAGGAAGAGAATGAGGCCCTAAGAAGCCAGAACAGCCGCCTCCAGCTTGAGCTGATCCGGGTATTTAATGAGCCGGGCCCTTCTGGGCTAGAAAAGCCAATAAATTAAACTTGTCAGAAGCATGCCGGGATATTACAATATTGAGCACGTCAGATTATAAACATATTGCCCTGGTCTCGGCGCAGGATGTTATCGCGCCTCGACACGGGCAATATGAAATGAAGTAAACCTTATATAGCTGCATATTGCCCTGTCGTCTAACCGGTAGGACATCAGATTCTGGATCTGAGTATCTTGGTTCGAGTCCAAGCGGGGCAGCCA
>DMEU01000010.1 GCA_003451585.1 Candidatus Omnitrophota bacterium | reverse complement strand
ATTCCAGGGCGAGTTGTATGTTTCCCTTATTCGGCTGCCTATGCAGGCTTGGGCTCATAAGGACTGCACTGAATAAAACATCAAGGTGTGCTTGTTAGGTATTTTTTTATGGGCGCGAAGCGCAAAAGGACACCGGAGACGGAAAAAATGCCGGAAGCGGCTTAGGAGGCACGAGTAGTCTATTGATAGCGGCCCGTGAAGGCTAAAGTAGGCTGAATGAAAAAAATATCGTCGGTGAATAAGGATGCTTTGATCCGGAGTTTAATTTCTTGACGCGTATGAATTTTTACGTTATGTTTATGTTGCATGGCTACTTTTGTGGGCGTGGGATTCAGCGAAAAAAATGACCCGTTCCTGGCGGCACAGGAGGCGGCCAAACTCGCCTTGTACCAGCTGCACCACCGTGAGATCTCCTTCGGCATATTATTTTCAACTATTCAGTTCGCGGACAAGCGGCTGCTGGAAGGCATAAATTACGCCCTCGGCAACATCAAGATACTCGGCTCTACCGGGGCCGGCATCATCACATCCTCAGGCCTGTCCCATTACGGCGCAGGCCTCATGCTCGTCTCCTCAGATAAAATAAAATTCGGGACCGCGGCCACACATAACATCAAGCTCAAAGGCGCTCGCGCCGCAGGTGAAGACTTCGCGCACCAGGCGCTCAAAAATCTAGGCACGACACAACGGGACCTTGCGCTCATCTTCTGCGACGGGTTAGTAGAGAACGGGTCCGACCTTTTGCGCGGGATCAAGGATGTCCTGGGCTTAAGTTTCCCTATTTTCGGAGGCTCAAGCGCGGATAACTTCAGGTTCTTAAGGACGTTCCAATATTCCAACGGCGGCGTCTCCACGGACAGCCTTGTGGGCGCGCTATTCGCCGGAGAAAACCTCTTCGGCATAGGCCTGCGGCATGGATGGAAACCGCTCGGCAAACCCCGCCCCATAACAAAGGTACAAGGAAACATCATAAAAGAGATCGAAGGAAAACCCGCAGTCACTATTTATGAAGATTATTTCGGCAAGCCGCGCGAAGAGATAAAAAGATCCATCATCCGCATGAGCACCTACTACCCTCTAGGCCTCTACGTGCCGGGTGAGGCAGAATACCTGCTGCGCAATTCTATCCGGGTCGAGGATGACGGGGGCCTGGTCTGCCAGGGGGACGCGGCTGAAGGCGCTGAGGCGCGCATAATGATGGGAACAAAAGAGTGGGCCCTGGATGCGGCAACCCAGGCGGCCCAGGAAGCCAAACAGGCGCTCGAAGGCAAAGAGATCAAGGGCGCTATAATACTTGAATCCATATCAAGGAATAAACTCCTGGGACGGTTGACAGATAAGGAGTTATCACGTATAAAAGAAGTACTGGGGGACATCCCGATATTAGGGTTAAGCACATACGGAGAACAGGCCCCCTTGAAATCCCTGCAGCATTATGGAGAAACATATTTCCACAATGAAACAGTGGCGATACTGACCATAGGCGAATCTCATGCCCCTCACAAGCTCACTTAAAGAACCTACCCTTATAGAATCCGTCATAAATTTTGCCGGCATGTTCGGCTTAATAGCGCTTATAATCCTCATCATCGTCCTGGTCTTTAAAATGGAGAAGTTAAAAGAGCTATCGGGCGAACTGGCAAAACTAAAAAGGGCTTTCGACGAACTTGACGGCCAGGCCAAGCTCATAGTCCGGACAGACCTTGAGCTGCACCGCGCGCAGGAAGAGCTGGACAAAAAAATAGCCGGCCTTGTGACACTGCAAAAGCTCACGCGCCTGATATCTACGACCTTAGACGTCGAAGAGATATACAGGAAGTTGGATGAAAAACACATCATCGAACTGGGCTTCGACCGCGCCATAGCCTTTTCACACGACGACGCAGGCGCCTTCAGCATAAAGACCGCCGTAGGTTACACGATAGAAGAAGCCGAACTTGTTTTAAAAGAGTTCTCGAGCCATCCCCTCATAGTGGATAAAGTGCTCAATAAAAACCATATATTCTCATCTTTAGACACGGATAAAAGCTCAAAAGAAATACCTCTGTTCCTGAAGGCGCTGGGCCTGTCTTCCTTTATCTGCGCGCCTATCGTACAAAAAAACGGCGCGATAGGCGCCCTGGTCATGGGGTGCGAATCGCCGTATACGCACTTAACCGAGGGCGACAAAGACCTGGTGTATATCCTGGCAGCCCAGATAGGCCAAGCGGTAGAAAACGCCAAACTCTTCGAGGAGACTTACAGGTCGCACCAGGAATTAGAGCAGAAGGTCGGGCAGCGGACCCGCGAACTCTCCGCGGCATTTGAAGAGATCAAGACCATATCAAAAAGAAAATCCGACTTCATCTCTGCGGTATCACACGAATTGCGCACACCGCTGACGTCAATCAAAGGTTACGCTTCAATACTTGCCGCAGGAAAACTCGGAGAACTGCCTGCGGCCGCCAAAGAACGCGTGGAAAAGATAAACAAACACTCCGACAGCCTGTCACAGCTCATCAATAACCTATTAGACATATCACGCATAGAATCAGGCCGCGTTGACTTGAAGTTCGAGCCGCTTAATTTAAAGGCCATGATAGATGCCCTAGGTGATATGCTGGCGCCGCCGATGAAAGACAAAGGCATTGAATTTATCGCAGACATCCCGGCAGAACTGCCCGCGGCATCAGCGGACAAAAGCCAGCTTGAACGCGTATTCATCAATCTTGTGGGCAATGCCATCAAATTCGTGCCGGTGACAGAAGGCCGGGTCACCTTGCGCGCCAAAGCGCTGGACAATAACATGCTCCAGGTGTCCATCAGCGACAACGGCATAGGCATCTCCGAAAAAGACCTGGCAAAATTGGGCGAAGAATTCTTCCGCGTCGATAATGACGTGAACGCTAAGGTCAAGGGAACAGGCTTAGGCCTTTCCCTGGTAAAACACATTATAGAGGCGCACAAAGGAAAACTTACGATCTCAAGCGTACTAGGCCACGGAAGCACTTTCTCTTTTACCCTGCCTAAAGCTTGAAGAATATGCTTGTTCTGTGTTAAACTTGTTATCATTAATCCAAAGGATGGGCCATGAAAAAAAAGGTTTTAGTTATCGACGACGAAGCGGACATCCGCGAGATAGTACGGATCTTTCTGATCGATGAAGGTTATGAAGTCATAGAGGCTGAAAACGGCCAGGAAGGCATCCTTCGCGCCCAGCAGATGCAGCCCGACCTTATAGTCCTTGATATAATGATGCCCGGCATCAACGGTTTTGAAGTTGCCAAGCACTTAAAAGACGACCCTAACACACAAAATATCCCTATTGTCATCCTCTCTGTTCTAGCCCAGGATTCTCAATACAGGCAGGGGATAATGGACTACATCTCCAAACCTTTCAGACAGGAGGAACTCGTGAATATCGTCCGCAATATCTTCGAGAAAGTGGAAGGAAAGGCCGGTAAAAAGACGGTCTTGGTAGTTGACGACGACCCTGACATAGTAGATATCATATCCATCTGCCTCAAAGACAACCACATCATACCCGAAAAAGCCTATAACGGGCCCGAGGCGCTGGAAAAAGCAAAAAATAAGGCTCCAGACCTTATACTTTTAGATATCAATATGCCCGGCATGAACGGCTTTGAGGTCATCAAACACTTAAAAGAAGACAAAGCTACCTGCGATATCCCCGTGGTCGTCTTGACAGGCACATACATCTCTGAAGACGACAAAAAACACGGCCTGACCCTAGGCGTAGCCAAATACCTTACCAAACCATTCTCTGCAGATGACCTTGTAAAAGAGATAAAAGGCGCGTTCCATGGCTAAGGCCAAGATAATAATAATCGACGACGACCCGGATATCCGGGACGTATTGAATCTCACCCTGTCTGAAGAAGGCTACGAAGTCATCGAGGCCGGCGACGGCGAAGAAGGATTGGGCCTCATCAAGAACAAGGCCCCGAACCTTGTTATCGTCGATTACAACATGCCGAAGATGAACGGCCCGACCCTGGTGGGCATAGTCAAGAAAGATATCCTTTTAAGCCATATGCCCATAATCATGCTCACCGGCAAAGGCGAGGTCTCGGATAAAGTATCCGGCATCAATGCCGGCGCGGATGACTATATGGTAAAGCCTTTCGAGCCGCAGGAACTGCTCGCGCGCATCAAGATGATCCTGCGCCGCAGCGAGCGCGACCTCGATGCCAACCCATTGACGCGGCTTCCCGGGAACGTATCCATCTTAGCAGAGATGCAGGCGCGTATCGATAAAAAGACGCCCTTCTCGGTAGCTTATTGCGACCTGGATAAATTCAAGGTCTATAACGACAAATACGGTTTTCAGCACGGGGACGAGATAATCCGCGAAACCGCGCGGCTGTTGATACGCGCGACCCTGGAATTAGGCAACCCCGACGATTTCATAGGACATATCGGCGGCGACGACTTTGTAATCGTCACCACGCCTGAAAAAATAGACGGGATAACCACCAAGATAATCGACGAATTCGAAATATTGGCTCCGGGGTTCTATAATGAAGAGGACCGCGCCGCGGGTTTCATCGTGGGAAAAGACCGTAAAGGCGCAGAACAAAAATTCGGCCTGCTCTCTATCTCTATCGGCGTCGTCTCAAATGAAAAAAAAGAAATAACGCACGTCGCCCAGATCGCCGAGATAGGCGCCGAGCTAAAAGAAGCCGCAAAACGCATCGAGCGCTCCAGCGTAGTAAAAGACAAACGAGCCGACAGCAGGGCCAGCTATTAAGTTATAAAAAATAGGGACACTTCCATTTAATTAACCTTTTCTGGATCGGTTAAATGGCTGTGTCCCTATTTTATTTCAGAAAAAATTTATGCCGGGAAAGGGGGTCGAACCCTTACGCCTTACGGCATACGCCCCTCAAACGTATGTGTCTGCCAATTCCACCATCCCGGCAAATCTTTTTTTCAAAAGCTTTCGAAAGCTTTCCTGTCGTGGACCCACTGGAGGGCTGTTTCCTTAGAGATATTACCAGCAGTGACCAATGATTTCAACGATTTTTCTAAAGACTGCATCCCCCACTGGCTGCCGGTCTCTATCTCGGTCTGTATCTGGTATATCTTATTTGAGCGTATAAGCTGGCGTATAGCGTGGGTCATTACCATTACCTCGCATGCCAAATACCTGTGCCGGCCGTCTACAGACGGTACCAAGACCTGAGAGACTACCATCTCAAGGCACTCAGAGAGCTGTGCCCGTATCTGCTCCTGCTGGTGCGGAGGAAAGATATCAATAACGCGGTATATCGCCTGCGCGGCTCCCCGCGTATGCAGAGTCCCTAAGACAAGGTGCCCTGTCTCCGCGGCGGTGATCGCCATAGAAATAGTTTCTAAATCCCTCAACTCTCCTACGAGGATAACATCCGGGTCTTCGCGCAGGGCCGCGCGCAGGGCCGAATCAAAAGAATGCGTGTGCGTCCCTATCTCGCGCTGGTCCACAATGCAGTTTTTATGGTTATGGACGAATTCGATGGGATCCTCTATAGTTATCACATGGTCATGCCTGGTAGAATTTATGCGGTCAATTATCGCGGCTAGCGTCGTGGATTTGCCGCTGCCGGCTATACCCGTCACCAGCATCAGGCCCCTTTTCATGACGCATACCTGCTCAACCACATCCGGCAGGCCCAATTCCGGTATGGACCTGATGAGAGTGGGGATGAACCTGAATGCCGCGCAGATGCCGTTTTTATCGTAATACACATTGGCACGGAAACGCGCTACATTTTTTATCTCGACCGACGCATCCACCTCCTGGTCAGGCAAAAATGCCGCCTTCTGCGGCGGGAAGATGCTCTTGAGCATATCCGATATCTCCTCGTGCGAAAGGACATAGTCATTGATCGGTTCTAACGTGCCGTTCAAACGCATCATCGCCGGCAACCCTACAGACAAATGAAGGTCGGACGCTTCTTTTGCTATAATGATCTTCAGCAGATCTTTAATATCCATGGCTTATTATTATACATAAATAAACTCATTGGTGCTATAATTTGTAAAAAGGAGGCTTTATGCCAAAAATAAAAACACTTATTTGGGCCTTATTGCTTTGCGGGTCTTTCTTTTCTATGATACGGCCTGCTGCAGCACAGACACCGCCTCCGTCACTGGCGCTCAAAGACGCCATCATTGTGGCAGAAGATGCCATGGCAAAAACAAAGATAGACATGTCCGGCCACTATATCTACAGCGTCATCTATACCAACTCATCCGAAGGGCAATTCTGGCTCTTCACATATAAAACAGCGGTGCCGACGGTATCTCAGGAGATACTGGTCAAAGTATATATGAACGGACGGACCGAATTTTCCGGAGGATATTTCTTACGCAGAGGTGGCTATTGACCTATCGCCGAGACGATTACGTTTATAATAGATTCTATGCTTGAGGCCTTATCGATAAAACCGCTTGCTCCCGCAGACACCGCTTCTTCTTCCAGGTCCTGGTTATAAAGCCCTGAATACAAAAAGACCTTTGCCTCTTTATCAAAAGAACGTATGCGTCGCAATACATCCAGGCCCTCTGAGTCAGGCAGGTGCGCGTCTATAAGGATAACGGCAGGCTTTTCTTTTTGCGCAAGCATTATGCCGGAAACGGCTGTACCTGCGCCCACGACACTGCATCCTTTCTTCTCCAAAAACAATACCAAAAGCTCATACACGCTTTTTTCATCCTCTATGATAAGGACCTTTAAAGGCATCACTCTTTGGGCAGAAGTTTTTGGATCAGGCCGAGAAGTTCCTGTAAGATGATGGGTTTTGAACCTATCTCAAATTTTTTAAAACCGAAACCCTGTACCACGGGGATATATTCCTCAAGTTCCAAAGAGCCGCTAAGAAGCACAAAAGGCAGGTGCGAATAATTCTGGCTTATCCGTTTTAAAACTTCAATGCCTTTCATCTCCGGCATCTTCATATCGACGATAAGAAAATCTATTTTGCCGCCGGAGTCTAAAATGGCTATGCCGTCCTTGCCGGAAGAGACCGCCTCGACCTCATAGCCGCTCTTAGTCAGATACCTTTTCAGGATCTCGCGTATCCCCGGCTCATCATCTATGATAAGTATCTTCTGCATGGCTTTAAAGATTTTCTACCAGCATGGTAATGGTCGCTGTCGTGCCTTTACCAGAGGCGCTTTGGAAACTCAGTTCGCCACCCAAGGTCTTAATTATGTTATAACTCACGGAAAGGCCAAGCCCCGTCCCCATGGGCTTAGTGGAAAAAAACGGGTCAAAGACCTTGCTTAACACTTCCTCCGACATCCCCGCCCCGGTATCCCTGATCTCGATCTCTAACGCGCCTTTCTCAAACCTTGTCGTGATCTCTATGGTACCCTTATCTTCAATAGCCTCCTGGGCATTATTCAATAAGTTGCTTACGACCTCCTGGATGCTTTTTTTATCTGTTTTCAACCGCGGCAGGCCTTTGCCGTAATTTCTTATGATAGCCACATTCTCGAGGCTGTATTGGTGTTCTAAAAGTCCGACTATCTCGTCTATCGTATCATTCACATCCGCTTCTTCTTCTATGCCTATGGACGGCTTGGAAAAGCTCAAAAGGCGCTGTATTATATATTTGGCCCTGTCGCACTCCTTGACAATGACCTCGAGGTCACGCTTAAGCGCCGCGTCTTTTATGTTCTCCATCAAGGCCAACTGCGCGTGCCCTGAGACGACCATCAACGGATTGTTAACCTCATGGGCGACGCGCGCCACTAAAACGCCCAATTGCACAAGGCGCTGGGACTTCTCGATCTCTTTCTGAAAGGTCATATCGCGTATGGTGCCGGCCAGCTCAAACGCGCCCTCGGGCTCCTCCCTTTTTTTCAGGCTGCCTTCAACGCGCAGAAAATGCTCCGTACCGCCTTTCGTAATGATACGAAATTCGGTGCTGAAAAGCTTCCTCTGTTCGGTTATCACCTTCTCATAAAAACGCTCGAACTTTTCACGGTCTTCGGCATGGATGATCTTCTCCAACTCATCTACGTTCTTCGGCATTTCTTCGGGCCCGCGGTCAAATAAAGCATAGGCCTCTTTAGACCAGAAAAACTCATCTGTGTCCGAGCGCCAGTCCCAACTACCCATCCTAGCTAAGTGCTGCGCCAAGGACAGATTGGCCTCGCTCTTTTTCAAGGCATCTTCCGCGCGCCTGCGCACGATCATGCTGGCAAAAATATTGGTGACCGCCTTTAAAAACTCCTCAGCCTTCTGGTCATAGGGCTCTTGCGCGGAGATATACATATTAAGGACGCCCAGCAGCTCTTCGCCAAAAAGGATAGGCACGCAATAATGGCCGTGCGGCTTTATGCCGTCGTAGCGCACCTCGTGGCCTTCGTCCAGCGCGTTGACGAATTGGGTTTTTTTCGTCTCAGCCGCCTTCCCGCACAGGCATTTTCCAAAAGGAAGATACGCGCATTCTTTGCAAAGGTAAGGAGACAGGTTCCTCTGTGCCTTCATTATCAGATGCTGACCTTCTGCCAAAAATATAGCGCCCTTCGATTGAAAGCTGAAAAGAGGTATGGTCAATAATATGCCTAGGGCCGAATCAAAGATATCCTCAAACGTTTCATCTTCAAGGGATAGCCTTAAAAAAGAATTCAAAGAACTCTGGATAAGATAGTTTTGACGCAGGTTGTCTTCTGCCTTCCTGCGCGCCGATACTTCAGACTCAAGAGACACAACCGCCTTTTCCAGCTCAGACTTCGAAACTGTAGTCTCCTGAAGATGGCGCGTCATCCAGTTAAAAGAATTTATCAAAGAGCCGAATTCATCGTCCTGCTTCCCGGCCGGTATCTGATAGGAGAAATCTTTTTCTGAGATACGGCGGGTGCCCTCCATAAGGCGCGCTACCTGCAGGCCGATATTCTTTGTCAACGCCCGGGATATCCAGGCGCCTAACAGGGCCATCAGCAAAAACATCGAGATGACCACCGTCTGCAGATGCTGGCTTAAATGATCGATTGCCGCCAGGGATTCGGAGAGATCGGCATAATCTTCATTTTGTATATCATCTATCCTGCGTTCCACCACCCCCTCAATACGATGCATATCCTGGATCTGCTCCTTGACTTCCTGCGGCCGGCCGCCTGCCTCGATAAGCCTCACCCATCCTTCGCTTGCGCGGTTATAATCATCGAATTGTTCGGCCAGCTTATCTAATTCTAGCAGCTTATCCGACTCATCTTGTACAAGATCCCTGAATTCCGCAAGCATTATAACGAATTTATCAGTATGTATCTTTGCCTCCCTCAAATATTCCGTTGAGTTATCCGAGGCAAAATGTCCCAAGATATGCTGTATCCTTGAGATCTCTATATTTAAAGCGGAACTCAGGTTTATCGCCGAAAAATACCTGAGCTCCACTCTTCTAACCTGCTGGCGTATATCCAGAGATGCGCTAAAAACAAATACGCTGAGGGCGGCCAGGAAAAATATGATGACGCCGAAACCTGCGAAGAGCTTGTCCTTGACCTTCCAGTTCTTAAACAGGCATATACGGTCTCTAAAGAGGCAAATCATGAGACATTCGCTTTCTTAAGCACGGTCTCTTCATACAGCACGATGGCTTTTCTTACACAGAATGCCGCTGCCTTTGATGAGAATGTGGCCCCGCTTATGCCGGTTATGTCTTCATGCACCCTTATATTATCCTTACCGGTCTTTCCGAAGAACTGGCTCAAAAACGTATTTCGCGCGACAGGACGGCCGCGCGTCTCCTTATACCTTAAGACAGCGACATTTGCCACCGCGCCTGCCGGGTCTAAAGCCACTATGAACTGAATAGGGCCCCACTTCCCGGGCTCTTCTAAGATAACAGCGGCGTCTGTCTTCTTGCCGTCTTTTACCGAAAAATAAAAAGTTATCTCTTTTGGCGGCAGTATGCGGTATCCTTTTTCTTCATGATTGACCCACACGCCCCCCAGCCTGTCCTGGACCGCCGCAAGTGTCGCGGCATCCAATTCATACTTTTCTTCAACTACATCACTCGCATCAGCAAACACATAGTGGAGCGCCTCATCCTGTGTCATAAGCGTTATGGCATAGGACGCCGGGACAAAAATACCCGACAAGAATACAACGTAGAAAAACAGGGCGGCTATGTTCTTAAAATGTCGCATCATCTCTGCTCCGTGTCTGGAAGTAATTTCAGTCTGTCTTTTAAACCCGGTGAATAAGTTACTTCTCCCTCTGCGGCCACCATAATTGCCTCCATTCCAGGTATAGAACCTATGATATCACGGCTTTTTTCTAAACCCAAGACAAAAGGCACTTTAGCCAAGGCATCCGCCAGCATGGGGTCATTATATATAATTGTGACCGCGCTGGCCCCTTGCGCAGGATGCCCTGTCCTAGGATCAAAGATGTGGCTGTATCTTTTTCCCTTATCAATAAAAAATCTTTCATAATCGCCTGAACCAAGGACAGCCATATCCTCTATCTCGACATACCCTAATATTCCTTCTCCGCGGGGGTCTTGTATCCCGACCTTCCAATAATTTTTACCGCGTTTCCCAAGTGCGTATACATGGCCGCCTGCTTCAACTAACGCGGAGGCCACGCCATTCTCACGCAATACCCTTACCGCCTCGCCTACAGCGTAACCTTTGGCAATGCCGCCGAAACCTATCACAACCCCTGGCGCGTCCTTCTCCAGGCGCCCTTCCGTTAAGACCAGGTGCTTATACCCGACACTCTTTAATACATCCCTGATCTCATCGTCCGTAGGCACACGCGGGCTCTTACTCGCAAAACCCCAAAGCTCGCTTAAAGGAAAAGTGGTTATGTCAAATGCGCCGTCGGATAGCTCGCTTACCTTCAAGGCGGCTCGCGCCACGCTCAAGATCTCTTTATCAGTTATGGGCGTGCCGAAATGATTAAAAGCATATACCGGGCTTTTTGGATCAAACGCGCTGAATTTCGCTTCGATCTCACGCATCCGCTTTAAAGCAAGCTCCAGCGGTGCCGATACTTTTTGTTTGGGGCCTACGGCATACACGGACACAAGAGTATCCATAAGGAACACCGTGCGCTTCTCCAGGTTGAACCTGCGCTCGTTATACATCCTGAAGGCGAAAAGTCCGGCGGCAAAAAATAATACGGCTAAAAGAACGATTTTTTTCATTTAGTGGTTTAAAATGTCACGCGCCAACCCAGCGTCGAGCGGATATATTCCAGGTCTTCCGAACCGTCGGAACGCCTCGCGTCGCCTACGTCTACCTGGCCGATTATTACGGAACTGTCCGTAATAAAATAATTCAGGCCGAATGTCCAGGTATTGTATTTATCCGTGCGCATGAAACTCGTTCCCGTATTATAAAGCTGCACCAGGCTGTACTGGACGATACCCCTCCACTTTGGATTGAACCTGTAAAGGCCTTTGATATAAAACCCCTGCCGGGTCCCGTCTTCGGTGCCCGCGCCTGTCAAAGACAGGTCATCCCACCTGCTGTAAAGATATTGCCCTAAGATGTCGAATTTTTTATATTTAAAATTAAGGCCCGCGGCCCAGCGCCACAAGTCGTTCTTATCGTCATCGTCCCATTTGCCATACGCAAGAGAACCCAGGAGCCTCAGACGGCTTGAGAAGAATTCAGGCTCAGCGTGGAGCAAGATAGTCTTTCCTTCGTTATTATCCACAAGCTTATCCGCCGTATTGCCGTTCAAATATGTGATATATAAAGGCAAAGACCACTTGGAGAAATCAAAATTCCTGTAAAATTCTATGCCTGAGTCGTGCCAGGATTGCAAGAGGCCGATGCCAGCAGGCATATGGTAGAGCTGATCCCACCATACTTCCTCTGCGTACTCCTCGTCGAACATCGGATTGAATAAACCAACCTTCGCCTCTACCTGTTGTGGCAGGCGCACCGTCATAAATGCCTGGTGAATGGTCGTGCTGACGGAACTTGACGTGCTTCGTGAAATATTCGTCCCGAGCGCGGGAGTGGCAGAAGCCGTAACCCTGGTGTCGGTCCTGACGTCTAAGGCGAGCCACTCTTCTATCTCTTTCCTGAAATACAGATAGAGGTGGTGCAGGCCGGCGGAAAGTTTATTGTGTTGCTCTACCCCGTTGCGTTCGCCTTCCGCGCGGTCGAACATATACAGCTTAAGGTGTCCCCCGACCGATAATCCATCGAACAAGCCGCGTTTGCTTTCTCCTGACTCCTCTCTTAAGTCTTGGACCTCTTTTTGCAGCTGAGGTACTTTTTTTACCTCCTGCGACTGTGCGCTCTGGCTTGCCTCCAATGCCTCCACCTTGGCCTTTAAAACGGCTATTGTGCCTTCCATCGCGCTTATCTGTGCCTTTAAGTCAACTATGTCATCGGCAGAAGCCTGTCTATTAAAAAAAACAAAAATACAAAATAATACCGCGGCCAAGATACGAATACGATAGGTCATAAGCGCAAGACTCCGTTTTTAGGCACCAATGTGTATTGTCATTATACCAAATTTGATAATTATTAAAATACCTCTTATCTACTGTGGGCGGAGTTCTTAGCCTAAAGCCGCCGGCAGGTGTATGACAAAGGTTGTGCCTCGGCCGGATGAGCCTTGCACGGCGATACTGCCTTTGTGCCTTGCTATCACCTCATAGGCGATAGCAAGCCCCATCCCAACCCCTTTATCGGGGGTCTTTGTAGTAAAGAAAGGCTCACCTATTTTTTCAAGGTTTTCGCGCGATATGCCGGAACCTGTATCCGAGAACAGGACCTCTACGCCGGAATTACCGGCCAGCGCACTGGTCCTTATGCCAATTACCCCTTTTTTAACAATGGCATCCACGCTGTTTAAGATAAGGGCGACAAAGACCTCCTGGAGCTCGTCTTTATCAGCCGCAATAGGCGCAAGGCCCGCACTATACACTCTTTCCACAGCCACATCGGCCATCTTCATCATAGGGGCCGTAAGCTCCAGGGCGTCATCGATGACCTTGTGTATATCCAAGGGGAGTATTTTCTCCTTCGGCTTCTGTGAAAATTGCATAAGCTTAGCCAGAAGTTCGGAGCTCTTCTTTTCAGCCGTCTCTATACGCTTGAGGCCTTCAAGCATCTTTTCCTGCTCCTGGCCTTGGCCTGTGCCGGCGGCGCTTTGCGCCTTTTCGATCAAGACGCTGGCTATGGCCCTTACAGTAATGAGGTAATTTACAATATCGTGCGCTATAGCCCCAATGAGTGTACCGGCGGCAAGGAACTTATGCGTATGCCGCAGGTGTTCTTCCCCTTTCTTTCGCTCAAGGAGCCGCGCTATCTTCGAAGAGCGCGCGCTGAAATATCCGAATGCGAATAGGAACGATATGTTCCCTAAAAGAAGGCTCAACATCTGCGGCATGGGCATCTTGTAGTCAAAATAAGTGACGCGCGGCAGGATGCCGAAGTGCGCCATTACCACGACCGCAGAAAACAGCACGGCAGAAGCCACTACCGCGAAAAATACCGCGAGGTCGTCGGAGACAACCCCTGCCCAAAGTATCACCACGTAATAAGAGAGGTTGACCACGGGCGCCTCGATGCCTCCAAGGTAATATATGAGCCACGATATGGCTATGATATCGGTGAACATCTGGTAGAACTGGAAACGGTAAAGGTCCACCTTCCTTAAGAAAAGGGAATACGGCCTGTTAAGCAGGGCCTCGATAAAGATCAGGCTCAAGACCGCCGAATTAAGGTAGGTATAGCCGCCCACGGCCTTCATGGCAAGAAGGAACAAGAAGAGGATCGTAAAACAGATCAGACGGACCTTTCCTGCCCACTGGTATTTCTTGATAAGTTCCTGCTGAGAGCTTAAATCCATCTTCATAAATGCCCCGAGCGCAATATATTTACCAGGAGCCAGATGCCGAGTATGCCGGCTACGACAAAACCCAGCACCCCTACCTGATGAGACCTGCCGAAGAACGTCTCCTGGTCCGTGTTGATTATTATGGAGGAGCCTATTATCAAGGCCGATATTATGAGGCTAAAAGAGATGCGTGAGCTGATCCTGTCGAGCATAGAGATAAGATTTTCCAGATTAGTGTGTACAAACCCCAGCTTCAGGTCGCCTCTTTTTACCTTATTGACGATGGCATACAGGTCTTGCGGAAAGCTCTGCATAAAATCGATTGTGTTCTTCCCGAACTTTTTCAGCCTCCTTGCTATCCTTCCGGGGCTGTATTGTTCCTTGATGAGTTTTTCCGTAAAGGCCTTTATCTGCGCGGTAACATTAAAATCCGGGTCTAACGGCCTGCCTGCCGACTCGATCATGGCGAGCGTTTTAACAAGAAGGAAATAATCCGGCAATAACTTAACCTTGTTCTCCGAAATTATCCTTACTACATCCTTGAAAAAAGCGTCCATATCGAATTCTTCCACGGAGATGCCGTAATATTTATCCAGCATCTCATCGAGCGCTACCTTTAAGTCCCTCTCGCTTGCATGCCCTAAAGCGCCTAGTTCGCCGAATATCTCTAATATGCGCTCCGAATCTTTCTCTATGCCGGCTATCAGGATATCCGCAAGCTTGAGCTTTTTGGCCTCATCCATTACCCCGACGATGCCGAAATCTAAAAAACAGATCCGCCCGTCTTTTAATACGAATATATTGCCTGGATGCGGGTCGGCGTGAAAAAATCCATCGATAAATATCTGCTTTAAGACACAATCAGCAAGGCACCTTGCTATCTTTTTTGTATCGAGGCCGGCCTTTTTTATCTTTTCAACATCGTTTATCTTGGCGCCCTTTACCCTCTCCATTACGATGACCCTTTTGGTAGAAAGTTCTTTATAGACCCTGGGGAAGTGGACCGTCTGGCTGCCGCGGAAATTCCTCCTAAACCTCTCTATGTGCCTTGCCTCATTATTGAAGTTCATCTCCTTCAAGATAAAAGTTTTAAATTCTTCCAAAATACTTTTGGGGCTATACCGGGCGGCCTCGCTGATATGTTCTTCCGCGAGGGATGCCAAAAAGCCCAAGATCTCAAGGTCGCTTTCTACTATGGCCTCGACCCCCGGTTTCTGGACCTTTACTATGGCTTCCTTGTTTTTTAGCTTGACCTTATATACCTGGGCGAGAGAAGCCGATGCCAGGCTTTCTTTCGGGAAATCTTTGAATATCTTATGGAGGGGTTTTTTAAATTCCTGCTCTATGACTTCCTGGACTTTTTCGAATTCGATGGGAGGGACTTTATCCTGCAGCTTTTCCAATTCCCTGCAAAAACTATACGGTATGATCTCAGGCCGCAGGCTCAGCATCTGGCCTAACTTGATAAAGGTTGGGCCTAATTCTTCAAGGACTTTACGGAACCTGACTTCTAGCGGGATGTGGAACAGGTCTTCTGCGGGGCCCCGCCCCGAAACAGGCATAGGCAGATGCAGTTTTTCGACTAAATATCCGAAGCCATATTTAGCAAAAACACCTATGATCTGTTCCAGCCGCACCAAATCGCGGACTTCTTTTTTAAACTTGGAAAAAGGCAAGCTATCCTAAAGCCTCAATGTTTATGTTTCTTTAACCCCGCCACTTCTCTTTTCAACCGGTCCAACTCATCTTTTGTGGCTAAATTTAATTTACCTACCACGTCCTTTACGGCCTTAGCAAGCTCCTTGTTCAGCGTCTCCCTTTCCTTCTTGCCTTTTTGTATCAGTTCCTTAACAAGGCTCTTGCCTTCTTTTTCTCCAAGCTTGCCTTTCCTGATAAGGTTTTTTACCACCTTCTCAGCCCTCTCCTTGGTCAGCGCCAACGCGCCCACGCTAAGGTCCACCAATTCTTTCAAAATATCCATTCGCCCCTCCCTTTTTGTCCATTATAACACAAACGCCGTCCGACAAAACAAAAAACCCTCTGCAAAATATTTTTGCAGAGGGCGGGCATTTCCAATCTTCTTTTACTGCTATTATTTTTTCACTCCACACTTCGAAAGTATCCAGATCATCGGGCACCAGTCGGTAAAAGCTGACTGCAAAAGATTAACCCCAACAAAAGCGGTAAACCACAACCACTTAAAGCTGACGAAATAAGCCAAAAGCAGGCTCAACAAAATAAAACTTCCCGCGATCCCCCTCAACATCCTCTCCATCATAACACCCCACTCCTCCCTCTATTGCACATAACCAAGATATCAACCTACGCGGTTGACAATGGTTGGTGCTCATTATGGATTTTAGAAACTGTACCTTATGCGCACATAAATATTCTTGTTCTTTTTCATCTGCGCGAAATCCGTATGTTCGTCCTGGCCCCAGGGGATATTTGTGCCGGCGGTGACCTTCCACTGGTCTGTTATGTCGTAAGAGGCGGAAAAACGCACATATCCATCCTGGTCCGAAGGGGAATAAAAATTGAAGAATGATACCATGACCGTCTGGTTCTTGAAAAGTTTTGTAATGCGCTGTGTGACCAGGTGCCTATGCTCATCCCAGAAAAAATCCTGAGGCAGGAGCGCAGCCTTGTAGGCGCCATAATCGAGCTTCTGTTCATAATAATACTGGAAACCCGCCTTAAGATCGCCGCCTAAGTCTTTCTCATACCCTGCCATGGCTTTAAAGCTCGAGTTCTCGATAAGCCGGTCATCCCCGTCTGAGTCCTCCGGCGAACGCACATAACCTGCCTCGATATTGCCTATGCCTCCTGCGAACGGCCCGCGCAGGCTTGCGCCAAATACATCCTGCCTCTCATAGTAAAGCTGGCGGCGCGCCTCATCCTTATAACTGCGCGGCATCTTGTCAAAACCGCGGAACAGATAAACAGCCCCTTCGGCACTCCCGAAATTCCTGTAAAGGCGCGCCGCATATTCAAAGTTTTCAGCCTGCGCGGCCGGCCCGATCAGGTGCCTGTCCGAAGCGCGCCCTGCGATACCTCCCTGGAAAGGGTCAAAAAACGCCAGCCTGTCTCCTTCAGGCAGGGTATTTGGCTCAAAATAAGGTATGACGACAAAATCGATATTCAATGGACGAGGGTAAAAAGAAAGTTTTACGGCATCGGATGGTTTTTTAAGATATTCGTCGTCGCGGCCTATATAAAATGAGACATAATCCTTGGGGAATATGTCATTGATAAAAAGATAGTCACCTGTGCCCCACGTCAACACCTGCCTGCCCAGCTTCACATCCATAAAGGCCGCAGGGCCAAACGACAGGTTGGCCTCACGCGGCTCGAAGTCCGTCTTGCCGCCAAAATACGCGTCGTATGTAAGGTCTCCTTTATATCGGAAAACGGCCTGCCAATCGGAGAAGAGGTTATCACCGGAAAAATTATACTGGCCCTTCAACTGCAGCCTGCTTTCGGCCATATTGTAGCTCTTGTGTTTTGTAGGCTTGTCGTCGCTTATACGCAGGGCAACGGCCTGCTCAAAGAAGCCATGCAGCGCGGAAAACTCCGCAAAAACACGGCTACCCGACGCCAGCAAAACAAACGCCGCAACGGCCAAGATCCTTTTTGCTCTATGCATCCTTTTCACTTTTGTGTTATTCCTTTATCCATTGCCTGGGTGGATTACGCAGGTACCTCTCCGTAAAAATATCTTCGGAGAGCCCTATATCATAGGTTACATCCAAAAATTCGGCTACTGTCTGCGCCCCTGAATTAAGGTCCGATGCCTTCATCTTGGCAATAGTCGGATAGCCCTGTATATCCTTCACCTCAAGGACCTCAACGATACGATAGAGCTTACCCTCTTTATTGTAATACTCGGCCTTCATCGGGACAAAGTTTTTAACGTCCACCCATACCTTGAAAAAAGAGAACTCGACCTGCCCGGCATCCTTTGGGGTATTCTCCAATATGTAAAAACTCTCATCGCTGTCTACAAGCTCATGTTTATCCAAATCCACGCTCCGGCCTGAGACGTCTTCATAGAGAAAATTACTCCCCGCGAAACTCGAACGCTTATCAGAGGCTGCTACCCGGCGCACAAGGTCTAATGCCGGCAGATACAGCCAGCGGTCATCGTCGCGGCCGGCATGCTTCCAGACTACGTAACTCATGCCTTTGACATCTGCGGGCATATGAAAATAAACATAGTACCTCTGCTCCTGGGTTTCGCCTATGTTAAAACGCAATATGGCCATCTTCCTCTCACGCGTGCGGCCCTGGGCGTCCGTAATTACCATATGCGCCAGAGACCGGCCGTCCTTGCCCTGATAGTAGCTCACATGGCTTGCCTTCTCGGCTACCTCGTCGGAGCTGATCTGGGCGTAAGAATTCGTAAGGCCCACCCCTAGAAACATTACAAGTAAAAAACCTATTTTTTTCACAATACCCCCTTTTTCCCGCAAAACCATTAATGAGACAAACAGGACAGACCTAAAAGTCTCACTTAGTTGTTTTGTTTAAGAAACATTTTCTCAATTTTGAGACAGAAAAGCAAACTACTGATAATGCCCCGACGGAAAATACCGCGGCTAATGACGCTACATTCCACTTAGCACCCGTATAAGCCACCAATATGTAGGCCACTGCGCCGGCTATGACCAGGCTCATTAAAAGGCACTGCGGACATGAGCGCAGGAACTTATTTGACGGCTCATAAAATATTACGCCCGGATGCGCCGAGACTATCGCGGGCAATATAAGGAGCGTACCCATGCTGGCAAATAACATTATGGCGAACATAAAGAACCCTACGGTGTTATACGGGACCAGTGGAGAAACAAACAGAGGCAAGAAACCTATGGAGATGACCAGCGCGTTCCTGAGAATAGCCCTGTATGGCCCTAAGAACATTTCCTCTGATGCTTCCTGCCAATTTCCTTTCTCGCGATAAAGGGCTTTGGCGCGCTCGATGAAGTGTATGGCAAAATCTACCGCCAAACCAAGCGTGAGAGCGGAAAGCACCGCCACGGGCATATCATATTCTTTTCCTGTCAACCCAAGGAAGCCATAGATGAACAGGACCGTTACGGTCATAGGCATCATCGCGACCAGGCCCGCTAAGACAGAACGAAGAAGCAGCGTCATCATCAAAAGCACTATGATAAAACTGCCGATAAAGTTCCAAAGCATGCCGACCACCATCCTGTCCTGCCAGACCATATTTATATAGGTAAGGCCGGACCAGTTGTGCGTCAAGGCATACGGCGCGGGGTTTTCCTTAAAAAACCGCTCTGTGTCCTTCTGGACCCTTGCCATGACCTGGTTGTCACCGGACCTTAGCTGCAGCCATAAGTTGAGCCTCGAATAATCCGGGGTCACAAAGTGATACAGGTCGTCGGGCTTATGCGAGTTTTCAAAAGACAGGAGGCACTGCGCCACCGCCGGTTTTGTTTTTGGAATAGAGTAGTATGCATTGTCTGCGCCCATGAGCTCGAAATGCACCTTTTTCGTTATATCCGCCAAAGAAGTAGACTTGCCTACATCGCCTTTTTTTTGCAGGTACTCCTGCAAGCCCGCGATATAGGAGAGCATCGCCGGCTCTTTAAAAACTTCCGCGCCTTTATCGTTTGCGTCAAAAACTACATAGGCGCTGTAAGTCCCGCCGAAATGGCTGTTCAATACGATATCCGCCACGCGTATAGGGTGGCGCTTGGCAAACCACTTTGTAGGGTTATCATTTATCTGTATCTTGGATATGCCGTAAAAAGACACGCCGATTATCAAAACTGTGCCTGCCAAGACCACGCGCCAGCGCCGCACGGTAAAACGCCCGATGCCAACCAGGAACCTGGAAAAAAGCCCTGCCTTCAACTCCTCGTGGGTTACGCCAAAATTCTTAAAGTTCTCTTCTTTCATAAGCGATACGTAGGCCGGTATAAAAAAGACCGTTGCCAACCACGCCATACCTACCCCTACAGCCACAAAAACACCGAACGCCTGGACAGGAGGTATAGGCGCAAAAGAGAGCGAGAAAAAACCAGCCATTGTAGTAATGGATGTAAAGAGATTCGGTATAAAAAGCGTCTTTAAGACATGCGTTATGGTCTTATTCTTATTTCTTGTCTGTGCGTAATTTTCAAAAAAATCACTCAGGATATGTATGGAATCCAAAACGCAGATGGGCAAGAGAAATATCGGTATCATCGAGCTCATGATGTGTATGGGGAAACCCAACCCCACCATAAGCCCCATAGTAAGAATAACGACATTCATCGCCATAGCTATAGGTATGAGGACTAAATTGACGTGTTTGAAGAACCAGAGCATAAGAAAGAAGATGACGATCATAGCAAGAGGGGCGGAGATCCCCATCTGGACGAACATCTCCTTGCCGAAGGCATCCTCTGCCAAGGGCAGGCCTGTCAGGTAATACTGCTCGTCGCCTTTATATGGCTTAAGGATGGATTGTATGCTTTTAGACACCTTGTAACTGATATTTTTTTCCTTGATAGGCACATATATGGCAAGCGCTTTCGCATCTTCTGATATTAAGGTATTATAGAACATGGGATTTGCCAGGGCGCGCTCCTTTATCTTAAGCGCGTCTTCTTGGCTATACGGCGGCTTATCCATAAGCCACTTAAACACCACCTCGCCGACATCCCCCTGGCGTATATCGTCCTTATTGGCCAGGCTCATCAATTCATAGGCGATGACACCGTCTATCTTCCTTATCCCATCGGTCAGGTTATAGACTTTCTCCAAGGTCCGCGGATTAAAAACGCCGTCTTTGTCTTTTTCATTGACCACGCCCAATACGATGTAGTCGTAGAGGCCGAACTCTTTTTTGACCTCCTTGTGGAAGACGCGTACAAATTCATTTTCCCGGAGCATATTCTCCGGGTCCGTGTCTATTTTGACGCGCAAAAACTGCGCCATGGCAAGGACCGTCAAAACAGCCGATATGGCAAATACAACCTTGGGCCTGCGTAAAGCAAAATTGATCATTTTATCGAACATACCGCTCCCCGCTCTTTGTAAAATAGGGACACATCCTATTTTTTCTGCCTATTCCGGCTCTGGGAAAATAGGATGTGTCCCTATTTTTGCAGCGCACTTATTATACCCTTGACCCTTTTGTCTAAAACCCTGTAACAGGTCCTTACGCCCTCTTTGCGTATACTGACTATGCCGCGCGACTTCAATACACCTAAGTGCTGTGAAACCGTGGATTGCGGCAGGCCTAACGTCAAGACCATCTTCTTTACGTTACAATTACACTCATTTTTTGAAAGCAGGCTGTCTACGATCTTTAAGCGAACAGGGTGGCCCAAGGCCTTCAATATCTCGCTTTTTTCCATATAATCCGACATAGTCTCCTCCATCGTTATATCGTAATATTACAATAATACGATTGATTTGTCAAGAAAAAAATTCATTCATACCGCAACGCCTCAATGGGGCTTAAGGATGAGGCCTGTTTTGCCGGCCATAGGCCAAATACGACGCCTACCGCCAAAGAAAAGAAGGCCGCAAGCATGATGGAAAAAACAGTGACCTTGACGCTCCAGCCTGCCAAAAGATTGATCAGGGAAGAAGCGCCCGCCCCCAAAAAGATCCCCCCAACTCCTCCGATAAAGGACATAAGCACCGCCTCTATTAAAAACTGGGTCATGATGTCCTTATCTGTCGCCCCGATAGCCTTGCGAAGGCCGATCTCGCGAGTGCGCTCCGTTACCGAGACCAGCATTATGTTCATTATGCCGATGCCGCCTACCAATAGAGAGATAGCGGCTATACAGCCTAAAAGCACGGACATCGTCTTCGTCGTGGACTCAAAAACCTCACGTATATCCGACATATTGCGTATCTCGAATGAATCTTCCCGGTCTTTAGTAATACGGTGCTGCCTTATGATTATGGCCTCGATCTCTTCTAATAGCGCCTCCGTAGATCCGGCATCCCTTGCCTCGACGTATATCGAGTCGACATACTCCTTGCCTAGAAGGCGGAACAGGGCCGTCGTAACAGGGATCATGACAATATCATCCTGGTCCCTGTAAGTCGTGGCGCCCTTTGCCGGCAAAACACCTATGACCTTAAAGTTTATCTGGTTTATCTTGACGGTCTCGTCCACCGGGTCCTGCCCGCCGAAAAGCTCATAAGCCACGGTAGGCCCTAAAAGCACGACTTTATCCCTAGCGGCAACCTCTTCCTGGGTAAAGAACCGCCCTACCTCCGGCATGTAATCACGCATTTGGGCATAATCGACATCCACACCTGTTACCTGCGTATTCCAATTGCTGGCTCCATAGACGATCTGCGCCCTGCCTGAAACGGACGGACTGACCTTCTTGACCTCGTCCCCCAGCCTGCGTATGGCATTTACATCTTGAAATGTGAAGCGCGTCACTGAACCTGCTTCTTGCGCTATGCCGTGCACTTTACGCGAGCCGGCGCGCACGACCAATAAATTCGACCCCAATGAAGCCAGTTGTTTCTGGATGCTCGCCTTGGCTCCCTCGCCCAACGCCAACATTGCTATAACGGCAGCCACGCCTATCAAGACCCCCAGGATAGAAAGCGCCGAGCGCATCTTATGCGAGACTGTGGCCGAGACAGCCTGGCGAAAATAATCAAGCGCCTTTATCCCGCCCGCTTTTGAAGCGCCCGCTGCCGGCAGTTCCTCGGAAAGCGCCTTACCGGCAAAAGAAGCAGGCATATGACCCGGCGCGGCCCTCTTATCCGAGATGATCTTGCCGTCGCGTAAGATAATGACGCGCCTTGCGTATGCCGCCACTTCATTCTCGTGTGTGACAACAACTACGGTCTTACCCTCTTCATTCAACGACCGCAATATACCCATTATCTCCTCGAGGCTCTTGGAATCCAGGTTCCCCGTAGGCTCATCGGCCATAATGATCGCCGGATCGTTGATGAGGGCGCGCGCTATTGCCACGCGCTGCTGCTGGCCGCCGGAAAGTTCATTGGGGCGGTGCAGCATACGGTCGCCCAAACCGACCACACTCAAGGTCTCCTTTGCCTTCTTGGCCAGATGACGTTTTCCGGCATATACAAGAGGCAGCTCTACATTTTCCAAAGCCGTCATGCGAGGCAATAAGTGGAACTGCTGGAACACAAACCCCACTGTTGAATTACGGATGGTGGCCACCTTTTCGTCGGACAAGCCGGATAACGGCTTGCCGCCCAATAAATACTCGCCTCTATCAGGCCTGTCTAAAAGGCCAAGGACGTGCATAAGGGTGGATTTCCCTGAACCGGAAGCCCCCATTATCGCGACAAACTCACCCGGTTCAAGCTTTAAAGAAACCCCGTCTAACGCCTTGACCGGCTGGCCCCCCATACGATAAGCCTTATGCACATTTTTTATCTCGATCATCTTCTCTCGCGCTCTCCTGTTTGACGGCTGTCCTGGCGCCTTTGGCCATAAGGTGAAAAAGGGTTTGAGCCGGCGGCGCTCGCGGGAAGGGCATACTTCTTGATCTTTACGGCCACCATTTCTTCCGCGTCAAGCCCGGAAACGATCTCCACGAACTTATAATCCGATATGCCTGTCTTGACTTTGCGCTTTATAGGCTCTTTGCCGCCTTTGGGCTTTACCAAAAGATAGGTGTTGCCGTTTTCCTTGAAGACCGCCTGCAAAGGAACGATGAGGACATCTTCCTTGCTCTTTTCGATAAAATCTACGGTAGCGTTCATACCGGAGCGTAAGAACAACGGCATCTTTTCCGGATACAAGTCCACCTCATAAACCGTAACATTGTTTATGGTCTTTGATTCATAATATATGTGCTCGACATGCGCGCTTATCCTGGCATCCGGATACGCGTCAAGCGCGATCGTGGCTGCTTGCCCGGCCTCGATCTTGCCTATATCCGTCTCGTCTACCCTGGCCCGCACTATCAGGTGGTCGGACAGAACGATCACGGCATCATTAGTGGTCACTGTCTGGCCGGGTTGTATCGTAGCCACGATTACTTCTCCGTCGATGGGAGAGACCAGCGGAATAGCCTTATACGCCTCTTCCCAGTATTTAAAAGCTTCCTCTCCCTTGCCGCGAGCGGCATCAAGCAGCGCGGCGCGTTCCGTCGAGCTCATATACGCAAGCACGTCGGATACCCTGACCGCCTCTCCTTCACGCACCAAAACACTATCAACGCGGCCGTTAACAGGCGGTTTCACTTCAAGCCTGTTCTTCGGCAGGACCGTACCGGTTGTAGAGATCACACTTTGGATAAGCCCTCTTTCCGGAGAGATCTCACTTGTTATCTGGCCGCCTGAACCCGCGGCCTTGAACCTGGCATATAAAAACACCACTGACGCGGCTAACGCCAGAAGCACGATAACTATAACGATTGATTTTTTATTGCGCATATTCCAACACCTCTCCTTTCGCCTGGATCCACTCCGCCTCTGCCAGCATAGCCCCGGCTTGAGCATCCAGAAAAGCCTTTTTCGCCCTCACAAGGTCATCTTCTATTATAGTCCAATTATCGAACTGTATCATGCCAAGGGAATACTGCGATTCGGCTATTTTTGAGCGCTCTTCGGAAGCGGTCAAAAACTTCTTCTGGACATCCACGTTTTCTGCCGCGTCCTGTAGCGCGGCCCACGCCTGCTCAAGCGCCAAAACGACACCGTCCTTGGTGCTTCGCTCATCTGCTCGCGCCTGGTTAAAAACAGACCTTGCCCCTGCAAGCTCGGCGGATTTCAGCCACCCTTCGAACAAAGGGAACGACAGGCTCAGGGCCGCGTTCCACTGGTCATTCTCCGGGAGCCAACGGGAACTCGTCTTATTAGCTCCTGCCTGCGCCGAAAGCGTAGGGAAAAAATTAGCCTGTGCCGCTTTCACGCCAAAAGAGGCCGCGTTCCTCCTGGCAACAGACCTTCCTAAAGACGGATTTTTCTCGACAAAGTCTTTGAAATCCGGTTTTTCCGATGAGGTATCGTTGACCTCAAAAGCCCCTTCTACACGCATAGGAGCAAATTGTATCCTTCCCATCTCTTTTGTAAGCTCTTTTTGCGCTACCTCGAGCGCCCTTTTTGCCTGAGTCACTTCGAATTCCGCCTGGGCGACGTTCGCCTCGGCTGTCAGGAGCGCGCCCTTATGTTCCAGCCCTGACTCATAGCGAAGAGCGATCAAAATAAGATTGTCCCTTCTGATCTTTTTGATCTGTTCGGTTATATTAAGCAGTTCCTGGGCCTTTAAAAGATTTATAAAAGCTGTGCGCAGGCGAAATCTCACAAACGATGAAGTAAATCTGTATGAATGCCGCGCGGCTTGGATATTTTCTGAGGCGGCCTTGACGTCATTAGCGGTCTTTGCGGCATCGAACAACAATTGGGTCGCGGTAACACCGTATGTGTATGTATCGGTGGTCTTTGTGGAGGTATCGCTCGTCGTCTTTGCCGTAGCCGCGCCTACATTGCTGTTTACTTGAGGGAAAAGAGTACTGGCGGTTATTTTTTTAGCGGCCTCGGACTGCTTGACGCCCTCTTCTGCTGAGATCAGGTCAGGATGATTTTTCTGTGCCTCTTTGATACAATCCTGCCATGTAAGGACATCCTGTGCCCCCGCCCCTATAATAAAAATAGATAGTGACAAAAAAGAGGCGAAGGCCAGTCTCCCAACTTTTCTAAACATATCGACCCTTGTTTCCTTTCGTCATCATCTTATCGTAAACAAAAATCTGCTACAACATAAATCGCTTAAAAACAATAGCGGCAACCGAATAATATGTTGCCGCTATTGTTTAAACCGGTTCTCTTGGGATAACTAATACCCTATGCGCCCGCCCCTATTACCGCCGCCTCTGGGGCCTGCTGACTGATTTCCACCCCTGTGTATACCGCCCTGCCCCTTGCCCCTGCCTTCTCCTTTACCATGGTCCCTTACGCCTCGGTTCCCTTTGTTCTTTTCTCCCTGGATACTCTCATTGCCTGGATTCTTACGATGATCGCGAATATCCTCACGGCGGTCGAACCTGTCCTCACGCCTGTCCATCTTATTTTCCCGATGATCGCGGACATCTTCGCGGCGGTCGAACCTGTCTTCGCGGCGGTCACGCACATCTTCCCTTCGATCCTTTACATCCTCACGCCTGTCACGGATATCTTCTGCCTTATCCTTACGCCAGGCAGGAGAACCTTCGGGATAATTATGCGTGGCATCCCATTTGTCCTCGCGGCGGTCGAGGATATCCTCGCGCCTATCCCTTATATCTTCCCTCCTGTCAAACCTGTCTTCACGGCGATCACTCACATCTTCACGCCGGTCACGAAAGTCTTCCCTGCGATCCCTTACATCCTCGCGCCTGTCAAACCTGTCTTCAACTCTGTCCCCTACGCCAGGAGGATTCGTCCTGGGAGGATACGGTTTTCTCGGCGGCAAAGCCCCGCTTTCACGGGCCTCTTTTACATCAGACCTTAATTCCTGCCTGCCCTCTTTAAGCGCTTGCCTGTCTTGCTTCATCTGGGCCACATTTTCCTGATGTGTGGCATGAAGCTGGTCTCTTAGTGATTTAGCTGTTTCATAATCACCTGCCTGGATCGCATCCTGCATTTGCCCGATCAGGTCCTTTTCTCCCTGCCTTGCAGCCTGGGCGTTGCTTTTTATACTATCCCTCTGCTGCTTTAACTGCTCAACGTCTGCCCTGAATTCCTGCTTCCAATTCGTTGGAGCTGTTTCTTCGGACCCCTCCTCCTGCGCGAATACATTCATAGGAGAAACCGCGCATAAACCGATACCCAAAACCCCTGCTGCCCACAATATTGCTTTTCGCGTACCCATCTTTGTATCCCCCTCTCTTGATTCATCTTCCTTTTTTAGCGCGCTCCACATCCTCTACTTAATTAAACCCTGCTCTATTCAAAAAGTTCCGCTTTGAAGCAAACTTTCACCTCTGCCGCGCCTTTCGAGCACGGAAATCCTGGAGCCTGCCACTAACGCCTTGGCGCCTATCTTGGATATCCTCCCTGTTATCCGTCATATCTTCGCCCCGCTGCCGTAGGTCCTGCCGCCTCTGAGGGCCACCCTCAGCCCTCTCCCTGGAGCGCTTCCTGAATTCTTCCTTTTTTTCCGGAGGGAGCCTTTGAAAACGCTGGTATCTTTCCCTTAAGATCTCTCTCTTCTCTGGGGGCAGCCTATAAAATCTTTGATAATTGGCCTTTATCCTTTCCCTGTCCTCCTCAGGCATGTTCTTCAACTTAGCCGACAACTCCCTTGCCCGCCCTATCTCTTCGGAGCTCAACCTCTTGGCCCTTTCCCTTATCTCCTGGCGCTCTTCCTCTGACAGGCTTTTCCAGCGCCTAAGGTTTTCCTGATAAGCGCCCTCTTGAGCCAACGCGGCCGTGGATAATAAAAACACGGCGGCTGACTGAAGAATAATAACACCGATAATGGTCTTAATCCCTATCTTCATAAAAATCACCCTATTTGTCCTCTTTTATCACGTCGAGCCGTTGAGTTCCTCGATAATATCAAGCTCTGTGAGCAATTTAACATTCTCCAACAGATCTAGATTCTCTATAATATCCAGGTCTTTAATAATGTCTTCGTCGTCCGTTATTATGCCTGTTGATTCGACGTATGTCGTCTTAGACAAACTACCCGGCGGAGCCGGCCTTTTCCAGAAAATGGTAAATGTCAAGACCACAACAAGAAAAGAGGTCAGGACCGGCACGATGGGACGTAAAATGAACCTGGGCAGGCCGTAAGAAGCGGCCCTCTGCTTCTCTATTTCTTCCGAATATATCCTGCGCATCAGGGAATGGGTAAAATCATCGCTTAATTCAGGTGCGGCATAATCATCCAATAGATCCCATGCCCTGGCAAATAATTCCTTTTCTTCCCGGCAATCCATTTTTTAACCCTCCTACTACATATAACCCGTATATAGCTTAAAAGTTGCGCAAAAACTTATTATTTTTCAAGATACGCGGCCAATCCCTCTTTTAAATTTATCTTTGCCCTGTGCAGGAGGGATTTTACAGCTTTAACCGAACACCCTATGACCTCGGCCGCTTCTTCATACGAAAGTTGCTCATACCGGCACAAGACCAACGCCATTTTTTGATTGGCCGGCAAAGAATCTACCGCCTCTTTTATGACCGATGCCCTTTCGCTGTTTAAAAGAGAGGCTGACGGGGATGGGGTGGAGGTATCCGCGAGCTGTGGGGCGACTGAACCTTCCGCGAGCTCTAAGGTATCATCTATGGATATAGCGGCAGGCTTTTTCTTGCGTAATGCCTTCAGGCACGTATTCTTGCATATGATATAAAGCCAGGTGGTGAACTTGGCTTGAGGCCGGTAGGTGTCTTTTGCGTGGTATATCTTTATGAAGACTTCCTGGGCGATATCCTGCGCTTCGTGGGAATTACCTAAAAATCTGTACGCTAGGTTAAATACCCTGTTCTTGTGGCGCTCCACGAGCTCTTCAAAACAAGAAGCCTCGCCGCCCTGGAACAAAAGCATCAGCCGGATGTCTTCATCAGGAACATCCATACAAGCACCTTAATCTGCGCCGGAGGCGCATATAGCGAAGTCCTTGTGAGCGAAGGCGAACAAGGAGATATTTCAGGTATTCATTCATTATCAGTAGTTCTCCGCTAAGATCTCATGGAAACTTTGCGGATGTTTGCACGCCGGGCACTCTTTTGGCGCATCAGTGCCTTCAAAAACATAGCCGCAGTTTATGCAGTGCCATTTTACGGGGGCCTTCTTTTTAAAGACTTCACCGTCTGAGATATTATTTATCAATTTTCTATACCTTGACTCGTGGAATTTCTCGACCTTGGCTATCTGCTCGAACGAACGCGCAACATGAGGGAAACCCTCATCTTTTGCGATCCTTGCAAAGTCCGAATAAAGAGTTGTCCACTCCAGGTTCTCTCCTGCGGCCGCAGCCTCAAGATTGCTTTTAGTATCATTTATCATGCCTGCCGGATACGTTGCCGTGATCTCGGCATCTCCGCCCTCAAGATGCTTGAAGAAGACCTTCGCATGCTCTTTTTCGTTCTCTGCGGTCTCGATAAAAATATTGGCGATCTGTTCAAAACCTTCTTTCCTTGCCGCGCTGGCAAAGTAGGTATACCTGTTCCTTGCCTGGGACTCCCCCGCAAAAGCGGCCAAAAGGTTCTTTTCTGTCTTTGTGCCTTTGATTGATTTTGTCATGGGTCTCCTTCTATTGATTTTTTCTTTTTATTTAAATCACGCGTTGATCTTAGTGTGCGCCAGGGCAGTCCCTATCACCAACCCTATAAGATACCCATACGGCAGGCCCACGGCTGCCAGCCCTACGATGAGCACGATCATAGTCTCTTTTTTTGAAAGGCTTGAGCCAAACACGAGTTTCATCAACGCTATTCCTTCGAAAAATAATAACACACCAAGCATCGGTTTTGGGAAAATATTTACCACGTCCCCGAATACGCCTGAAAAAAATAATCCCAGGATCAAATACATCGCGCCGTAAATAATGACCGACCCGCCTGTCCTGGCGCCAAAAGTATAGTGCCCGGCCATGCCGCCTGAACCGTGGCAAACAGGCACGCCTCCGAAAAAAGGAGCGATCAAATTCATCGCCGAATAGGTAAGGCTGATCTTGCGGATAGTCAAGGCAGGCCGTTCAGGGAAAAGATCCTTAGCTGTCTGCTGTGTAGCCAGGATCGAATTGCCGATGGATAAAGGGATCTGAGGTAGTGACAATAATACAAAACCGGTAATGATATCCTGCACTGCCGGAACACGGAATGCCGGCAATTGAAAACCAAAACCGTGTATAAACCGTGCCGCATCGATCTTAAAAAAGAGGGCATAAAGTACGCCTATCGCAATAACAAAAAGTGCCGGAGGATACCTCTTGTTGCCAAAAAGCAGTATTACAATAATAAAGCTCAAGAAAGCAACAACATACCCGGCAGGGCCGTATGCCGGCACATAATCTTTTAAGGCCAACATCGCCAATTGCGCCCCTAAACCAAATTGTATGCCTCGGACAACGCATAAAGGCACTACCCTGGCTATGACATTAATAAGGCCGGATAAAGTCAGGACCAGCATTAGAACGCCTATGGCAAGGCCCGCTCCGCAAAGGACGCTTCCGCTTAATTTTTGCGTGATGACTATAACAGCCATGGCCTTCAACGGCTGAACAGGCATCGGTATGCCGTAAATAAGGCCCGTGAATACCAAAAGCCCGCCGAACATTACCAAAGCGCTGACCGGGCTAAGGCCGGAAGACAAGATAATGCCTACGAGCAGAGGAAAGTCGGTCCCGATATCACCAAAGGCCCCTGCCAATTCGTTGCGATCGAAGCGGATGTTCAGTTTAAACTTGTTCATGCGGAGCATTTTAAAAACCGCCTCTTAATGGCAGCCGTGCCCGGCGCAGCCGTTTTCCGCGGTTATCTCTTCCAACTCCCTGGCTTCAAATTTCCTTACGATCTCTGCGACGGTTTGCGCCGCGGCGCGGAATGCTTTGATATTAGCTTCATTTAACTTCTGTACGGCCCTTGCCCCCATGCCCTGGCAGACGACCGCGTCCACGGAAGAAGTGCCCAGGACGCCTATAGGATGGCACATACCATGCGCATGATGGGCGTTAGTATTGTCCACGGTCGAGACGGTATTCTTCCCGGTATCGTAGATCGTAAAGAACGGCGCGCTCCCGAAATGCCCGTGCACTTTAGCGCCTAAACCATCATTTGTTTCCGTTGGAATACATATCCTCATATCATCTCCCTTTCTTAGTCGACCTTTTTAACAGCCCCGCCTTCTATCTTTAACGCCTTGGCGTTTAAGAGGGCGTCCGCTATTTTTTTATGGGCTGAATTGATTATATTGCCGAAGGTTTGGCGGGAAATATTCATCTTCCTGGCCGCGCCCTCCTGATACGACCCTTCAAGGTCGGCGAGCCTTATGGCCTCGAGTTCATCTAAGGTCAGGTTTACTTCTTCCAGGCCGTCCAAAGGAATGCCGCGAGGCTTAAAATAATTTGCCTCAGGACTGCATCTTATCCTTCTGCACCTACAAGGCCTTGGCATAAGCACCTCTCTGAGTTATTGGCATATGCTAATAATATAACACATCGCCCACCCTGTCAACACCCGATTTTAATCCAAAAGATAGCCCAAACATAAAAAAGACCTCCCTTGCAAAAAGAAGGCCTTTTTTTAATGGCTGCCCCCTGTTGGACGAGTTTCGCAACTGGCTATTTACAAAAGATGGTCTGCTCGATCCCGAACATTGCACTACTGATTCTCGCTAGACACGTTCTTTGTTATCTTGCATTCAGGATAATTGGGGCATCCCCAAAATTCGGAACCTGCTCTAGGTTCCTTTCTCGCCGTTCTAAGAACCATCAACTTGCCACATTTGGGACAGATTGGATGCACCCTATTATTTACAATGTTTTTAAAATGCTCTTCCTTTGTGTCTGGAGTATGCTCAATATAATCCCTAAGTTTTTGCGAAAATGCTTCGACTTTTTCATTAGTAAAAAATATTTTTGTTTGAAGTTTGATATATGGGAGAAGTTCGTGTAATTTCAAAACATTTTCAGGCATATCTGTTTTAAATGCACTCCCTCCAGCAAACACAACCACATTAAATGTAGATTTCAAATCAATGCCTAAGAAGCCTTCAACAGCCTTTACATGCTTATAATTTTGATGGATCGGATTCTGAAATTGGAACTTAATAGAAGAAGATCGGTAGGGGCTAAAAAGAGATTGTGTCCATTTCTTTCCATGTGCATCACCAAAAATCCAGCCACTAAAATTTTTGGTTTCAAACACAAAGATCCCATAAGGAGATATTAATATATGATCAATTTGCGTAGTTCCGTCTGGGGTTTTCAATATAATATTATTAAACAAGTGATATTCTTTGTTTTTTCTGCGCAAAGACTCAATTCTCCTGGCTACTCTCGCTTCTCCGGATATGGATACCCATTTGAAGAAAAGAAAACCGAGCAGAAGCAGGATAAAAATAGATACTGGTGGTGCTAAAAATTCAAGCATAGCAATATTAAATTATGAAGCCGAGAATAGCATCCTAATGCTATAAATTATCTCTATAGTTTATGATACCCCAAACAAAAAACTGTTGCAAATAATTAACTCACAACGGCTTATGAAATTAACTGCCCCTGTTGGACGAGCTTCGCAACTGGCTATATTGCAACATAAAGATATTCGCAGAATCAGATTTTTAACTCAATTAAGTCAAAATCATAGGTTTCTGATTCCTTCACCTGGAATAATTTGGCATTTGGCAGACGCTTCATCAATCTCCTAATAGCCGATTTTAATCTTTCTTTTGCTCTCAGGCCAAAAATAACTTCCCTTATAGATAAAGGATCCAGGCGCAAAAACCACGTCCTCTTTCCTTTGAAACACTTAAGCAGCGCCAGCCTTTCTTTTTGCAATGTTTTAAAATCTGCCCCTGTAGCGTCTATATCTTCTTTGACAAAAATACATCGCATTTCATCTTCATATTTCCAGTAATTTGCCTTAGTAGTGAAAATCTTAATGCGCTTTTCAAGTCTCCTGTCCAATATATCTGTTTTTTGACGTTCTTCGGGATAATCCACCTTACGCATCGGTATGGGCCCCCTGCCATTCTTTGAAGCAAGCGCCGCATCATAATCAATCCCAATTACAACGCCCTGATGACTGCTTGCATAATGCGCCCACATAGCAGGATTTTTTGCGGTCCTCGAGACGCACAAAACACAATTCTCTTCTTTCCACCGCCTAAATGTTTCTAAAAGTTTAACTTTAAGATTCTCTCTCCATTCTCTGTCTTCAAGTTTATTATCAATGTCGCTGGGAAGAGATTTTCTTCTTTCTTTGAATAGGTCTTCAATTGCTTTCTTATTCTTCTCCCTCGTTCCCATAAATTCCAAGACTGGTGAACCGTCATAAGGATCATTAACGTCTGAAATATATGGCAATTTTAATTCTAAGGAAGAGAGTATTTTTAGGGCTCCCCGACAACCGCAATATTTATATAAGATGTTCATGTTTTGGTGGTCTTTCCAACGTCTGTTGCAACAAAAACTCCCCAATGGCTCGGTTAATGAATGAGAAAATAATACGGCTTTCAAAAAGCTTCAGTTTTAATTATAGGCCAGACAAAAACCCTCTGCAACATTTTCTATTGTAGAGGGTTATGAAGCTGGCTGCCCCGCTTGGACGAGCTTCGCAACTGGCTTTTAACAAAAACTACGCCAATTGAAGTTTGCGCCTTGAATGAATAGATCGCTCAATGCGCTCTTTAATTCTATGGCTCAAGGGAATGGCTTGAAGTTTCACAGTATATCCGATATAAAGAAGTATCTTTTCAAGTGTTGCCATGCTTGAAAATTCCCCATTCTCTATCTTTGATATATGTTGCTGTGTTACTCCCGCTTTTTTCGCAAGATCTTCCTGATTCAATCCATGTTTAATACGATACTCGATAATTCGTTTAACGATACCGAGCTTTTGTTCTTCTAATTCATACAATTCCTTAAAATAAGGATCTTTAAGTTTTTTCTTCAGATGTTCATCAACTTTTTCTAATCGCATAGCACACCTTCCTCTCCATCTTCATCTTCATTTTTGGCTCTGTAAAAATGATTTTCTTCGCTCGACAGCCAGATTTTTTTCCCTTGGGGGCAATTTATCGGTCTTTTTTATGAATCCGTTCGTAAAAATAGCCTTGTCCTGATGAAAGAAAAAATATAAAACCCGTATGCCGCCTTCCTTCCCGGTAAATCTAAGTTCAAATATATCATTGCCGGCATATTTGGCATGGGGTTGAGGCAATTTATGCCCAAACTCCTCAAGCAACCCTTTAACAAAGAAAAATTTTCTTTGTGAGCTGCCATCTAACGAATCGATAAAATCCCTAACCGGAGATTTTCCCGAGTCTGTGCAAAAATAATATGTGTGGACAGCCATAAACAACCTTTATTATCCCAAAAGAAGTATACAACTAAATGGTTGTACTGTCAACCAAGAAAAAACTGCCCCGCTTGGACTCTACCCGCCACTGATACAATGGCGGGATAGAACCAGTCGTCGCTTCGCTTTTCCCCATAGGGGAACCCAATGGTTCCCCTTCTGGCGCTCGCCTGCGGCTCGTTTTCAACCTCTTCTTAGCATGTAAGATTACATTGTTAAGGAGAAAACGGTCTTTTCTCCTTAACAATCCTCTTTTTTGGTTCTCGTCCAAAGTACAAACATTAAAAAAGACCTCCCTTGCAAAAAGAAGGCCTTTTTTTAATGGCTGCCCC
>DMEU01000016.1 GCA_003451585.1 Candidatus Omnitrophota bacterium | reverse complement strand
CTACAAGGGAAGCCGGAACTGACCGGCTACTCTAACCCTACGAGAATTCCGGAGGGTTTCCCACTATTAAAAGGCTTCCTCTGGCTGCTGAGCACCGGTTCGCGTGAAGACGGTGGACGGGGCGGGAAGGCTAAAGGTGGAAAAAACGCCGGAAGCGGCTGGGGAGGCTAGGGCAGCTGTGGTCTGGGTTGGAAGGCTCGAGAGGCTATTGATGCATGCGCGCGAAAAAAAATGCAGGAAGCGGCGTTGTAGGCTAGGGACTTATTGGAATGACGCTGGTAAGGGCTAATCTAGATAGGAAAGCAGTTCTGACTTTGAGGCGAGGACGAACTTGATATACATACCGGACAAGAACCTTAGGTCGGATTCAGCTATAAAATCCTCCGGGTTGGCGGTTGCGACTACGAGCATGTTATCCTCGATATTAATAGGAAAAACACAATATTTTTTCAAGGCATCCAGCGGAACCTTAGAGATGGCCTCAGGTTTTATGTCATAATCGACAAGCCTGATAAAAGGCATATTGTATTGTTTGGCAAGCCCTTCCATAAGGTCTGCCTCGGATACAAAGCCTTTATCGATAAGTATCTCTCCTAGCGACTTCTGGGAATTCTTCTGCTCATCCATCGCCGCCTGTAACTGCTCAAATCCAATAAAACCCTTGGTTATCAATATCTCCCCGAGTTTTGAGCCATATTGCAGCGCCAGGGCGCTATCAAGCTTTTCTTTAGTGACATACCCGAGCTGGACAATTATCTCGCCTAAAAACTTTCGTTCTCTTTTCTGGGCATCCAAGGCCTCCAGGAGCTGGCTTTCAGTTAAGATGCCGTTCTCGACAAGCAATTCGCCTAATTTTCTGGGGACCTTCATCGTAAAGACTCTTTCTTAAAAGCTCCAGTAACCCGCTATTGTAAAGCCAATATCCTGTCCACTTCATCCTGCGTTGTCAAGCCCTGGGAAATAATGGCTTCTATCGACCTCGAAAATGGTATCATCCCCTGCTCAATAGCCACTACCCTGAATTCATCGGCTGGGGCGCGATTTAAAATAAGCTGCCTCATTATATCACTTATCTTGAGGATTTCAAAGATACCCATCCTTTTCTTAAAACCAGTATTGGCGCACTGTATGCATCCCCTTCCGCGGCAGACTTTACAAACCACTCTTACAAGGCGTTGAGAGATAACACCAGTCAAAGCGGTGGCTATAAAAAAAGGCTCGACCCCCATATCTAAGAGCCTGACGATAGTGTTAATAGCGTCTCTGGCGTGCAAGGTGGAGAATACCATAGACCCGGCCAAAGCGGCCTGCAGCGCCGTGCGCACAGTCTCGGCATCCCTCATTTCACCTACAGCAACTATATTCGGGTCCTGCCTCATTATGGCCCTTAAACCCGTGACGAATGTCATACCGAACTCTTGCTCGACCGGTATCTGATTTATCCCGGGAAAACGGACTTCCACGGGATCCTCTATAGTGCATATATTTTTTTCACGGCTATAAATATGCTGTAAGATAGAATACAGCGTGGTCGTCTTTCCTGAGCCCGTAGGCCCGGTTATCAACACAAAACCTTCCGGCTTGTATATCATGGAATCCAAAAGCTGCAAGGCCTCCTTGGACATCCCAAGATCCAGGAGATTCATGCAATATTTATTGCGATCCATGAGCCTCATAACTATCTTTTCGCCTAAGATCGTAGGCATGGAAGCCACACGCACGTCATATTCGGTATTTTCATGCATGAAGGTAAAGCGGCCGTCCTGTTCGGTGCGTTTCTTGGTGGGGTCCATATCGGACATTATCTTTATGGCGTTCACTACAGAGGCGACATTGGTCTTTTCCTCAGGGATACGGTCAACATCTTTGAGCAGGCCGTCTATCCTGAAACGCACGACGATCTCCTCTTTGCCGGCGTATCCTGAAGGCTCCCAATGCACATCCGTCGCCCTTTCTTTAATACCGCGGCGGATAAAATTATAGATCATATCCAGTGATTCCTGCCTGACTTCACTCCTGCGCTCAACCATGATCTCTCCTTGTCAAGACCCTATTCTATATAAAATAAATTACATGCGCAACTTAAACTTTTAAAACATTAAGATTGAACAAAGACTGTAAAACAATATTGGTAAAAAGCCCGCAAACAAGGTCATCGGCCATGATCCCTAAGCTTCCTGCAAGTTTCTCGACACGCCCTACCGGGAAAGGCTTTACGATATCCAAGGCCCTAAATACCAGGAACCCGGCAACAAGGCAGAGAGGCGTTATAGGCAGGCCGATAAAAACCAGAAAGATGCCGGCTACTTCATCGATAACTATCTGGTGCGCGTCCTTTTTACCGAATAGCTTTTCAGCGCGCCCGGCAGAAAAAAAACCCAAAATAAGAATAGCAATAAAAACAACTGCCACAACCTGCGGCCAACCGGATATGGCCACATATAACAGAAGCCCGGCAAGGCTTGCGACGGTACCGGGCATGACAGGCAACTCTCCGAGATAAAAAAACGTTGCAAACAGTTTTACCAGGCGGTCCATTCAGAGACTCCGTATCAATTTTCTATTCTGCCAAAAAAAGGAAAAACCTGAGGTGACCGTAAGGATTACAGCTATCGCCATCGAAACCAGCACCAATGCGCTGAAGCCGCTTTGAAATTCCCGGCTCCAGAAGGAAAAATACAACGCTGACTCCCGCAAAACCAGAAAAAGTAAGATAAAAAATATTGCTGCCATCTGAGATACCGTCTTATGCTTTCCGGCCCTCTCCGCAGCCAGCACAGCCCCTCGCCGCGCGACAAAAAGCCGAAAACCTGTTATGAGCAACTCTCTTATTATGATGACGATCACCATCCAGGCAGGGATAAGCTGGAGTTGGACAAATGATAAAAATACACCCAAGACCAGTATCTTGTCTGCTACGGGATCCATGATCTTGCCGAAATCGGTTATCTGGCCGCGTGAACGCGCAAGCCGACCGTCCAAAAAATCCGTCAAGCACGCCAAAAGAAAAAGCACAAAAGCTAAAGCCTTAGGCAAAACACCGTGTTGAAAAAGGAACCCCATCAGGATAAAAGTCATACCTATGCGCGCGACTGTCAACTTATTGGGCAGATTCATGCTATCGCCTCTCCTGTAAGATCATACTCATAGCTGTCTGTTATCCTGGCGGAGATTATATCTCCGGGCTTGAGTCTTTTTTTTGAACGCAGGAATACCACCCCGTCGATTTCCGGCGCATCGCACGCTGTGCGCGCAAGATAGACCCCTTCGCTCCTGGTCAGATCTTCATCGATCATCACATCCATATCCATCCCACGCTTACTCTTTAATAATTCCCCTGAAATATCTTTCTGGATGGACATAATGGCATCATAGCGCCGTTTCTTTGTCCTCTCATTCAACTGGCCGGCAAAACCATACGCCTTTGTCCCTTCCTCGCGTGAATACGTAAAAGCGCCTAATTTATCGAATCTTACATCTTTAATAAAATCACAAAGTTCTTTGAATTCTTTTTCAGTTTCAGAAGGAAACCCTGTAATAAAAGTAGTTCGTAAGCCTAAGCCCGGCAATCGCATTCTGATCTTATCTATTAAAGAAATGGTCTCTTTGCGGGTCATACCCCTGCTCATCAACCGCAGCATCCTGTCGTTGGCATGTTGCAAAGGCATATCCACGTAAGGGACGATCCTTTTTTCACATGACATAAGCTCCAGTAATCTATCCGTTACCCTCCTAGGGTGCAGATAAAGGAGCCTGATCCACGGGATGCTGGTGGCTTTCAAAACCCCCTCGAGCAACTCGACGAGCGAGGTCTTACCTCTCCTGTCGGCTCCGTAGAGAGTAATATCCTGCCCTATGATTATAAGTTCCCTGACGCCTAAACGGCCAAGTTCTTTGGCCTCTTCTAAAATAGACCTCTCAGGCCTACTCTTAAATCCTCCCTTTATCTTAGGAATAACACAATAACTGCAAATATTAGCGCAACCCTCGGATATCTTTAAGTACGCTGTATGCCTTGGCGTCAACCGCAAAGGCGCCTGTAAACCTTTTTTAAAATCAGCGATACCTGCAAAACCATCGACTTCTTGCATGTTTTGCCTTAATTCCAACGGATAACGCTGCGACAGACACCCATGAACGATGATCTTTTTGATCTTCCCGCTCTTTTTTTGCTCGATAAGGTCCATTATCACGCCGATAGACTCCTGCTTGGCCTCCTGAGTAAAGGCGCATGTATTGACCAGAACTGTCGAGGCCTTTTCATGAGCGCACACCTTGGCCCCGCGGGCCTGGGCATCGGAGAGGATCTTCTCGGAATCAACCGTATTGCGGCTGCATCCTAAGCTGATAATACCCACCTTCTCTCCGGGCAATATAAAATTATGTGTATTTTTTTTCATGATTGGAACTGGCGTGGAAGGGTGATTATCTTTTGATGGAAAGGCCTGACCTTGTCAATAACACATACTTTAATGTCTGGCCAGGCCGGCCTATTCTGTCTAATATCTGTCCGTTGAATTCCAGCACAAGCGCGCCGGCATCTCCAACCCACAACTCGAACCTATCACTTGCAGACCATGTCTCGGAGCTACTCTTAGCTAAGATCCCTTGGAAGACTATCTTTCCGTCAATCTTGACCTGCAACCAGTTCCTATTTTTGGCCTTTATGGTCAAAACCATCTTTTCCCTGGCCGAAACAGCGTCTCTTTTCGGCTTAGGGGCAACGGTGTTCTTTGCCGCTAGCGGTACTGACGACTTTGCCGGAACCTGTGGTTTCTTAATATCCTGTTTTACGGCCTCAGCTTTCTTCGCTACAGATTGCTCTCTCTTGCGATATTTGATAAACTTGGTAAGCCCTGTAAGTAAAATAATTACTAAAAACAAAATGGCTACCTGCCGAAAGTTTACCTTTCTAAACACCCCGATAAAGGTTTGCGCTAGGACGCCGCAGCCCCTGTCGGTATCCGCAGAGAATTGCGCCTGTCTTCCTGGCCTAGCCTCAACAGGCCCTTGCAGATTTTTTGATCCAGGCACTACCTCTTCTTTATTCAAACCGAGATATTCGGCGTATATCTTCAAAAAACTCTTGGCGTAAACCGCGCCAAGTGAACTAAAATCATCGGCCTCTATACTTTTTAAGATATTTACGTGTATCTTGGTATCTTTGCTGGCCTGTTCAAGGCTTAGCTGCCTGGCCAGGCGGGCCTCTTTTAAAATAAATCCTATACTCTTATTGTCCATCTTACTCCTGGCTTGCCTCTACCGAACCCTTTGACATCTGCTCTTTAAGCCATTTCTCACGGTCTACGAGTATCTCCCTAGGTTTACTTCCGCGATAAGGGCCCACAAGCCCCTCTTCCTGCATCATGTCTATAAGGCGCGCAGCCCGCGTATAGCCCAGACGAAGGCGGCGTTGCAAGATAGATACCGACGCCTGGCCTGTTTCTATTATCAGGCGTGAAGCAGTTTCATAAAGCTCGTCTTTTTCCATCGTGCCGCCCAACTGAGCCTGCTCCTGCTGCTTTAAAATGCTATCGTCATATATCGGCTCAGCTTGTTTTTTAATGAACTGCAGGACATTCTCGATCTCTGAATCCTTGACATAAGAGCTCTGCGCACGGATCGGCTTAGGCTGTCCAGGCTCAAGAAATAACAGGTCCCCTCTTCCCAAAAGTTTGTCCGCTCCGTTCATATCCAGCACCGTCCTTGAATCGACTTTGGATGCGACCTTAAAAGATATCCTAGCAGGGAAGTTCGCCTTGATAACACCGGTTATGACATCTACCGACGGACGTTGTGTAGCCAGGACCAGGTGTATCCCTACCGCGCGCGATAATTGTGCCAGCCTTGCGATAGCGCTTTCTATCTGGTCGCGCGCCATCATCATCAGGTCGGCCAACTCATCGATGATGACAACAATATAAGGCAATTTTTGCTTCTTTTGATTGTATGCCTCGATATTTCGGCAACCCTCTTTGGCCAATAATCGATAACGCTCATCCATCTCATTCGTCAGCCATGCGAGCGCCGTCGCGACTTTCTTAGGGTCTGTTACGACCGGGCAAAGCATATGAGGCAAACCGTTATAAGATGTCATCTCGACCATCTTGGGATCTACCATAAGGAATTTAACATCATTTGGTGTGGCATTAAAGAGCATTGAAAGGATGATACCGTTGACACAGACGGTCTTTCCGGAACCCGTTGTACCGGCTATCAACAAGTGCGGCATCTCTCCTAGATCGGCGATGATCGGCTTACCTGCCGTGTCTTTTCCTAAAGCTAGCGTCAATTTAGAGCGGGCATTCTTATAGTCATCACACGCCAAGACTTCTTTAAGATGGACCATCGTAGTCTGCATATTCGGTACTTCGATACCAACCCTGTTCTTGCCCGGGATCGGGGCGACAATACGGACTTCGGCCACCTTCATGGTGAGGGCTATGTCGTCAGAAAGGCTTATTATCCTCTGGACCTTAACACCTGGGGCAGGCTCGAGTTCATAGCGGGTGATCGTCGGCCCTCGTTCGATATCGGCCACTCGCACACTTATCCCAAAATCATTAAGTGTATCCTCCAAGATCTTGGCCTGCTGTGTTAAGTCCTCTTTTACCTGACGCACAGAAACCGGAGGAGGCGAATCCAGGAGTTCCAAAGAAGGCAGTACGTAATTTTCATCCGAGGCCTGACGGATAGGCATTTTTTCTTTTGCCAATTGTTCGGCTTTTGGCTTTGCTATTTTTATATTTATAGGGGAAGGGCCGTAATCTTTAACGGAGACACCCTCTTTCTCTTCAGCGACTAAGACTTTGTCGCTCTTTTGGGCCAAACCTTTCACGGCCTTAATGGCATCCTGGACAAAAGGCATGGCGGTCCTTGCTTTAGGGCGCGCTGCATTCGATGGGCCTTTGTGCCCGAAAAAAGGCAGGGCTTGAATAAGATCATCAAATCGTTTTTGCGTATTGGTAAAAAATTTAGCTAAAAAAGGAAGGACGAGTATCTCACCCAGCAAAGGCAAGGAGAGCAGGCCCAGCATGGTCAGGATCACATACGCACCAGGCCTGCCGAAGTAATGGATGAGAAAATCAGAAAAGACCAAACCAACTATCCCGCCCCGCCTGAATCTTACGGCGGCATCCTGTGTCAAGAACATGGCAAGAAATGAACTCAAGGCAAGGGATAAAATGAGCAGGCCGATGATCTTAACTATATTGGCACGTATCAATTCCCTGCGGACAAATTTCAGCCCCCAGAGAAAAAGGGCGAACGGCGCAACATAAGAAGCCCACCCCAAAACAAAAAATAAAGAACCCGAAAGATAGGCGCCGAAGATATTTATAAGGTTCTTCGGAGGCATATTAGGGTGGGAGGTGTAGAAATGCAGGTCTGAGGAGTGGTACGAAACAAAACTCAGGAAGATCAGCGCGGTAAGCGAAAAGATCAATATACCGATGATCTCATAAACGTGTTCCTTTTTCATAATATCCAGTATGGGGACTTTAAAAAAACGAAAATCCTAAGCTCAAAATTCAAAACAAACTCAAAACTCCAAACTCAAAATTTAAAACCATCTGCGACAAAAATATTCGTTTTAATTTTGAAATTTCAATTTTGAATTCACTTTGAGCTTTGTGCTTAGGATTTTGAATTTTCTATCAGCCTTTTTGTTCTGCCTGTTTTTTGCTTAGATTGACGCGGCCTAATTCGTCGATCTCTATGACCTTGACCGTTATCTCATCACCGAGTTTTACCACTTCTTCGACATTCTTGACATATTTATCAGCAAGTTCCGATATATGTACAAGGCCTTCTTTATTCGGCAGTATCTCTACGAACGCGCCGAAATTCATGATACGCTTTACCTTGCCTCTGTATATCTTGCCGATCTCGGCGTCTTCTGTTAAGCCTTTGATCATCTCAATAGCACGTTTTGACGCCTCGCTGTCGGTGGAGGCAACCAGCACGCTGCCGTCATCCTCGACATCTATCGCCACACCCGTAAGCTCTATTATCTTGCGGATATTCTTGCCGCCAGGCCCGATCAAGTCGCCTATGCGCTCCTGATTGATCTTTAAATTGATGATGCGCGGTGCATATTCGGACAGTTCTTGCTTGGGTCCGGCTATGGCCTCGGCCATCTTATCTAAGACAAAGACCCTGCCTTTGTAAGCGCGGCTCAATACTTCCTCTATTATATTAAATCCGATGCCGCCGATCTTTAGGTCAAGCTGGATAGCCGTTATGCCGCGGCGTGTACCGGCCACCTTAAAATCCATATCTCCGAAGTGGTCTTCGATACCTGCGATATCGGAAAGAACAACATGCCTATCCCCTTCCTTGACCAGGCCCAATGCCACGCCGGCCACAGGCTCTTTTATCGGCACTCCGGCATCCATCAAAGACAAAGACGACGCGCAAACCGTAGCCATGCTGGAAGAACCATTCGACTCCAGGATCTCCGAGACAAGGCGCACAGTGTAAGGAAATTCATCCGTTGAAGGCATGACCGGCTTCAAAGACTTTTCAGCCAGGGCGCCGTGGCCTATTTCTCTGCGGCCAGGCCCTCGCATAGGCTTGACCTCTCCTACGCTAAACGGCGGAAAACTGTAATGGAGCATGAACTTCTTGTAGGATTTCCCTTCAAGGGCTTCGATCATCTGCTCGTCAGCACGCGTACCAAGTGTCGTCACAGCCAGGCTCTGGGTCTGCCCACGGGTGAACAAACCTGAACCATGGGTCCTTGGCAACACGCCAACTTCACAGGCAATGTGCCTTATATCTTCTATGCCCCTGCCGTCCACCCTCAACTTGTCTTCTAATATCATGCGACGGACCTCTTGCTGCTCTATTTTTTCCAACGCGGCCTTGATATCCGCATCACAGAACTTCTCTTCATCTGTTTCGACGCAGAATTTACCGGAGATCTCAGTATAGAGTATATGTAAGGCTTCCTCGCGCTGGTCTTTATCCGCTATAGCACATATCTCTTTTATCCTGTTGAAGTGGGCTGACCTTATACTCTCAACAAGCTTCCCGCTGACAGTCTTATTCTCATAAGACATCTTGGGTTTTCCGGCGCGCGAGACAAGGTCCTCCTGTATATCGATTGTGGCCTGAAGGTTTTTGTGGCCAAACTTGAGCCCTTCTAAAATAATATGCTCCGGCAGGCCTTTCGCTTCACCTTCGATCATAATGACCTTATCCCTTGTGCCGATGACCATGAGGTCCAACTCGCTCGCCTGGCGCTGGGCATAGGTCGGGTTAAGTATAAATTCGTCGCCTATCCTTGCAACGCGGCAGGCGCCTATGGCTCCGGGGAACGGAGCGGGCGAGATATTCAAAGCCGCTGATGCCCCTACGGCTGCCAAAACATCCGGATCGTTCTCGCCATCGCTGGATAAGACTATAGCCACTACCTGGACGTCATTCTTGAAACCGTCCGGGAAAAGAGGGCGTATCGGCCTATCAATAAGCCTGGAGACCAGGATCTCGCTCTCCGACGGCCTTCCTTCTCTTTTAAAAAATCCGCCCGGTATACGGCCGGCGGCATACGTCTTTTCCTGATACTCGACCGTCAACGGAAAGAAACCTATACCCTCCCTGGTCTCCTTGGAGACACACGCGGTCACCAATACTATAGTCCCGCCCATCTGGACTGTTACGGCACCATCAGCCTGTTTGGCCAACTTGCCTGTTTCTAAAACTATATTCGCACCCCCATAAGGAGTTTCAACTTTTACAATAGACATATTTTTCTCCATGATTATTTACGTAGCCCCAGCTTAGACAGGATCTCACCATACTTTTTAGCATCGTTATTCTTCAAGTACGTGAGAAGACGACGGCGTGTGCTGACCATTTTCAACAGGCCTTGGCGGGAATGGTGGTCCTTCTTGTGCTGTTCAAAATGCTTTGAAAGCTGGTTGATCCTTTCAGTCAAAAGGGCGATCTGCACGAATGCAGAACCCGTATCTTTCGCGTGCACCTTATAAGTTTCGATTATTTCCTGCTTTTTTGTACTCTCTAACACCGACTTTCCTCCTCCTAGATGTGCCCTTATATAAGGGTATCTCGTTAGCCTATCTACAGATAAGCCTGTCTGCCCTGCCTTATAACAGGCACGGGAAGACGTTCAGTTAATAGATCCTTTTTAATGAGTCCTTAGTATACCTTTTTGAAAAGATGAAGTCAAGAACAATTACGCCGAAGGTGTGCCTATCTCTGACTCAAGGAATCCCAAAAGGCGTTCGAGTTCTTTAGCTGTTTTATCGGAAACAAGATTGGCCACGTTAACCTCTTTTTGGAGTGTCCTTAACGTTGCATAAAGGCGCCGCAGAGTAGATGTCCTGCGCTGGAGCCTCGCCTTCTCGGGGTCTTCCTCTTCGCGCAAGGAACGCAGCCTCAAACCGACCTGTTTTTTTATCTCCTTGCCTTCCACGCCATCCTCGAAAACATTCTTTTTGAACTCCTGGTAATCATCTTCGGTCAGCTCCTTGCTCTTTGCAGCCAGGCGAAGCACATTGACCGCATCCACACTCGGGATGCTTTTAGGCTCAATGCTATCCTGTGACTGCAGGTCTTTCAAAAGCTGCGGCTCGTCCTTCTCGAGAAAATAATATGAATGCAGCAATTTAGAAGCTGTCTGCTTCTGCAAGCCAAGCTCAGCCTTGCAATAGGCTTCAAATGTCATAAAACCCCAAGATTTGAAGTGCTTATCTTTATAAACCATGTATAAGATCTGCCCAAGCGCTATCCAGGAGCTTTTAAAATTCTTTGCCGCCTCAAGCACATTATAACGTATCGATCCCGGCTCTACCCCCGCCATCTTCTGCTCGATATTGCGTATTGATCTAGTCTTTAATCCATCCATATCACTTCCTCTTTGATTAAACCATTTCAACCGCGTAGGTTGATATGGTTGTACTGTTAATTTAAACCTTTTAGCTCTTTTGTTATGAATTTGCCGTCTTTCTGTATCAGTTTTCCGTCGAGATAAACCTCGCCGTCACCGCGCAATATCTTGACCAAGTCCCAATGGATGGACGAGCGGTTGCCGTTATCAGCGTCTTTATAGGCATTACCCGGGGTGAAATGGATAGAACCCACGATCTTTTCATCAAACAAGATATTCTTCATGGGTTTTACGATGTTCCTGTTGAGCCCGAAAGCAAACTCGCCTACAAAACGCGCGCCCTTGTCCGTGTCGAAGATCTTGTTAAGCTCATCATTCGAGCCCGCCTGGGCGCCGGCCTTAATAATTCTCCCGTCCTTGAACTCAAGCCTGACGCCGTTGAATTCTTTGCCATGATAAAGGCTCGGGGTGTTGTAAGTGATGTGGCCCTGGACGGAATTTTTCACCGGAGAAGTAAACACTTCTCCGTCCGGCATATTGCGCAAGCCTTCGCTTTTTATGGCAGGGATCCCTTTTATAGAGAACCTTAAGTCGGTATCCGAGGATTTAATATGCACGTCTTCGGCCTTTTGGACCATCTTCCATAAATAGGTGATCTTTCCGGAAAAATCCGACCAGTCGATATTACACGCCTTGAAATAAAAATCCTCGAACTCGTCCAAGCTCATCTTCGCGTCCTGGGCAAGGCCGTTCGTAGGATAACGTGTGATGACCCAGCGCGTAAAATCAACGCGCCTGTTGACGATAGGCCTGAGCACCTTCTCCCTTTTCACCATCTTGTGCAACGCTACATTGGCGTAATTCTGCACGTTTTCCGTGCCGCTGATACCTATATAGACCGTGGCCTTCTTCATGGCATCCAGCCGGTGCTTCGGAAAATAAGCCAGCTGCTCGCTTCCAGCCACATCATAAAAAGTTTTTACTAAACTCTCTTCCGAAAAATTGTACTCTACGTATTTAGCGCCGTTCTTTAAGCACCTTTTGTATATCTCCTTTACCAGGGGCAGCGGCCTTGTCCCGCTGAAATCGATAATAACAACATCTCCCCGCCTGACTTTGGCTGAATAATTAACCAATATATCCGCCAATTTCTCGACTCTTGGATCGCTCATCGTCATCTCCCAGTTTTACGTCGCAAATGGCAACGGGTCCTGCCACTGCGGCACCCTGTGCCGTCCTCGCCTGCGGCTGCGGGCGGGCAAGGGGTCCCCGCCTTCGTGTCACCCATTGCCCACGCGAGCTCTCAATCAAACCTATAACTTTAAGTTTCTAATTTCCGGTTTTTTCTTCATCGATAAACTTATACGCTTAAGGCCGGCATCCAGATCGAGTACCGTGACCTTTACCACATCACCGACCTTTACGAAATCATTCGGGTCTTTGACGAACTTATCGGCGATCTGGGAGATATGGACAAGGCCGTCCTGGTGTACCCCTATATCGACAAAAACGCCGAAATTAGCAACGTTAGTGACCGTGCCCTCAAGTTTCATGCCGGGCTTTAAATCCTTTATCTCCCTTACGGCATCGTTGAACTGGGCATATTTGAATTTCTCCCTGGGGTCACGGCCTGGTTTTTTCAATTCATTTACGATATCCTGCACGGTCAGGCTGCCTACCGTTGCATCCACATAATCGCCGATACGCAGACGGTTCAAAAATTCCGGGTGTTTTATGATATTGACCGGGGTAACTTTCAGATCGCCGCACATCCTCTCTACGATACGATAGCTCTCAGGATGTATGGCCGTATTATCCAGCGGATCTGCCGCGTCGCGTATGCGCAGGAAGCCTGCGGCCTGCTCAAATGTCTTTTCACCAAAGTTTGGGATCTTAAGCAGGTCCCGGCGGCTGACAAACGCACCGGCCTGGTCCCTGTAGTTAACTACCTCACGGGCTATCCTGGAATTAATGCCTGACACATGCGAAAGCAACTCCCTGGAAGCCAGGTTAAGGTCTACCCCGACAAAATTTACACAGCTCTCCACCAACTCTTCGAGTTTTATTTTAAGTTTTTTCTGGTCGACATCATGCTGATACTGCCCTACTCCGATGGATTTAGGGTCTATCTTTACCAGCTCTGCTAACGGGTCCTGCAGCCTGCGTGCTATAGAGATGGCCCCGCGCACAGTCACATCCTTGTCAGGGAACTCTTCGGCGGCGGCCACGCTTGCGGAATAAATAGACGCGCCGGATTCATTCACTATGACCTTGATAGGCAATGGCTCCAGTGTTCCCTTCAGGGAATCAATGACACCGTTGACAAAATCTTCCGTTTCGCGTGATGCCGTACCGTTACCTATAGCTATCAATTCGACCTTATATTTTATACACATACGCCTTGCTATCTCTGCGGCGCCGGGCCTATCATTCTGCGGCGGGTTGGGAAAAATGGTATTGTACTCCAAAAACTTACCTGTGCCGTCAAGCGCCACCACCTTACAACCCGACACAAAACCAGGATCGATACCTAAGACAGGCCGCATGCCCGCAGGCGCAGAGAGCAAAAGCTGGCGCAGGTTTGTTTCGAACGTCTTTATAGCCACATCATCTGCCGCCTCTTTACACATCACCCTGACATCTGCCGTAAGCGATACCCTCATCAGCCTCTCATAGGCGTCCTCGAGCATTATCTTAAAAAAATCAGCTACCGGCCCGGGGCCTGCATGGACCTCCTTTTGGTACAGATAACCTAAGATAGGGCCGCGGTCTACGATAAGCTGCATAGCAAGAACGCCTTCGTTCTCACCGCGCAGTATCGCCAGCAGGTTATGAGAAGGTATCGAGCGGACCTTTGACTCATAATTGTAATACATCTCGAACTTGGTCTTTTTATCCGCGAAACCGACGCGGGGCCTGGACTGGAACATGCCGTTCTCAAAAAAGTATTTACGTATGAAATCCCTGTGTTCCGGCTTTTCAGATACCTCTTCTGCCAGGATATCGGATGCCCCGGCCAATGCTTCTTTCTCATCGAATACCGATCTCTCAAAACATATATATTTTTTGGCTAGGGCGCCTATATCGCATACTGCATCGCTGATCAGCTTGATCTCCTGCGCGAGCGGCTCTAAACCCTTTTCACGGGCCGCAGTGGCACGCGTGCGCCTCTTTGGCTTATAAGGAAAGTATAAGTCCTCGAGCTCCACATTAGAAAGGCAATTCTCTATACGGTTTTTTAATTCAGGGGTGAGTTTCTGCTGTTCCTCGATGGTCTTTAATACTGTGGCTTTGCGCTCCTCCAGATGAACGAGATAACTGAAGCGGTCGCAAAATTCCCTTAAAACGACCTCATCCATATTACCCGTCATATCTTTGCGATACCGGGCCATAAAAGGGACGGTGGCCTTCTCGTGGAGTAACTGGAGGATATTTTTGGTATGGACAACACTTAAATGAAACTCGTCCTTCAGTATCTTCGGGATGTCTAACATAGAAGAAAAACCTACTTGCCTCTCTTTATCACTACCACGTTGGTATCTAATTCCCGCCGCGTGCGCGGTTTGACTATCGTGATCGAACCGTCTTCCCCTTGAAAATACATTTCGATGCCTGAAACAGCCACCAGCCTGCCGTAGCTGGATGGTATTTCCGGCGTCATGTCATCTTCACTGAAAGCCCCTGACTTGCCGCCACCGTATTGCGCCATGACTTCCTGAGAAAAGAATACATTCGCCGCTACTATGCCCATAATAAAACCAAAAAAAATGTAAAACGCTTTTTTAAACACCATGCCGCACCCCTTTCCCTATTGCTCCGATCCGCTGAACTTCTCGCGCCTTGCTGCCTTCATATGACTTCTACCCCTCTTCCATTGCAGGACCCTCTCTCTTGCGCCAAGAGGTACCCGCGTAGGTATCCTCTTTTTTTTCTTTGCCGTCTTTTGCGCCAGCCGCGCCATAAGCCTGGCGATGGCTATCTCTTTATTCAAAGATTGCAAACGATGCTCCTGGCAAACCGCAGTTAAACCGGTAGACAGATGTGTGACGCGCACAGCCATATTACGCTTATTTTTATGCTGGCCGCCAGGCCCTCCTGATTTGAAGTATTCTATTTTTAACTCCTTGGGATTCATTATCATAACTTATACCTTTGATTATAAATTGTCAAACTGCTTGACAAAAAACTTCTCTCAAGTATAATTTGATAATCAAAAAATAGATACTTTTAATAAGACCTGAAAGAGGAAAACATGTCAAAAGTCTGCATTATCTGCGAAAAACACATGTCCATGGGCGGCCATATAGCCAGGCGTGGTATGGCGAGGATAAAGGGCGGTGCCGGCCGGAAGATCACCGGACGCTCAAAACGTACCTTCAAGCCGAACATCCAAAAACTGCGTATTGTGACGGGCAATGGCACGGTTAGAGCCTCCTATGTCTGCACCAAATGCCTTAAGGCTGGAAAAGTCAAGAAGGCCTAAAGCTCCGTTGCTTTAATATCCTTGATCTCTAATTGTATGGCGTTGTGGTGATTCCACTCATCCCAGCCCAGACAATAAGCCAAGTCCACCTTGGAAGAACTGCTTACCAGGCCAAAGAAATCCGCCATACCGAACCCGATAGCCTCAAAGGTAAATTCTCCGTCACTAACCCAAAACTTCAAAGAATTCCTGCCTGCCAGCACTGGTTTTGATCTAACGACAAGGTTTTTCGAGACAAAAACAGGCCTGCGGTTAGCCTCCCCGAAAGGGCTTAAGGCGTCGATCGACGAGAGCAGGTCTTCGTTAATAAGCGAGAACGGTATGGCCGCATCAATATCCAGCACAGGGGACAGCAGGCCGTGCTTGAAGTTTTCGCGCGCCACATCATTAAGCGCCTGTCTGAACTTATCAATATTCTTGCGTTCGATGGTCAATCCTGCAGCGTATTTATGGCCGCCAAACTCTTTCAAAAAAGATTCACACCGCGCCAAGGCCTCATAAATATGAAAATTCCGCACTGAACGGGCAGAGCCGCGGCCCACATCATCCTGGAACGACACTACGACGGCCGGCCTATAATAACGGTCCGCTATCTTAGAAGCGACTATCCCCAATACGCCTGGATGCCAATCTTCCCTTGAAAGGACAATGATAAAGTCGTCCTTGAAATTCACTTCTTTATCTATCATCTCCACAGCCTCGGACATCACCCGCTCCTCTATCTTCTGCCGCGCCCTGTTGTTTTCATTCAAAGACCGCGCCAGGACGGCCGCCTCCTTGGGATCTTCGCTCAAGAGCAGGTCAAGCGAGGTATTCGCGGAATCAATGCGGCCGCTGGCATTAAGCCTGGGAGCCAAAATAAAACTTATGGAGTGCGTGGATATCTTCTTGCTTTTTATTCCGGCCGACTCCATCAAAGACTGTAAACCGTGCCTTTCGGTCCTGTTCAAGGCATCCAACCCATGCTTGACAAAGATCCTGTTCTCGCCCTTCAAAGGCGCTACATCCGCCACTGTACCCAATGCTACCAGGTCCAGGTATTTACTGGCGTCCTCCGCACCTAATGCCTGGATGAGCTTGTATGCCAGGCCGGCGCTGGCCAGGTCGCTGAAAGGATAGGTGCAATCAGGCCGCTTAGGGTCCAAAATAGCAAGTGCCTCAGGCAAGCCGTCTTTCGGCGGCTCATGATGGTCGACTATTATGCAATCGATCCCGGCCTCTTTAAGGCTCAAGACCTCGCGGTGCGCCGTGATGCCGCAATCAAGAGAGATAAATACCTTTGCGCCAAATTCAATAGCCCTTGCCACAGCCTCCCGGTTTAAGCCATAACCATCTTTTACGCGATGCGGCAGATAATGCTCGATACGGGCTCCCATACGGATTAATCCGGTCTCAAGGATGGCACACGACGTTACTCCGTCTACGTCGAAATCGGTGGCTATAAAAATAGGTTCTTTATCTTTGACCGCCTTCTTGATGCGCGCTGCCGCCTCAGCCATGCCGCACATCAAATATGGATCGTGCAGGTCGGAAAGTTCGGACCTCAAGAACACTAATGCGCCCTCTTTATCCGTTATGCCGCGGCTGATAAGAAGCTGCGCGAAAAGGCTGCTGGTGCCCAACTCAGCGGACAGCCTGTTCTTCAAATGGATATCTGGTTCTATTGGTTTCCAGGTTTTTTGCATTACATCCGCTCTGGCGAGGAGACGCCCAATATGGCCAGGCCGTTTGAAAGGGCGATCTTTACGGCCCGGATCAAAAAAAGCCTTGCTTTTGTCAGGCCGGTATCGGAGGTCAGGACTTTGTGGTTATCATAGAAGCGGTGAAAAGCTCCGGCAAGCGATTGGAGATAGATCGTAAGGGCATATGGATCGAGCTGCTTTGCGCAAAGCTCAATACAATAACCGAATTCAAATATCGCCTTCATCAGGTCTTTTTCTTCATTTTCTTTCAAAAGCGAAAGGTCAGCGCCCTCAATATCAGCCCCGGAGATACCCGCCCCGGCCAGGATGCCGGCGATACGGGCATGCGCATATTGGATATAGTAGACAGGATTTTCAGAAGTCTGCTTCTTGGCCAACTCCAAGTCAAAATCAAGATGACTGTCTGTCTTGCGCATAAGGAAAAAGAACCGCGAGGCATCACGGCCGACCTCGGTCAAGACTTCACGGAGCGTTACATACTGGCCTTTGCGCGTAGACATAGGGACTGGCTGACCGCCCTTAAACAATGTAGCAAGCTGGACTATTATGACCGATAAAGCATCTTTATCTTTGCCAAGCGCCTGCACAGCTGCCCTCATGCGTGGAATATAGCCGTGATGGTCCGGGCCCCAGATATTTATCACCTTCTCATACCCTCGATCGAACTTATCCCTGTGATAGGCTATATCAGGCGCCAGATAAGTATAGCTTCCATCGCTCTTACGCACGACCCTGTCCTTATCATCCCCGAACGCCGTTGACTTGAACCACACAGCTCCGTCGCTTTCATAGATATAACCCTCTTTTCCCAAATACCCCAGGGCTTCTTCTATCTTGCCCGACTTGCCTAAAGCTCTTTGGCTGTACCACTCATCAAAAAATACGCCGAAATCAGCCAACTCGTCCTGGATTATCTTTAAGATCTTGGCTACGCCGAATTCCAAAAAAAACCATTCTGTCTCTTCCGGCCCCAATCCGGATATCTTCGAGCGTGTTGCCTGGTCATCGTATAACTCCCTTGCCAGGCCTACGATATAGTCTCCCTGGTAATGGTCTTCCGGAAAATCCACTTTTTCCCCGGAAAGCTCGCGATAACGCAGACGGATGGAACGGCCAAGGATATTGATCTGATTACCCTCGTCGTTTAAATAATATTCTTTTGTCACGCTGTAACCGGCATGGATGAGGATATTGGCCAACGCATCGCCCACAGCTGCCTGGCGGGCATGCGCCACAGACAACGGGCCGGTTGGATTAGCGCTTACGAACTCAAGCAGGACGCGCCTGGAGCGCCCGATATCAAAAGCGCCGAATTCTTCCGGCCGGCTATTGACCGAACGCAGAAGCGCAAAGAAGCAATCATCTTTTAAAAATATGTTGATAAAACCTGCGCCTTTGACCTCGACGCTTTTTACAGGAGAGGCGCTGTCGGACCGGCTATCGGCATCAAGCTTTGCGGCGATGCCGGCGGCAACATCTTTCGGGTTCTTGCGCACAATGCCTGCCAGCCTGAAAGCCACACTGGTGGCAAGATGCCCGAACTCTTTTTCTTTCGGGATATCGATGATCAAAATATCGGCGAGAGTGTCTTTTGTATAGCCAGAGGAGGCGGGAAGATCAGCCAGATAACTTTCCGTGGCCTTTACCAGCAGTGACCGTAGTTGGAGTTCTATCTTTTGGTACATGAATTCGCTTTGCGTCCGCCCATAGCCTGTCTAAGGCATAGTAGTCGCGGACATCCTTAAAAAAAATGTGGATAACAATATCGGAATAATCCAATAGTATCCACATGCCTTCCCTCTTGCCCTGTACAGACCTCAGCACTAGGCCGTGCTGATCGAATGTCTCATCTATGAGTTCTGCGATAGCCTGGCCCCGCCTTTGCGAGGCAGCGCTGCAGATGACAAAGTAATCGCAGAAGTTGGCGACTTTGCGCATATCTAAGACGCTGATATCCTCTGCTTTTCTCTCAAGAGCGAGTTTTGCCGCTAAGAGAGCTTTTTTCTTTGTCTCTATTTTTACCTCCCTTTTACTTCGACCCTAGGATCTTGAACATCGATGTGCCGCAAGTCTCACATTTGCCCTTTGCGGCTCTGCGGCCGTTCTTTAAGATCTGCTCTTTGGAATCCTTCATTTCTTTCTTCGCTTTGCACTTTACGCAATAACCTTCCATGTTTCCTCCTTTAACTAATTATGTAAGATACCTGTTTATTTTTTACCACAACTTTACAGCCATGTCAATACTTACAACTAAAAAGCGCCCACCATTTCTTTGATCTTATCCTCGTAAGACGTGCTTTGAGGCCCTACTGCGGCAAAATGGAGCTTCTTCCAATTTATTATCTGGCTTGCCAGGCGGAGGATATCAGCGGCCGATACGCGTTCTATGTGTGCGCGCATCTCTTCCTTTGTCTGCAAATACCCCAGGTTCGTCATAGCCTCACCCATCCACAGCATATGCTCCATCGAATCATCCAGCGCCATCTCTGTCTGAGCGATATAAAAATCCTTCGCGCGCCTTAACTCCTGCGGGGACACCTTCTCTGACCTTATTTTTTCTAATTCACCGAATATGACACCGGACGCCTCCACAAGATTCTTGTTATCTATACCGGCATGGACAAAAAATACGCCGGTATCTTTAAGCTTTTTTATGTGCGAGGCTATTTCATACGCCAGCCCCTTCTTCTCCCTGATCTCATTGAACAGCCTGCTGGACATATTGCCGCCGAATATGACGTGCATAAGCCCCAAAGCAAACCTGTCCTTATCCGAACGTTTTAATGCCGGAAAACCAAGATTTATATGTGTCTGCTGTATCGGCTTATGGAGCAATTTGATCTTTGGGCCCGCATCCGATGCCGCAAAAGGTATGATGGGACTGCTGTCTCCGGTTTTTAATTTCGCGAATACCTTTTCCACGGCGAGCTCAACCGCACCTTCATCAATATCCCCGGAACACGAGATGACTAAGTTAGACGGGCCATACCAGAGATCGTGGTATTCCCTGATCTGCCCTGGAGTGATGCCTGCGACGGATGCGACAGAACCGGCTATATTCCTGCCCAGAGGGTGCCCAGGCCATAAGAGCTCATCAAAAAGTTCGCTCACCTGGTATTGAGGAAGATCTTTGTACATCTTGATCTCCTCTATTATAACCGTCCTCTCCTTTTCTATATCCGAGCTCTTCAAAAGAGGCCTTAAGGACATATCGGAGAGCACACCGAAGACCTTCTTAAAATGCTTGCCTAAAAATTTGGCATAATAACACGTATTCTCTTCTGAGGTAAAGGCATTCAAAGACCCTCCGACACCCTCGATGGACTCCTTGATCTTATCGCTTGAGTATTTTTTAGAGCCCTTGAAGACAAGGTGTTCGAGAAAATGGCTGATACCATTGATCGACGGCCCTTCATTCCTTGAGCCTGTGTCAAACCATATGCCCAAAGAGACAGAAGATACCCCAGGCATCTTCTTATAGATAAGCCGAGCGCCGTTCTTGTATTCCCGTATCCTGTACATACTATCCTTTCAGCCTTGCCATGAAATCACCGACGGCCTTGACCGGATCAGAGGCATCGATACTCTCCGATATCTTTTTAACGATAGCACTGCCGACTATAACACCGTCACAAAATGCGGATATGGCCTTTACCTGTTGCGGTGTTGATACGCCGAACCCGGCGCAAACGGCTATATCGCCTGCGGCCTTTTTTGCGGCACGCAACTGAAAGCCTAACTCTCTAGGCAGCTCTCTTCGTGCCCCGGTAACACCGGTCAACGACACAAAATAAATGAACCCTTCCGCGCGGCGGGCTATAAATCCGGCGCGCTCACGAGACGTGGTGGGGGCCATAAATAAGATGACCTTGAGGCCCTTCTTACGGGCCTCTTTTGAGAACTCCCCCTCTTCTTCCGGAGGCAGGTCGGGTATGATAACACCGTCAAAACCAGCTGCTAACGCATCTTTGATGAAACGCGTTGGGCCATAGTTTAAGATCAAATTAAAATAAGTCATGGCGGCCAGGGGTATCTGGGTCTCCTCGCGCAGGCGCCGGACCAATCCGAACACCTTCTTAAGCGTCGTACCATTCTTTATGGCCTCGTAAGACGACTGCTGTATTACAGGGCCGTCGGCTATAGGGTCGGAAAAAGGGATGCCTAATTCGATGACATCCGCGCCTCTTTTTTCAAATTCCAGGATGAGCTTTCCGGTCATAGGAAGGCTGGGATAACCGGCGGTCAAAAAAGGCATGAACGCCTTCTTGCCGGCTGCCCTTAATTCTTTGAATTTAGAGTCTATCCTGTTCATATAAATTAAACTTCTATAATAGGTCCTTCACGGAATTTATATCCTTATCTCCGCGGCCGGACAAACAAACAATTACTACTGAATTTTTCTTTAAACGCGGCGCCAATTTCTTTAAATAAGCTATCGCGTGCGCTGATTCGAGCGCAGGTATGATACCCTCTACCTTAGAAAGGAGATTGAAACCATCCAGGGCTTCTTTGTCGGATACAGCGAAATATTCAGCGCGGCCTATCGCCTGGTAATATGCGTGTTCAGGGCCTACGCCGGGATAATCCAGGCCGGGCGCGATGGAATGCGCTATTTTTACCTGTCCGGACTCGTCCTGAAGGAGCTTGCTCTTGGAACCATGTAAGACTCCTGTCCTGCCTCTGACCAATGTGGCTGAATGATGGCCGGTGTCTAATCCCTCTCCTGCCGCCTCAACTCCGATAAACTTTACCTTCTTATCGGCAAAGAACGGATAGAAGAGGCCTATGGCATTACTGCCTCCGCCGACACAGGCCATAAGGTAATCAGGCAGCTTATTTTCAAAAGATAAGGCCTGCCTTTTAGCCTCCTTGCCGATACAGGACTGAAAATCCCTTACCATTGCCGGGTATGGATGCGGGCCGCCAACAGAACCGAGTATATAGTTTGTGGTCTTCACGTTGGTCACCCAATCACGTATAGCCTCAGACATGGCATCTTTTAAGGTCTGGGAACCGCAGGTAACAGGCACCACTGTCGCGCCCAACAACTTCATACGGTAGACATTGAGCGCCTGCCTTTCGATATCCTTTGACCCCATATATACAAAACAATCAAGACCCAAAAGGGCGCAGACAGTCGCGGTAGCTACGCCATGCTGGCCTGCGCCTGTCTCGGCAACGATCCTCTTTTTGTTCATCCGCAGCGCGATAAGCGCCTGGCCAAGCGTATTGTTTATTTTATGCGCGCCTGTATGAAGCAGGTCTTCCCTTTTTAAATATACCCTGCCCCTGCCCAAGACACGGCTCAACCTGTCCGCAAAGTAAAGCGGCGTGGGCCTGCCTGCATAATTCTTCAAATAATGATCAAGCTCCTTTAAGAATGCCTTATCCCGCAAGGCCAAGCGATACACCTTCTCTAACTCCGTGAGCGCGCCCATCAATGTCTCCGGCATATACTTGCCGCCAAATATCCCGAAATGTCCGTGTTTGTCAGGTAACATAATGTTAAAAATCCAATTTCAGGCGCGTGCCGATGACATTGGCGCCTATCCAATTGCCGCCGGACTGCCTGTTCCTTTTTTGCATATAATAAATATCCGCGCCCAATTCCTTTGTTATCTTGAAGGTAAAGCCGGCATAACTCCTGTTCTCACTTACCACTTCATCCACATGGAGCTCATCGGCTATATACGGCTGGATCTCCAAGGAGGTGAACTTGCATGGGAACTTGATGGTCAGAAGATTCCTGTATTTCCAAAAATCTGTCCCGGCCTCCCTTATCTTATATTCAAACCTGTTCCTGTCAATAAAACTGAACTTGCAGATATTGAACTTAAAAGTCCCGTTAATGTGAGGCCGCTCTTCGCGCCTCCATTTGTTCTTGCTCTCGGTCAATACATGTTTAAAATTCAAGGAAAGGTCGAACCACTTGGCTAATCCTGAATATGACACTCCTATATCGCCCTCGTGGTAATAACGGTGGCTGGCATCATCATCAAAATAAGACTCATTGGAAAGACTGACCTTCCAATCGTCGGCTACCTTCCAACTTACGGTCTCAGTATGCCAATACTGGAGGTCAGCCTTCCTGGCATCCGCAGGCACGACAGCCGCAAAAAATGAAAAAAAAGCGATCAATGAAGCTGCGGCACGTTTTACCGTCACCTGCCTATCCCCTCCAGACACTATATCCCTCCGCCTAAAAATACCTCAGCTGCCGGCTGGCCCGCATATTTGAATTTATATTGCGCCTTCGCGAATTTACCAAAAAGCTCCAGGTCCTGCTTTGACAAAGGCAACGGCTCTATTATCCTGGAAAATCCTTCCCAGATGCCGAACCACCCCAAGGGCATAAGTATGATCCCTATAAGTTCCAGGGTCAAGGTATTGAATATCTTGTAATACGCACCAAGGGTCAAAAAACTCAAAAAAACCACACCACAGACCACAAAGAGCATGCCCCTGGCTATCGCGTCGTTGATCTCTTTCTGGACAGACAAGTGCCTGAATTTAAAATACTGTTTTAACCGCTTAATTACCAGGCGTTCCGATGTATCGTCTTTTAAGAATAACGGAGCGTAGACAGTGACGATAAAGTTACCACGCTGGGTCTCCCTGTACCTTTTTTTCAATTCGGCGAGGAAATCGCCTGATAATATACGGCTTTCAAGCGGGCTGGGGTCGAAATCGGAAAAGATATCGTCCCAGGAATCGATGGCTATAGAGATCTCCTGGATATCGCGAATATGCTCTTCGACATCAGCAATATTATCAGCCATAAGGAGGTGATGATTTCGTCGCATCGCGCCGCTGTCACCCCTTGGGGATGATTTCGTCGCTTCGCGACAGCGGCTAGAGGTATATCTTTTACTAAAATAAAGTGCCCAGAGAGGGAATTGAACCCCCGACGCATGGATTTTCAGTCCATCGCTCTACCGACTGAGCTATCTGGGCATGTTAAAACAAAATTAAACAGTTATAACCTCATTTAAGAGACTACATTCTATCAAATACTTTTCACCTGTCAATATCTAACAACGCTAAAAGGACAGAACAAGGGCCGCTAACTTTTTTCCAGGGCCTCCACCATCTTCCGGTATTTATCGTGTATCAATTTACGGTCAAACTCAAAGAATTCACCCAGCATTTTTTCCTGCTCTTCCGGAGTAAAATACTCCATGCACGGCAGAAAAAAATCTTCATCCTCTTTTTCAATATGCTTCGGGTAAAATACGACCAGCTCTTCCAGACAGCCCCTGACCTCGTTTAGCGCCTCTTTGCGGCCTTCCTTATAGCTGTTATTCGCATTATTAAGCCTGCCTACCACCTTGCGCGCGTATACGTGTTCTTCTATTAATTCTTCCATCGTCCTGCGGTGTTTGGCGGAGAGCTCCTTTGTGCTGAGTTGCCCAAAAAGGATATACTCCTCTTTGCCATGATGGCAATTATCTGCATACACCCGGAAGAAATCCACAGCCTGCTCTATAAGAGAAGTGTCAGCCTCCGATGTCTCACTGACACTAAGGAGTTCATCGATCAAAAGAGAGACCATGCGTTCTATCAACCTGTGTTCGGCCATCAAAGGTCCAGCTGGTAACATACGCGCCTCCATCCTTTTTGAACTAAAACATTATTGACACTTCCGTCAACACTGGGTATACTTTAACTCGCCTTTCAAGTTTTCTGCCGGGATGGTGAAATTGGCAAACACGTAGCGTTCAGGGCGCTATGCCCGTAAGGGCTTAAGGGTTCAAGTCCCTTTCCCGGCACTATTTTTTCATCGCGACACTCCTGGGATTTGAAGCCGACCCGAGCGCCACCGGTACAAGCGAGGGCGGCCGGTTGCGGAGGAGACACGACGAATGTCGGGTCGGGGGAGCAAAAGTCCCTTTCCCGGCACTATTTTTATGCCTCTCTTGACTCAAACCTTCAAAGCCCGGCTACCCCACTGGATCCCGATCGCACTCATATCTTTACTGGGTTCCGGCATTTATTCCGGAGCTATCCAGGGAGGTTTCAAATGGGACGACCATATCTTGATAGAAGATGACCGCTCCATCAAGACCTGGTCAGACACCGCAGGGATCTTCTTTAAGCCTCTATACCGATTCAAAACTTACTACCGCCCATTACAAACCCTGTCTTATAAGCTAGACTACGCCTTCTGGGGTATGGACCCAAAAGGGTATCACTTCACAAATATCTTTCTCCACATATTCAACGCGGCCCTGGTATATCTATTGTTCTCTCAGATCAGCCGGTCAAGAATATCAGCGTTGTTCGGGGCCTTGATCTTCACCTGCCACCCCGCCCTGGCAGAACCTGTTAATTATATCTCCAGCCGCTCCGACCTCCTGGTAGCCGCCTTTACGCTTCTCGTCTTTATTTTTTATAATTTTTTTAATTTATACCGGAAAAAGAAATATTATGCCTATTCGCTGTTATGCTTGGCCTTAAGCCTGCTGTGCAAAGAAAGCGCTATCGTATTGCCTTTCGTCATACTTGGTTATGAATGCCTGTTTTGGAAAAAATTCAAAAGGACACTGCCATTCTTTGCCGTAGCAATTGTCTTCATCCTGTTCAGGGGATCTTTTATGCCTGCCCGGACAGAATATATATTCAACCCATCCGGCCTGTTGTCTCTGCCTCGCGGCCTCTTAAATTATATAGCAGCCCTGGCCTTTCCCCATGGCCTATACAAGACATGGCGGCTGCCGCTGGAAAACCCGGCTGGCCTCACCGGCTTCTTTACCGGCATAGGGCTGTTATGCATCTTCGGATACGCGGCAGTAAGGATCTCTAAAAGATCAAAAGAACCTCTGTTCGGCCTTGCATGGACCATTATAACCCTGGCGCCATTCTTATTGCTCATCTTTTTTTATCCGCCTTTTTTATCGGGTTACAGCATGCCATTTTCATTTGCCTGGCTTTATACGCCCTCGATCGGCTCATTCCTTTATTTAACGGCGCTCACCGTACCCATGACTGGGGCCTGGAGAAAAAAGACTTATGCCCTGGCCGCATTTATCGTCTTAGTGTTATGCGCCCTGACCATCAGCTATAACAAGGCCTGGACAAAGCCGGAAACAGAATTTTTTCATGGTATCCTGCGTCAACTGCCGGCATCACGGTCCTCTAAGGGCATTCAAACCAATCTGGGCTTATCGTATATGTCAGAAAATAAGTTTGATGCAGCGCTGCCGATATTCCTTAAAGCGATGGAAGAAGACCCGCGTGACACTGAGGCGCTTTTCAACCTTGGTTCGATATATTTGTCAAGGAACGAACTTGATAAAGCCCTAGCTTACTACCGACAGGCACTGTCAATAGACCCCTCAAACCCTAAAATACATTACAATATCGCCCTTATCCATATCAAAAACAACGAGATCGATGCGGCGATAAAAGAATTAGAAATGACAGCCGTGCTGGAACCTATGCATGCGGACGCACACTACAACCTTGCCATCCTCTACGCTCAAAAAAGCAGCCAAACACAAGCTCTGCGTGAATATGAAATACTGAAAAGTATCGAACCGGGCGCTTTTAGAACACGTTAATTAATGTTAATAAAATCTTCGAATGATATCTTCTCTCCCAGCTCTTCCTTGGTGACTTTGATACGCTCGGAAATAAAGGGGTGGGTTTTAAAATAAGATAGGGCCCTCGGCTTTTCTTTTTTGTGCCTCTTCCTTAATTTTTCAAGAAAACTCAGCATGGCGCCCGGGTCATACCCTGCGCGCCTTGTATACCGAGCGCCCAGTTTATCCGCCAGAAGCTCGTCTTCCTGAGAATAGCCGGAAAGGATGGAAAGATATGCCGCTTGTGCCCCGTGCGCAAAATCCGGATTACGCGTCCCTGCAGCCAACACGGACAGGATATTATAACCCCAGATGGCCTGGAGCCTTTTAATGCTATGGCGCGCCGCGATATGCGCTACCTCATGGCCTAAAACAGCGGCAAGTTCATCATCGCTGTCTGCGACCTTCATCAGTTCTTTATAGACATAAACATATCCACCTGGAAGGGATACCGCATTGACCATGTCCTTTTCTTTTTCATCTTCTATGATACGGAAACGATACAACAGCTCTTTACGGTCGCATACAGAGGCGATCTTTTCGCCTATCCTGCGCAAGCGCTCGTTCGCTTCAGGGTCGTGTACGACCTTGTACTCCTTTTCCACCTGCTTGGACAACGAATCGCCCATCGCTACTTCTTTCTCTGTCGAATACATCATCCAATCCTGCGAATTGCTCGCTATGTTATATTCGGTCGAGCAACCGTAAAAAGTTACGGCGCAAAACAGCATCAAAAGAGAAGCACCGATCTTTTTCAGGCAGACGAACAATTTTGAGACAGGCAACCCTACGACATTAAAATAACACCCCTCGATACGCTTTATAAATAAGCCGCCTAAGCCCTGTATATCAAAACCGCCGGCCTTATCCAGCGGTGAGACCCTTTTGAAATAATTAGAGATCTCCCTGTCGGAGAGCCTCTCCATGAAGATCTTCGTCTCCTCTATATCAACTACTTCTTTTCGCCGCTTTACGTCGATCACGGCTATGCCCGTATAAAGGCGGTGCGGGCTCGCAGAAAGTTTCTTAAGCATCGTCCTGGCATCTTTTAAGTCTTTCGGCTTGCCGAAAACCCGGCCATTCTGCCACACCAGGGTATCACATCCTATGACTATGCCGTCTTTAATGCGCCCTGCCACTTGGCGCGCCTTCAGAAGCGCATTATATTTTACCGTCCGCGCCGGATGTGTATCCAGGCCCTTGTGTTCCTCGGCGCTCGATGGCATGACCTTGAATTTCAACCCAAGGTCTTTTAATATACGTTTGCGCGCTTTTGACCTGGAGGCGAGTATTAACATGATAGCGCCGCTGACTCACCGGCCAAATATCCGGTTGAAAACGCGGCCTGCAGGTTAAAACCTCCGCTTGAAGCCGCGATATCCAGTATCTCCCCGCAAAAATAAAGGCCGCTCAATTTTTTAGATTCCATTGTCCTGGGGTCCACTTCCTTTAAAGATACGCCCCCGCATGTCACCATGGCCTCGGAGATAGGCCTGGGCCTTTTAATACCTACAGGGAACGCTTTTAAAAGCGCGGCAATGTTCTTCCTCTCGGCAGAAGATACCTGATGGCACCTCTTTTCAGGAGCGACCCCTGCCTTCAAAAGAAATATGTCGATAAACCTCTGCGGAAGGAATTCCTTGGCATAGTTCTTGATCTGAAGGCTGCCTTTTTTCTGGAATTCCTTGCACAGCTTATCCTCGATCTCTTCGCGGGATAACGCCGGTTTAAAATCTATCTGCATGACAACACGGCCCATGCTTAAAAGCTCTACGACTTGCGCGCTCAGGTCGAGCACAAGCGGCCCTGATACACCAAAATGAGTGAACAGGATCTCGCCTATGCCTGACCCTATCTTCTTTTTGCCGGAATCAAAAACTATCCTGACATTCTTTAACGCCAGGCCCTGCAGTTCTTTTACAAAATTTTCTTCGGTCTCCAAAGGAACAAGCCCCGGATAAAGGACGCCTGTATCGTGGCCGGACTCCTTTGCCATCCTGAAACCATCGCCCGTAGAACCTGTCTCAGGATAAGAGATGCCGCCTGTGGAAAGGATGACTTTTTGCGCGGATGCCTCATCTCCACTGGCCAGCTCCACACCACGCACCCTGCCATTTTCAGTAATGATCTTTTTCACCGGAGAACTAAGGTAAATATCCACACCCCGCTGCACCAGGACTTTTTTTAAACAATCGACGATACTCTTGGATGAATCCGAGGCAGGAAAGACCCTTCCCTGCCGCTCTGCTTTTAGCTCCAGGCCGCTATGTTCAAAAAAGCGCATCAGCTCAGGCGCGAAAAACTTACCAAAGGCATTACGCAAAAATTGGCCTTCCTTGCCGAATTTTTCCAGGAAATCAGGGAGCAAACAGGTGTTTGTCAAATTACACCTCCCCTTACCGGTCAAGCCGAGTTTTCTGCCAAGGCTTGCGTTCTTCTCGAAAAGGGCCACCTCTGCACCGTATTCTGCCGCCCTGATAGCAGCCATCATACCGGCAGGCCCGCCGCCAACAACGATTATTTTATATCCGGACATATTAATAACCTAAAATTAAAGACTGAAATTCAAATCCTAAATCAAAAACTCTAAATACTAAACAAATTCAAATTCCAAAAACCAAACTTTAAAATTTTGAATTTGTAATTTTGAGTTTATTTAGAATTTAGAGTTTATTTATTTTGGAAGAAAAAAACTCTGAAGCTCGGAAGAAAGAAATAAGTTCACACCCTTCTTTGGCTAAATTATCAGCCGCCCCCTCATTCCTATCAACGATCACGATGGCACGCTTAACGGTTACACCCATTTTTTTAAGTACGGCTATGGAGTCGATCAGGGAACCACCAGTTGTGGCAACATCATCCAGCAGGACGACTTCACTACCGCTTTTTATCTCAGGGCCCTCCACCTGAAGCATACGGCCATGGGCCTTTGGGGTCTTTCTGATGAGGAAGGTGTTTAATGGCTTATCGTTCTGGTAGCTTACGACCGCAAGGGCCCCGACCATAGGGTCTGCGCCTAAAGTAGGGCCGCCCACAGCCGAGACATCCATATCTTTGACTAAACCGAAGATCAGGCTGCCTACAAGATATGCGCCCTCGCTGCTTAAAGTTACGGCCCTGGCATCAAGGTAATAATTGCTGGTCTTGCCGCTGGCCAGTTTTATCTCACCTTCATGATAGGCCTTTTCCTTTATCAGGCAGTACAACTGTTCTCTTAATTTGTTCTTATCCATGGAGTTTTATTCTACTAACAAGCCGGCATCATGTCAATTCTTTTGACATTATGAGCACAGGGTGATACCATAGCATCCATGCATAAAGAGCTATTTTCAGCTTTTATCAACATCCTTTTTCCTAAGGCCTGCCACATCTGTTCTAAAGACTTAAAAGACAAGACAACGGCGTTCGATGACCATATCTGCGCGTCTTGCGCCGGCCAGATGAAACAGATGCCGGTAGCCTGTTGTGCTCTCTGTGCAAACAAGCTCACCGAAGAAGATGAACTCAAAAGCCTCAAATGCCGCGCATGTGCTGAAGATCCACCGGCCTATGAGGTGCTGCTGAGCTGTTATACCTACGAAGGCGCCACAAAAGAGCTCATCCACAGGTTCAAATACTCGAATAGGCCCTATTTAGCCGGGTCAATAAACAGGCTGATGCAGAAGGCCTTGACAGCCACAGGCTCAAGTCTCGTTAAAAACGCGGACGCCGTCGTGCCTGTACCGCTGCACCCTGCGCGGCAAAGAGAGCGGGAATTCAATCAATCGGAATTGCTGGCAAAAGAAATATGTGCCTCATATGGCCGGGCATTTGCGCCTGCCTTAAAAAGGGTCCGCAATACCAGGCCTCAGGTCTCTTTGAAAAAAGATAACAGGCTGGAGAACTTATCACAGGCGTTCGTTGCTGCTGACCCTGGGATGGTTAAGGACAGGCGCATCCTGCTTGTCGATGACGTAGTCACTACCGCCTCAACCGTCAATGAGGCATCGCGCGCCCTAAAAGCATCAGGGGCGCTCGGCATATCGGTCCTGGCATTTGCCAAAGGATAAATGATGAAGATCTTAAGAAATTACGTGTTAAAGGAGTTCCTGAGCGCGTTCCTGCTGTCAGTCTTTGTCCTGACCTTCGTAATGATACTTGGTAATCTCGTACGTCTGGCCGAACTCATCATAACAAAAGGCGTGTCGCTTCTGCTCGCAGGAAAGCTATTTCTCTATCTGGTACCGTTTCTGTTCAGCTTCATATTACCTATCGCGACCCTGGCCGCCGTTCTCTTATCCATCGGCAGGCTCTCTTCCGACAATGAGCTCATCGCTATACGCTCAAGCGGGATCAACCTCTTCCGCATCCTCCTGCCTGTCATTATCGTAGGCATCATATTGAGCCTATTTTGCGTCATACTCAACAGCAAGATAATCCCGGAGGCGCACCACAAATCCCGCCAACTAATGGTCGAGATAGGCACGCAGAACCCCACTGCCGCGCTTGAAGCCGGCACATTCATCACAGCCTTCGATAAATTCATACTATTCATCTACCATATCGATGGGAATAAATTTTCCAACATCCGGATATACGAGCCGCAAGGGGAGAACAAGCCTCCCCGGACCATCATAGCCAAAAAAGGCGAATTTATCCTGATCCCCGAAAAAAAGATATTAAAGCTCAAGCTCATAGACGGTACATCCGACGAGATAAACCCGAGCGACCCGGAGAACTTCTACAAGCTTAATTTTAAGACATACTTCATGAATATAGACTACAAGAAGATGACGGAAAAAAAAGTCGAAAAGAAGTCAAAAGACATGACGCTGCCGGAGTTAAAAGAGCAGATACGCAAATTCCAGGAAAAGGGCATAGACACAAGCCCTATCCTGACAGAGTCATATAAACGCATAGCGCTGTCGTTCTCCTGCCTGGTATTCTGTATCTTAGGCGCCCCTTTCGCCATGATCACGCGCCGCAGGGAAAAATCGATAAATTTCGGCTTCGCCTTTTTGATAGTCGCCTGTTATTATCTGATGCTTATAGGTTTCGAGGCCTTAAGCATAGAAGGAAAACTGCCCCCATCGGCGGCAATGGGCATGCCCAATATCATCTTTGGCTCAATAGGCATTATCGCGCTCTATAAAACATGCTTATCCTAGACCGCTATCTCTTGCGCAATTTTTTAAAGAGCTTTTTCGCCTGCCTTGCAGGATTTATCTTTCTCTATATCATCATCGATGTCTTCTCTGGATTGCAGGACATAATCAAGAATCAGCCGCCTATCCTGAAGGTCATCGAACTCTACATTTACTTTATCCCGACTATTTTGACACAAACCTCCCCTGTTGCCGCGCTGCTGGCCACCCTGATGACCATAGGTAATTTCAACCAGAATAATGAGATCATAGCCATGCGCGCGACAGGCCTGAGCATCTACCAGATCATAAGGCCGATCATACTGTCCGGTTTCATCTTAAGCCTTGCGATCTTTTTGCTCAGTGAAAAGGTCATCCCCTACAGCCAAAATATGTCGCGCCTGATAAAAGACCGGTTTATCGAAAAAAAAATGGAGACGGGGTCGGAACAATCCATAGAAAACGTAGCGGTTTATGGCTTCAATAACAGGCTCTTCTTCATAAATAAGCTCTTCCCTAAATCAAACACGATAGAAGGCCTTACCATATTAGAACACGATGATCATCAAAATGTCAGATCGAAGATCTACGCGGAAAAAGCCGTGTGGCGCAACAACCGGTGGGTGCTATATCAATGTTTTATCTACCACCTGGGGGACGACAGGAAGATCAAAGGAGAACCTCTTTATTTCAGCGATACTGCTTTCAAGATCGAAGAAACACCCCAGGACTTCTTGGTACACAATGTGCCTGTCGAGAACATGAACATAAAGGAACTCGCCGGGCACATCGCGAAACTGGCGCCAAGCAAGACCTTATCCACCATACGCAAGCTTGAAGTCGACCTTTACCAAAAGACCGCCTTCCCATTCACGAGCCTTGTCATCATCCTCATAGGCATACCGTCTTCAATAGTCATCAAGAGGCGCGCCGTCGCTTTTTCATCGATAGGCCTCTGCCTTGGCATAAGCTTCCTCTTCTACACGCTGTTCGCGGTAAGCATAGCGCTCGGTAAAGGCGGAGCCCTGCCGCCTATCCTAGCTGCCTGGATAAGCCATGTTATGTTCGCGGCAATAGCGCTCTACTTTATCGCCAGGATCCCGTAAAAAAAGATAATTATTGATTGATGTATAGGCGGGGAACGCGGGGGGAGATCCAGCAAACGACCTCATAAGGAATAGTGCCGCATATCTCGGCTATATCTTCCACATATATACATTTTTCTTTTTGGCGGCCTACCAGGACAACCTCATCGCCTACGCGTACAGCTGACCTGCCGACATCAACCATGGCCTGGTCCATGCATACGCGGCCGACTACGGGATGAAACCTGCCGCGGATCAAGACCCTGGCTTTATTGGAAAGCAGCCGGTTATAACCATCGCCGTATCCTACGGGTAGAGTAGCGATACAGGTGTCATTCTTCGCAGTGTAAGTGCGGCCATAGCTGATGGACCTGCCGCGCGAAACGCTCTTGAAATAGACCACCTTCGTCTTAAAAGCCAGGACCGGCGACAGATCTATTTCCCCCAGCCACTCATCTTTGGGATGGAGCCCATAAAGTGCCAACCCAGGCCTTACGAGATTAAAATGGCTGTCCTTGAACCCCAAAACCGCCATGGAATTAGCTGTATGCCTTAAGGGGATCTCAATCCCCTTTATCGTCAACCTGCTTACAAGCGTAGAAAAAACAGCTATCTGCGACCTCGTAAAGGTTTCATCAGAATCCGCGCTCGGAAAATGCGTGTAGATACCTTCTATCAAAAGATTATTCAGCGTGCAGACTTTTAATATGAACTCATCGGCCTGCGCATGCCAGACGCCCAACCGCCCCATACCGGTATCGACCTTTATATGCACCCTGGTCTTTTTCTTCAGCCGCCCGGCACAGGCATCCAGGCACTTAGCCGACTCCCAATCGATTATTGTCGCTGTTATGTCATTTTTGACAATGGCCTCTGTGTCGCTTTTCATAAAAGCGCCCAGATCAAGCACAGGCGCGCGCACGCCGGCGGCCCTTAAAACAAGGGCCTCATCGACACAGGCAACGCCTAGATAATCTACTCCGCATCGCACTAATTTCTTTGACACCTCTACTATACCGTGGCCATAGGCGTTTGCCTTGACCGCGGCCATCATCTTAGTCCCCGGCGACAGACGCTTCTTTAAAATACGATAATTAGATGCTAAGGCGGCAAGGTCAATTTCAACCCATGTGGGGCGGTAAAAATGCGGGGTCTTCATATGTACTCCTCAACAGGCCTTTTTTACCTGGCAATCCTGTTCATAAAGATACCTGGCCGACAGGTCATAACAACTTTTAGTCCTGCCTGACGCAAAGGCTTCCAGCGAAAGACGTCGTATGCTCTCCGGGGTTGGGAACCAGGCAGCCTCAGGCGATATAGCACGTATGCCAAACTCTTTTTCTATCTCGTGCCTGTACAAGCCTACTGCATCGCCGCAAAATACCGTTGATGGCTTACAGCGGGAAAAAAGGCCCTTTGCAGGGACGAGCTCATCGGCGGATATATGCACAAACCCATCTTTTCGTCTCTTATAAAAACGGCAATAAACATTGGCGCGCCGCGCGTCAACCATCACACACAGATCGACCACTGCCTCATCTTCCAAAAAGTTATAAGCTATCGCGTCAAGGCTTGAAAAACCTGCTACGGGCACGGCCAAACCATACCCCAGGCCTTTAACCGAGCTCAAGCCGACCCTCAAACCCGTAAATGAGCCAGGCCCAACCCCTGCGCCGAAACAGCCGATCCGCTCTATCCTGGCCCTTGTTTTTTTCAGGCCCTCGCGTATAAGGATGTCTAACCCGTCAACACGGCCTTTTTCGAAAAGCCGCCTTTCGCCGAAGCCAAGGCGCTCTTCATCAAAAATTGCCAGAACGGAATACTTTGTAGATGTGTCTATTGAGAGGAATTTCATTTTTAGTCCTATCTCGCCTTCAACTGCGGATGTGCTTATTTAAATACCTCGCCTACGGTCCTGCCGCGTTCAACATCTTCGGCTGTAGCGAGTAATTTTTCCAAGGCGATGATAAGGTAACTCTTGCTGAATACATGCGGATAATTCTTATCAAAAACCCCCCAGAGAACGGACAATCTGACCTTATAGATAAGAGAGTTTTTTTGAATATACGCATAATTAGGCAGGCGGTTAGTATTATACCCGAGGGCCTCCTTCAGCCTCATCTGGATATAAGGCAAAGGCAGGAACTCGTTCTTGAAACCCGTAAAAATAACACCCATGGAGACCTCACGGCCCTTATAAGCGCCCTGTATTTCTACTATCCTGTAAAAAGGCGGCAACCTGGTCCCGTTGACGAATTTACCGCCTAACACATCAAGGCCGCATTTTAAAAAACCGCTTACAAGCACGGAGATCTTGTAAAACCACCAAAAGACGAGCACGGTAAAAAGAAGCACAAGCGCCAAAATGATATACTTGCTGTAAATATCCATGCCGTTCATTATGCCGTTGATCACTTCTTCTGTGTTCATTTGGCCACCTTTTCAAGAAGTTTTTTAAGCCTTCCGTCGGAAACGAAGAAATGCAGCTCGCGCTTTTTTTCCCCGCGAACAAAAAATCTTATCTCAAGGCGGCTGTCAGGCAGGTACTTTAAGACTTTTTCAGGCCACTCTATGACCGCCACACCTCCGGCACCTATAAACTCGAATAAACCCACCGCCTCAGCGTCCCTCTCTCTTTTTAGGCGATACAGGTCAAAATGATATACAGGAACCCGGCCGCGGTATATTTTAAGTATAACAAACGACGGGCTGCACACATAGTCTTTTTTTCCGCAGGCAAGGCCCTTTGCCAGGCCTTTGACAAAAGTGGTCTTGCCGGAACCAAAATCTCCAACAAGCGCAAGGCAATCGTTTTCTTTCAACCCCCTTGCCAGTTTAGCCGCCAGGCGCCTGGTCTGGCCTTCGCTTTCTGAGATATATTTTAAAAATGCCATCTTAAAAATGTTTGAAGCCCGCGCAGGGAATCTCTGCGACCTTTCCGCCGGCTGTCACCATACGCACGCCGCAGAAGAGGTCCGTGATCCTGCCTATCGGAAAAAACCTGAAAGGTGCGCGTTTCTTATTCATCATGCTCATGAGCCTGAGCGCTTCCCGGCCAGGCAGGGTAAACAGGAGTTCGAAGTCTTCGCCGTCAAATAATGCCGACTCCACACTTTTAACACCTTTATTTTTAGGTATCTTATTTTCAAAGATAAGCGCGCCTGTACGGCTGGCGTCGGTAACGCGGTTTAGATCGGTGCCGAGGCCGTCTGAGATATCTATCATAGAAGAAACGCGGAAATTTTTGACTAAAAACCTGGATTCTTTTACACGAGGCTCAAAAAAAAGGTGCCTCCCTTTTATCGACCCGCCTAATGGCCCGGTGATAAAAATATGGTCTCCGGGTTTAGCTGTGCTCCGCAAGGCCAAATGTTTTTTTTCCACCGTGCCTGCCATAAACACGTCGATAACGAGCCTTTGGCTCCTGTTCGTATCGCCTCCTATGACATCTACCCCGAATTTCTCCGCGCAAAGACGGATGCCATTGTAAAGGCCGCGGGCCGTCCTATCCACATTGTTTTTTGGCAACCCTACGGATACGATCGCGTACTGAGGAAGGCCGCCCATAGCCGCTATGTCGCTGACTGAAACAGCTACGGCTTTATAACCCACCTTTTTAGTGTCTTCTCCTCTTTTAAAATGGACGCCCTCTATCAGCATATCCGCCGTGTAAAGGATATACTTTCCTTTCCCGCCGCGGACAACAGCCGCATCATCGCCTATCCCCACAAAGACATCCCTGCCTTTAGGTTTAAAGCGCTTTTTAAGCGACTCTATAATAGCCGCTTCCTTAAGAGTTTTTAACGGATTCGCCATAAATAGCCTTTATATTTTCTTCAAACGGCCGCCTGATCACACCCTTCTCCGTTATTATACCGCTTACCAGCTCATGCGGCGTAATATCAAAAGCGGGATTAAAGACATCTACTCCGGCAGGCGCGATCGGTTTTTTAAAATAAAGGGATGTGACTTCCCTTATATCCCTCTCTTCTATAGGTATCCGGCTGCCGCAAGGCAAAGACAGGTCGAAAGTGGAAAAAGGGGCCACGCAGTAAAAAGGTATTTTATGATAAGCGGCCAGCACAGCCAGGCTGTAGGTCCCGATCTTATTGGCAAAATCGCCATTAGCCGCTATCCTGTCGGCTCCGACGAATATGGCGCTTATATTACGACCTCTCATAACACTGGCTGCCATGTTGTCGCAGATAAGCGTGGTATCAATGCCGTTGTGCATTAATTCCCAAGTAGTAAGGCGGGCTCCCTGCAAAAGCGGCCGAGTCTCACAGGCGTAGACCTTTATCTTTTTTTTCTCTTCGTGGGCGCGGTAAAAGACACCCAAGGCAGTACCGTAACCGCTTGTGGCCAACCCGCCGGCATTGCAAACGGTCATAAGCCTGTCGCCTGATCTAATAAGCTTTGAACCATATTCACTCATCTTAAAACACATCTGTATATCTTCATCTATTATGCGCTCGACCTCTGATTTTAGTTCACAAAAGACCTCTTCCTTTTGCCTATCCGCGAGGGCCTCTACGATCGTCTGCATACGGGCCAGGGCCCAGGATAGATTAACAGCTGTCGGGCGGCTTGAAGCCAGATATGCCCTTAATCTTTTCGCCTCTTTTAGAAGCCCTGATCCATCCTTAGATCTTGCCTTATGCATACCTAAAAGAAAACCAAGTGCCCCGGCAATACCTATGAGCGGCGCACCCCTTACCTTTAATTTTTTTATAGCCCGCCAGATCTCAGATACCGTCGTGCAATCCTCATACTTCAACTCCACGGGCAATCTGGTCTGGTCAATGATCCTCACCACGCCGCCTCGCCACTCTATCGGGTTGACAAATGTCCTTTGTTTCATTGCGCCCCCTTCTAAAAAACTACTTCCGCAAAATTGATAACCTACGGCAACATAAGATCTCTTATCGTGATAAGATCTTCAACAAGAGCCCTTTTTTAATATCGATGGCGGCAGACGGGCACACCTCCTGGCAGCAAAGACAGAGTATACATTTAGCCCTGTCAAACACCGGCCGGCCTTCTATGAGCCTTATCGCATCGGCTGGGCAGCCCTTTTGGCAAAGGCCGCAAAGCTTGCATTTGGATGCATCCGCGCAGACCTTCATCGTCATCAGGCTCGACAAAACATTGACCGCCCAACGCGGCATTTTAGCTATAACGCTGGTCTTAGGCAACTTAAAATCAGGCAGGATAAGATCTTTGACCTGTTCACCGACAATATCAATAGAGCTAAAAGACGCATGGCCCAGGCCCCGCCTTATAGCCTCGCTGTTCGTAGGGATATCAAAAACATCTATATTCATCAAAGCGGCCAAAACCATATCAAGGCATACCCCGTCAGCGCTTGCGGCTATCAGGTTGGCCTTTTTCAAAGTCCCGCTCGAACCAGGCCCCTGGCCTTCCATGGCAAAAACTCCGTCTAAAATATTCAGATCCGGCTTTCTGGCGCCGTATATATCGACAATGACCTTACTTAAGTCGACAGGCCTCGGGTTATCACTGTGGATCTTCATTTTATGCATACCCACTACCAGGCCAAACAGGTTTTTTAAAGCGGCTGTAAGGATGGTCAAACCGTGCGTCTTGAACTTAGGTATATTGACCAGCCTATCACAGGAAAAGGCAAATTCAGCCAAAGGATGCCCTGCAACCATCCTGGCTTTAGTAAAGTAGACCAGGTCAACACCCTCCTGCCGGCAGATCTTTTTAATACCGGATATCTCATATACGCGGTCTATATTCTTTTTTTCACCGCCCCATACGCTTGGGCTGTCCCCGCAATATATCCGGCTCGTAACCGGTTTTATAAGGCGAATGACGGCCCGAACCACTTCAGGGTGTGTCGTTATACCTTTTTCAGGAGCGGCATCGGTCAATAAATTAGGTTTAAGAAGCACCTTTTCGCCGGGAGAGACAAAACGCCCGATGCCGCCCAGCAAGTCGACAGAGTGCTTTACAGCAGCCTCCACATCCTCGGCATAATAGCTTGAGCACTTGACTAAAGAAACCTTAGGTCTATCCATTTACCAATTTTATCCTTTGAACCACTATCCTATTTTAAAAAAAAGCTTGGCGTTCCGGGTCGTTTGCTCGCAGACCTTGTCGAAATCTACCTGCTTTATTTTAGCGACTGCGTGCGCGAGCTCAACTATGTTCGCTGGTTCATTGCGCTTTCCCCGCTTGCCTTCCGGCGACAAATAAGGCGCGTCAGTCTCTAAGAACATCCTGTCTAAAGGTACGTAACCAAGCACTTGCCTTATGGCATCCGCCTTCTTATACGTCACATTGCACGTAAAAGAAACAAAATACCCCCTATAAAGGCACTCTTTTAAAAAATCGATATCGCCTGAAAAACAATGTATTACGACACCCGTGGAACTCAAACCCGGATGATCTTTTAAAATTTCCAAGGTCTGGTCCTGGGCTAGCCGCGAATGGACTATTAAAGGGAGCTTTGTCTCCTGCGCCAGGCCGATGAACTTCTTGAAGATCTCGGCCTGTTTTGCCGGTTCCGAGATGTTCCTGTAAAAATCAAGCCCTACCTCTCCTATCGCAACCACCTTTTCTCTGCCGGCCAGGCACTTTATTTCAGGCCATGCCCCAACAGGGCAATCTTTCGCGTCATGGGGATGGATACCGACAGAGGCATAAACTCCGGGGCAGGCATTCGCAAGGCCTATGGCACGCCGCGACCCTTCAAGGCTGGAAGCTACATTGATCATAGCCCCGACACCCGCGGAAAAAGCATTTTTTAAAACGAGTTCACGGTCATGGTCAAAATCAGGAAAATCGAGATGGCAATGTGTATCGATAAGCATAAAAAAATCGGTTCTCGGTTCTAAGTCCTCGGTTAGCGCAAACCGAAAACCGCTAACCGCTAACCGAAGACCTTATTTCTCTTTTTCTATTCTCGGGAAAAGAGGTTCGCCCTTTTTCACCACTTCTAGCCCTACCTGAGCTAAAATTTTTTCTGAGGTTTGAGGCATGAATGGTGTTATTTCTTTTGCCACACAGCGGATGGCCTCAATGAGGAGGGCTATAAAATTCTCTAATTCCCTATCCCTGTTCTCTTTCTTCAAATTCCATGGCTTTGTCTCTTCTACATATTTATTTGCAGCGCCTATCAGGCCCCAGATCGCATCAAGCGCGCCGATAAAATCAAATCGCTCCATAGCACTATCGACCTTGGCGCCTAACTCATCGATCTTGGGCAATATCTTGTTGCGTCCGATATCATCCAACGCAGGCCTGTCAAGCGCAGGTACCTTTGAATCAAAATACTTCTCAGCCATGGTCAGCGTCCTATATACAAGATTACCGAGATCATTTGCAAGATCGCCGTTAAAACGCTTTGTGAGCGCGTCTTTTGAAAAAACACCGTCGGCACCAAAAGGCACTTCACGCAACAAAAAATACCTGAAGACATCGATGCCGAATTCATCAATAACGTCTAGCGGGTCTACGACATTACCCAGGCTCTTGGACATCTTCTCTTGTCCCACCTGCCACCAGCCGTGCGCAAAGACCATACGCGGGGGATCGATACCTAAGGCATGGAGCATGATGGGCCATAACACAGCGTGCTGACGCAGGATATCCTTCCCTATCAGATGCACGCAAACAGGCCAAAATTTTTCAAACCTTTCTTTCTCCTTCGGGAACCCCAGGGCGCTGAGATAATTCACGAGCGCGTCAAACCAGACATATGTCACATGATCAGGCGAGAACGGCAGGGGTATGCCCCAACTCAGGCGCGACCTGGGCCGCGAAACGCAAAGGTCGTTTAAGCCGCCCTCCTGCAAAAACCCAAGGACTTCGTTACGCCGTGATTCAGGCCTGACGAAACCCGGATTTTCTTTTATATAATCCAGGAGCCAATCTCTGTATGCCGATATCTTGAAAAAATAATTCGATTCCTTTATTTTCTCAACTGGGCGCTTACAATCAGGACAGAGATCATTTTCAACCTGTTTTTCCGTCCAGAAGACTTCGCACGGCACGCAATAAAGCCCCTCATATTCCCCAAGATAAAGGTCGCCCTTATCGTAAAGCGCCTGCAGGAAGTATTGAACGGTATCGATATGCCTCTTCTCTGTAGTCCTGATAAAATCATCATAAGTGATCAAAAGCTTGCCCCAGGCCTCTTTGAAGCTCGGCAGGATAGAATCGGCAAACTCTATGGGCGATAGGCCTTTGTCCTGTGCCGCTTTCAAGACCTTTTGACCGTGCTCATCCGTGCCGGTCAAAAAATAGACGTCAAAACCGCGGCTCCTCTTATACCTGGAAAGGCAATCAGCGGCTATTGTCGTATATGCATGGCCGATATGCGGCACGCCATTAATGTAGTAAATCGGAGTTGTTATGTAGAATGGTTTGTTCATAATTATTTTTTATAGTTTACTTCGACAAATTTCCCGTCTTCTAAAACCACTGTAGCAAGGCGCTTCAAGACATTTACGGATATGACCTTGCCCTTACCCTCAGGGGTATCGATGCGCTCGCCCTCTCTAGGCAGGCCGCGGTTCATCTCCTTATAATGCTTGTGCTCATAGGAAAGGCAGCACATCAACCTTCCACACAGGCCGGATATCTTTGGCGGATTAAGCGAAAGGTTCTGGTCTTTTGCCATCTTGATGGTCACAGGCTCAAAATCTTTCAAGAAGCGGCAGCAACAAAGTTCCCGGCCGCATGGGCCGAAACCACCGCACATCTTTGCCTCATCGCGCACACCGATCTGCCTGAGCTCTATCCTGGCTTTAAACACCTTTGCCAGGTCACGGACGAGCTCTCTAAAATCCACGCGGCCTTCAGACGTAAAATAAAAAAGTATCTTGGAGCGGTCAAATGAATACTCTGCGCTTACCAGCTTCATGTCAAGCTTGTGGTCGTGTATCTTCTGAGAGCAGGTAACCGCCGCTTCATGCGCCTTCTTCTTATTCTCTTCGATCTGCCTCTTGTCGGAGTCATTTACCGGCCGCAGCACTTTTTTTACCGAATCATCGGCCTTTTCAACCGATACAGGGTCACCCTGCACCTGGCCGTAATCTGTGCCGCGCTCTCCTTCGACGATACAAATATCGCCCATCTTTAAATTAAGGCCCTGTGCCTTGTAACAGAGAACAAAACCCATCTCCCTCAAACGAACCTGCACTAATGTTTCCATAATTCAGTCCTTAATTTTGTAAGTGAAAGGCGAACATTGACATTTCGCCTTATCTCCTCATATGACTCAGCGATAGACTTAATACGGCCTTCTATGTCTGCCAGGGAAAGATCACGGGCAGCGCGCATTATATCATCTTTCCTGCCGGCATTTATGCAATTATCAGACTGGCCGGAGACCTGCACAATAAAGATGTCCCTGAACCAGCTTGAAAGAACGGCTAGAACCTCTTCTATAAGGTCTTTTTTCTGGGTCCGCTCATGTTTTGACAGATCAAGGAAAGCGTCAAGCCTCAAACCCGCATTAAGCGCGTCATCGATGATCTTGTCCTTCCTGGCAAAAAGCTGCTTCTGGTGATAATGGAGTGCCAGGCCCAGGCTGCCGCAGGAAATACCGGCCAGATATCCGGCCTCCTGCCTTCCCACCTCAAACTTATCCTGTAAAATTTTAAATAATGCCCCGGGGTTTAAAGACGCAAAAGCGACACGTTGACAGCGTGAAGCTATGGTAGGCAAAATACTTTTTATACTCGGGGCGATCAATATAATCACGCTATCTCTTGAGGGCTCTTCTAAAGTCTTAAGCAGGGCATTGGAAGACTCCTCGTTCAAAGCCCCGGCTTCAGGGATTACCAGGGCCTTGAAAGACGATTCAAAGCCTTTTAAACTAAGACGCCGGCACGCCTCGCGTATAGCATCGATCTTGACGAACTGGCCATCGGGATATACCCACTGGATATCCGGATGCGCGCCTGAACTTGCCTTTAAACACGACGGGCACCGGCCACACGCCTCATCGGTCTTCTGCGTATCCTCACAGGCCAGGAGGCTGGTAAAGCTTAAGGCGGTTTTTTTCTTGCCGATACCTTCCGGGCCCAAAAAAACATAGGCATGGGCTACGCGACGGATGCTAAACGACCGCTTCAATAACGCTATTGCGCTTTCCTGGCCAATGATCTCTTTAAAAGACACTTTGAAACGATCTCCCTTATCTTGGCTTGCGTTTCTTCCAAGGTCTGCTCTACACGGACTACCTTAATTCGTTTAGGCTCATTTTTAGCCAGATGAAAATATCCTCGCCTGACCTTCTCATGGAAAATATCAGGCCGCATCTCTATGCGATCCGGCGACCTGTGTTTTTTAAGATTTGCGGAGCTCGCCCAAAAATCCAAGAGCAGTGTCAGGTCAGGCTTTACCCCGAATGTCGCCCAATGCCCCACCTTTAATATCATCTCTTTATTCAAACCACACCCATACCCCTGGTAGGCTAACGTCGAATCTAAAAAACGGTCACACAAAACGACCCGCCCCTTCTTTAACTCCGGGCCTATGACCTCGCTGACAAGCTGCGCCCTGGCGGCCATATATAACAACATCTCGGACATATCTGACATTTCCGGATTCCCGGTGTCTAACAAGATATCCCTGATCTTTTCACCTATCTTTGTAGACCCGGGCTCGCGGACAAAGACCACATTAAAACCCGATTCAATAAGATATTCGCTTAAGAGGGCTGCCTGCGTACTCTTCCCGCTCTTCTCAGGACCCTCAAATGTAATGAACAACCCTTGCTTCATGGCCTATCCTGACTTTTCTTTATCTTCAACCACTATACCCATCTTTTTTAGATCATCCCTTATCCGGTCCGACCGTTTAAAATCCTTGTTCTTCCTGGCCTCCCGTCTTTCCATAAGCAATTTTTCTACTTCCTTTGCGTCGATACCGCCTGTCAGGGAATCCACTATCTTTATGCGCTCAGCGCTTGATGTATCGCGCGTCTTCTCGGAAGCTTTAAAATTTAACCCAAGGACCGAGCTCAGTTTGCGCAAGGCACAAGCTACAGATGCAACTTCACGCGACGCATGCGGCAAGGCCAGATATTTATTTCCAATATTCAACAGGTCGAACAATACAGCCAATGCCTTGGCTGTATTAAAATCATCGTCCATCGCTGCTTCAAAATTTTTGATCTTTTCTCCTACCGTATTATCCGCCGCCTCCGGGCCGCCGGGGCCTCCTTCTCCGGCCTTTGCCAAAAATTCCTCTATCTTCTCGCAGGCCTTAGCCGCCCTCTGAAGTCCCGCAGCAGTAAAATCCATCGCCGAGCCGTAATGGGCGGTAAGAAAGAACATCTTTAAAGTATTCGGCCTGTATTCCTTCAAGGCATCCTGTATCGTCACAAAGTTACCGAGAGACTTCGACATCTTACGCCCTTCGATGGTAAGCAGCCCGTGGTGTATCCAGTATTTCGCAAAAGGTACACCCGTCAAGGCCTCGGCCTGCGCTATCTCATTTTCGTGATGCGGAAAAATAAGGTCCCTGCCGCCGGCATGGATATCCAATGTCTTGGTCCGCAGGAACCTCATGCTCATAGTAGAACATTCAATATGCCAGCCGGGACGTCCCGTGCCCCATGGGCTCTTCCACGATGGTTCGCCCTCTTTAGATCTTTTCCAAAGCGCGAAATCCAGTGGGTCGCGCTTCTTTTCATCTTTTTCTATGCGCACTGCTGTCCTCATCTCATCTAAGCTCTGTCCGGAAAGCCTGCCGTAATCGGCGAACGTGCGCACTGAAAAATAAACATCGCCGTCGACTTCGTAAGCAGAAGCTTTTTCTATCAACTGCTTGATGTGGTCGACCATGTAAAATACATTTTCAGTAGCCATGGGCTCAAAATCAGCGCGGTCGATCTGCAGGTCTTTTAGGTCACGATAATAATTCTCGATATATTTGGCCCTTACCTCTTCAAAGCCGGCCCCGGCTTCTTTTGCACGGTTTATGATCTTGTCATCTACGTCGGTTATATTACGGACCATCTTGACCCCGTAACCCCTGTACTCAAGATATTTTTTTATAAAATCGAAGATAAAAAGGCTGCGGGCATGCCCTACATGGCAGTCGTCGTAGACGGTCACGCCGCAAGTGTACATCTTGACCTCAGCGGCCGCGGCCGGGACAAACTCCTCTTTCTTCCTGGACAATGAATTCTGTATAAATACCGCCATTACTTAAGCCTCTTCTCCAGCTGCGAAAGCCGTTCATCCATCTCTTCTAAGGTCTGCTTGATCGGGTCTAAGACCTGGATATGGTCCAACGCGGTTTCTATCTTTCTGCCGTCCTGCCTGGTGATGCGGCCTGGTACGCCGACAACCGTAGAATTAGGAGGCACATCCTTAAGGACTACGGCATTGGCGCCTATATATGAATTCTCGCCTATTGTTATGTTGCCAAGGATCTTGGCGCCTGCACCGATAACCACATTATCTCCGATATTAGGATGCCTCTTACCCTTCTCCTTGCCTGTCCCTCCCAGTGTCACTCCCTGGTAAAGCGTAACGTTGTCGCCGATAACCGATGTTTCACCGATAACCACCCCCATGCCGTGATCGATGAACAACCCCTGCCCTATCTGCGCCCCGGGATGTATCTCTATACCGGTCAAGAATTTCGCGGCCTGGGACAAGAGCCTGGGGAGAAGCGGTACCCCGAGCTTTAATAGCGCGCGCGAGACCCTGTATACCGCCGTTGCGTGCAGCCCGGAATACAAGAGTATGACCTCCAGATAACTTCTTGCCGCCGGATCGCGCTCAAAAATGGCCTCTATCTCCTTCTTGAACGCGCCAAGAAGAAAAACAACCCACGATAAAACAAGAATGATGATAAATGGCATATGGACCTCGATGCGTTATGTAAAGTTAGGTATCAACGCGTTTTTGCTGTATCAACGCGACCGCGTGTGCCGCTGCCGCGTTATTGCGTCCGATCTCTCCTACGCCTTCCTGGGTGGTAGCCGTGATACCTACACAAGACTCGTCTATTTTCAAAACCTTAGCGATATTTTTCTTCATCGCATCGGCATAAGAAGAGATCTTAGGCGCCTCCATCAGGATAACAGCCCCGATATTACCGACAAAAAAATCTTTTTTATCCAACATCGCCTTGACTTTACCCAGAAGCTTCAGGCTCGAGATATTTTTATAGCGCGAATCCGTGTTCGGGAACAATCGGCCGATATCCTTCTGTCCTAAGGCGCTCAAAAGCGCATCGCAGACGGCATGAAGAAGGACATCCGCATCAGAATGTCCCAGCAACCCCTTTTTGTAAGGTATGACAACGCCCCCTAATACAAGCTTCCTTTTGGGCGCGAACCTATGGATGTCATATCCTATGCCGATCTTAAACATTATAATATTTTGGTAACTAAACAAACGGAAAAGCTTTTGATTATATTATTCATCCGCTCGGCATTCGTGTAAAGTTTCTCGAAAAAGGCAAAAACAACTCGCCCGTCACTAAAACATTGCCGGGCTCAAACAGTTTTTGCCAATACTTTTCGATAAACTTTCCACTCATAAGATGCCTCTTTATGCTACTGAATAATATAATCAAAAGCTTATAAATATTCATAATCACGAGAAAGGTTTTTTCGCCAACGATTGCGGGTTATTTATTCTATCGCCTTTATTCCGGCTATCGCTTCGGCAAAGACCAGGTCTTCCTGGGTAGTAATCTTAATATTAAAATAGGACCCCAGGACCACCCTGACCTTCCTCCCCATCAACTCAACCAGCGCAGCATCATCCGGCACAGCATGTTTGCTTGCGCGCAAATATGCCATCTGTATCAGCTCACGCTCAAAGACCTGCGGGGTCTGTATCTCCCACAGCGATTCACGCCTCAAAGTACTCTCCACATCCTGGTTCCTGTCAACCAGCTTGATGGTCGGCTTAACCGGCACACCCAGGACAGCCGCTCCGGTAACTTTCGCTGCCTCTATGACACGCGTGATCGAACCCTCATCCACAAAAGGCCTGACTCCGTCATGGATCACAACAAGCCTGGTCTTGGAATCAACCACGTCTAAGCCGCGGCTAACGGACTCTTTACGCGTACTACCGCCTTCGATCACGCGGCTGACCTTTGAGATATTGTATTTTTTTACGAAATCGCGCGCGGACAGAACCCCGTCTTTATTAAAGATAAGCACAACTTCATCGATCAACGGGTGCGCATTAAGTGCTTCAAGCGTATAAATGATGATCGGCTTGTCTTTTACATGGACCAGCGGCTTGGCCAGGTCCAGGTTCATCCTTAAGCCCAGGCCGCCTGCAGCGACAAGTGCCGTTATTTTCTGGCCATCTAGCATCTACTTATTCACCTCTGGCTTTGCAAAGACCATGCGCCCTGCCTGCGTCTGCAGCACCGACGTAATGACAACTCGCACATTCTGCCCGATATAACGGCGCGCGTCTTCTATGACCACCATGGTGCCGTCTTCAAAATAGGCGACAGCCTGATTATGCTCTTTGCCTTCTTTAAGCGGCTTTACCTCAATAGCCTCACCAGGCAATACCACGGACTTCAGCGCGTTCGCCAATTCATTGATATTTAAGACCTTGACGCCTTGGAGCTCTGCTATGCGGTTTAAATTAAAATCGACCGTAAAGATCTTTGCCTCCAGGAGTTTCGCCAGGCGCACCAATTTCGCGTCGACATCCCTGGTATCCGGAAAGTCCTCTTCATGAACGACCAGGTTATAACGCGGGTCACCCTGTATAATATGCAGGACATCCAATCCTCTCCTGCCCCTCTGACGTTTAATGGAATCCGAAGAATCGGCTATGGTCTGTAACTCCTTTAAAACAAAACGAGGCACGACCAGCCTGGCGTCGACAAAAGATGTCTTTAGGATGTCCACGACCCTGCCGTCTATGATGGCGCTGGTGTCCAATACTACAGTGTCTGCCTTTTCATCCTGCCGCCTGAATTTAACATAAGGGATGATCAAATTGAACTCGTCTCTTCCGCGAAGCGCTATCGCCATGCCTAAATACGAAAATGAAAGCGTCAATAGATAAGCCGTGATATCCCGCATGGATTTATCCAGAGGGAAGATCGCGAAGAATGCCGACGTCATAAGCCTTGCTATGATAAGCCCCAGGATAAGACCGAAGACGGCGCTCGAGAGGCCGCGCACGGAGATACCACGCATACCCGCTTCCAAAAAAATGATCACAAGGCCGAAAACGAATCCTCCGGAAGAAGCCCAGAAAAGATTGAAATCATTGACTTCACCGACCTGATAGCCCACCACAGTGCAACACAACACAAAGAGTATCCGTATAAAAAGCATCGTCATATTCATAGATCAGATCCCCCTCCACAAGTTATCGAAAGCGCTCTTTAGGTCATCGACCGGCACTAGTTCCATCCCGCCGGTATCCTGCGACTTGCATGCCTGGTAATTGGACCTCGGTAATATGCACTTTTTAAAACCAAGCTTACTGGCTTCATTTATCCTAAGCGTTATATTCGTGATACTCCTGACTTCAGCGGCCAACCCGACCTCGCCCACAACCACCGCGTCAAAAGGTATGGCCTTATCATAATTGCTTGAGGCTATAGCCAGGCAGATACCAAGATCCACGGCGGGGTCCTCGATCTTCATCCCGCCCACTACATTTACAAAGATATCCTTATCGAACAATTTAAGGGAGAGCCGTTTTTCCAGAACGGCCACCAGAAGGCTTAAACGGTTATAATCTATACCCTGGGCCTTCCTGCGCGTTACTCCGAAGTTAGCCTTTGTGGCAAGGGCCTGCAGCTCCACAAGGATAGGCCTTGAACCCTCGATGATAGGTACAACGACGCTGCCGGAAACATCCTTCGGCCGTTCGCTTAAGAATATCTCGGAAGGATTCCCGACCTCGGCAAGGCCGGAAGCGCCCATCTCAAAAACGCCTATCTCATTGGTAGAGCCGAACCTGTTCTTGATAGCGCGTAAGACCCTGTAATTGGAAAACCTCTCGCCCTCGAAATAAAGGACGGTATCTACTATGTGCTCTAACACGCGCGGGCCGGCAAGTGTGCCTTCTTTGGTGACGTGGCCTATTAAAAGCATTGAAACGCCGGCCTGCTTCGCCAATTGCGTCAATATATTCGCGCACTCCCTTACCTGACTGACAGAACCCGCGCTCGAAGAAAGGGCCGGCGTATAGACGACCTGTATAGAATCTATGACGACCAGGTCAGGCAAAAATTTCTTTATAAACTCCAATATACAGTCGATATCCGTGGCATTGACGATATAAAGATTATCCGATGTCTTAGGGTAGAGGCGGTCCGCCCTGATCTTCGTCTGCTGCACAGATTCTTCGCCGCTTACATAAAGTACCTTTTTTCCGATTTCCGCGAGTTGATGGCTTATCTGGAGAGAGATGGTGGATTTGCCTATGCCCGGGTCCCCACCCACCAGTATCACAGAACCGCGCACTATCCCGCCGCCTAAGACCCTGTCCAATTCAGCGATACCTACAGATGCGCGGTCTTCTTTCCGGTATTTGACGGTGTGCAGGACGACCGGCTCACAGACATTTGCAGTAATGCGGCCGCCCGGCCTCGCGCTGACCTCTTCTTCAACAAAAGAGTTCCAGCTGGAGCAATCAGGGCACTTGCCTATCCATTTAGCGCTTGCATAACCGCAATTCTGGCAGACGAACGCGACCTTCGATTTTAAAGCCTTGACCATCCTGATCCTAATATCTATCTGGCCTCTTTAGGCCTGTAAAGAAGCTTCCACGGATGCTTTTTCAAATCGGCGAACATCTCTTCCATATCAGAATAAAGCGTCTCATCCGTAAATAATTTACCTATCGTCCCCTTGCCATCAAGGATGCCGTTTAAGCTCGTCAAGGTCGTCTGAAGACTGGACAATGTATCCTTGGCTTGCAATGCGATGTCTTTGGCAAGATCGGTAACCTCTTGTACTGACGTAGGGTCTTCGCCTACCAGCACATCGCCCTCCTTCATAATATCTTCATAATCTTTACCCGGGATGACCTCCAGATACTTTTCTCCCAATAAGCCCAATGTGTTCACCCAGGCACGAGAGTCTTTCGGTATCTGTATCTCACTATCAAGCCAAGTGGTCAGATATACAACGGTCTTTCCTCCATCATCACGCGTTAATTTTATCTCTTTCACCTCGCCGACATCCACACCTGCCAGGCGCAACGGGGCCCCGACCTTTATACCATTGGCAAAACCAAATGATACCTTCACGTGATAGCCGTGCTTGATGATCTTAAAATCCCCTATCCACAAGACAAACCATGAAAGGATGAGAAGGCCGATAAAAACGAAGATCCCAACCTGTAATTCGAACGACTTGCTCTTGTCCGCCATTTAATTTTTCCTCCCTAATCGATATTTTTTAAGATCGTGCTCTGTCCTTCGGTAATAGGCCCGTGGGCTGCGCCCGTAATAAACTGGTGCACTACAGGATTATGCGTATAACGTATCTCATCAGGGGTGCCTTCTGCTATGATCTTGCCTTCATAAAGCATGGCTATCCTGTCTGCTACCTTATAGGCGCTGCGCATATCATGCGTGACCACAATGGATGTAACCTTCAATTTGTCGTGCAACTCGTCGATCAAAAGATTGATGGCATCTGCCGTGATCGGGTCGACCCCGGTAGTAGGCTCATCATATAAAATTATCTTAGGCCTTGTGCATATGGCGCGTGCCAGCGCTACGCGCTTCTTCATACCTCCGCTTAGGTCCGAAGGTATATAATTCTCTATTTTATAAAGGCCGACGAGCGCCAGAGACTCCCTGACACGGCTATCTATCTCCGACTGGGCCGTATCCGTGTGTTCCCTTAAGATAAATCCGACATTCTCGCCCACAGTCAATGAATCAAATAAAGCCCCTCCCTGAAAGACCATGCCTATCTGCGTATGAAGCTCGTTTAGCTCCTTACCCTTTAAAGAAAGGACGTCCCTGCCTTCGACCTTTACGATCCCCTCATCAGGCTCGAGTAAACGGACGATATGTTTCAAAGTAACACTCTTGCCTACGCCGGAACGCCCGATAATGACCTTTGTCTCACCCTTTTCAACGGTAAGGGACATGCGGTCTAAGACCTGTTTTCCGGCCAGGTTCTTTGAAACGTCGATAAGTTCTATCATCGGCATGGTTACACCCAGAAGAAATAGAATAAAGCCGTAAAGAAACAATCGGCTACTATGATAAGTATGAACGTATTAACGACTGATTTTGTCGTGGCCTTACCGACACCCTCAGCCCCGCCCCTCACGTTTAAACCCTCATAGCAGGCCACCAATGCTATGATCATACCGAAAAATAACGTCTTTATCAGGCCGGTATAGAGGTCTTTATACACAAGTGATTGGAATGTCATGTTCAGATACATGCTTGAACGGATACTAAGGCGGTAAACACAGATAAGGTAGCCGCCGTATATACCTACGGCGTTGGCAAAGATCGTAAGTATCGGCAGCATGAACGTCATGCTTAAATAGCGCGGCACGACCAGATACTTTATCGGGTTAGAACCCAGGGTAACCAAGGCATCGACCTGTTCGGTCACGCTCATCGTCCCAAGCTCCGCCGTTATGCCGGCCCCGCTGCGGCCTGCCACTATCAAAGCGGTAATAACGGGCCCTAATTCGCGGGTAAGAGAGACGGCCACAATGCTTGCGATATAAATTTCGCTCGACATCTTCTGCATGATATAAGCGGTCTGCAGGGCCATGATCATACCTATAAAAAACTGGACGAGCAAAACAATAGGCAGGCTGTCCACTCCGACCTTTTTTGCCTGCTCAAATATCCTTCTGGCCCCGAAAGGCCTTGCCGGGATCTGAATTATGGTCTGGATACTTAAACTAAAAAGCCCGCCGAAAAAATCGATAAAATTAACGATCTTCTCGCCTATGGCTATGTAAAAACTTTTTCTATTAATGAACATAACGGCCCCTATTTCCCATCGTAGACGGATACGCCTTCTGAAAGGAACTCCAATTCTTCCCTGTCCTTGAGGCGGCCTATCTTGACAAGAGAACCCTCCTTAACACGCCCGGAGATGATGGATTCGGCAAGAGGGTCTTCAACATAACGCTGTATGGTGCGCTTTAACGGCCGCGCGCCGAATACAGGGTCAAAACCCTTGTCTATCAAAAAGTCCTTTGCGTCCTGTACCATCTCCAGCTTTATCTTCTGCTCGGACAACCTCTCCTGAACACCTTTCATCTCTATCTCGATTATCTTATAAAGATCCTCTTTTTCCAAGGGACGGAATACGATAACGTCGTCTATCCTGTTCAAAAATTCAGGTTTAAACGTCCTCTTTACCTCCTCCAAGAGCCTTTCTTTCATCTGCTGGTATGTTATATCCGTTGTCTGCGCCTTAAACCCTAAAGACCCCTGCTTGCGCAGGAGCTCGGCGCCTACGTTGGATGTCATTATAATAATGCAATTCCTGAAATCCACCCTGCGGCCAAAACTGTCCGTAAGCCGTCCGTCCTCTAGCACCTGAAGGAGCAGATTAAAGACATCTGGATGGGCCTTCTCTATTTCATCCAGCAGGATAACCGCGTAAGGCCTGCGGCGTATCTTCTCCGTCAGCTGCCCGCCCTCCTCATAACCGACATAGCCCGGAGGGGCCCCTACAAGCCTTGAGACATTGAACTTCTCCATATATTCGGACATGTCCAGCTGGACAAGAGCGTTCTCATCGCCGAACATATATTCCGCAAGCGCGCGCCCCAGTAAAGTCTTACCTACCCCCGTAGGGCCAAGAAAAATAAATGAGCCTATAGGCCTGCGCGGGTCCTTTATGCCTGCGCGCGAACGCCGCACGGCATGGGCTATCGCCTTTAACGCTTCGTTCTGCCCGATAACGCGCTTGTGGATCTGGTCTTCGAGTTTTAAAAGCTTCTCACCTTCTTTTTCCTCCAAGCGGACGACCGGTATCCCCGTGATCTTGGAAACTATCGTGGCTATATCTTCTTCCGTGACCTGCGGCCTGGACTTATCGCGCTCTTCCTGCCAGCTCTTTTTTTCCTCTTCCAGCTTCTGCCTTGCCTGGCGCTCCTGGTCACGCAATGTCGCGGCTTTCTCAAAATCCTGGTTTTTTATGAACGCCTCTTTTTCTTTCCTGAGCTCTTCCGCATTCATCTCCAGATGCTTCAGATCCGACGGGGCGGTCAAGACCGCAAGGCGCGCACGCGAACCGGATTCATCTATTAAGTCGATAGCCTTATCCGGCAGAAAACGGCCCGTCATATACCTGTCGGAAAACTTGGCCGCAGCTATAATGGCCTCATCTAAGTATTCCACATTGTGGTGCTGTTCATACCTGTCGCGAAGGCCTTTTAATATTTCTATAGTCTCATCCACTGAAGGCGGATCCACCATTATCGTCTGGAACCTGCGTTCAAGGGCTGCGTCCTTTTCAATATATTTACGGTATTCATCCGGCGTTGTGGCCCCTATGCACTGGATCTCGCCGCGCGATAAGGCCGGCTTTAAAATATTGGATGCGTCTATCGCACCTTCGGCCGCACCTGCCCCTACGAGCATATGGAGTTCATCGATGAAGATCATGACATCGCGCGAACGCTTTATCTCATCCATTACAGCCTTGATGCGCTCCTCGAACTGCCCCCTGTATTTGGTGCCGGCTATCATCAATGCCAGGTCCATGACAATAATGCGCTTGTTGCGCAGGATCTCAGGGACATTACCCATGATTATCTGCTGCGCCAGGCCTTCTACGATAGCTGTCTTACCGACACCCGCCTCGCCCAAAAGCACCGGGTTATTTTTAGTACGCCTTGCCAAGACCTGTATAACGCGCTCGATCTCGTTCTTACGGCCTATGACCGGGTCAAGTTTTCCCTCCTTGGCCAATGCTGTAAGGTCACGGCCAAAGGCATCCAGGGCCGGGGTCTTTGATTTAGATTGCTGTTGAGCGCCTATCCCGGGAGTGACAGACCCCAGGAGTTCCATTATCTCGCTGCGCACGCGGTTCAGATCAAGCCCTAAATTAAGCAGCACCTGTGATGCAACGCCCTCGCCTTCGCGGATAAGCCCTAAAAGAAGATGCTCGGTGCCTATATAATTGTGCCCGAGAGAACGGGCCTCTTCGGCAGCCAATTCGAGCGCCTTTTTTGAGCGCGGCGTGAAAGGCACATCCCCCTGGATCTGCGTCGAAGGGCCGGGCTGTACCAATTTCTCAACCTCCAGACGTATACTTTCCAAACTCAGCCCCACCTTTTGCAAGACAGCGGCGGCAACGCCCTCGCCTTCACGTATAAGGCCCAAAAGCAGGTGTTCGGTGCCGATATAATCGTGGTTAAAACGCCTTGCCTCTTCTTTGGCAAGAACGATGACTTTCCTGGCCCTCTCTGTAAAACGATTAAACATTATGGTTCCTCCGATTACAATTGTTCAGTCTTATTATAATTCCCCTATTTCGTTATTCTCTCCCTGATGATCTGAGCTCTTTTTATATCGCGTTCATTTGCTGTTAATTTCTTGTTCTCGAATTTCTGCAGATGCGCCGGCTGCGTCAGAATGAACAACTCGTTGATAAGGCCGCGCTCCACATCCTTGACTATCCCTATATCACTGCCAAGCCGGAGCATGGAGAGCAATTCCACAGTCTCGTTGCTTGAAATGATGTGCGCATTTTTCAATGTGCCGTAAGAACGCCACACCCTGTCTTCCAACAGTTCCCTGTGCTCGGCCAATAGCGTCTCGCGCGCCTTTTCTTCCTGCTCTATTATCTGTTTTATGACGCCTTTAATATTGCCTATGATCTCCTCTTCCCTCTGGCCTAAAGAGACCTGATTGGATATCTGAAAAAAGTTACCGGACGCCTGCGTCCCTTCTCCGTAAAGGCCGCGCGTGGTAAAGCTGAGTTTCGAGATGGCCTCAAGGACGCGATTTATCTGGCGCGTCATGACAAGCCCGGGCAAATGAAGCATGACAGAACCCCTCATGCCGGTGCCGGTATTGGTAGGGCAGGCGGTCAGATAACCCCAGTCCCTGCGCACTGCATACGGCAGGAGCTCCGCAAGGCGATCGTCGATCTTGTTCATAACGCCCCATGTCACGTCGAGATCGAAACCCGGCTCCATGACCTGCATACGCAGGTGGTCTTCCTCGTTGACCATGATAGCGATATTCTCGTCGGAAGTCAGAAGCAGCGCCTTTTGATTGGAACGGTTTGCGTGCTCCGTAGACATCAGGTGGCGCTCCACCAAAAACTGTTTATCCACGTTATCAAGGTCATCGAGCCTTAAGAAGAGCCCGCTTTTTAACTGCTCAGTATTTCTAAACGCGTTCTCGGCCATGACGACAACCTGCTCGAGATCAGGCCTTTTCGCCCAGTGCGGAAAAGGTATCTTTACAAGATTGCGCGCCAACCGGACGCGGGAAGAGATCACAATGTCCGAATTAGGGCCCGTGCCTTTAAGCCAACCGCTCGTCTGGCCGAGCAGGTCCTCAAATCTCATCTTTTTTTACTCCGCCTTTTTTCTTGCCCTCTTTTTTTTCGGGTTCTTTGGCCTTCTGTTCCAATTCTTTTATCTTATCGCGAAGCCTGGCGGCATCCTCAAACTCCTCTGTCACTATGGCCTGCTGCAACCCGGCCTTTAACTCATCTATGTTGGCGTCTCTTGTCATTTTCGTCTTCTGCGGCCGCGGGCCCTCTGGTATCTGGCCCGGAGGGAACTTCCCTGTATGCGCGCTGGCGCCGTGTATGCGCTTCAAAAGAGGCGCTAAATACTTGACAAAGGACGCATAGCACTCACTACAGCCAAGCCTGCCTATCTTCCTGAAATCCTCATAGGTCAGGCCGCAATGGCCACACTTCAACACAGCCGCGCTCTTCTCACCGCCGCCGAATTGCTTGCCGTAATCTACCAGGCCGGCCAAAAGGTCGGATAGGCCGAATTGCTGCTCCATCTGCATACTCTTCTTACGCGCGCACTCATCGCAAAGATGAAGTTCACTCATCTGTTCATCGACGATCTCGGTCAAATGCACAGTAGCCTGGTTTTTATTACAAATATTACACAGCATAGCGTACGCCTTCTTTTTTCGTAAGCTTTTTAAAGTTTTCAATAAGTTTCAAAGTATATCGCCCGACCTTGCCATCAGCGATAAAACGGCAATCGGTCTTCACCACAGGGATGATCTCGGCTGCGGTGCCTGTCAAAAATACCTCATCTGCATTGAACAATTCAAAACGCGTGATCATACACTCCCTGGCCTCTAAACCAGCCTTAGATGCAAGGCTCAGGACAGAAGAACGCGTGATGCCGTTTAAAACTCCGACGGATATCTGCGGTGTCATAAGCACGCCGTCTTTTATCATGAATATGTTATCTCCAGTGCACTCTGTCACGAACCCGCTCTGGTCGAGCATGATGGCTTCCGGCACGCCGGCATTAATAGCTTCTATCTTACCTAAAATATTATTGAGATAATTCAAGGATTTGATCTGCGGATTCAACGCCTCAGGCGTATTACGGCGCGTGGGCACGGTCACGATGGTCAGGCCCTTTTTATACAGTTCCGGCGGATACAAGGCTATCTTATCCGTGATTATGAATATCGTGGGCTTCGGGCAATTTCGCGGGTCGAGGCCAAGGTCGCCTTCACCGCGCGTTACGACTAAACGAATATAGGCATCTTTTAATCTATTGGCGACAAGCGTATCTATGACCGCCTTCTGCATCTGCTGTTTAGTGATAGGGATCCTTAATGAAATGCCCTGGGCTGAAGCATAAAGCCTGTCTATATGTTCCTTGAGCTTAAAGACCAGGCAATTATACGAGCGTATCCCCTCGAATACGCCGTCCCCGTATAAAACCCCGTGGTCAAAAACGGATACCCGCGCTTGTTCTTTTTTCACCAGTCTTCCGTTTAAATAGATCAACATGCAGCCTCCGTTTCAACCGAGATTATTTTACCGTCAAAGATATTCAAGATCCTGTGTGACCCTTTTGCCAATTCGCGGCTGTGCGTCACAACCACTACCGTGGTCTTTTTCTCGCGGTTTAACCCATAGAGCATATCGCGTATGTGCCGGCCTGTCTCTGAATCAAGGTTACCCGTAGGTTCATCGCAAAAAAGTATCTCCGGATCATTTATAAGGGCGCGCGCTAAAGCAACGCGCTGCTGCTCTCCGCCGGAAAGTTCGGACGGCTTGTGGGAAAGCCGGCCCGATAAACCCAAAAAATCCAAAAGCCCCCTGGCCTTATTCCTGATCTGCTGGTCATCCTTGCGGCCCTTTTTTAAAAAGGCCGGCATCATTACATTTTCCAGCGCAGAAAATTCACGCAAAAGATGATAAAACTGGAAGACAAAACCAAAGCGCGTGTTCCTTATCATTGCCTTTTGCGCGTCACTCAGCGCGGAAAGGCAAAAATCATCCAGATATACTTCACCTTCGGAAGGGTTATCCAGGCCTCCGAGAATATGCAAAAGGGTGGATTTACCCGCCCCGCTTGGCCCTACTATGCTCACAAACTCCCCGCGGTCAACCTTTAGATCAATGCCTTTAAGGACCTGCAACTCCTTTTTGCCCTCGAAATAAGCCTTGGTAATATGCCTGGCATCCAGCATCACTCATACCTCAGGGCATCCACAGGGTTAAGCTGCGCCGCTTTTCTGGACGGATAAATAGTAGACAAAAACGTTATGAGCAGCGCGGACCCGGCGATAAGGGCGATATCCTGCCAACGCAAAGCCACCGGCAATCTATCGATATAGTAAATATCACGGGGCAACTGTATAAACTGGTATTTTTTCAATAGAAAACACAGAGCAACACCGCCTATTATACCAAAAAACGTGCCTCCTAATCCAACGATTAAACCGCCCCAGGTAAAGACCCTGCGGATCAACGGCTCCGGTGCGCCTATGGCCTTCAAGATGCCTATGTCTTTAGTCTTTTCTACGACCATGACGATAAGGGAACTTATGATATTAAAACATGCCACAAGGACGATCAAAGTAAGGATGACGAACATCGTCAACTTTTCAAGCGCCAGGGCGGCAAAAAAATTCTGGTTTATCTCCATCCATGTGCGTATATGCAGCGTAGGAGGCAGTATTTTAGCCAATTCTTTCTTCACCGACACGACACGATACGGGTCGGATATCCTAATCCCTGCCTGCGTGACAAGGCTGCCTACGCCAAAGAACTCCTGCGCATCGCGGATATTTAAAAAAGCCAGGTTCAAGTCGTAATCATACATGCCGGTATGGAATATCCCTGAGACCTTAAACGTCGTATTCAGGCCTATGACCGGGCTCGACAATACCACCTCATCTCCGACCTCGACCCCAAGGACATGCGTCAGCTCTTTGCCTAAGATTATCCCGCCCTTCGGCAGGTCTACCTTGCCTCCGGCAATATAATCCTTTATGCGCGTGACATCTGATTCGGTTACCGGGTCGACGCCTTTCAAATTAAGGCTCAACACCTTGTCCTTATGATATAAAAAAGCCTGTCCACTGACATATGGGGCTATCTTTTTGACGTCCTTCAACGACCCGGCCTTTTGTGAAATAGCATTGAAATCGGGTATACCTTCTTCTCCGGCGAGCACAATGTGGGGGTTGGCGCCTATTATCTTGTCCTTTAAGTCATTATCGAATCCTGTCATAACAGCCAGGACTACAATAAGCGCCATAACGCCTATCGCAACCCCTGTCGCCGCTATGAGGCTGATGACAGAAATAAATCTTTCTTTTTGGAGTGTTAAAAAATAGCGCGCGCCTATAAAAAATTCAAAATTCATAGATCAACAAACTCTCACTTAGGCTCTTCCGGGGTCTCCGGACGCAATAAAGGGAACAAGACGACATCCCTTATAGAAGGCTGGTTCAAAAAGATCATACACATACGGTCAATGCCTATACCAAGGCCTCCGGTAGGCGGCATCCCGTATTCCAACGCCTCGACAAAATCTTCATCTATACAACGCAGGCCTCCGGCTTCTTCTTTAAGCTCTTCCTCGAGCCTCGCCTTCTGTTCGATAGGGTCATTGAGCTCCGAATACGCGTTAGCCACTTCCATGCCTGCGACATAGAGCTCAAACCTGTCGGAGATAAGAGGATTTTCCTTTTTATTCTTTGCCAAAGGGCAGAGGATACTGAAATATTCCGTAAAAAACACCGGCTGGGTCGGGGCGTCTTCGGTCAATATCTCTTCTGCCATCTTTACTATCTGAGAACGGGTCAGCCTGTCCTCGACCGGCCTGCCCTTCTCTTTAAGCTTGGCCACCATTACCGATGTCTCATCCGAAGGGTCGATACCGAACCTCTCCTTTACCGCCTGCGCGAAAGAACGCCTTGGCCATGGCGGCGTAAAATCGATCTCCTTGCCCTGATACTCGAACTTGAGCTTTCCGAACAGACCTTGTGCGACAGCGACAAAAATATCTTCCGTCATCTTCATCATATCTTCATAATCACAGTAAGCTGCATACAACTCAAGCATAGTAAACTCTGGATTATGGCGGGTAGAGACCCCCTCATTGCGGAAACTGCGGTTTATCTCATATATCTTTTCAAATCCGCCCACTATGAGCCGTTTCAAATGGAGCTCAGGCGCTATCCTTAAATACAAGTCCATATCGTATTCATTATGGTGCGTCTTAAAAGGCCTTCCGGCAGCGCCTCCGGGGATAATATGCATCATAGGGGTCTCAACCTCAAGAAACCCGCGCTTATTCAAAAAATCCCTCACTAAAGACACGAGCTTTGAGCGTAATGCGAATATCTCCTTTACCTCAGGATTGGATATCAGGTCAACGTACCTCTGCCTATAGCGTATCTGTATATCTTTTAGCCCATGCCACTTCTCCGGCAAAGGCCTCAATGATTTCGAAAGAAGCGTGAAGTTTAAGACCTTAAGCGTAGGCTCGCCGGTATGCGTCTTAAAAGTCTCTCCCTCTATGCCGACGATATCGCCGATGTCGAACGAATTGAACAACTCGAACTGCTTCTCATCTAATGGGTCATCCTTACGCATATACAACTGCAGCCTGGCCTCCTGGTCCCTTAAGTCCGCAAAGCATACCTTGCCGTGCTTTCGCTTGGCCATCAGCCGGCCCGCCAAAACGACCTTCTTACCATCCTCGAAAGATGACTTTAACTCCTTGATAGAACAAGTCTTATCGAATTTTCTGCCGTAGGGGTCTATCCCTGCTTCTTTAAAGCTTTTCAGCTTTTCTATCCTTAGCTTGATTATCTCGTTTAATTCCATATTTTTGCCTTCTTTAATTGATTTAACCCCGCCAGAAGTTATTATGTCTTGCGGGGTTAAGAAAAAACCGTACCGTTAACAGGCCTTCATTATATAAGACGCAAAAGGCGGTGTCAACCGCTATTCGTTGGATAAAAAAGGAAGGGGTTAAAGATTACTTCCTGACCAGGACGCGCTTGTTTATGCGCTTGGCCCCGAAGAACTTTACGGTGAAATCAATGCACTTTTCTGTGTCAAAATCCCTGCAGGAAAATACATTGATATAGGCTGAATTCCACAATTCTGAAAAATGCCCGGTGATCGAGCTTGTCTCGATGAACTGGAGCATGGAGTATCCTGCCGTATGGGCTTCATTGTAGCCAAAGTGCGGCAACTGGGTCTTGCCAAATTTTTTCATTTTTAACAACTTGCATAGCTTAGTGGTATATTCTTCCAGTTTTTTCGCTGAACGCACCACCTTTGGATCACATTCATACAGGTCCATTACGACTTCCAACCCAAAACTACCTTCTTCGAACTTCGGGGACTTAGGCATCCTCTTTCTTTTCCTCCTAGACTGTAGTGCTTATTGTTCTCCTTTATGCCGCTTGTTTATGTTGATGTGCATTATACAATCTGCATTATTGCAACGCAATAATAATTTATTTTACCCTGGCGCTCGGCTCAAGAGGCGCCGGGCCAGCCTGTACCACCGTAGGCAAACCCATGGTATCCAACAACCCTATGAACGGGTCCGGATCAAGCTCTTCGACATTGGCCATGGTTTTAACATCCCATTCGCCGTGAGCGATCAACATGGCGGCAGCCACCGGAGGGACGCCGGCTGTATAAGAGATGGCCTGCGACTCCACTTCCTTATAACACTCCGCGTGGTCGCATATGTTATAAATAAAGACCTCTTTATTTTTGCCGTCTTTTTCGCCCTTGATATAATTTCCTATGCAGGTTTTACCCGTATAGTTTTTAGCCAAAGAAGACGGGTCCGGCAGTAAGGCCTTTAAGACCTTCAGCGGCACCACCTCAACGCCTTCGGCGGTCTTGATCGGCTTCTCGGAAATAAGGCCCAGGTTGGCCAAAACCGTGAATACATTGATATAATGGTCACTAAACCCCATCCAAAAGCGTATGCTGTTGGCATCGATATTCTTTGACAAAGAATGCAGCTCGTCGTGTCCGTTGAGATATACGGGCTGCCTTCCGCATACCGGAAAATCATACATCATCTTTATGGAATGAACCTTCTCTAGCACCCACTTCCTGTCTATCCAGGCCCAGACCTTCTTGAATTCCCTAAAGTTTATCTCAGGGTCGAAATTGGTCGCGAAATACTTTCCGTGGCTCCCTGCATTGACATCCATTATGTCTATGGTATCTATCTTGTCGAAACAGTGCTTGGCCGCGTAAGCGCAGTATGCGTTGACAACACCCGGGTCGAAGCCGGCGCCTAGTATCGCGGTTATCCCGTGCTCCTTGCAGCGGTCCTTGCGCTTCCATTCGTAATTGGCATACCACGGCGGGTCTTCGCATACCTTGGCCGGATCTTCATGTATTGCGGTATCCATATAAGCGACCCCTGCCTGGATGCATGCCTCAAGCAAAGACATATTTACATACGCCTGGGCAAGATTGATGACTATCTGGGAACCCGTCTCTTTTATCAGCTTTACGGTCTCAGGTATATCCAGGGCATCTATCCTGCGGGAATATATCCGCCCTGCGGCGTCTTTGATATGTTCTTTTCTTCTGACGCTTTCGATAATGGCGTCGCACTTACTCTGCGTCCTTGAAGCGATGCAGATATCTCCGAGTATATCGTTATTCTGCGCGCATTTATGGGCCGCTACGTGGGCTACTCCCCCGGCGCCTACTATCAAGACATTTTTTTTCATTTTAGATCGACCCTCCAAATAACTTCATGACAGGCTGGCTTTATAATCCATATATGTGAACCGGCGGACTACATCAATAGACCCGTCGAGCTTTTTCACCGCTATAGAAGGCATCTTTAAACCGTTGAACCAGTTTTTTTTGACCATCGTATATCCGCCCGCGTCGAAAAACCTGATGATACTGCCTGCTCTCAACCTGGACTTAAAGCTGTAAGTGCCGAAGATATCTCCGGCAAGGCACGAACGACCCGCCACCATATACTTATACCTGCCCCGGCGCAGACGGTCTATCTTGGCTGGCTGCCTGTAGATCAAAAGGTCCAGCATGTGCGCCTCGGTCGAGGCGTCGACTATGGCTATATCTATTTGATTATGGACTACATCCAGTACACGGGTCACCAATTCGGTCGATTGAGTGATAACGCTCTCCCCGGGCTCAAGATAGACCTGGACGCCGAAACGCTCGCTGAATTCCCTTAATTTAGCGCAGAACTTTTCAACAGGGTATCCGGCCCTGGTGAAATAAAGGCCTCCGCCCAGGCTTACCCAATCGAGCCGGCCCAGCACATCGGCGTAATTACGGGCAATGTGGTCCAGGTTAGAGGAAAAATCCTTAAAATCATCGTTTTCGCAATTAAAGTGGAACATCACTCCGCTGATACGCGGCAATACCTTTAAAAGCGCCCTTTTGTCGGCCACGCCGAGCCTGGAGAATTTACGCGCCGGATCCGCCAGGTCAAAATTAGAATAACTCACACCAGGATTCACCCTCAGGCCTATTTTAGCGGCACTACCGGCATACGGGGCAAGCCTCTCTAATTGCGATACGGAATTAAAAATGACCTTATCGGCAAATTGCGCGACTTCCTTAATATCTTCTTTGGAATATGCTACTGAATAGGCGTGTGTCTCTTTCCCGAATTTTTCATGGCCCAGGCGGGCTTCATAGAGAGAGCTGGATGTGGTGCCATCCAGATACTCTTTCATCAGGCCGAAGACGCTCCAGGCGGAAAAACATTTGAGCGCCAGCACTGATCTTGCGCCTGAGCGGTCCCTGACATATTTGATCACCTTAAGGTTTTTCAACAGCCTTCGCTCATCGATCAAATAATATGGTGTCACAAGCGCTTTATCTTCCATTTATACGTCTTGAATACCTCCCACCCTCTTTTCCCGTCGAGAGTTAATCCATAAGACGAAAGACCCACTGTTACCCTGCAAGGCATCTAGTTCTCTTGCTAAGGTAAACATGGGTCTGTCCGTCTCTGTCGATTGTTATATTATATTATTTTATTTTCTGCGTCAATATAAATATTACCCCAGCATGGCCTTTAAGTCCTCTTCAGGCTTTGTAATAAGTTTCAGATCGAATGCCTGCTGCAAGACCTTGAATACGCCGGGCGTTACAAAAGCAGGCGGCGTAGGCCCTATACGGATGCCTTTTACGCCCAGATAAAAGAGCGTCAGGAGTATGGCTACCGCCTTCTGCTCAAACCACGAAAGCACGAACGACAACGGCAGGTCGTTTACCCCGCAATTAAACGCCTTGCTTAATGCAAGCGCTATCTGGATGGCGGAATACGCGTCATTGCACTGGCCTACGTCTATCAACCGCGGGATACCATCGATAGCACCGAAATCCAGTTTGTTGAACCGGTACTTGCCGCAAGCCACGGTAATAATGACGCAATCCTTCGGCACACTTTCGGCTAATTCCGTATAATAGTTGCGTCCGGGTTTGGCGCCGTCGCATCCGCCTATCAAAAAGAAACGTCGTATCTTGCCGGCTTTTACCGCCGCGATAATCTTATCGGCCAGGCCCAATACAGCCGAATAATGGAAACCGGTCATTATCTTCTTGCCCGGCTCTTCTTTTAGAGGAGGCAATTTTTTTGCCACCTCGATCAAAGACGTGAAATCCCTGCCTTCTATGTGTTTTACGCCTTCCACTCCGGTAATACCGCAAGTAAAGAGCCTGTCGCGGTAAGACTCCTTGGGGATAAGCACGCAGTTCGTAGTGGCAAGCATCGCGCCCGGGAACTCATCAAACTCCTTCTTCTGCTCCTGCCACGCCCCACCGTAATTACCCACAAGGTGCTTGAACTTCCTTAGCTCAGGATAACCATGGGCCGGAAGCATCTCGCCGTGAGTATAGATGTTTATGCCTTTGCCTTCCGTCTGCTTCAAGAGCTCATACAGGTCCAGGAGGTCATGCCCGGTAACCACGATACCGTGCCCCTGCCTGGTCCCTGTCTCCACTTCTACAGGCGTAGGCGAACCGAACTTCTTGACGTGCGCGTTATTCAAAAGCTCCATAACGCGAAGATTCATCTGTCCGCACTTTAAAACAAGGCCGATAAAACGGTTCATGTCAAAATCTACGTTGGTCACAGTCGAAAACAACCCCTCGTGCATAAATGCATCCACCTCTTCATCCCTTGCGCCAAGCTCGCGCGCGTGGAACGCATAGGCCGCTATGCCCTTTAACCCGAAGAGCAGTGTATCTTGTAAGGAAGCTATATCTTCATTTTTACCGCATACCCCCTGCACCGTGCATCCCGTGCCCTTTGCCGTCTGTTCACACTGATAACAAAACATGGACATTTTTCGCTCCTTTTTAGTCGCAATGTAAAATGAAAAATTAAAAATTTTATTCTTGTCTTGGCTCTTAATTCTTAATTCTTCATTCTTCATTCTTAATTCTTAATTATCCCCTAAACCCACTCTTCTTTTAATATCTCACCCTGCAGTCCCACGACCACTGCCTTGATGGGTACCTTGCGTTTTGATGTCGATAAGGCCTCCTGCGCCAAAGCTAGAAGCCCGCTGCAGCAAGGCACCTGCATGATCAAGACGGTCAGCGTGTTGATATTGGCGTCCTCAAACCATGACCTTATCTTCTCGACATATTCACCTTGTTCCTGGTCGAGCTTCGGACAGGCAATAGCCAAAGCCTTGCCTTTAAGATAGTCATCATGAAAACTTCCCACCGCATAAGCGACGCAATCTGCTGCCAGCACCACATCCGCTCCTTGGAAATAAGGCGCTGTCGGAGAGATAAGATGCATTTGCACAGGCCACTGCCTTAATTGAGAACTTGCCTTATGCGCCGGCTTTTCTTCTACGCTATCAGAGGCAGGCCGAAAGTCAAACATTTTTGCGCCAGGACAGCCGGCGTGATGCCCGGCATGCGCCGAAGAAGCTCCCTTGTGGCCGGCCTTCATTGGATTCTCGATATCTTTTTCGTCCAAATATGATATCGCCTCAGAAAGGTACTTCACCTGGCCATGGTCACGAAGATGTTCCAAGTGCGCCTTGACCACGTTTGCGCCCTGTTTGACCATATTATCCATGACCTTGCTTTCATTATAAGGCTCAGCCTCCCGCTCGATTATGGTTATGACCCCTTGCGGACAATGCCCGAGGCAGGCACCAAGCCCGTCGCACAAAAGATCGCTGATAAGCCTTGCCTTGCCGTCAACGATCTGTATCGCGCCTTCAGGGCAATTAGGGATACATGCGCCGCAGCCGTTGCACTTTGCCTCATCGATCTCTATTACGTTTCTCTTCATAGTCGTCTTAGCATTCATCATAGTTCACCCCCATTTCTAATGCAAGTGTAACGTATAATGTATAACCGCGCCTTGACCTAAGTCAAGACATTGAAAAATTTCCTGCCCCCATTAGCGATCACTGGCCCGCCGATAATAGCCTTTCTAGCCTCCTAAGCCGCTTCCGGCATTTTTTCCGTATACAATACTTCAATAATATTCTTTAGCCTTCACGGGCCGCCGGTAATAGTCACCCTATAGCCTTCCCGCCCCGTCCAC
>DMEU01000028.1 GCA_003451585.1 Candidatus Omnitrophota bacterium | reverse complement strand
AAGCCGATTCCGGCGTTTTTGGAGCGACTGTGTCCTTTTAATAAAAAAATACCGTGAAGAAAACACACTTGTCCGAGCCGTTTCCACTGTTCTTTTTATCATTCCAGGGCGAGTTGTGTGTTTTCCTTATTCGGCTGCCTATACAGGCTTGAGCTCATAAGGACTGCACTGAATAAAACATCAAGGTGTGCTTGTTAGGTATTTTTTTATGGGCGCGAAGCGCAAAAGGACACCGGAGACGGAAAAAATGCCGGAAGCGGCTTGGGAGGCTAAAATTGGCTATTACCGGCGGCCCGGTGAAGGCTAGAGAGGGCTATTGAGCTGCTTTCGACATTTTTGTAGTGCTGGATGACTGCGGCTTATAGCTTTATCAGATTGTAATCAAGGCTGCCTAGGCCGAGTTTCGCGGCGTAGGCGAACATGTTCTGATAGGCGGTATGTTCTTTTAAGAAACCGTGATCATCGCTCATAAGGTCTGTTGTCGCCCGGTCAAGCGCCAGGGGATCCTGCGACGCCAATATCCCTATATCACGGCTTATAAGCCGGTCATCTTTAGTCGAGATACAATCGCACTCCTGCGTGATATTGAATGCGAACGTTATAAAGAACTTATTTTTGAATTTGGATAAGATAAAATGCGCCACCTCATCCATCCGGGCGCAAAAAACATCCATGTCCTCCTCCCAATTCACATAAACGGCATCGAATTTACATGCGCAAAGGCACTCGCCGCAACCGATGCATATGCCAGGTTCGATATGGGCCCTTTTCTTGTCATCAAACGATATCGCGCCAGCAGGGCATATACGTATGCAGCAACCGCAGGCTCTACACTTATCCTGTGAAACCTGCGGCTTCATAGAAGAGTGTTGTACCTGTTTGGTGGCCCTGCAGCTCATACCCATGGCAACATTCTTTATGGCTCCGGCAAAACCGCTGAATATATGGCCTGTGGCATGGGAGAGCACAAGCAAGCTATCGAGCATACCGACAAATGACGGCACCTTTACCCTCTTTATATGTCCGGCATCTATTTCATATTCCCTGCCGTCCTGGCCCAAGAGGCCGTCAGCCACAACAAATGGCGACCCAGTCACAGAATATCCGTACCCCTTGTCCTGCGCCAATACCAGATGGTCGACCGCATTCTGCCTGGACCCCTTATATATGACACTTGTATCAAAAAGAAAAGGCTTTGCCCCTTGAGCTTTTATCCTGACTGCAATAGCTTTTACGGATACGGCGTCTATGTTATGGACGCAGGATGAATCGCCTATGGTCATCTTCACCGGTACGATCTCATCTTTTTTATAAACCATATCTTGGCCGGTTTTATCTAAAAGCGCGCCGAGGGCCGTATTCCTTGCGGCCAAATCCCTGCCCTCTGCCTGCACAAGATAAACCTTACTTGCCATAACGCCTCCTTGCGCTTATTATAACATACCTCTTTACACCCCAGCCGAAATTTGCTATTATTGGTTTCCGTAAAATATGGCGATTTTTGAGGCCGCCCCTCGCAATAATCCATTTTTTCAGCGAACTGCTAGGGACTGGCCCTATCAACATATAAATAGCTTAACGGGCCGTTAGCTCAGCTGGTAGAGCAAGTGACTCTTAATCACTGGGTCGGAGGTTCGAATCCTCCACGGCTCACCATATTACAAGCCCCTTGATTCTTTTCATGGGGCTTGTTTGTTTATGAGCCCCTCATGGATTCGAACCTAAAAGGTCGGCTTGGTCTTTACGAGGCTGGTAATTTCTTCTCTGTCCTTCGGCAAGATGTGAGTAAACTCGACACCAAGCCGATATGTCTTTTCCTTTGGCAGAGGCGCGCAATAGGCCACCCTGCCTTTGGCCTCCATAGGCGGAGACTGCCTATCCTTAAAGATCACATGGAAAGTAATATCGAGTTCTGTGCCTACGGCCAGTGGCCTCTCGGTATATATAGCCATGCCGCCTTCACTTAGATCGAACATGCTGGTGCACCTGCCATACTTAAGATGGACTTCCGGCTGCCCATCCACCTTATACAACAAGTCATACCCGACCGGCACCCTCTTTACCTTCCTATTATCTTTCTTGTGTGCCATAAAACCCCTTTCTTTAAACCTCGCGCCCAGAGGGACTCGAACCCCCAACGCCCAGCTCCGAAGGCTAGCGCTCTATCCATTGAGCTATGGGCGCAATTTTAAATGTAAACCATAGCTCAAACTCCTTATATCCAGCGACAAGGCGAAACATCTTTTGTTTCGCCGCGAAGTGCCGATGGTAGAGAACCATCGGCGTGAGCTATGGGCACAATATCTAGCAGACAATATCGCAGTTTTCACCAAATATCTCTTTTGCCTTTTTTAACACGGCCGGGCAAGGCGGCTTCACCCAAAGTTCTGCCGGAGGGCGCACAGGCACATTGATCTGCACCCTGTCAGGCTTTATCCTGTCCGCAACTTTTTTTATTTTTCTCAAATAATCCGTAGAGTCATTGATGCCGCGCACCAGCATCACTTCAAGCCACATACGGCCTTTGAATATTTTTTTAAACGCGATAAGGCCGTCTATGATCCTGTTGATCTTGAGCCCCTTTACAGGCCTTTCTATCCGCTCGAATTCCTTTTGCGTAACCGCATCAAGCGACGGTATGATGAGGTCGACACCTGCGGCCTGGCGGCGCACCAGCGGTTCGACCAGCGTTGAACTGTTAGTGATAAGGACGATCGGGATATCCGTTATCTTACGGATACCCTTTATAAGGCTCCCCAGGTGAGAATTCAGCGTAGGTTCACCTGAACCGGAGAAAGAGATGAAGTCGACTTTTAGACCTTGCGGCTTGTTCTCAAAAAATGTGTGCACCTCGGCCAAGATATCTTTTTCATCTACATATCCTCTTCTCTCCAGCGTCTTGTTGGTCGTCTTACTAAGCTGGCAATAAACGCAGTCAAAACTGCAGACCTTATAAGGCACCGTGGTTATCCCCAGCGAAAACCCTAATCTGCGCGATCTGACCGGGCCGTATACATATTTCATATGTACCTCTATATCACTAAGAAGACAGATAAAAATAGGGATAGCTGAATGCTATCCCTATTATAGATCCCTCTTTAAAGTAAGTTTCACCTTTGTTTCATTTAACGACTAAAACAGAATTCTCCGTCCCGAAGGAATTAATGGCGCGGCGCGAGCATGACGGGTCTGTTATCCAGGAGCCATCTAATACAAACTTATACTCATATGTACCCGTGGGTACGGTCAAAGTCGCCTTCCATACGCCCTTCTTATCCTTCTGGGCCGCCAGAGCATCCGGTTTCCAGCCGTTAAAATCTCCGGCTATACCCACCCATCCGGCATCAGGGGCAGAGATCTTAAATTCAACCTTCCTTGGTTCTATCTTCTTCGCCATAATACGCCTCCTTTTATATTTTTTCATTCTACAAAGTTTTCGGGCGTTTGTCAATACCCGATGGCCTATAGCGCTACGATGCTTATATTATTTTTTTCAGCGGACCTCACGCTGAGCTCTTTATCTATTACTATGGTCTTACCGGCCTCTATCGCCAGGCACTTTGCGCGTACTCTGGCCATGCGCCCAATAGTGCGCGGGCCCACCACCGGCACGTCAAAACGCATATCCTGATTGGGCTTACTTACCTTGACCACGACGATACCTCCGGCCGCGAGCTTTCCGCCACGCAAAATAGCCGCATCCGTACCCTCTATGGCTTCCACGGCCACAATGGCCCCGTTTTTTACGACCAGGGTTTGGCCGACATCAAGGCCTGCTATCTTCTTTGCCATATCAAAACCAAAACGTATATCTTCCCAGGTCCGGGCATCAGGCTCCAGGCACGTCAGGACACCTTTTTTTGCCATAAGATCTTCAAGCAAAAATGTGGAATCGATCAATTCTATATTATGCTGCGCGAGTTGGCCGGCGACAGCGCCAAAAACAGTATCAGGCCTTTTGTCCTGGATAGCGGCAAGAAGTTTCTTTAGCGCCTCATCCCCTACATCCTTATAGAAAAGGTTTTTTGGATTCACCTGGCCTGCCATTATCACCTTCTCTATACCCTCGCTTTTAAAGATATCGAACATGCGGGCGTAATCTTTAAGGCCCAGCCAATAGACTTTATTGACGATAGGCGTGATAAGGCGGGATGTATCTTTTTTAATGGCTATAGCAATTACGTCTAAACCGTGGCGCTTGGCGGTCGCGGCGAACAAAAGCGGGAAGCGGCCGTTCCCCGCGATGAGGCCTATTTTCTTAATGCCGTTAAGCTCGCTCAATGACACAACCCTCTTTGCGAAGACGATATGAAATCTACGATGCGGTTGATCTCTGTGGAAGGCTGAATGGTCTTTTTGATCTCTTCTAAGGCGTGCGCCTTTGCCAGTCCTGACTGGTAATAAATTTTATACGCGGCCTTGATGTTCTGCATAACTTCCGGCTTTACTCCGCCCCTCCTTAGGCCGACAAGATTAAGGCCATAGAACCTGGCAGGGTGGCCGTCACATGTCGAATACGGAGGAATATCGGTCACCACCTTAGAGCAGCCGCCTATGATAGACATGATCCCTACCCTGACAAACTGATGTATAGCCACCAATCCGCCTACTACTACCCTGTCTTCCAATGTTACGTGGCCTGCAAGAGTGCCGCTATTGGCTATTATGCAATTATTGCCGACTACGCAATCATGCGCGACATGGCTGTAGGCCATAATAAGATTACTATTTCCGACGATAGTTTTACTGCCTTCTGCCGTGCTCAGATTTATCGTAACATATTCGCGTATTATGTTATTTTCTCCTATCACGACAGAACTTTTAGCGCCGTCATATTTTAGATCCTGCGGGATGCTGCCTATAACCGCTCCGGTAAAGATCTCAGAGCCGCTGCCGATAGTAGTGTCATTCTCGATCACGGCGAAACTGGCCACTTTCACCCCGCTGCCAAGTTTAACGCCATCCCCTATAACCGCATATGGCCCTATCTCGACATCCTGGTCAAGATGCGCAGCGCTTGATACAATAGCGGTAGGATGTATCTTTGTAGCCATTATTTATCCACCAGGGCGAACATCAACTCGCCTTCAGCTGCAACCTCGCCGTCCACCAATGCCCTTGTCTTGACCTGTCCTGTCTTTGAACGCAGTTTTCCTACTTCGACCTCTATCCTTAGCTGGTCTCCGGGGACAACGGGCTTTCTGAATTTGACATTGTCTGCGGCCATAAAGAACGCGAGCTTGCCACGGTTTTGCGCCGGACTCAACATCAATACTCCGCCCACCTGCGCCATAGCCTCAACGATCAAAACACCAGGCATCACCGGCCGGCCGGGGAAATGCCCCTGGAAAAAGCTCTCATTAATAGTAACATTCTTTATGCCGACAGCACTCTTACCCTCATCAACAGAAACAACCTTGTCAACCAACAAAAATGGATAACGGTGAGGCAATATCTTCATGATCGTCATCGCGTCGATCTCTTGGTCTTTGCTACAGCCCTCGACTGACTTTATGGCCACCATGAGCTCGCGTTCCATTTGAGACTTTATCTTTTGCACAAGCTTCATATTCAAAGTATGGCCGCTCTTTATCGCGATAACATGGCCTTTTATCGGCATACCCAAGAGATAGAGATCTCCTGCCAGATCAAGTATCTTATGACGGATAAACTCGTTCTCAAAACGCAATTTATTCTTGATGACCCCGGTATCTGAAACTACAAGGGTATTGTCATAATTGGCACCCTTGCCTAACCCACTTTTGACCAGCGCGTCAGCCTCTTGCTGAAGGCAAAAAGTACGAGCAGGGGCGACCTCATTCTCAAACGCCTCCCTGTTCCATACTATATCCATGAATTGATTGCCTAAGGCGGGATGCGCGTAACTTAAAGTGTAGGATATCCTGAACTCTGGATAAGGCAGTACAACGATGGAAGAATCTTCGTCAGAAGCCCAAAGAGGCGATGTGACTTTATATGTACGGCGCGACGCCCCTTGTTCTGCTATGCCGGCTTTTTTTATCGCTTCTACGTAGCTCAGCGCGCTGCCGTCAAGCCCAGGGACTTCAGCATTGCTGATCTCGACTAAAATATTATCTATGCCTAAGCCGCTGAAGGCCGCCAGAAGGTGTTCTACGGTCTGCACCTCTGCCGAGACTCCGCATATAGTCGTCCGCCTGGGGTTCTTCTTCATGCAAAGTAAAGAATTGACATCAGCCTTAAACATTGGCCGTTCGGGCAAGTCCACCCGCTGAAAAATTATACCCATGTCCGTACCAAGAGGCTTAAAAGTCATTTTTGCGGAATTGCCTGTATGCAGCCCCACTCCCTCTACACTTATCTCTTCTTTTATCGTCCTTTGCAATTTACCCCTCTCATTCAAAAATTCCGTTCACTTAACGCTTTTTCAACTATCTCCATTTTTTTCTTCAATTCATTCAAGGCCTTTACAAGATCCGGAAGCCGGCCCATCGCCGCGTATATACGCATCGCCTCATGGTGCGGCCGCGCCGGATAACCGGAGACCATCGTCTTGGGCGCAACTGATTTCATCACCCCTGCCTGCGCCGCCAAAACAGCCCCGTCACCGATATCGATATGCCCCACAAGCCCGGCCTGGCCGGCAATAGTCACATTATCCCCGATATGTGTGCTGCCTGATATACCAGCCTGGGCCACTATAATGGAATTCCGGCCGATAACAACATTATGCGCTATCTGCACCAGATTATCTATTTTTGTGCCGCGGCCTATAATAGTCTTATCAAAACGCGCCCTGTCGATGGTTGTATTGGCGCCTATCTCCACATCATCCTCTATCAATACGGTACCCACCTGAGGTATCAGCTTATAACTGCCGTCGATATTGGCATAACCAAATCCCTCTGAGCCTATGACCGCACCGCTCTGGATAAACACCCTATTACCGATCTCAACCCTTTCACGGATGGACACATTCGCCCAGATCAGGCAATCGCTCCCGATCCTGGTACTGCTGCCTATAAAACATCCCGAATAAATTATAGTATTGTCGCCTATTACCGCGTTATCCTCAATAACAACATACGGGCCTATGCCTACACCCTGGCCGACCTTGGCGGTCTTGGCGATAATTGCTGTACTGTGGACACCCTTGGGATGTTTGACTTCAACAGGATAAAACGACGCCACCACTTTTGCAAATGCAAAAGACGGGTCCTTGACCCTGATGATGGGTTTCAAAGCCCGGGTAACTTCAAGCGAAGTGATTATAACGGACGCGGCGGTCTCATTAATAAGCGCCACATAACGGGGATTAGCTACGAACGTTATATCCCCATCTTTGGCCTCTTTAATACCGCTTGCCCCGGCAACGATGACTGAGTCATCTCCTACGATCTCGCCGTCGATAAGCGCTGCGATCTCTTTTAGAGTCTTAGGCATCCTGAAAAATTAAATTATCCGGCGGACAGCTTATTTCTTACCGGTTTTTTTATAATCAGCGTTAAGCAGATCTACGATATCCTGTGTTACATCCGCGCTTGCCGCGCCATAGAGCAACACCCTGTCATTTAAAATAAAGTCGTAGCCGTTCTTCTGCGCATATGACTGTATGACCTTCTCAATATCCTGCAAGATCTCTTTGAGCTTTTCATCACGCTCTTTTCTTAAGTCCAGGGCTATCTGCTGTCCCATCGTTTTGAGCTTATTGTTCTTGTCTTCTAATTCCTTCTGCTTTGTGGCCTTCTCTTTCTCGCTCAATAAAGACATCTTATCTTCGATACCCTTTATCTCACCAGATATTTTTTCCAGCTCCTTCTCCTTATCGCCTTGCGTAGAAGCCAGCGTCTCGTCATAAACTTTCGTCTTTTCATATTTGTCGAATGTCTGGGACAGATCGACATAGCCTATCTTGCCGGCAGCAAAGGCATTACATGTAAACCCGAAGAACATTATAGCCAAAACCCCAAACACCACTTTCACATTTCTCTTGCACATCTGATTCCTCCTTTTGGTTATCCCGCCTCAAAAACCGCGTTAAAATTCCGCACCATAATTTTAGCGTATTCGGCGGGATTTCACTGAATACGCCTACGGCTAACTTAAAGGTGCTCAAAATCCGTGGCTCATACTGAAATGAAATCTTCCTTCCCTGTCTTCTTTCCCAGGTTGTTTATTGAGCGGTATGCCGTAATCAAGTTTCAGCGGCCCTATCGGCGTCTTGACCCTTACGCCGAAACCGATGCCGGTCTTAAATTCGCCGAAACCGCCCTTCCAAAAATCAGACGCTTCAGACCAGACATTTCCGGTATCGATAAAAACAGCGCCCTTGATAAATTCTACCAATGGCACTGTGATCTCTGCATTAGCTACGAATAAAGCCTCTCCGCCCAGGGGATCTTTTGTAAGGGCATCGACAGGGCCTACGGTCCTCTCCTCATAGCCCCTTATGGTATTTGCTCCGCCTGCGTAAAATCTTTCATAAATAGGGACCTTCTCATGCCCGTTAAACGGCTGGGCCACACCTGCCCTGGCCTGCAGCTGGAGCACACTCTTAGAAAATATAGGGAAATACTGGGCTGCTAGGGCAAAAAACTTATTAAAATCCTTGTCTCCTCCAAATAGCCCTCCGGCTATCTCATAAGAACCACTCAAGACCAGGCCGCGGCTGGGATTAAATACATTATCCGTAGTATCGCGCGTCAAGGCGAACTGCATACTGCTGATAAGGTTCTTGCCTTCTTCGGTCTTAAGATCAGGCGTGGCTGTTGTGCTGACGTTGGAAATATCAACTTCTTCAAGCCGGTAAGTCAGCCCGCCCCTTAGATATTCATTGAACTCCTTGCCAAGCCTTAAATCTCCTCCGGTCCTTATCTCCTTATAGCCGTATCCCACGTCGGATTCTTTGTCATGCGTCCGTTTATAAAGGTCAAACCCGAAAGAGACCGGGTGGTCGAATATCCATGGCTCGGTAAAACTCAACTCGAAATTCTGCCGCACAGACCCCATCTCGCCTCTGAGCTTCAAACTCTGGCCTGCGCCTGTAAACGTCTTCCAATTTCTCCAGTCAAAATTCTTCTGCTCTATCTCCACGAAACCTACGAACTGGTCAATGGAGCTGTACCCTCCGCCGAAGCTCAAAGAACCCGTTTTTGCCTCTTTGACGTCTACCACGAGATTACGCTGGTTAGGCTCTGTCCCGGGTTCGGTATCATAATTGACCTCTTCAAAAAACCCAAGGTTATAAAGCCTCTCTTTGCTGCGCTTAAGCTTATCCCCGTCAAAACGCTCTCCGGGGTTTATCCTCATTTCCCTGCGGATGACCTTATCCTGGGTCTTGATGTTGCCGCGTACATCTATCCTGTCGACATACGCTACTTCATTTTCTACGATATTATAACTGATATCAACCTTGCCTGTTGCGGTGTCAAGAGAAGTGACTTCGCGGACCTGGACGAAGATATAGCCTTTGCCGAAATAAAATCCCTGGATATTGGCCACATCCTCCCCGAGAGCATCATAAGTAAACACGTTCCCTGTAACACAACTTTTCAGGCTGCCTGAAACCTCGCTCTCGGAAAATTTTTCATTTCCATGTATTGTTATGCCCCCCACCCTGTACTGTTTACCTTCTTCTATCAAGAGCCTTAGATAAAGGTATCCTTTGGCATCATAATCCATGCGGTATTCGACCTTAATATCCAAATAGCCGTTCTTGAGATAAAAGGCCTTTACGCGCTCCAGGTCTTCCTCAAACTGCTCCTCTTTAAAAAATCCTGCGCCTAAAATACTAGCGGCCCTGGTCTTTATAAGGCCTATTATCCTTCTGTCGTTGAAATGCAGGTTGCCGTCCACATAAATACGGCGTATCTTCACACGTTCGCCTTCGCCCATTTTTATGCTGATCTTTACCTTGTTGGTGGCCGTATCGGTGTCTACGCTATGCTCTACGCTTACATGCGGCATACCGATGCGTTCATATTCATTTTTTATGGCAGCGATATCTTCTTTTAAAAGTGCCAGATTGAGGTACTGCCCGGCCTTGGTCTTAAGTTTACGCATTATCGCGCTCCGGCTCAAGGCTTTGTTCCCTTCTATCTTGACCTCTTCGATCACCGGACGCTCCTCTACTTTAAAAACAACTTTTACGCCGCCTTCAACATCTTCAAGCTCAAGACTGATATCGGAAAAAAACCCGGTTTCATAGAGCCTTTTGATGTCATCACGGGAGATCTGCGAATAATAAGGCTGGCCTGCCCGTGTCTTTATCTTAGCCATTATGGTCTCTGCGCTTATGGCCTTATTCCCCCTGACCTCGACAGCTTTTACGAGCTGGGAGGTATTTTCCTGAGAATAGGCAAAAAAGGGATTGGAAAAGAATAACGCGGCTAGAATAAAAGGAAATATTGTCTTTCGCATGATTTTATTTTTTAATTATATGGCAGCCGATACCTAAAGTCAATCCATTACTGAGGCGTTTTAAGCGAATTCCTGTTCGCCGACAGTCGCCAGATTCTCAAAACGGGTGAACTCCTTTATAAATGCGAGTTTTACCAATTTTGTCGGGCCATTACGCTGTTTGGCCACGTTGACTTCCGCGATACCTTTGTTCTCTTCTGTCTGGCCGTAATACTCAGGCCTCATAAGGAGCGCTACAACATCGGCATCCTGTTCAATGGCGCCGGACTCTCTTAAGTCGGATAGCTGCGGCCTATGGTCTTCACGGCTCTCTACTGCACGGGACAACTGGCTGATAGCTATGACCGGAACGCGCAATTCTCTTGCCAGGGCTTTCAGCGAACGTGAAATTTCCGAGATCTCCTGCTGGCGGCTCTCGCTGCCCGTAGTCCCCCGCATAAGCTGTAAATAGTCCACAACCATCATCTGGATATTGTGGTGGGCTTTCAGGCGCCTGGCTTTAGCGCGCAATTCCAAAACGGTGATGTTAGTTGAATCATCGATAAAAATAGGCGCCTTGGAAAGCTCATTGGCCGCGGCAGGCAGTTTTTCCCAATCCCTGGCAGACAAAAAACCTGTGCGTATATTACTGCCGTTCACCTTTGCCAAAGAACACAAGAGCCTCTGGACCAACTGCTCCTTCGACATTTCCAGGCTAAAAAATGCCACCGGCACCTTATTTATGATAGCGGCATGTTCCATGATGTTAATAGCAAAAGCGCTCTTTCCCATGGAAGGCCTTCCGGCCATAACGATCAAGTCCGATGGCTGAAGCCCGGCAGTCACTATATCGAAATCCGTAAAACCTGTTTCTACGCCGGTAACATGCGTCTTCTTCTGGTAAAGCCTGTCTATGGTCTCCATGCTGTCTTTAATAAGCTCCTTGATGGGCACAATGTTACCCTGGCCCATTCGGCGCTCTGCTATATCGAATATCATCTTTTCAGACCGGTCCAGCACCTCACCCACGTTATCCTCTGTTTCATAAGCGTTGGTGACGATCTGGGTGGCATGGGTGATCAACATCCTTAAGATGTTCTTTTCCTTCACGATATGCGCATAATGCGCGACATTGGCCGCTGTAGGAACGACATTTGTCAATCCCGCCAGGTAGCTCGCCCCGCCTGCTAAGTCCAAGGCGTTCTCGCTCTTGAGTTTTTCAACAAGGGTAATAAGGTCTACCGCCTTCCTCTTGTCGTATAGCTCTACTATACTTGAGAATATCTTTTTATGGGCATCTTTATAGAAATCGTCGGCCTGCAGATGCTCGACCGCGATAGAGATAGCGTCTTCTTCTATCAACATCGAGCCCAAAACAGCCATTTCCGCTTCTATATTCTGTGGGGGGAGCCTCTCTAAAAGCTGGCCCTTGGCAGGTTCTTTATCCGAATGCTTAGTATTTTTTTTCACGGAATTTATTTCTTGACTACCCAGACTTTTATCTTCGAGACCACTTCCGGGTGCAACTTCACATCCACATCATATATGCCGAGCTCCTTGATAGGCTCTGCAAGCATAACGTTTTTTTTGTCGATCTCTATACCTTCCGAGGATACGGCGCGAGCTACATCCTGTTGCGTCAGGCTGCCGTAAAGCTTACCCTCTTCATTTACTTCCACGGTCAGTGTCACAGACAGGCCAGCCAGCCTAAGCGCCACTTCCTCAGCCTTCTTTCTCTCTTGGGCCATCTGTGATTCCTTCTTTTTAACCTCAGCCTCTATACGCTTTAGGTTATTGTCACAAGCAAGGAGCGCAAGCTTACGTGGAAAAAGAAAATTTCTGGCGAAACCATCCTTTACCTGTTTTACTTCGCCGCTCCTGCCTAAACCCGAAACATCTTCTTTCAAGATAACTTTTATCATATTTTACCCCTTTAAAAACGGAAGCAGCGCGACAAACCTGGCTTTTTTAACGGCTTCTTCCACTTTTCTCTGATGTTTGGCGCATGTGCCTGTGACACGGCGCGATAATATCTTGCCTCTTTCGCTTACAAGCCGCTCTAGCCTTCTGTAATCTTTATAATCAAGCGCGGTGATCTTCTCTTCGCAGAAACGGCAAGTCTTCTTTTTCATACGAGCCGTCAAAACATCGTCCTTTTTTTCACGGCGGCGGCCGAACGGCTTCCCTTTAGGCCCGCCCATCTTTGTCTTCTCTTTCCTATCTCTGCTGGCACCCGGTTTAAACATATTCATTCACCTCTTTCTATTCTATTATATAAAATTATTGTGTTTAACTTATGTCTTCGGGCATATCCTGGCCCCAGGAGACATCATCTGCGCCGGAACCCAGAACTTCGCTGTCTGTCTTCTCCTCAGAAGGCTGGACGGTATCGCCTGCGCCTTGCGGCTTTTTATCCACTCCGGAAGCTCCGGAGGAGCCTAAGAACTGGACCTTTTCGGCGCGTATCTCGATAACATTCCTCTTTTTGCCGTCCGGCCCGTCCCAACTGCGTGACTGTAGACGCCCCTCTACGAACAGCGGGCTGCCCTTATGCAGATACTGATTACATACTTCAGCCTGTTTATCCCAGGCAACCACCGTCATATAACAAACATCCTGCTTGACCTCTCCTGCCTTATCTTTATAACGACGATTGACAGCCATCCGCAGATTGGCGACCGCGGTCCCGCCCGGAGTATAGCGCAGTTCGGGGTCACGCGTTAAATTCCCAATGATCAAAACCTTGTTTAAACTCGCCATGACTTTTTCTCCCGTTAAGATGGCCCCTAAATTAGGCTTTATCCATGCCTGCGGGCAGGCTGCCACCTGTTTTGCCCTCTACTTTTTGCCTTTTTCCTCGATCTTTGTGATCATATACCTCAAAACATTCTCATTCAAACCGTAAACACCTCTAAGCGCCGCTATCTGTAAAGGATCACAGTCGAAATTCACAAGATAGTACATCCCCTCCTTGAAACGCGCCTGGCCGCCTAAAGGGAACAGGTCATAGGCCAGCTTGCGCCTTTCAGCCCAGATCTGATCGGCAGTAACTGTGCCGTTGTATTTGGTTACCTGCTCTTTGATGCCCTTCATGAGAGCGCTCTTCTCCTCATCTTTCAAGTCGGGCTTAATGATGAACATCGCTTCATATTTTTTCATGCGCTTGCTAACTCCTCTCTAATTTAATTTTATGTGGTGTTTTCCTCGTTCGCATACGCTCACAAGGACTTAGCTAAATGCGCGCTTTGTGCGCACGTTAATGTGCCCGATTAAAACTGTTCATAGCCTTATCTATACCTTCACAGGCCCAGGTCTTTATAGCCCCTGCCGCATTCTCCAGCATCTTATCAAGGACACAGGTTTCATTTTTGTCGAATTTAGACAATACGTAATCTGACATATCGGCGTCCGATGTCTTTGGGCCTATGCCCAATCTCAACCTGGCAAAATCTTTTGTGGCAAGCCGCTCTATTATCGACTCAAGGCCATTATGGCCGCCTGATCCGCCGGATGCCTTTAAACGTATTTCGCCCAAGGCCAGCGCGATATCATCATAGACGGCCAGGATATCACACAAAGCTATGCGCTTCTTCCTGACTACTTCCGCCACCGCCTCTCCTGAAAGATTCATAAAGGTCTGAGGCAAAAACAGGATAAGCTCATTGCCTGCATGCTCGCCTAGTGCCAAAAAACTTCTTAAAGAACGGCTGGGCTTAAAAGAAAACCCTATCTTTTTTGCGAATCTTTCAACGGCCATGGCACCGGCATTATGCCGCGTGCGCCTGTAGACCGGGCCGGGGTTACCCAGACCTACAATAAGCTTGTAAGGTGCTTTCATATATTCTGGAAACGGCCTACTTTGCCTCTGGCTTACCGGCCTCTTCTTCGCCTTCAACAGGTTTCTTCTCCTTCTTGATTACTTCCGGCTCTGCGCTTGTAGCCGCTTCGCCTACAGCAGCCTCGCCGGCCAACTCTTCCTTATGCGGAGGCACAAGGGAAAATACTATAGCGTCCTGTTCATGCTTTACTATTACGCCTTCCGGCACCACAAGGTCTTTAACATGTACATAATCGCCGATCTTTAAGTTCGTTACATCGACTTCGATCTTTTCCGGTATCTGGGTAGGCAGGCACTCCACCTCGATCTCCCATATAATATGCTCAAGCGTACCGCCGTCCTGCTTGACGCCTACGGCCTCGCCCTTGCTTGCTACCGGCACCTTGACCTCAATGCGCTTTGTCAGAGAGATCTCGTTAAAATCCACATGAAGGATATCGCCGCTGACCGGATGCGTTTGCAGCTCTTTTATAAGGACGGCTTTTTCTTCTGTCTTCTTATCCGAAGAAGACGCCACCTTAAGTGTTATGACCATGTTCTCGCCGCCATGATGCGCGTGCATAAACTTGATAAGGCGGCCTCTGTCTATCTTCAACGGCACCGTCTTTTTACCTTCGCCATAGACTATACAAGGCACAAAGTTATTCTTGCGCAAAAGATGGCTCTTACCCACCTCTGAATCTTCTCTGACTTCCGCTTCCAAATAAATCGCTTCCATTGCTTTACTCTCCTTGATTTGTTAATCGAACAGACAACTTATGGATTCCTCTTTATGTATCCTCTTGATGGCCTCCGCCAAAAGCGGAGCGACCGACAAGACTTTGATCTTTGGATGTTTTTTGTGATCGGGCAAAGGTATGGTATCCGTAATAATAAGTTCTTCGAGAAGGGAATTTTCTATATTTTTTATCGCATTGCCCGTCAGGACGCCGTGCACGACCCCGGCGAAGATCTTTTTTACACCGGCCTTCTTTAACGCGTTTGAAGCTTCAAGCAAAGACCCGCCTGTGGCTATCAGGTCATCGACTAAGACCGCGTTCTTGCCTTCGACCTCACCCAATATGTTCATGGCCTCGGCCTTTTCCGGAGAGATACGGCGTTTATCTACGATGGCGAGGGCCGCGCCCAGGCGCTTCGCATAAGCCCGCGCCGTCTTTATGCCTCCCACGTCGGGAGAAACGATCACGAGATCATTTAATTTCAATCTCTGAATATACTCCACAAAAACATTGATGGCGAAAAGATGGTCGAGCGGGATATCGAAAAAACCCTGTATCTGGCCGGCGTGAAGGTCCATCGTCAGCACCCTGTCGGAGCCTGCCACAGTAAGAAGATTTGCCACAAGCTTGGCCGTAATAGGCACACGCGGCTGGTCTTTTCTGTCCTGCCTGGCATATCCATAATAAGGCATGACCGCCGTAATCCTGCCCGCGGACGCGCGCTTTAAGGCGTCTATGATCACAAGCAGCTCCATTAGGTTCTCATTTGTGGGAGGGCACGTAGGCTGCACCACAAAGACATCTTTGCCTCTGACATTATCGTCTATTTTGACGCGTATCTCGCCTTCGCTGAACCTCGACACCATTATACCGCCGAGCTTCTTCCCAAGTTCCTTACAAATATCTTCGGCTAATCCCGGATTAGCGTTCCCCGTAATGATCTCTAATTTATTCATATCGCCCTCATCTATTTTTTTTCTTCTTATTTATGGGTTTAGCCGGCACACCGGCTACCGTGGCCCCGTCGGCCACATCGTGCCCCCGCGTCACAACGCTGCCGGCACCTACTACAGCCCTGCGGCCGATGACTACGGGCGCTACCAATACCGAATCACATCCCACGAAAGCCTTATCACCGATAACGGTCCTGTTCTTCTTCTTGCCGTCAAAATTGGCCACGACGACCCCGGCACCGATATTGACGCCCATGCCTACGGATGTATCGCCTATATAGCCCAAGTGCCCCATTGAACTGCCCTGGCCAAAGGTCGAATTCTTTATTTCGGCGAAATTGCCTACCCGCACATTATCTTTTAATACCGCGCCGCAGCGCAGACGCACAAAAGGCCCGACCTTACAGTTCGAACCGATGGCCACATCGTCCTCGATATATGCAAACGGAAAAATCCTCGTTCCAGCTCCGATTATAGCTGATTCAGCTATAAAGACAGTCGAGAAATCATCCACCAAAACGCCGTTTTCAAGATGCTTAAGCAAGATCCTCCTGCGTATTATCTCGGATGCCTCCATGAGTTCGCTTTGCGAATTCACACCCAATACCTCATGGTAGTCATCAGTAACACAGGCCACGATCTTTTTATTCCTGTTAAAAAGCCAGGAAAAAGCGTCCGTCAGATATAGTTCGCCGGAATTATTCAAAGGCTTAATATGCCCCAGCGCCTCAAGAAGATCCTCTCTTTTAAAACAATACAGGCCGGTATTGATCTCCTTATTGGCCTTTTGCTGAAAATTGGCGTCTTTATCTTCAATTATGCCTATGAGCTGCCCGCTCTCATTACGCAAGATCCTGCCATAACCACGCGGGTTAGGCAATATGGTCGTCAAGACCGTGCAAGAGGCAAAAGCGGCAACATGAAAATCATAAAGGCCCCGTACGGTCTTCTCGGTGATCAACGGCGTATCGCCATAAAGCACCACCACATCCCTTACATTTGAAGGAATATTTTTTAGGGCTGCCTTCACGGCATCCGCTGTCCCAAGCTGCCTCTCCTGTATAGCTACTTTTATATCTTTATCCAGGATATCGCGGACCTGCAGGCGTTTGCGCGCCAGCACCGCGATGATCCTTTTGGGCCCAAGCTTCCTGGCTGCGTCCACGACATAGTTTACCATCGGCTTTGAATTTATGCGATGCATGACCTTAGGCAAGCCGGACTTCATCCGCTTGCCTTCCCCAGCCGCAAGTATGACTATGCAAAAATTAGACATAACGATAAAAAATCACCTACCGGCTCTCAAACGCCAATAAATATCCCTGCGCTTTTTATTCGATGCTTTGAGCAAAAAATCATTCATCTGGCGAAGCCATTCCAATTTCTTCTTCGGAGAGATCGCCATAAAACGCCGTAATCTCTGTTCCTGGCTCTCCCATTTAAAAATCATTTTTTCCTCATTATTTTCTTGATCTTTTTTAATTCCTTAATATCAAGCTTGTCGGTATCACGCCCGGCAGCCATCTTCATTTTTATAAGATTGGTTATCGATATAACCGGCAATATCATATCATTTATTTTAATCCGGACCGGATCCTTATCGGCGATCTCAAAAGTAATAGGCGATTCTATGATGATATCCACTTCTTTCATTTCGTCGTATTTGTAAAAATTGAACGCCCTCATATGCTTATTGTGGATCCAGTCATGCCTCGTCTGTTCATCGGCTATCCCCATAGGATCCACAGGTTGTTTTACCCTGTATCCTTCCTTTTTTAAAATAGTCACCACCTTCTTGAGATTTACGCCGCTCATCTCAACAAGAATATCCATGTCTGCCGTACTTCTCAAAGAACCTAAAAGATTTACCGCCAGCCCTCCTACAAGCACATACTTGACCTTTTGCTTCTGGAATTCCCGGAATATCTCTTCGTAGAGTATCATGATAAAAACTCTAGATAATCGAAAATAGACCGCAATTGAGCATCAGTTCTATTGTTTTATTTTTCATTGCTCAATTGCTCTGCCCCTATGGCGCTCACTTCGTTCGCTGTTACCCCGAAAGCGCGGGGACGGTCTCACCGCACCCCTTAGGTTCTCGTCCTCACTGATATATAGCTGCCCGGTGAGGACTCCGGCGCTAAAGCGCCTCGAACCTGTCGTCGCTATTGCTCCTCCCCATAGGGGCTTTCGCCCCTCTGGCGGTCGCTTCGCTCCCTGTCACCCCAAGTGCGCGGGGACGGTCTCCCCGCACCCCTTAGGTTCTCGTCCTCACTGATATATAGCTGCCCGGTGAGGACTCGAACCTCAAAAGCCAGATCCAAATTCTGGAGTGTTACCGATTACACTACCGGGCAAAAATGACTTATATCCAGGGTACATCATTACATTTTTGCCGTGTCGAGGCGCGATACAATCCTGCGCCTCGACCGGGCAATCTTTTGAAGCGGCCAATTAATACTCAGTATCCTTTGAAACTGCTGATGGGCCTTTCGCCTTCTCGGCCTCATAAGCTTCCAATGTCTTCTTCTGGAGATAATCCCTGAAGGCTTGAGTGATAGGATGAGCGATGTCCCTATGCTCGGACTGTGAGCCATTGGCTTCCTGCTCAGAACTTACAGGACGCGATACCGCAGGCAACTGCGCGGCGCACTGGTTGCAATATTTGCTCTTGACCTCATTCCTGAAACCGCACTTAGGGCATGCTACTTTCAGTTTTCTTGAGGGCATGGCTATAAATAAACCGCCGCTTCCTTCGATGACCTTTATATTCCTGACAACAAAAGCATTATCGAAAGTTACTGTGGCATAAGCTTTTAGCTTCTTGTCCGGGCTTTCTTTTGAGAAGATCCTGACCTCTGTTATCTCCATAGCTCTGTCCTTTCGAATTTGCCTTCAAGAAACAAAACTTTCCAGAAGGTTTCTATACAGTGCTTGCCAGAAATATCCTGCATCTATCTCTAAACCGGCCGCTTAAACGGTCCAAGGCCTCCTGTGCTTCTTTTCTGCTCATAAAAACAGTAAAAAGCGTTGGGCCGCTGCCGGACATGTGCACATGCTCCAGGCCTGATTGTAAAAGATCGGACCTTAGTTCAGAAACCAATCTATATGATTTCATTACGGTTTCGCTTAACCGATTGTAGATATGTTGGTTAAAGAAACGGCGGTCTTTATTCCTTAAATAGGAGATTAGTATATTAACATCGTGCCTTTTTTTTGTCAACTTTAACTTTTCTTCCTTATCGAGCAGCCCATAGACGTCTTTTGTCATGACTTTTATATGCGGTGAGAATAAAAGATGCCATAATTTTACCGTTTTTGGCATTAAAACGCTCCTTAGCCGGCCCCCGCGGCCATATCCAACAGCAAATTTCCGGTCAAAGATAAAAAAAGCCACGTCACTTCCCAGCTTGTTGGCGTAAAAGATCAACCTCTTCTTCGTTAACTTAAGGCCAAAGAGTTTTGCCGAGCCCAAAAGCACGGATGCGGCATTACTGGAGCCTCCGGCAAGCCCAGCGCCAACAGGGATGTTTTTTTGGATCTCTATCTTAAGCCCGGATCTTATGCTGCAGGATCTTTTTATCAGGTCTGCCGCCTGGTAAGCCAGATTCGTGGAATCCACGGGTATGGCCTCACCGGAAGCCGATATGACGATCTCGTCGCCTGCGGTCTTGGTAAGGCGTATGGTATCCGATAGGCTGATGCGCTCAAAAAGAGTAACGAGGTCATGGTAGCCGTCGGGCCTTTTTCTTAAAACATCTAGGAAAAGATTCAGTTTGGCGGGTGAAGAGATCTCGAGGGTTTTCACAAGATTTATTATAAAATAAGCGATTTGGCCCGGGCCACGATATCGCCGGATGTCAGCTGATACTCCCGCAAGAGGTCTTTCTCCTCACCGGATTGGCCAAACCTGTTCCTTACGCCTACCTTCAATATCTTCGCAGGGTGCTTTTCCGACAGGATCTCTGCCACGCTTGATGCAAGGCCTCCGATAACAGAGTGCTCTTCACAGACCACCAGCCCGCGGGTGCGGCGCGCGGCATCTATGATAAGTTCTTCATCTATAGGCTTGACCGTATGGATATTAATTACGGCTGCTGAGATGTTCTCTTTTTTTAACTGCTCCCAGGCCGACAATGCCTCATGCACCATAAGGCCGCAGGCGATGATCGTTACATCACTGCCTTGCCTTAAAACATAACCCTTGCCCAACTTAAAAGGCGCCTTGCCTTCGATCGTAGGGACCTTGGAACGCCCCAGCCTTACATAAAACGGCCCAGGGGTTTCGTAGGCGGCAAATATCGCCTCGCGTGTCTCAGGCCCGTCACTTGGGACGACTATCTTAATATTCGGGATGGCGCGCAAGATAGCGATATCCTCTAAGGCCTGGTGGCTGGCCCCGTCCGGGCCCACGGTAATACCGGCGTGCGTCGCAACTATTTTTACATTTAAATCACTGTAGCAAATGGAATTCCTTACCTGGTCCCAGGCGCGGCCTGAGGCGAACATAGCGAATGTAGAGGCAAAAACGACCTTTCCACAGCTTGCTAATCCCGCGGAACAGGCCATCATATTCTGCTCGGCTACGCCGAAATTAAAGAACCTGGACGGGAACTCTTTGGCAAAAAGGCTGGTGCGCGTAGAACCGGAAAGATCGGCGTCACAGACGACTATATCCTTTCCCAGCTTGCCTAATTCAACGAGTGTCTTGCCGTAAACATCCCGGGCATAAAGCATCTCTGCCATAACAGGCTTACCTTTCCTTACTGCTTAATTCCTTTTCGGCCAAAACCGTCTCTTCGGAAGATGGCGCCCGTCCATGAAAATCTACCACATTCTCCATGAATGAGACGCCCTTGCCCTTGATGGTCTTAGCTATAATGATCGTGGGCTTTTCCTTTATCTTTTTTGCGGTATCAAAGGCCTTATGTATGGCGGCCATATTATGCCCGTCGATCTCCAAGACGTACCAACCAAAACTCCGCCACTTATCAGCTAAGGGTTCAATGCCCATGACCTCAGATACTCGGCCGTCGATCTGAAACCCGTTATAGTCCAATATGGCGCATAGATTATCACACTTATGGTGCGCTGAGGCCATGGCAGCCTCCCAAATATTGCCTTCCTGTATTTCACCGTCACCCATAAGGCAATGCACGCGGTAGCCCTTGCCATCCAGCTTACCGGCAAGGCTCATGCCAAGAGCCACAGACAGGCCCTGCCCCAGAGAACCGCTGCAGACCTCGATACCGGGCGTGTGTCTGTCAGGATGCCCCTGAAGCATACAACCGATCTTCCTTAAATTAGCCAATTCATCTTTTGAAAAATACCCGCATTCCGCAAGGATCGCGTAAAGGGCAGGGCAACAATGGCCCTTGGAAAGATGGAACCTGTCCCTGTCCGGCCAAGCCGGGTCCTTTGGATTATGCCGCATAACTGAAAAATATAAACACGTCAGTATGTCCGTGCTCGAAAGTGAACCGCCGGGATGCCCCGAGCCGGCGCGGGCCAGCATATTAACTATCATCAGCCTTATCTGGCGCGCCTTGTCTTCCAATTCCTTGATCTTCTTTGAATCCAGCATCAGTCCCCTATTTTACTTTTTCCAGCTGCTTTTGCGTTTGTTCTACTTTTTTCAAATGGTCTAATATGACCGGATCGAACATCAATATAGAAGCCCTTTTTAGATACTCATACGCGCGGTCGATGTCGCCCAATTTAAAATATAACCAGCCGGCCGTATCAAGATAGGCCGCGTTGGCCGGCTCAAATTCCAGGGCTTTTTCAGCCAGGACGAGCGCAGCGGCAAGCTCTATCTCATGCTCCGCATACATATAAGCCAAAGAGTTCATCGCGTCGGCACTGTCGGGATAATGGCTTAGCACCAGCTTAAAACCTTCTATCGCTTCCTGCAGCCGGCCCTGTTCACTGGCTATCATCGCTGTCATATACAAGGCCCATTCATCTACTGGCGATATCTTTAAGATCTCACCAGTTTCCCTGCCGGCCGCGGCAAAGTCCGCATCCAAAAAATAGAGCTGAGACAAAATACGTCTCAGCCCGATACTCTGCGTCCTGTCCTGGAGGTTCTTTTCCAGCAAACCTGTGTATATACCCGCGGCTTTCTTGAAATCATTAAGCTGGACATAAAGCAGTGCGAGCACATAACGGGCATGGTCGTCTTCCGGCGAAAGGCCGGCTATTTTTTCAAACTCGGACGCGGCTTTCTTAAAATCATTGAGCCTGATAAATCCGAGCCCGATCTGTTCATGCAAGACCGGCGATTCTTTGTCAAGTTTCTGCGCGTCCCGGTAAAATGAGACCGCATCATCGATGCTTCCTAACCTGTCACTAAGCAGGCCCTTCATATAGCGGCTGTAGGCATAAGAAGCCTTACGGACCCCCGGGGCATGGTAGGCGCAGGAAGACAGGAATATAGCTATGGCGAGGGTAGCAACAAAACCGCCCCTCACAAGATCATCCCCAGTCTCTCTTCTTCAGATGCCTAAGTTTCCGACGCATTTTTTTCCTCTTATGCGTCTTGATCTTTCTTCTTTTTCTTTTTCTGCCACAAGGCATTACCTCTCTCCTTTCGGAGTGTAAAGTGTAAAGTTTTCAAGTTTTCCCTCTTTCAACTTCCACACTTCCACACTTACAAACTTACAAACTCTACTGTATCAATTTATTCAACGCGTACTCGATGATGCCTTCGGCACCGGCATCTTTAAGCTCAGGGATGAACTTCCTGACCAACCTCTCTTCTATAACGGTCTCAACCGCGACCCATTTATCGTCGGAAAGATTGGAAATAGTAGGCTGCCTTAAGGCGGGCAGGATCTTCAATAGCCGCGCCAGGTTTTCCTTAGGCACATTCATCTTTAACCCCACCTTGCCTTCGGCCTCTATGGCGCCTTTTAGAAGCAGGATCACCTGCTCCATCTTTTTTCTCTTCCACTGGTCGCGATAAGCCTCTTTATTGGCGATAAACTGGGTCGTAGATGTGCATATCGTAGCTATCTCTTTTAAATTATGCGCGCGGAGGCTTGAGCCGGTCTCTGTCAACTCAACGATGGCATCCACAAGCTGGACAGCGACCTTTACCTCTGTTGCTCCCCAGCTGAATTCCACGTCGGCATTGACCTTGTTCTTTTTCAAAAAATCGCGCGTAACCTGGACAAGCTCGGTCGCTATCCTTTTGCCCTCCAGGTCAGCGATACTCTTTATAGGCGATGCCTCCGGAATGGCCAAAACCCAACGCACAGGGTTCATGCTCTGCTTGGCATAAGCAAGATCCGCCACGCGCTCCACATCGGACTTATTTTCCAGTATCCAGTCATTACCGGTTATGCCGCAATCAAGCACACCATCATCAACGTAACGCGACATCTCCTGCGCACGCAGCATGATGGGCTCTATTTCAGGGTCATCGATAGACGGAATATAAGAGCGTGAGCTGACCACCACATTAAAGCCTGCCTTGGCGAACATCTTCAAAGTAGCATCACTCAGGCTGCCTTTTGGGAGGCCCAATTTGAGCCTTTTTGGGCATTCTTTTTTCATATTCTTTAAACCTCGATTATAATATACTGCTGGATAGTTGCGGTATTATACATTTGAAAATAAGCTTTGTAAAGGAAAAAATGGGGTGTATAATGGGAAAATTCAAAACTCAAAAATAAAAACCCAAAATTCCGCAGAGGTTTAAGATGCTCAAGGTATTACGCAATAAAAAACTGCAAAAACGCATTTTCTATGTACTTGCGGCCATCATAATCCCGGCATTCGTGGTCTGGGGGTCGGCAAGCGTCATCAACAAAGGTAAAACGCCCGACTTCGCAGGGGTGATCTTCGGGAAAAAGGTAAGTTTTGACGAATTCCAGGGTGCCCTTCACGGATGGCGCATACAAATGAAACTACAGTACGGCGATAAGGCAAATGAGATAACCCGCTCGTTCTTCAACCAGGCTCAGGCAGCCTGGGACAGGCTCATCCTCCTTCACGAAGCGAAACAACGCAAGATCAGGGTCAAGGACAGCCAGATAGTGGACATGATAGCCGGCTTCCCGTTTTTACAAAGAGACGGGCGGTTCGACCCACAGGTATATGACCTCTTCTTAAAATATTCGCTTGGCGAACAGGCCCGCACCTTTGAGGAAAAACTGCGCGAGAATATCGCGATGTCAAGAGTCTTCGAAGAGGTTACGAAACCCACCGTCGTCTCCGAAGACGAAATACGCCGAGAATACGAAAAACAGAATATGCAAACCCGAGTTAAATATGTCTTCTTCCCTTCTGCCGGGTATAAGGACAAGATAGACCTCACCGATGACGAAATAAAAGCTTATTATGACGGGCATAACGAAAAATTCAGGGTGCCGCCGCAGGTCAACGCGGCTTATGTTCCCATGGAATTCAAAGACGACGCCACCGAAGAGCAGAAGGCACAGGCAGGCGAGAAGATCAAAAAACTGGCAGCTGACGCAAGGACAAAAGGGTTCCAGGAAGCCATAAAGAATGCCGGGCTCAAGGCGCAGGAAACAGGTTTTTTCACTTTTGAAGAACCCATCCCAGGATTCGGCTGGATGCCGCAGCTCTCTGCCGTCTTATTCGACCTTCCGCAGGGCGCGACGAGCAAAGTAGTCGAGCTAAGCCGCGGGGTATACCTTTTCAATATCAATGAGAAGAAAGATGCTTACCTGGCGGATTTCAACGAAGCCAAAGAAAAAGCGAAAGACGGCCTTTTGAGCGAAAGATCCAAAGAACTTGCGGCAAAGAACGCCTCTGAGTTCGCCGGAAAGGTCAAAGAAAAACCTTCTGATCTTGAACGTATAGCTGCCTCACAAGGGCTTGAAGTAAAGGAAACACCGTTCTTCAGCCGCGAAGGTTATATCCCTGAACTTGGTATGGCGGAAGCATTGAAAAATGCCGCCTTTAAACTCTCCAAAGGCCAGACCGCAGATGAACCAATACAGCTTGAGCAGGGTTTTTACGTCATCAAGGCTATCGAAACCGTACCTGTCTACGAAGAAAAATATAAAAAAGAAAAAGAGGAGTTTACGGAACTGCTTTTGGAGAACAAACGCAATAAAGCCTTCGGTGAATTTTTTGAGGGCCTAAAACAAAGGGCAGGGCTGGTCAACTATATCGATGAGTCGATGCTCGGGCAACGCCGCTAGACATTACCCAGATAGACATACTTGAGCTTCTTCTTGGCTATACCCTCGGCCCGCTTTAAAGCCTCTATCGGGGTAGGCGGTATAGTCATCTTATAGCAGGGAAAGTAACGCGAAAAGTGCAGCGGTACGTCTCGGCCGAGATTTTCATAGATCCAATCCACCAGCCGGGTAAAATTCTCATCTGAATCGTTGAGCGTAGGTATGATAAGGTTTGTCAGTTCCACATGGCAGTTCTTTACAGACGTCTTTATAGTCTCTAAGACCTCCGCCACAGTCCCCGAACAGGTCTTTCTATAGAATTCATCTTCAATGGATTTAATATCGATGTTCATGGCATCGATAAAAGGCAGGAGCCCTTTTAAAGGCTTTAGAGTAACATAACCGTTAGTGACAAGCACATTCTGCAGGCCTGCTCTTCTTGCCAGCTTAGCCGTCTCCAGGACAAACTCATACCAGATAAAAGGCTCGTTATAAGTATAGGCTATGCCGAAGGAGTTTAATTGCCTTGCTTTCTCTACGATCTCTTCGGATGTCATAGGCTCTGTCGGCGCCTGCACCTCTTTTGCAATGGACCAATTCTGGCAGAAGAGGCAGGATAAGTTGCACCCGACGGTACCTACGGACAGGATGAACTCTCCGGGATGATAGTGATAAAGCGGTTTCTTCTCGATAGGGTCTAAGGCCATGGCTGCCACGCGGCCGTAGTTTAAAGTGTAGAGCAGGCCGCCTGTATTCTTGCGCACACCGCAAAACCCGATACCGCCGTCTTTGATACGGCAGAAGTGCGGGCACAAAAAACACTGCACATCTGTACCGCCTGTATTCTTGTAAAAAAGCGCTTCTTTCATAATGGACAAAAAAATGCCACCTGCTTTTTAAAAGGCATGAAAAAGGGGACAGGCTACTTTTTAAATTAAAAAGTAGCCTGTCCCCTTTTTTTGATTAGCTTACTGTTATTGCGTTCACTGGGCACTGATCAGCTACTTCTTTTAAATTGCAAGTGGCACACTCTTGGGCCTTTACATAGGCGATGCCGTCATCTTTTACTTCAAAGACCTCCGGGCAATTCTGTTCGCAAAGCCCGCAACCCACGCATGTTGCCGCATCTACTACTACTTTTGCCATATAAGTTCCCCCTCCTCTAATATGCTTGTTCTGTTTTCCCTTTATTTCAGGTTCTCGAATATCTCTTCGTGATTAACCTCTTCGCCTAAAATATGCGTGGCCAGCTGATACACCACATCTTCCTTGCCGAATGTCTTCTTCGCGATCTTACGGTATACTTCTATGGCACCGCCTTCGGCAGCCATTACAAACCCGATGATAGCGTCATAATCATCGGTCTTCTTTGGCGGCATCGGAAAAGGCGCGTTGGCGTTCTTTTCGAGCTCATTAAAATTAACTACAGGCATTCCTCCGAGCTTTACTATCATATCCGCTAATTCAGACTGATGTTCCAGCTCTTCCTTGGCTATCTTCTCCAGGAACTCCTGCATATCTTCATAACCTTTTCCTGAAACTACCTGGGCGGCATAAGTGTAGGCGTAAAAAGCCAACCACTCGTCGCAATATGCCCTGTTAAGATCCGCGATCAACTCCTTAAGGTCTGAGTCCGACGTCTTTCTGAATCTCTCTCCCATAACTGCCTCCTTTTGCCTACGGCCTTATAGTCTGTGGTTTAGGTCTTTTTCTATCCTTTAACGGCTTGGACAACTACTTTAGCATATTCTTTTAATTTACTCAACTCTTCTTCATTCGGCACATACTGGACCTCAAATGGCGGCTCGATCATCTCTATCCCCATAGCCTCTATATCGCGGCGTATAGCCTTTGAGGCGCCTTCAGCCCACCCATATGAACCAAATATACCCGCCTTCTTATTCTTTGGTTTCAGTCCCCTTAAATACGTCAGAAAACCACCTACTGTCCAGAACATATCGGCGTTCAAGGTAGGCGAGCCTACCAAAAATACCCTGGCATCCAGGATATCGCGCACGATCTGGCTGCCGTCGCTCTTCCTGACATTATATGTCTTCACCTCTATATCTTCGGCTGAGATCAATTCGGTCAGCTTGCGTGCCAGCTTCTCGGTCGAATCCCACATCGTATCGTATACGATGACGGCCTTTTGTTTAGGCTTAAAAGAAGCCCAATCCATGTATGCGTTTATGATGCGCCCTGTATTTTTACGCCATATGGCTCCGTGGCTGGGCCCTATCACATCGACTGCCACGCCCATATTGCATAGTTCTTCTATCTTCTTGGATATGATGCTGCCCAAAGGCATGAGGATATTCGCGTAATACTTTGCCGCCTCCTCTATACAATAGTCTTCCCCTATTTCATCGGCGAAACGGCATGGATCGGCAAGATGCTGGCCAAAAGCATCGTTAGGCAGAAGGACTCGGTCTTCCACGCAATAAGTAAACATACTGTCAGGCCAATGCACCATCGGCGCAGCTATGAATTTTAAAGTGCGGCTGCCCAGCGAAATGGTATCGCCGGTCTTGACGATATTCATCTCTCTGTCTTTGATCTGGTAGTGCTTGATCAGCCCTTCTTTGCCTTTCGCCGTGCAAAATATCCTGGCGTTCTTTGCCACATTTAAAATATCCGGCACAGAACCGGAATGGTCCATCTCCACATGATTGACTATGAGATAGTCTATCTTTTCCGGAGGCACGATCTGGCTGATATGGTCAAGCAAGTCCGGCGCAAAACCCTTCTTGACGGTATCGACAAGCGTTATCTTGTCGTCTACGATCAAATAGGCGTTATAAGAAGTCCCATGCGGCGTCACATAACCATGAAAATCGCGCACGTTATAATCTACCGCGCCGACCCAATAGATCTTGTTTTTTAATTCCACCATGGAACCCCCTATCTTCCCAAAATACGGCCTTCGATCTGGCTTAAATCCTTAATGGCCTGGCCATCAGGCCCATCAAAACGGACGAGGCCCGATGCATCAGCATAAAAGACAAAACGCCCTGTCACGCCGGCCTCTTTCGGCCTGGCGTAGAGGCGATAACGCCCGTCATCAACCAGGCCATATTCATAGACATAGCCTCCCTGATAGCTCGTGCTCGTGGCATCATCGACCATCGAATCAGACACATATTTCCTCAAAACCCCCAGATGTGCCGGGTAAAACCCGAGGTCCGTCTTATATGTCTCTATGCCGGCGGCTATGGAGCTCATTGTGGCGTATGCCGTGACTTCGTTGATCCTCACTAACTGCGCCTTCATCTCCGGATAAAAGACGAGTACCGCCCTGTTAAGCGCCGGCCCCATACCGACAAGGATAAAAAAAAGCATCGCAACAGGCACAACTACGCCGGCCACAAAAGAACGCAAAAACCCTGGTTTATACGCCTGGCGGATACCTGCGACAAGCAGTGTCACAGACCACGCTATGGCGAAGATACCTCCTATAAAAGGCAAGACATAAAATATATCCGCGGCGCACCTGTAGCAAATTATAAAAAGGACGCTCCCCAAGGCCTTATCAAACCCCAATATGAGCTTGACGCCCACAGCCACCAGCGCCGCTGTCAATCCAAGTATCAGCAAGGGCCGCAAAAGAAAAAAAGGCGAAGCGAAAACGCTATCCGCCAAAAAGGAGAACTGCAGGGATTCTACGGCGGGAAATATATTTTTTGAAAAGTACTTAAACCAGTAGAGATTAGCCAGGTCTAAAAATAACTTAATGTAGCTTAAAATAAGCGCGAAAACAACGGCCTTAGTAAGGCGGCGCCTGATATCGGGGTGCGTGCAGGAAAAAAGCTGAGTGAAAAAATCAACAGGCCTGAAAAGTACCTGCCCGCAGAGAGGCATGAAAGCGCGAAGCGCGGCACCAAAACTTTCCGCCTCATTCCACGCCGCCAGCGGCTGTTTTTTCTCTTCACTTTCAGCCATTAGAAGACTAAAGTTTTTTGAAGTTATCTTTTGTGACGCCGCATTCTGGGCATACCCACGTATCCGGGATATCCTCGAATTTTGTGCCCGGCGCGATATTCTGCGTTGGGTCGCCTACAGCAGGGTCATAGATATAGCCGCAAACCGTACATTCCCATTTTTCCATGATCCCCCCATTGGCTTATGCTTCTGATTTAAGCTGATACTTCTGAATATTATAATCCGCTATAGCCTGGACTTGTTTTACGGCATCGGGATTTTTCAGAAGATGTTTAAAGCGGCCCTGCACCTTAAGATACTCTTCTACGGGTTTGATCTTTGCGATCTTACGCGATACAAGCTTGCCGTATTCATATTCGAAGAGCGGGTAAAGCCCGGTCTCAACCGCCAGCTTGGCAACATCGAATGTCATGTCGGATTCATGGCGCCAGCCTAAAGGGCAAGGCACATGTATCTGGATATATTTCGGCCCTTTTATGCTCAATGCCTTCTTGACCTTCTTCTGGACATCCTGAGGATAGCCCACAGAAGCCGTCGCAACATAAGGGATACCGTGCGCCGCGGCTATCTCCGGCATCGGCTTTTTCGGCCTGGGATTCCCGAGTGAAGCCGACCCTGAAGGCGAAGTCGTGGTATTGGTCAACGTAGGGGTAAGGCCGCTACGCTGAATACCGGTATTCATATACGCCTCATTGTCATAACAGACGTATAAAACATCGTGGCCTCTTTCAAACATACCGGATATAGCCTGCAGGCCGATATCGGCCGTGCCGCCGTCGCCGGCCTGGGCTATCACGTTTATCGTGTCCTTCTTGCCCAGATACTTAAGCGCCGCCTCGATACCCGACGCTACAGCCGAGCAATTCTCGAACAACGAGTGGATCCACGGCACACACCAGGCGCTCTCAGGATACTTGGTGGAAAAAACTTCAAGGCAGCCGGTGTTATTGGCGATCATCGTATTCTTTCCGGCTGTATCTATTACAAGGCGCGCTCCTACTGCCTGGCCGCAGCCAGCGCACGCCGTATGTCCAGGTTTAAATAGAGTCTCAGGCATATTATTTTCCCTCCGCAAGCAATTCCTGCTTTAATCCGATAAATTCACAATCAACCTGTTTGCCGGACATGCGCTCATAGACATCTTGTATCGACTTAAGCGTGATATCCCTGCCGCCCAGGCCTAAGACAAATCCGCTGACCTTAGGGGCCTTGGGGCCCATAGAAGATACAGCCGCGCACAGATCAGTATAAACAGGGCCAAAACCGCCCAAAGAAACGCTCTTATCTACAACAGCCACTTCGCGGGCACGGCTTAAAGCCGTCAATACCTCGTCCTTCGGGAAAGGCCTGTAACTTATGATCTTTAACAACCCTGCCTTCTTCCCTTTGGCCCTTAGTTCATCTACGCTGTCGCGGATAGTGCCGCATACAGAACCCATGGCCACAAATACCTGCTCGGCGTCTTCCAGGCGATAGCCTTCGATCAGGCCGTTGCCCTCGCCCCTCTTGAATGCCTTTTTAAATTGCGACGCGACTTCAGGTATTATGGATAAAAGCTCCCTGTGAGTCTGCTGTACTAAATAGCGGATCTCCAGATAATAGTCAGGATCAGCCAAATACCCCATGGTCTGCGGGTTATCCACGTCGAGTTTATACGTAGTGGTATAAGGCGGGATGAATTTGCCCACTTCTTCCTGCGACGGCATATCCACTGTCTCCATGCCATGCGTCAAGATGAACCCGTCCATATTTACCATGACCGGCAGCATTACACGAGGATCCTCGCCAATTTTATACGCCTGCACATGCAGGTCCACAGCCTCCTGGATCGTTTCGGCGAACAAAAGCACCCAACCGGAATCACGCACGGTCATAACGTCCTGCTGGTCATTCCATATGTTAATAGGGGCCGATATCGCACGGTTAGCCGTGGTCATTACAATAGGTAAACGCAGGCCGGCGATATTGAATACCACCTCCGCCATAAGCAGGAGCCCTTGTGAACTCGTGGCCGTATATGTGCGTACACCAACGGCTTGGGCGCCAAGGACGACCGAGGCCGCGGAGTGCTCGCTCTCAACATTGACGAACTGCGCGTCTAATTCTTTATCCGCCACCATCTGCGCCAGATCTTCCACTATATGCGTCTGAGGCGTTATAGGATAAGCCGATACCACTCCGGGCTTGCACCTCTTGATGATCTCGGCGATAGCATGTGATCCTTCAAGAAACTGTTTCATTTACTTTTCCCCCTCTTCGATTTCAGCAACCATCTCTATATCTTTTTTAGGGCAAATGGCCGCGCAATTACCACAGCCTTTGCAATACGCATAATCGCACTTAAAGGTATTCTTGCCCTCCCCCGTGACTATGCCTTCAGGGCATATATATACACACATGCGGCAGGCTATGCAATTCTTCTGCAAAAATTTAGGCTTTGTTTCAGTGCGCCAGGAACCTGTCTTATTGGCCTCACTTGAGCCCGGTTTTGAAGTTAGATGACCTATCATTTTTATCTCCCTCCCTTAACGAACTCATAGCCTTTTTTAACGGCCTCGGCATTCATATCCACGATCTTCTGCCCCTTATCGCCAAAACGCTCGGCTATGGCCTTGATCATATCTTCGACCTTCAGATCGCCCGTAGCCGCCGCGTAGGCGCCCAAGAGCACGGTATTGCTCAAAAGCGTCTTGCCGCCGGTTATCTCCATGGATATCTTATTGGCCGGCACGACAAAGAGCTTCTGCTTTCCGCCGGGCTTAGGGATCTCCATACCCTCCCTCTCGTTGACAATAGCTATGCCGTCGTCTTTAAAACCGACATAGCAATCGAAACCGCGCATCAGTGTGGCATCCACCACTATAAGATAATCCGGATTATAGACCTGGCTTCTTAAACGCACAGGCTTATCGTCGATACGCACAAAAGCGTTCATCGGCGCACCCATGCGCGCCGCCCCAAAATGAGGGAAGGCATACGGGTATTCGCCTTTTAAAAAATAGGCATAGCCCAGGATACTGGCGGTAGTTATCGCGCCCTGGCCGGCCCTTGCGTGGATCCTGATCTCTTTCATCTATTGCCTCCCAATTCGCCGCAGCTTTTAAGCTGCGCATTGATCCCTGGCCGCTGTCTTTTTATAAATAAGCGGCGAAGGACAAGATTAATTTTTAAAAAAAGGAAATCTTATTATATTAGGCAGCAAGCGCAAAATCAAGGTTTTTTAAAATGCTTTTTAGAAATCAGGTGGAGTGGTACAAAAAATGTAATACTCCCTTCCTTAGATGCTCATTATAGCTGCGTTCCTTCTGTGTAGATATCTGAGACTGCATGGCCTGGCCTACAACGAACCAGGTCAATAAAAAAATAACCGGCACGCATACAAACAAAAACTTAGCCTCTTCTTTCCACTGTCGTAGAAGCAAAAGGCGCTTTCCTCTTGAACCTATATTAGCGCTAATGATACCCCATATGCGCCGTTTATTTGTGTGGATAAACTCAACACCTAAACAATAACAGGAATGGCCATGCCGTTTTGTAGGCGCTGCATGTCGCACAACGCCAGTGCCTGCCAACGGAAAAAATGACAACGGCGCCTTCATCTTAAAAGCTATCTTTTCATTGATATCTACCCGGTCTTCCGAATGAAGATGTAAGCCACCAAGACTGATATCATCCAGATAGGCACGCAACACACGCGGCCGATCCTGCAGGGTCGTCACAAAAATACTACCCCGAGTATTGAAGCGATTGTGCCTCCTTGTCTCTATCATAACCTTGCCTCCAAAATTTAACTACCAGGTTTTTTCAAATGCCTCGCCAAACCCGCGACCAGCTTCTTTAAGTCCTTGCTTAAAAGCACCGGATAAGACGCGCCGCGGCGCAAAAGCCTGTATTCCTTCCTCAAAGAGGACATATTCCTTGCGGCGGTTTCTTTTATCTCAGAAAGCGGCCTTAGGCCGCAAACGAGCTCTCCTGCATGCATGACCTTCTTCAAAAGCGGCTCTCCCGGGTTTTCATGCTCTAGGCCTATGATATCCTCTTTGCAGAAACCGCGCTTGTCAAAACACCTGAATACCTGCTTGCGGCCCGGCAGCGTTACCTTGTTCCTGCTGAACTTCATGGTCGGCAAAAATACGCCGCCCTCATTTGTAACCTCGGCCAGCTTATAGATAACATCTAAAGAAGGCGCGTCCGCTGACGCCCCCATACGCGTGCCTACGCCAAAATCATCTATGGGCGCGCCGCTTGCCGCGAGTTTCTCTATCTTGTATTCGTCCAGGTCTCCGCTGGCAAATATCTTGACCTCTTTGAAATTGCTTTCATTGAGCATACGCCTTGCCATCCTGGCCTGCTGCGCGAGATTGCCGCTATCTAAGCGTATACCCTGCAGCATATGGCCCCTGGCCCTGAATTCTCCTGCCACGCGAATAGCGTTCTTAATGCCTTCCTGGATACTGTATGTATCGACTAGGAGAATGGACTTATTAGGGAACGTCTCGAAAAATGCCCTGAAACTTTCAGCCTCGCTTGAGAAAGACAAGACAAATGAGTGGGCCATAGTCCCGACAGCCGGTATGCCGTAAAGTTTTGAAGCAAGTACATTGGAAGTCCCGCTGAAACCGGAAATAAAAGCGGAGCGCGCTACTTTTAACGCCGCATCGATCCCCTGCGCGCGGCGCAAAGAAAAATCATAAACACCCCGGCCGCCTGCCGCTATCATGATGCGTGAGGCCTTTGATGCCACCATGGTAGAAAGATTGACGGCATTCAAAAGAAAACTCTCTATTATCTGGGCCTCTATCAAAGAACCTGTCACGCGTATGACCGGCTCACCCGGAAAGAACACGCTCCCTTCGGGCATGGCCCATACATCGCCGTGGAATCTCAAGCGGCCCAGGTATGTCAAAAAATCTTCTCCGAACCCGAGCCTCTCTAGATAATCAAGGTCTTCCTGGCTGAACTTCAGATTTTTAAGATAACGCAGGACGTCTTCTAACCCTGCAAAGACGAGGTAGGACCTGTTGGGAGGCAGGTGCCTTACAAAAAGATCGAAAGTGGCCTGGGCCTTAAAACGATGGCGGTAATAACTCTGCGCCATTGTAAGCTCATAGAGGTCCATCAACAAACTCAGATTATTATTTAAGATGCTCATGCTTAAACGCTTACTGGACCATCTGCCTGTCATTACATACGTCGCAGAGCCCGAAAAATTCCAAACGGTGGGAATATATCCTGAAACCCGTCATAGTCCTGACCTTATCATCCAACTCTTTTATGGCAGGGATGCGTATGTCGTAAATCCTGCGGCAATTCTTGCATATGAAGTGATAGTGCGAATGCACGACGGCATCAAAGTGGCTCAAGCCCGTGCCGAAATCAAGCTCCCAGATCTGTCCCTGCTCTTTTAATATCCTAAGATTCCTGTACACCGTACCCAGGCTCAGGCGCGGGAACTTACCCTTCAATTTCTTGTAGACCTGGTCCGCCGTAGGATGCTCTTTGGTGTTCGTAAGAAGCTCCAATATCTTCTGGCGCTGTTTTGTAATGCGGTAACTGCCTTCTACGTTCTTGCCCATGTGCTTCTCCCCTCTATATTTGATGACAAAAAAGAGAAAAAAATACCCTTCTCAGATTATTGAAACAGGTGAAATCATGCGGCGGGTAGCTACACCTTATTTACGCGGTGGACCGAGGTTCGCCTGCCCTTATTAATAATGGCTATCATTACTGATTTAATTATAGGCGCTTAGCGGCAATTGTCAAGGGAAAGTTCTATTTACCGAAGATCTTCTTATAGTTATCAGGCATGTCGTTATCCCTGTAGAGGATACGGCCGTCCTCGGATATAAGGACAAAGGCCGGGATGCCGACTATATCGTAGTCTTCGGACACCTTCATATCCACATCCAGGAGTATGTCGAACGGTATACCCTGCTTCTGTACGAAAGATAAGACCTTGGCCCGGCTTTCTCCGGCATCGATAATAATAAGCTCTACCCCGTCATTCTTATACCTCTCCTGGTTCTTGACGAGTTCGGGGAATTTCTTCCGGCACCACGGGCACCAGGTGGTAAAAAAGAAGAGCACGACATTCTTCCCCCTGGAATCTTCCAGGGACACCGTCTTGCCCGAAACAGTCGAAAGGCTGAAATCCGGCGACTGGCCTAGCCCGGCGGCCTTATCTACCGAACTATAAGCGTGAACGGCCGGAGCGGATAAGAACAAGAACGACAACAAGACTATAAAAACTTTCCTTAATATTTTTTTCATACCAAGGCTCTCCCCATATTTATCAAAAAGTACTCACCGGCTAGAATCAATAATACCCCGCCCAGCCTTTCTACGGTATACATCCATTTCCCTGACTTGGGCATGCCGGCCAAAACGCCGCTGAATGTGCCTGCCAAGATCAAAAGCGAACCCATGCCATAGGCGAAACTGAACAAGAGCAAAATGCCGTACGCGAGATTCTGTTTTGTCGCCACATACACAAGGATCGCGCCCAGTACCGGAGCTGTGCACGGCCCTACTATCAGGCCGCTTGTCAGGCCTAAGAGAAAAACTGAGAATTTATTCTTCGGGTTCTTTGCCTTATTTAAAAAAAAGTTAGGCATGTGAAGTTCAAAGACGCCGAGCATCGATAACCCGAAAATAATACAGATATTGCCTATAATAAAAAATGACACCGGGCTGGAACTTATCTGCCCGAAGATCTTTCCGGTCATGCTGGCAAACACGCCTAAAATACAATACGTGATAGCCATGCCCAGGACATAGATAAGGCTCAATAAAAATGCGTGGAGTTTGTCCTTTTGCGACGAGGCGCCGATATAACCTACAGTAATAGGCAGCAGCGGATATACGCACGGCGAAAAACTGACAAGCATACCGGCTCCGAAAGCTAAAACTATTTCAAGCGGATTTCCTCCTTGTATCATCTTTTATTTCCTTTCTTGCATGACGCCGAGACCCAGTCCAGGTAATCTTTATTGCCTCCGATAATAGGCAGTGCTATGACCTCGCAGACCTCATAACTATGGGCCTGCTTTACCGCCCTTGTCAATGCCGCCAGGAGGCTGCGCCTTGTTTTAATGACCAGCAAAGATTCTTTGGCGGTATCGATCTTTCCCTGCCACCAAAAAAAAGAATCTATTTCTTTTACTATATTTACACAGGCACACAATTTCTTTTCTAAGAGCATCTTTGCCAGCGAATGAGGCTCTTTGCCCTTAGGGGCCGTGACAAAAACAACGCAATTGCCCATTTATGCCCCCGACTTATACAGGTAACGGGAAACGCCCAATACCGCTTTAGCGCCCTCACCCGCGGCCACGATGATCTGCTTCTCCGGCACATCAGTCACATCACCGGCTGCAAAGATGCCGGCTATATTTGTGCTGTTGATATTATCGATGATAATCTCGCCGTTTTCGTTTTTTGCCACAAAATCTATGATATCGGAATTAGGTATAGAGCCTATCTCGACAAAGACACCCTGGACATCGAGGTCGCGTGAGACACCGTTCTGCTCGAATCTGATGCCTTCCACGAACTGCGAGCCCCGTATCTCTTTTGTAACAGCGCTGTTAAAGATCTTCGCGTTAGCCGCTGCCATTACCTTTTCACGCATGATAGGATCGCCGCCTAACTCGGGATTGATATCTATCAGGTAAACAAAAGTAGCGATGTGCATCATCTGCAATGCCGCATCCAAAGCGGAGTTCCCCCCTCCTATCACCGCTACATGCTTTTTTGAGAAGAGCGGGCCGTCGCAAGTCGCGCAATAACTGACGCCTTTGTTCCTTAAGGCTTCTTCTCCTGCCGCATCCAGCCAACGGGGCCTTCTGCCGCTTGCGACTATGACCGCTTTGGCCTGATAGGCAGCTTTTTTTGTCTCGACGGTAAAAGAGCCGTCCTTTGCCTGCAGGATGCGCACGGCGGGCTCGCCGGTCTTTGCCTCTACACCGAATTGCTTAAGATGTTCTTCGAACTTGGCTACAAGGTCCTGGCCTGTGATGAACTGGTAGCCCGTGTAATTCTCCACATCCGAGCTCAAAAGCGTCTGGCCGCCGATATCTTCGGTGACCAACATAAAATCTATCTTTTTTCTTGCCGCGTAAACCGCGGCTGTTATGCCCGCGGGCCCGGCCCCGACAATAATAAGTTCACGCATCGGCTTATAAGAGGCCTGTCTATGCCCCAAGTTTAGAGTCTATCTTCTCTTTGTCAAAACCTACGATCACGTCTCCGTCTATCAAAACAACAGGGACACCCATTTGCCCCGAGACCCTGACCATTTCGGCAAGCCCTTCTTCGTTGCTGGATACGTCGATGTTCTCAAAAGGGATGTTTTTATCTTTCAGGTAGTTCTTGACCCTCACGCAATAAGGACAGGTTGGCGTAGAATAGACCCTGATCTCTGCCATAGCTTTCTCCTTTCGGTTTTAAGCCCTGCCATTTGCGTCTTTGTTTCTAGATCCCTTATTTTCTAAATTATATCACGGATCCTGTTTATTTGCATCACAGACATGCTGCGGCCGGCCTTCTGCCCCTCCCTGCGAAAGGAGAAAAACTCATCATTGGCGCATGACGTGCATATACGGCTGTCACAAATATTCTCTCTTCTTATGCCCAGCTCAGTCATCTGGCGGCAGGCCTCATCCGCGCTATCGAAATATAGTTTTCCTCCGCTATGCTTGAGGACTTCCGGCCTGAACTTCTCTGTAAAATCCTTGCCCACCTCATAGCAACACTGGCGGATAGCAGGCCCTAAGGCCACCAGGAGATGTTCAGGAGCCGAACCGCACACCTTGCCCATCTTCGCGATCGTGTTGCCTATGAGGCGCTGATAGACCCCTCGCCAACCCGCATGGACCAAAGCTATGCAATGATTGTGCGGATCCAGGATAAAAACAGGAAGACAATCCGCGGTCAAAATAGCCAGGGGCAGGCCGGCCTCCAAAGTCACAATCGCATCTGTATCCGCTATGGCCCCGGAACGCCCGAAAACACCACTGCCATTGTGTTTCTCCTGCGCCACAAATACATTATCGCCGTGGACTTGCAAAGGGCATGCCAGCCTCTTCCAATTTATACCAAGTTTCAGATAAGCTTCCTTGCGGCCGCCGGCATTTCCCGGCGCAAGGCGCTTGAAACCCATATCATACTTTCTCGAAGTAAAAACAGCGCGTACGCCGTGCTTTTCAAAAAAGCAAAGCTCGTAAAACCCGTCTTGTTTTTTTAAGATAAGCGGCTCAGGCATGGTTTATTTCCCGATTGAAACGACTTTGAGCGCGGAGCGCGCCCCCTTAACTATGCGCACCTGGCTTTTTTTGACATTGTAATGTTCGGCTATGAGCTCTATCAAGGCCTGGTTGGCCTTTCCTTTTTCAGGTGCCACGGTAAGATAGGCCTTCAGGCGCGCGGCCTCTTGTTTAATAAGATTGCGGGATGATTTAGGGATGACCTTGACGTCGACAAGCATAGCGGCTAATGGGCGCTTTTATCTTCCAATACGAGCCCTTTTTCCTGGCGCAGTTCTTCAACCTTTTTCAACTGCCTGTCCATCTGGTTCTTGCGCGTCGTAATAAGGGAGTCATACTCTTTTCTGGCATCATCTATCTTCTCACCCATTTTTTCAAGAGAAACACAGAATGCCTGGTACTGTTTTTCAAAGGCGCCCAATACATCCAGTATCTTGTGCGCCGTGCGCTCTAAATTAAAATTGTCCATCGCCTGGCGGATAACGGCCAAGATGGCATACAGCGTCAACGGCGAGCAGAAGATGACCTTGTGCTGCATCGCCTCATCGAGGATGGACCTATCGGCCTGGTTGATGAACGCATATACCTGTTCATTGGGGATGAATACTATCACATAATCTACGGTCCGGTTTTCCGGGTCGATATAATCGCGCGATGTGACCTCTTTGATCCTGAGCTTTACGTCACGCAGGAACTGGCTCTTGTAATTCTCTTTTTCCAGCTCTGAGGTGGCGTCAAAGAACCTCAAATAATTGTCCAGAGGGAATTTAACATCCATATTGACGCACAAGCCCTGCGGCAGGAAAAACGTGTAATCCGGCCTGCCGGCGCCCTGCGCCTTCTGCTTGGCGTAATTAATGCCCTCGATAAAACCCGCGAGCCTTAAAACATCTTCGGCCATGCGCTCCCCCCACTGGCCGCGTGTTTTTGTGCTAGCCAAAGCGGCCTTCAGGTGCCCTGTCGTCTGCTGCAGCTCCGAAACCTCCTTGGTCATAAGTTCAATATTCGTCGAGAGCTGTGCGAATTTGTGCTCGCGGTCCTTTTCTAAGGCCTTCATCAGGTCTTCGACCTTGGCCAACTCTACCTTCATATCGCCAAATGTCTGGTCAATAAGCTTCTTTTTACCTTCAAGGTCTTTTTCGCTCAAAGACGCGGCGTTCTCCAACCTCTGATGCGCCAGCTTCAAGAACTCCTCGCTGTTTTTTGACAAGGCGTCAAGAGACAATGACGCAAAAGCGCCTTTAAGCTTGTCCACGATGTCGTCGAGCTCCTTCTTCTTGTCTTCTCCGGCGTCTTTTACAGCTCTTCCCTTCAGCCACAAAAAGATAAAAACAAGGCCTGCACCTAAAATTACCCCAAATATGATCATTGTAATATTCATCGTCTTAATTATAGCGCATTAGAAGGTCAAAGTCGATAGGCTACCGGCTATAGACTAAATTATATTTCTTCACCATATGGTGCGGATGGTAGGATGCCTTGGCTTTACGCAGGCCGGACACACCCAGGTCCTGCTCGCGGTTGACATAAGCGAAGCGTCCGGCCTCATTGCTTATAAAGAGCTGGCTTATAGCCTGATATATGCCCTGGCATCCGCTGTTGGCCTTCTCTACGTGCACTACAAAAGTCTCTGCGTTAAGCTCCTCGCCTAATGCCACAGCCTCGACCTTTCCGTTTATTTCTATTATGCCCCCGCTTATGCCCAGCCTCTCAAAATGCCGCAACATTTCCTGGGTAGCCGCTCTTTCCGCCGCAAGGCCTTCTACGCGCTGGCACTCTTTGGCATTGCACCACTCTTCTTCAAAAGACAGGCACTTCCCGAGATTGGCCTTAGTTATCTTCTCATACTTAAAAGTATACTGTTCCTCAAAACGCCGGATAAAATTCCTCTTTGCGTCAAAATCCCTGCCCTTAAGCTCTATGAGGTCGCGCGCCGAATAGACATAATCGAAGTTATCGCGGTCCTCTTCGACGCCTATACCTGCCTCATCTACGAACAACCCCGCTGTGGCCTCAGGAACGCGGACGAACTTAGCGCGCCCGGCCATCAATGAAAAGACTTCCCGGACCACGCTCCTTTTTTTAGTTTGTTCACCGATCGGGTCAAAGATATGCGGCGATTTCTTGTCTTTTGCCGAAATTGCCAGGACACAATCATCCAGGCTTGAGACGCAAAACCGGTAAGCGCACCTCCAGGCAAAAAGATTGGTAAAAGTGAACTCCGAAACTTGCGGCGGGTATTTTTTAAATAAGCGATCGAAGGTATATTTGTCGCCCAACACAATGGGCCTCATATCAGGAAAGGCTGGGATATTCACTTTAATAATCTCTTCTTCAGCATTGCGATAGCGGCAAAGGTGCAGATAAAGGCTACCAGGACAAGGACCAAAGCGTCTTTTAAAATAACGGCGGACACGACCCCTGAGGCAAGCGCGCGCGTGCTCGATACCAGGAACGTCAGCGGCAGGCACCAGGCCACCCCTTGGGCCCATTGCGGCATTTCAGAAAGAGGAAAGAACACGCCGCCGAACAAGAACATCGGGGTAATAAATAAAAAAACAGGAAAATTGAACATCTCTATATTTTTGACTATCGCGGTAAAACACATGCCCAATGCCGAAAAAGCCATGCCGGCAAAAAAACAAAGCGGCAGGATCAATAAGGCCTGCGGCAAAGATAACAGGCCGAATAAACCGACCACAACGAACATGATAGAGCCGGCAAAGAAGGCCTTTGTCGCTCCCCATACGATCTCACCGAAGACCACATCTTCAAGCACAAGCGGCGTGGATAGGATAGCGTCGTAGGTCTTTTGAAAATACATGCGGACAAAAGACGCGTATGTCGTTTCAAAAAAACCGTGGTTCATGACGGCTACGGCTATTAAGCCCGGCGCTATGAACTCCAAATAAGAGACCGGCCTGCCGGCGTATGAGATGCCCGGGACGAGCTGCCCTAGGCCCATCCCGAATGCCAGCAAATACAAAACAGGCTCTAATAGCGGGGGGATAAAATTTACCTTCCAGGTGGCAAGATAGACGTCATAATTCCTCTGCCACACGCGCCAGGCCCTCCAGCTTATATTTTTTAATACAGTGTCCATGATATATCGTAATTTATCCCATGACTAACGACTTAACCAAACTACTAAACGGGCTTCTTGACCTTTACCCAACTACTATTCTCTCAACTCCCTGCCTGTCAATTTAAGGAACACATCTTCCAGATTTGCCATGCGCAAGGCGCAAAGGCTGTCCCCGAACTTTCGCAGTACATCTTCGAAGTCCTGCGGCCCGAAAGAGGTGTAAACAAAAAAGTGCGTCTGAGTCTTTTCATATGCCAGCCCCTTGCTATTAAGGTAATCTTCGATGCCCGGGGCACCTGAAGATATCTCTATTACATGCGAGGCAACGACCCGGCGGATAAGTTCTTTCGGAGAACCGGAGACTACGATCCTGCCTTTATCCATAATAACTATCCTGTCGCATAAGTGGGCCGCCTCATCCATGTAATGAGTGGTCAAAAGCACGGTGGTGCCTTCTTTTTTCAAACGAAGGATGGTCTCCCAGACCTGGTGCCTGGCCTGCGGGTCTAGTCCCGTAGTCGGCTCATCCAATATTAAAAGGCCGGGCGAATTGACAAGCGACCTGGCGATAATAAGGCGCCTCTTCATGCCTCCGGAAAGCTCCTCGATGGCGCTCTTTCTTTTAGGGTAGAGCCCTACAAAATGCAAAAGCATTTCGCACCGCGCCAACGCGTCTTTGCCCACGATATCAAAATAACGCGCAAATACGCGCAGGTTGTCCTCAACGGTCAGGTCAGGGTCAAGGTTATTCTCCTGTGGGCATACGCCGATATTTGCCTTAATGAGCCTGGGCTCTTTTTGGACCTGCCTGCCCAACACCTCTAAGAAACCGGAGGTCGGCTCGATAAAACAGGATACCATGCGCACAGTCGTCGTCTTGCCGGCGCCATTCGGCCCCAAAAAACCAAAACACTCCTGCTTATTAACGGAAAAATCTATCTTTTCCACCGCGACCACATCGCGGAACGCCTTTGTCAACCCTTTAGCCCGGATCACAACTTCCTCTTTCATCTCTCCTCTTCCCTCTGCCTCTTGCCCTCATCTATGCCTTTTAAAATAGCTTCATACGCCGACTCGCAGGCGCGTTTGCGCAGAGGGCCGCGGTCGCCTTCATCCTTTAAAATGATGGCCGGAGATATCCGAACCTCGACGTCGACCCTCGAACAAGACAAGAGCCTGAAAAAATGGTCCGCGAATGTCATATCGCCGTGCCAGTAGACCCTGTCGCGGTTATTTTTGCCGACAGGCTCACCGTCCACCGATGAATAAATAATAGCGGCCGGCACGATAGGCGCGCCCGCCGCAAGCGGCGCCTCAAAAAAAGCCGCCTTAAACGGCAGTAGGCTATCGCCGTTCGATGAAGTCCCTTCGGGGAAAAAAAGCACATTTGCCCCGGCCGATAAGGTTTCGGCTATAACACCGATATATTCCGCTATATGGTTTTTCCTGTTACGGTCAATATAGAGAGTGCCGGAAAAATCGCTCATCAAGCCGATCAACGGCCAGTTTTTCAAATCGCTCTTGCTCACATAGATAACAGGGAACAGCGAGCCCAATATGAACCCGTCGACATAGCTCAAATGATTGCTTACCAAAAATACGCCCGTCCCGACGGCCGCGACGGCCCCAATAGCCCCTGTAACCTTGATACGGATGCCTATGATGTTCACAAGGCACAGATTAAAAATGTGTATGAGGCGCGATACCAGGAGCCTTTTGACAGGGGTTTTTAGGAAAAAAAAGACTAAAGAGGCGAAAAAAGCGGAAAGAAAATAACATAAAAAACAGGCGATGACGACAGTTAATTTAACCAGGGATATTAAAAACCGAAGGAAAGAAAAACAGCGCGGTATCATCGCAATGGCACATTATGCACGCGGAAACGCCTCAAGTAACTGTCAGCCATACGGCTCACATCCAGAAGCATGAAGAAATCGGCTGTACCGAATTCCGGGTCCAAGGCGGGTTCTCCGCAAACTTGGGCGCCTATCTTTATATACGAGCGGATCAACGACGGGAGTTTTAAAAGGACTTTCCTCTCCTGGCCGTCCAAAGGGACGGAATCAGACAAGCCCGGCACAGAAGCTTTTTCTTTAGGATAGACCCTGAATTCCCGCGGGGCAAGATATTCCTTTTTCATAAGCGAATAGACACTCGATATCTCGGCAGTATCCATGGTATATAAGCTGGGGCAGCCTATAATATACCGGACACGGTGGTCTTCCACATATGAAAGTATCCTCTGCCACAAGAGGAGCAGTATGGAGTTGCTGCGGTAGTCTTTGTGGACACAGGAACGCCCCATCTCTAAGATCTCGCCGTCGGCCTTCCTAATATTGGCAAGGTCGAATTCATTCTCGGAATAAAAGCGGCCATCTGCCCCCAAACGCGAACGCAAGAGGAGCCTGTAGGTACCGATTGTGGCGCCGCTTTTTTTGTCGATAATAAGAACGTGGTCGCATATAGGGTCGTATTCGTCACGGTCAAGGCCGCTCTCGTGGGCGGCCTTCAGGCCTTTTTTTAGCTCGAGATTGAATACCTCAAACCTTAAACGCTGCGCCGACTCCACTTCTTTCGGACCTTGCGCCAATTTAATAAGAAAATCGGACATTGGGATCTTAAGGTTTGACGGAAAATTTAGGCAGCCAGCGCGGTATATTTTTGCGATAAGAGCTATACTCGGCCCCGAAGCGCCGCGCAAGCGACCTCTCTTCGACAAGGACAAAAAAATGCATTATCAAAAAGATAACTGCCGCGTAAATAAAGATACCCGCTGAACCCAGCAGAATAGAATTACCCAGAAGGAAGAGCACCGTACCTAAGACCATCGGGTTACGCACGAACCGGTAAGGCCCGGTCAAGACGAGCCTCTTAGGGTGGGCAAAGGGGAGCGGGGTGCCTTTCCCCTCTTTTATAAAAAGCATGACGCACCATACAGCCAGGGCATACCCTAAGCCGTTAAATATTACCCCCAGCCAGCGGACCGGCTTTACTCCTAAAAAGTCCAGATGCGGGTCCACGAACTTACGTATCAAAAAAGGAAGGCCTATCCATATGGACATTATAAAAGACCCCCCGATAAAAAAAGTCTTTAAGGTATTCTCGCGTTCCTGCTTGTCTTTTATATTTATCATATTTTTTAGATCTAAATTTCAGGTTAAATAAAACCCCGCACTTAGATTAAGTTGATCCCATCATAAGTGCGGGGAGCACTTTTTATGCTTTACGCCTTTACAACGTTGCTTGCCTGCTCGCCTTTGGGGCCCTGGATAACGTCGAATTCGACGGCCTGCCCCTCCTCCAGCGTGCGATACCCCTCACCCTGTATCGCGGTATGATGGACGAATATGTCTTTGCCTTCTTCCGTGCTGATAAATCCGTAACCCTTTTGGTTATTGAACCACTTCACTGTGCCTCTTGCCATCTTTCTCCTCCGATTATGGTGCGGTTTAATAAAAAACCGCAAGACGCTGCACCACGCCTTGCGGTCAAATAACATAAACACCTGAGCCTGAATATAGAGCTATAGTTACGGGATTACGCATCCTACTTCTTATCTCTGATCTCTCTTAAAACCTTGATCATCTCGCGCTGACGCACAAGCATCACCAAAAGGCATGTAAAAAGCATAAGGACGAATATGATCTTGATAGTGAACAAAAGGTACACGTTCTGTTGCATCGCCGGGTACATCCCTGCACACATACAGCCTCCTTTTTTATTGCTTAATACTTGCCTTGATTATCTTCTGCTCTTTAACCGGTCTATCCCCGGCCCCGGTCTGGCCGCCTACTATCTTTTCGACTACATCGTAGCCGGCTATAACCTCACCGAAGATCGTATGGTGCATATTAAGCCATGGCGTCGCGGCCACGGTGATAAAGAACTGGCTGCCATTGGTGCCCGGGCCCGCGTTTGCCATAGCCAGAATACCCGGCCTGTTGAACTGCACATCCTGCCTGACCTCGTCCTCGAACGGCTTGCCGAATATGGACTTGCCGCCGGCGCCCGTGGCTGTCGGATCGCCGCCCTGTATCATAAAATCAGGTATAACACGATGGAATACCGTGCCGTCATAATAACCTTTTTTAACCAGGCCGGTAAAATTCTCGCATGCCTTTGGCGCTACCTCAGGGAAGAGCCTTAACTCGATATTACCCTGGTTTGTTTCCAAAACAACCACTGACTCCTTAGCCACTGACTCCTCCTGAGCTGCTGACGGTTTGACGAAACTCGCGGTAAAAATAAAAAGCGAGAATAGAAAAAATACCCTGATAAATTTACTCATCTAAAAAAACCCCCATCTTCATATATCCCAAACAAGATACGTAAAATATTTTACCCCCATACAAAAATTAAAGCAAGAATTAGTTAATTTATGGTTTTTGCCCGGTCAAAGGTGAAAACCGATCCGTCTTTTCGGCTTTTCACAAGCCGGCTCTAATAATTGTCTTATGGCCTCAAACACTACTTTAAATTGACTATCATACTTTTTTTCCATCTCTTCAATTTTCTTTTTTAAACCCTCGTGAGTTGCCATTAATTTTCTTAATTTTGTAAACGTCCGCATGATCTGAATATTCACCTGAATAGCTCTTTCACTTTTAAGCACGCTGGATAACATAGCCACGCCTTGTTCAGTGAAAACATACGGCTTATATCTCCTGCCTCCCCAACTTGAGGTCACAATATGTGACCTCAAGTTTACAACCTCTTGAGCGGTAAGCATAAACATAAAATCGCTCGGGAATCTTTTACTATTCCGCTTAACCGCCTGAATTAAAACTTTTGTTTCTACTCCATAAAGAATTGCAAGATCTCTATCCAGCATAACTTTTGCATTACGGGCAAACAAAATCCTATTCCCTATCTGCTCTTGTAAAACCAATAAAGATTTCTCTGACACGATAATCCCTCCTTGTTTTTTCGTACTTATTCGGGGATTATTCGAAAATTGAGGGATAGAAAAACGGCAAGATCCGAATACGCGGGAACTTAACTAGATAATTATATCGGCGTTACAAACGCCTGTCAACAATACGCCGGGTTTGCATCACCGGCTGGTTTTGCGGAGTTGGTATTCTACGTAGCCGGCAAGCACTTCGGCGGCCTTGACAGGGGGAGGCACCACAAAATACCTGCTCATTATAGCGTGGGCTATCTCATGGCCCAGGATGCCGCTCTGGAAACTCTCGGCTGAAATGTATATGGTATTAAGGCTTTCCACATAGAAAGAACGCATATCATTTAGCCCTTGATTAAAAAGAGCTCTGTAGACCCTTTCTAAGTGGGCCTGGTCGCGGCATATCTTGATATTGCCTTTGAAGCTGTAGACGTGCATATCGAGTATGTCGCATATCTGCAGGAAAAGCGTGTCGATCATGCCGGCCAGGCCGGCTACAAAAGAAGCGCTCTTTTCAACAGGGCCGCCCGAGAGTATCCTGTCTGCCGCGCGGATGTCTAATTGACGCGATAATTCCGGGGTCTCCAAAGACGGGGCATAATAGATATCAAAGTATCTGCCGGCCTCTTTCCCTGCCTGGCCGAAACCGTCATCTGAGGCGCGGGCAGGCCGTACAAAAAGAAAGGACAAAAGGATAACAACAGAAATTATATGCTGGAACCTGGCCTTATGCATTAAGATTTGAAATAATGGACTATGGTTTCCAGTTCCCTGGATATCTTTTTCAACTCTTTCAAAGAATCCCGTTTTTGCTCTGCTGCCTCTTCCTCCGGCAATGCCTCTATCTTGTCTTTTAACGAGGCGAAGTGGCTTTTAAGCAGGTTCAACTGCTGTTTTGTCTTTCTTATCATCGTATTAAACTCATCTGCTAAGGGCTGGAGCTGGTCTAGATTGCGTATCTTGAACTCGGATGAAAAATCGCCGTCAGCCAATATCTGGGCTATCTTCTTAAAACGGTACATGGGCCCTGCTATCTTATGCGAGACCAGCAATGCCACTGCCATCGCCGCGATACCTATTATCACGGTAACCGCGACCACGGTCCGCACGAGCGCGGGCAGCAGAAAGTCCGCCGTGGAGCGCACTACAACGCGAGAGTCCAAAATAGATACAGTGGTAGACTGGCTCGCGAAAAAATACAGGACGCCTATGGTCAGAATTCCGCCTGCCGCCACAAGGCCGCAGAATTTCAGGATGAACTTCGCCTGGAATTTTTTCTCGATAAAATAGGTCTTGCGTTTATGCTTTTTTTTAGCCTCTTCCATTTTTCCCCCTCTATTTATCTTTATTTAAAAGCTCTTCGTCGACCTTTATATCGGCTCGGCCGCGCAGCTCATCTAGCCACTTATTGATAAGCTTGGCCTCCTCGGACCTCACAACTTCCCATCTTATCCGTTCGCGCATATTCTCATAAGGCTGGTCGGTCGCGCCTTCTTTGACCATCTTGTAATATAGCCCCTGGACCAGGCTTTCGCTTACCTTGACGGAGCCGGCTATCTCCTCGGATTTTTTATCAAGCGCCAGCTTCAACAGATACTGCTCCCAGAACCTCTCCACCATCTTTAAAAAATTCTTGTCCCTGTCCAAGCCTTTAGCCTCGGCATCCTGCAAAATAAGCTTGCGGCTGATAAATTGCTCCAAAAACTCTCTTCTCGACTGAGGCGTATCGTTTTTCGCGTAAGGCGATTCCTTAAAGGCCTCCTCGAACTCAAGCCTGGTTATCTCATAATTATTAACCTTTACCAAGGCCTGCCCCTTCTCGACAGCCCTGCCGCACCCTGCCGTTACAAAAAACAAGAACAATACAAGAATTATCGTTTTTTTCATAGTCTTCCCTCCGTGGTATGAAAATCTAGGATTATTTTATTTCGAGGTGAGGAGATCAAAAAATTGATTTCTTTATTTCTTTCCTGAACTTTTCGAATACTATCGAAACATCGGCAACGAGCGGCTGCATGCGCTGCGGTGACAAAGCCAACGCGTAACCATGGCTAAAGAAATGACGGAAAGCAAGAAAACGCTTTAATTCATCTGAGATCATCTGTGAAAGGATCTGCTTGTCTACGGCAAGAATAAGCAATTCTTGATGCCAAGATGCACCTTCAGGAATGCTGATATTATTCGCCAAAAACAGTTGTTTGATAACGTTCTCTATTCCGTTATAGAAATTGTGCAGTAACGCGGCTACGCCGGCAAGTTCCAGCTGGCTTATGCTAGTAAGGGCTGCGCTGGGAGGGAAAGATGAGATGATCTCTTCTATGGCTTCATACTCAGCCTCGATGCGAGCTTTGTAATCAGCCATAAAGAAGGACTCCTTCGTGACGGACTAAATCTATGAATTTAGACTTTTTGGAAAGATCGATAATGTCGACCGGTTTTGACAAAGCAAACAGAAGTTCACCGTAATAACGGAAAAAGACCTCAGGTGCAATACCCTCTATGGCTATATCTATATCGCGGCTTTCTTTTTTAGCGTCAAGGCTGGAACCGAAAAGTAACACCCGTTTTACGGAAAACTTCTCGGAAATCTCCTGAATTGTTTTTTTGTCTTTTTCTGTTATCATGACAAAACTAAGTATACCATCTTAAATTACCTTATTCAAAAGATAAATATAAGCACGCATTTGTCAAAAAAGGGCAAATTTTGGTTTGCCCTATTCACGGGACATGCCGGCTAAGACCGGCAGGGTCAACCCTCCAGAAAGATCGTTCTTGACTCTCCGGCATATTTATCCTGTAAAATAACATAGCCCGGCCCTATCTCGTTAAAAATAAAACCATCTATCAGGTCTCCTTTGCGGTAAAAGTTCCCTTCGATCAAGGCCAGGTTCCCGCCCCTGCCTAAGATTATCCCATTTAATACAAAGTTCGCTTTGCCTATGCGGGATCCCAAAGCCTGTTTTGAAGCATGCATCTTGGCGATCAGCTCCTTTATCTCATTTACCTCCCGCAATTGTTTCTTTTGCCGTCCGCCTAAAAACATCAACAAGAGGATAATAGCGATAAAGGCCAGCAATAGCACAGCCCTTGCCCTGATATAAAGATCTTTACGCAATAAATTCACGAATCTATTTAGCATGAGACGCCCGGTTTATCCTTTCTTGGACCGCTTTGGCGCGTTCATAATCGGCCTTGCTGACCGAATAAGGGAATTTTTTTATTGTCCCGTTATTTTTTATCAGCGTAGCGCTTAAAAACAGGATGATCAAAAAAGAGAGTATTACTGCGGAATTAAAAAACATAGACATCGCCTTCCACAAGATCCATGAGCTGCCGGAATATTTCACAAGATCAGGTTTTAATACAGGCTTGGCGCCCGGGCAGGCATCCGTATTATCCCGGGCATCGTAGCGCTTTATCCGCACGGAGTAGTCCTTCTCCAGGCTTGAGACGATCTTCTCTTTTCCCTCTATATCACCCATGCAATAGAAATCCCCGAATTGCTTATGAGAGCTGCGGCTACAGGCATACTTTAAAGAATACGCCACCTCTCTTTCGCCTGCCGCTATATTGTCATACCGTATTTCCCTTAAAAACCCGCAATTGCCCTCATGGAAAACTGCCATATTGACTATATCGTCTTTGTAAAAATCGATAAGGCAAAAATCCCCATGCCAGACCTTTTCTTTTTTTAGGAAACGATCGAGGCGCGAGATCATGTTGGCGCCTATCTTAACCGGCGTCAACCCGGCCTTGTCAAGGCACGCAACATATCCCTTCAGGATATTTTTAGGTATGGCCACAAAAATACCGTTGACCTTATCAGGTGAAGAATGCAAGACCTGATAATCAATGGCTATCTCTTCGGGGGACAGGGAGAATACCTCCACAGCCTCCAGGATAAGCGCATTCTTTATCTCTCTGGGGGAGAGCTGGACTAAAGTGAATTGACGCACCAGGACGGATGGGCCATAAAGATCTAACGATGCATAACAGGCAGGCTGTTTCTTTACATTAGCAAGCGGCTCCAAGGCTTTTTCCAGCTCCTGTAAAGACGAAACGCTAAAATTCAATAATATATTTTTTATGGCTTGCTTCATGAGCTTTAACTAAACCTCCGCCCACTTCACGATATGCCTGAATATCCCGGGCTCAAGGGAGATCGAAAAATAATCATAAGCATTATCTATAGCTTCTTCATCAAATGCAAGCCATGCGGAATGGCTATCAATTTTAGTCTGCCCTCCATCAGGGTCGTTCACAAAGACCGCGCCTGTCACCCCTGGGTTGCCTTCGATCATCTTTGCGCTTCCATTGATCCAGACTATACCCGCAAAACTGCCGCCGGTCATTTCAAACGAACCGTTAACGATTAAGATACCCTTATAATTCCATCCGGTGTTGGATATCTTTAGGTCGCCATCAACCCAAATGATCCCGTCAGCAACAACCGGATTATTCGGAGGATTAGTCAAAACCTGTACTCCCGGTGTAGAAGAATTCAGGTTACCAAATAACCCCTCAAAAGTGAATGTAAAATTCTCAGGGCCTTCCGAATAACTTCCGGGAGGATCAATCTGGTCTTCACTGCCAGATTTCAAGTACCCGCTGGTTTGGAACGCCTGGGCAATACCGGAACCGACCTCCACGTGTATCCTTCGCGTTACAGGGCCGACATGGCCTATTGAATCGATGACCCAGCGATGGTCGTTCCCGGGGTATTTAAAGTCGGTGGTGACGGTATAATCGCCTTCTGCCAACAGGACATCGGCATCATTGAGCCTGGTATCGGGCAGTTTAGAAAATGCTCTCTGTATGCCGGCTTCAGCAAGCCAAAAAGCCTTGTTGCCCGCCACCTGGTTCTCTACGATCTGGCTGTGCGAGCCGGAGAGATAAATGGAGGTCAGGCCGAAAACAGTGAACACCAGGATAAAACCTGTTGTCATGACGAGTATGGACCCTTTAGAGTTTTTCATATCAATTCCTGCGCATAAACGAAGCCGTCAGGTCAAAAGGGATGGAGATATCCTGGTTCGTATAGCTGGCACCACGGCCGCGGAAGGTGATACCACCACTCAAGGAGACTGTGACTAAACTGCCATTGATGAGGGAGACCGTAAAACTCAAATTATTGACCCCGTCAAGTATGGTATGGTCGGTCCCATCGTTTGTATCCCTGTAAATAAGAGCTGAACTATTATACCGCTGAAAACGAAAATTATCCGCTTCAAGCGTATTATTCCCGGGGTAGGCATTTACGACTCCGGCCTCCGCCACGCGCCGTTTCATAAGGTCAAACGCGAAAAAGATGTCATTGTAGACTTGTGATCTCTTCCTGAGCTGTTCGGAATTTTCTCCGCCTATCCGCGCGATAGAAGCTATGATCAAGACGATAATGGCCCCTATTACAAGCCCTACCAGCAACTCCGTTAAACTGAAAGCCCGGTTTTTCATAATCTTTAAGACGCCATATAAGTATCAATGCTTAAATTTTGTAATGCCTGCTTATCCGGGTCGTACCATTCGACCACGACGGATAATTGTTTATACGCCGGCCTGCCATCGTGGTCATCGATATCAAAAACGTAGACAGACCTGTTGCCGCTGATCCCGCCGATGGACACAGCCTCCGGGCCCTCCCACAACCCTGGGAATACCGGGGCTGGATCCGGCAGAGAGCTGTAACCCGCGTTTTTAAGCCCTTCCGTTTTGGAAACGGCGATCTCTGCGGCTATCCTCTTATGGATGGCCGGCTGAATATACTGGTTTGAATATATATAAAATGCCATGCCACCGGTCATAATAATAAGCAAAAGCAAAAGCGAGATCAGCGATTCGATAATAGTGAAGCCTTTTTGCGACATTGTAGAGGCCTGTAGAACTTTCCCTGATAGAACATATAGGAGACCCGGCCAAAGTACAACCCGGATCTCCTATATATTATGCCTATTTGATTGACAATAATATTACCAAGCACTCCACGCGGTTCCGTTATTATAGCTTACAAACGCTCGGCCGCTGTTATCCATTTCCAAGAGATAATCCGCAACATCACCCGCTTTGATAGCGCAATCCGTTAAGTTACCCGAGCAAGGAACACTGGCGGTTCCGGTTGCTGTAACGACAAAATCCACCGCGCCTGGTGTTGTAAACAGCCCCGAAGCCCCGGCCGCTCCCTGAGCCACACTATAGGCTGCATTGGAAAAATATTGAGATGTGCCAACATTAACCCCCAGAGCAGTGCTCAAATTGCCGCTACTTACATTAAGATACGAATTACTGCGGCCGAAATAATCCCTCTCCGCCGCCCTTATCATACCCATTGTCGCTACCGCTTCCGATGCCTTGGCGCGCTGTGTCTGCGCAAGATACAACGGTGTTGCAACCGCAGCCAAAATACCGATAATAAGCAACACTACCAGTATTTCAACCATCGTAAAACCCTTATTACTGACTCTCATTACTCCACCCCTTTCGTTTCCCTAAGCGAAGAATAAAAGATCTCCGGTATAGGGCCCTGCTGTTTTTTGTTTGTTTTTTCTTTACCTGACTGCTGAAGCTATCTTAAAGATCGGAAGATACAACGCCAAGACGACCACCAGAACGACCGCCCCTATGACAACGATTAGAACAGGCTCGATGAGGTCTGTAAGAGCATTAACAGCTATCTCCAGCTCTTCATCGTAATAATCGGCGTTATAACCGAACATCTCGCTAAGCTTACCCGTTCTTTCTCCGACCTGGACCATCTTTACGAACATAAAAGGGAATATTTCGTGGTTTTTAAAGGCGTTGCTCAAGGTCGCCCCTGAAAGCACGCTCTTTGTTATCTTCTCGACTATGCCCCTTAAATAAAGATTGCTCGCCACATCCGCTGAAATAGGCAAAGAAGCCGGTAACGGCACGCCGGAAGACAAAAGAATAGAAAGCGAGCGGGAAAAATGAACGAGCAGGGCCTTCTTTACCACCTTTCCTACGACAGGTATGCGTATCTTATACTGATCAAATGCATACTTAGCCTGCGGCCGGCGAAATATAAAGACTACTGAAAAAAACACTACTACACCGAACAGGATAAACCACGGGAGATTCTTTAAAGAGGCCTCGCTTATACCAACAACTATCCTCGTCAACAAGGGAAGCTGGACCTTGGCCTGGGAAAAGATAACCTTGAATTTCGGTATGATGAAAAAAACTATCACGCTTAAGACAAAGAGCATGAATGAAAAAATAAAGGCCGGATAACGTATGGATTGCTTTATCTTTTGGGCCAATCTTTCCGTTCCCTCCAGATATTTAGCCAAGTGGCCCAGTGTCCTGCCGAGCGTACCACTCTTTTCGCCTGCTTTTACCATAGCCACATAACTGACGGAGAAGACCTTGGGATATTTTGCCAAGGCCATCGAAAAAAAAGACCCGCCCTCGACCTGCCCCTTGACATCCAGAATGATCTTAGCCAGGATCCTATTGTCCATATCTTTAGCCAGCATATCCAAGGCCTCGACTATCGTGATACCCGCGGCAATAGTAGAAGAAAGCTGGCGTGTAAAAACGGCTATTTCCCGAAGGGTCGCCTCGCGGGAGAAAAAAGAACCGCTCATCGCAGCCTCCGCAGATGAATCCTTTATCTGCTCTATCCGTAGAGGCAATAACCCGCGCTTCTTGAGCTGGCCTACCAGATCGGAAGCTGATTCAGCCCTTACTGTCTCTATGACCCTCTGTCCGGATCCATCTTGAGCGGTATATTTAAAGTTCATCTGCCATCTGTGTGACCCTTAATATCTCTTCCGGGGTGGTAATGCCTGCCTTTAATTTTTCTATGCCGCTATCCCTAAGCGTCATCATTCCGCCTGCTATAGCCATGTTCTTTATCTCGCCGCTTGAACCGCGGGCTAGCACCGCATGACGCATAGGTTCATCAGGGACCAATAATTCAAATATTCCCAACCTGCCCCTGTACCCGCTATTGAGGCATTTGGGACAACCTGTGCCTTTATAGAATTTATTGATACCCTCTTTCAACAATAGCTTCTCTACAACATCCTTTTCAACGCTATACTCGTGCCTGCAATCACGGCATATCGTACGCACAAGCCTCTGTGCCAGGACCCCCAATAAAGATGAGGTTATAAGAAAAGGTTCTACACCCATATCGATCAACCGCACAACAGCTGAAGCGGCATCATTAGTATGCAAGGTCGCAAGCACCAGGTGTCCTGTCAAGGCGGCCTGGATAGCCACCTCGGCTGTTTCTTTATCACGTATTTCGCCGACCATGATAATATCTGGGTCCTGGCGCAGAATAGAGCGCAGGCCCTTGGCAAAATTAAAACCTATGGCTGAATTGACCTGGGATTGCTGTAAAAAAGGCAGGCGGTATTCAACAGGGTCCTCCAGCGTTATCATATTTTTTTCGGTGGATTTGATCTCGTTTAAAGAAGCATACAGGGTAGTCGTCTTTCCGCTGCCGGTAGGCCCTGTAACCAGTACCAGGCCATAGCTGTTACGCAGGATGGCCCTGTATTTCTGGAGGCAGTCCGGCATAAAGCCTATCTGAGCCAGTCCGCGCAAGGGGCTTGTAACATTTAAAAGCCTCATAACAATGCTTTCTCCGTATATAGTGGGAAAACACGAGGTGCGGATATCGACCTCGTTTGCAGCCACCTTCATCTTAAAACGCCCATCCTGCGGAAGCCGGCGCTCAGCGATATCCAGATTGGATAATATCTTAATGCGCGTGGTGATGGCGGCAACCATCCTTTTCGGAGGAGGTTCAAGAGGATAAAGTACGCCGTCTATACGAAAAGCCAACTCCACCTCATCCTGCTTCGGCCTAAGATGGATATCGCTTGCGTTCTGGTTCACGGCTTGGATGATAAGCGAATTAAAATACTGCACGACCGGAGGGTCATTCGCCTCTACGCGCACCTGGTCTGCGTCTTCTTTTTCCTCGGGGTGCTCCTCTAACGCTATAAAATCCTCTATATAATCCTTCAAGCGGTCGTTCTGGTGGTAACAATACTCGATAGCCTGGATAATATCTTCTTCCGAGGATACTACGCGGTTTATCTTTAGGCCTGACTTGATGGATATAGTATCTACGGCTACGGTATCTAGGGGGTCGAACATCGCAAGGGTAAGCTTGCTATCTTCCAAACCTACGGGGAGTATAGAAAAACGAAAGGCTAGATTTTCAGGGACTGCTTTAATTATATTGGGCTTTATCTCCTTATATACGTCTCTTAACCTCAAGTATGGAAAACCAAAATGGCCCGCAAGGAACGGAGCCATCGCATCCATAGACACAAGCCCCATCTTTATGACAATATCTCCGAGCCTTTCTTTGGTCTTTTCCTGCTCTTTTATGGCTATGCCTAATCCTTCGCTGGTCAATAAGCCGGATTCGACTAAAGCTTCGCCGATTTTCTTATTAATGCGCATAAAAAACCTTTATCTTGAAGGATGATACGTCTTTTTCTTAAAAGGTTACAACGGGGGCGGGGACCTTTTTCTTCAAAATCCCATCAATGAAGTCATAGGCCCCTTCTTCCAGGAAGAACTGGTCGAAAGCGGACATATCAAAAGGGGTCAAAGGATGGTAAAAATACGTAGGCCCGACAATATCTATAGACGACATAAGGTCAACAGGCGTAACCTGGTACTGCGAAAACTCCTCCAAAAACGGCAGCTTATACCTCAACTGCTCCTGCAGAGGCAAGGTCGAGGATGAGGTCGAAGTTGGGCTGGCTATGCTAAAAATAACTAAAGCCGTACCGACATTACCCGCAAAATCAGTGGCTGTCACAGTAACATCATAATCGCCCACGTCAGAATATTCTGTGCCATTTGTCGGCGTAGTCTGATCAACCCCAGATAAATTATCGTCTGCAGTATAAATAAGAGTCTGCGCAGTCGTAGAACTGCTGCCATTTATAGGAGTAAGTATTTCTACAACCGGGGCTGTTAAGTCGATATT
>DMEU01000009.1 GCA_003451585.1 Candidatus Omnitrophota bacterium | reverse complement strand
TACCGTCGTCCCTGTAGCGTTTATGTAAATATAAGTTGGTAAGAAGGCTAAAAGCCGATTCTGGCGTTTTTGGATCGACTGTTTCCTTTTAGTAAAAAAATACCGTGAAGAAAACACACTTGTCCGAGCCGTTTCCACTGTTCTTTTCATCATTCCAGGGCGAGTTGTGTGTTTTTAGGTATTTTTTTATGGGCGCGAAGCGCAAAAGGACACCGGAGACGGAAAAAATGCCGGAAGCGGCTTTGGGAGGCTAAAATTGGCTATTACCGGCGGCCCGGTGAGGGCTGGTGAAGGCTAGGGAGTGAATGGAATAGGTGGGAAATTACTGGGTGGTTGCGGTCTGGTTGGTTGTCACGTTCTGGGGCATGACGGGTTGAGGCTGGGCGGGCGGGGGTGCAGCGAGTTCATCAACCCTTTTATCGAGCGCATCAAGCCTTTGGCCCAGTTCGTACATTTTACGCTGCATGGCTGCGGCCAATTCGTCTATCTTCTTCTGCAATATGCCAAACTTCAGGGCAATATATGAATCCAGGTCTATAGGCCTGTAAACCCCGGCTATCTTCTCTATGGGCCTGTCTTCCTCTACCAAAAAATGCAACCCTTCGACCGTTTTTGTCGTGCGGGTCACATTATAAGCCCTAGACTCTTCATCCTCATCCCTATACACTTCGATAGCAAAGGCGAAACGGCACAAAAATAGAACAAATAAAAAACACGCGCTAAAAAGGACAAGTTTCGATCTTTTCATATCCCCTCCCGGATGTGCCGCGCCCGCCGCGAATAATACGGGAAGCCGACAATAACGCGGCAACATAGACACTCGCGCTGCCCTTGGCCAAAAGAAAAAAGAAACGTAACAATTCAAAAATCACAAGCGGCCACAACCACAAAAAAATATACAAAGGATCATCGTTCTTAAATACCATAAGGAGCCTGTTCCTGATGGAATAAAAATTCCTTGCCTTGCGATGGGTCCTGGAGCTGTCACCGTCATGGTAGGCCACACAACCATAGCACGATAAAACACCCCATCCCTTTTTACGGGCCCGCCATGCCACATCAACATCTTCGGCCATGAAAAAAAACCGAGGGTCAAGATAAGCCCCATCCACCTTTATGTCCTCAAGCATCTCTCTATTATAGAACGCCGCCGCGGAACACGCCCCAAAAACCTTTTTTATACCTTTGTAACGGCCGCTATCCCTTCTGCCCTTACCTATATCATAGAAACGCCTCAAAGGCGTCAATTCATTTCCAAGGCTGTAAATAGTCCGGCGGTCCTGGTATAAGATCTTAGGTGCCACGATACCTACGCGCCCGTTTCTTCCGGACTTGATAAAATCCTCAAAACAAAAAAAGAAATCATTGCTAAGCCTGGTATCCGCGTCCAGCGTCACGATCCAATCACCGGATGCCGCTTTTATACCCTGATTCCTTGCCCCTGCCGCACCTTCGTTAGAAGCGTTACAGATCACCCTTATTTGCGGATAATAACTTTTTATGAGATCGGCTGTGCCGTCGGATGAGCCATTATCGACGACTATAGCCTCTTTATCGGCATACGGCTGTGACATAACAGAATCCAGGCACTCCGCTATGAGTGAACAGCTGTTAAAAGTAACGATAACGGCTGATATCTTCATGTTGAGGCTACTTTTGCAATATTCGCGGCTTCGGCCATGCAATCTTCCATAGAAGAGTATTGCCACCTCCCGTAACGGCCGGCCAAAAAAACGTTCTTTTTCTCTAAATACCCACTGATGATCTTTAAAGCGGCCTCCCTGTGCCTGTCATAAACACAATAACCGCATTTTATATCCTGGATATCCGTAACAAGGACATTGCGCGGCTCAATAGGCAAGCCGGCTTTTTCCAAACCGGAAAATATCCCGTCAATAGCCCGATTTTTATCAATGGGGTTATCCTTGGAATAAGAAAACTCGAAACAAAGCGATGAACAACCGGAAGGTGCCAGTGACCCGGCAATATTCGTAGGTACGCACATACGATAAAAACCTATATCTTTTTGCGCGAAATAGATCCAATGCGCGTCAGTATTGATTTTTCCCGATATACCGAGATTTATATTAAAGACCGAGATATACCTTAATTTCGAAGCGGCCTTCGCCACCTCCGCGGGCAACGGCCTGATGATCTTACACAACTCAGGCAAAGGGATCGTAGAGACCAGCCTATCAAATCTCATCCCGCGGCCGTTACTAAAAAAAACCTCTTTTTTATCGAGGTCTATCGACCTGGGCCTCCACCCTGTCCTGACCCTTTTAACACGTTTTTCCAGCGACCGCACTATCGCCTGCATCCCCCCGGAACGCGGATACCAGAACCAGGCATTATAACCGACGTTTTCAGCCGCGCCCGCGCCCTTTAGGTCTTTTAACCGCGGCACAGGCACCAGGCCCCGCGCCCATTGCGCGCTCAAAGTACCAAGAGGATAAAGCCAGAATTTTTCGTTATAAGGGACCATAAAGTGCTTTGCTATGCCCTGCCCGAAGGTTTCTAAAACCCAGGACTTGAAACTCCGGCTGCGGAGATAATGCCCGGCCCGGGTCTTTCTACGGGCTTCTTTTAATCCATCCAGGCACTCCCGCGCTATCTCCGGAGGCATTTTGAGAAAATTATGCTGGAAAGGATAAGGAATAAAAAGATCCCTGCCTGCGCAAACCAGGCTTCTTCTTTTATGCCGGACGATATTACACCCGAGCAGGCTATCTGCGAGCCTGATGTTTGACTCGTCCTTAAAATGCAATACGTGGCCTGCCCTATCGAAAGTAAATCCATTCACGCGGCTGGAGCGGCACAATCCTCCGCACGCATCGTCTTTTTCAACGATCTCATAATCCCGTTTTAAGCCGGCTGCCACGGATAAACCGCTCAACCCGGCGCCAAGAATAAGCACCTTCATCGATTCACCTTTACCGAACTCAATTTATGCGCTGCAAAAAGCCAGGCGCCGACACTGAAAATAAACAATAAGACCCCGGCGGCAGGGGATCCCGACGACTCCAAGAACAGGACTGCTGCCGCGCAAAAAAGCGCATTGAATAAAAACATCAATAAGACCGCCTGCAGCGTTGTAAAACCGCGGCCCAAAAAACGCAGGACGAAGTGGTCGCGGCTTTTTTGCGTCAAAGGCCTTCCGGCCTTAAAACGCATTACGATAAGAAAAATAAAATCGTAGATGGGCAACGCTAAGATCAGCAAAGGCGTCAATAGTGCCATTTCCCTTCCATGAGGCGCGTAACTTAACATGATAGCCATGGACGCGAAGACAACGCCGTTAAACAGGCTCCCTGTATCCCCCATATAAAGCCTTGCGCGCGGAAAATTAAACCACAGGAAACAAAGATCGCTGCCCAAAAGCGATAATGCCAGCGCCATGACCATATAATTATGAGTGCGGTAGGCGACAAAGAAGAAGGCCAGGGATGTTATCACGCCCAAACCGGCTGCCAGGCCGTCTAAGATGTCTAAAAAATTAAAAGCATTCATCAAGACCACGATCCAGGCCACAGTGATCAAAACATTTAGCGCGGGCGGCACAAAGATGATATCGGTCCGCACGCCGGCAAAGGCCAGAAACAGGGCTATCACCACCTGGGCCGATAACTTTTTAAAAGGAGAAAGCACAAAAATATCATCAAAAACACCCAACAAAAAGGTCAAACCGAAAGCTACATATAAAAACCATGGAGCCCCGAATAAATAAATGGCCAGAAAAAATGAAAGAACAAGCCCCACCCCTCCTATCTTTGAAACGCCTGTTGCCTTATCCATGAGAATACCCTTTAAAAAACTAGCCCTCCTGCTTAGAAAAAGGCAGGAAAAACCCAGGAGTAAGCCCGCAGCAAAAGCTACCAGGAAAAGATTAAACATGTTCACCTCTATATCAGATCAAAATGCGCACGGCTGGCTTTCATAAAGCCCCTCCAGCCGGCTAAGCATCGCGTGTAAAGAAAATTCCTCCTGCGATACTATATGCAACCCGAATTGCCCCATCCTGGAACGCAGCCCATCGTTCTCAAGCAGAAGGCTGATCTTGGCAGCCAGCCCTTCTGTATCTCCCGGGCGCGCCAGAAAACCATTTACCCCGTCTTTTACCGCCTCGCCTGCACCGCATGTGTCATAGGCTACAATGGGCTTAGCCGAACGCATCGCCTCCAAAAAAACAAGCGGCAGCCCCTCCCAAAGCGACGTAAGGACTACGATATCAAAGACAGGCATGATCTCTTCTGCATCTGTGCGCCATCCAAGCATCAAAATACTGTCTTCCAGGCCCCTCTTCCCGATCTCCTGCTTGACCTTTTTACGCAAGACACCGTCGCCTATAAGGACAAATTTAGCCCTAGGATGGCCTCCCAAGACACTCGCGGCAGCTATTATAAGATCGGCCGGATTTTTCTGGGGCTTAAGACAGGCGACCATCCCAACTATCAGATCGTCTTGTGTAAACCCCAACGAATGCCTTTTAGACAAATATACCCCCGGCTCCTTAATAGGGGCAGGTGGTATTCCACAACGTATCAAAACATATTTCTCGGGCGAACCGATGCCATGGGCCAGGCCTTTACGGATATCATCCTGGCTGACAGCCACTATCCGGGTAGTTATTGACGCGGTTTTGCGTTCCAAAAAAATATAAAGATCATTCAGGAAACTCTTCAAATAATCGTGGAACCCCCATCCATGCACTGTGTGGATGATAAAGCGGACGCCTGCAAAATATGCAGCCCAACGCCCAAGAATACCGGCCTTGGAACTATGCGTATGGACTATATCGATCTTATTTGTGCGCATATAAGAGACCATGGAAAAAAAGGCCAGAAGGTCACAGAAAGGGTCCGGCGCGCGCTTCAAAAAAGGCATGAGTTTCAAATGCATGCCCGGTATATCTGCGGCCTGGGCGCTCAACAAACCTTCGGATGAGATAAGATGGACTTCATACTTATGACGGTTGAGCCCGGCTAAAATACTCAAGGCATTTTTTTGCGCGCCGCCCAATTCCAGTTTCGTGACGATGTGAAGGACTTTTTTAACCATTGCCACTTCCTTTGCGCTTAGCGAACGCCGAAGAAAAAAAACCTGTATCACAGGCTAGATCCCTTAAGACCCGCCTGTCGAAGAAAGCCAGGTAGATAAAAAGCCGTGCTTCATAAAAGAGTATCCAGGGCAGATCCAATAAGAAAGCCCACAACCTGTCGTTCTTGATCATCGTCGCGTAACGGTTACGAACATGGCGCACTTTAAGGTCATGCGGAAGTTTCACAAAAGCGAATCTGCTGAAAAAACCCGGCAGGCCGCTCTCTTCTATGCGCGTAGTCGCTCCCCTCTTGTGAATAGCTACCGAGGCCGGATTGAAAACCGCCTTCCAGCCCATCCTGCGGGCCCTCCAGGAAAGGTCGAGATCTTCATAATATATGCCGTAACTTTCATCAAAATACCCGCCCACGTCTTTTACCTCTTCAAGCATCTTCCTGCGGTAAAAAGCTGCGGCACCATTTACGCCAAAGACAGGCCCGGCAGGGTATGGCTTCGAAGGCTTCATGCCGTACCCCCTGTCGTGCGGTTTCCTGCACTTAGACCAGACAAGGCCGGCGGAATCGACCGTCTTACCGTCAGGCCTGAATAAGCATCCGCTCAACATCCCGAAGGCGCTATCGGCCTCCATTATCTTAACGGCCTCATCTATGTATGAAGGCGAAAGAGCCACATCGTCATTTAAGCACAGGACATACTCGCCGCTTGAGATGCGGATACCTTCATTATTCGGCCTGCAATACAGCTGGTTATCCGTAAAATAGAAAAATTTAAACGCCGGAAAACGTTTTTGCCATCTCGACAGGTCTTCCTGACAGGCACAATTAAGAAAGACCAGACATTCAACGAAAGGATGGGTTTGGCGTGAAACGCTGAGCAGACAATCCGACAAAAGGCCTTCTTTTTGACAGCTGACTACGATGACAGAGACGGTTCTGCCGGGAATCTGCCGCGAATACGTTGACAAAATATTTTCCATAGTTTAATATTATAACACAATGCTCAATAAAATTATATTCGCCCTCTTTCTTGCGGCCTTGTGCCTGAGGCCGTTTTTGCCGGCATTCACATACCCTAAAGAAGACATCCTCCTTTCCCTGTGTATCATAGCAATGAGCGTTCTATTATTCCTCTCGAACGCCGGCGCCGGGATCGAGCCGGGATCACGGTTACATTCGGCATTTAAGCGGCAGGATAAGGCCATACTCATATCATTATGCTTATATTTTACGGCTATCCTGGCATCGACATTCTTCTCTAAGGACACCGGCACCAGTCTCTCGCACTTTTACAAATATGCTGCTTACCTGTTTGTTTTTATAGCCGTGCTGGGGCTTGCACCGGAAAAACAAAAAATGCTCGCCCTCCTGCTTCTGGCAAACTCGGGCCTAGTCAGTATGCGCGCCATCCAATGGTTTGTAGGAGGGACTTTCCGCGCCTTAGACTACCTGTCTTATCACGGCATTGGCTGGAATTTTGCCGTTGAATTTTTATCGCGGGCAAGGGCGTTCATGCCTTTTATACTCCCAAATGACCTTGCCGGTTATCTCATCTTATTCATCCCGCTTGCCATAGCCCTGCTATTCCAAAAGAACGAAAAGGCACATAGCCAATTAACAGGCCTATCCGCTAGAAACATCTATTTTCTGCTGGTGGCCTCCTCTACGGTTATAGTCTTGTTGAGTACTCAATCCCTGGGGGCCATAGCAAGCCTGTTGGCGGCCGTAATCATATTCGGTTTTATGCAAAAGAAAAATAATATAAAGAATAGATTTGCTGTGATAGCGGCCTTATTCCTTGCCTCAGGGTTTGTCCTGATGCTTTTACTGAGACTAAAAAACCCGCACGAATTCAATCACCCGTTGTTCTCTTTAAACGAGAGGCTCTCCTACTGGAGACATGCCTTCGGGGTCATCAGGCAGCACCCTTTTACAGGTGTAGGCCCTGGCAACTACCCGTTCTTTAAAAGCCTGTGGGTGCATAATGCTTATCTGCAGGCATGGGCGGAAACTGGCCCCTTGAGTTTAGTAGGCCTTGTGGGGATCGCTACGGCTACTTTAAGGATAAATTTCAATAATATTTCTGCGGGTGATGACAAAAGATTTATTAGAAGTTTATGGGTGGGGAATCTGGCCTTTCTTATCCACAACATGGTGGAGACCACCTTTTTCCGGCCGGAGATATCTTTACAATGGTGGGTATTCGCGGCTATTTTATGCGCTGCGCATACAAAATACCAAAAATAAAAGCCGCAACGCCCTGCTGCAGTACTGATTACTTACGCGCGCTATACTCTGGAAATAAAGATGATGACGCCAAGGATAAGGACAAGGATACCCAAGGCCCTGTGGCCGTTATCCGAGAGGCCGAACCACCAATGCGCCCTTATTTTTGCTGCCGGAGTAAGAAAAAGATAGACAGCCTTTGCGATCTCCGAGAGCCCCAAAAGAACAATAAGCCATGAAAGGGCGCTCGCTGAAGCAGAGAATAAAAGAAGCACGCCTACGGCCAAAGGAGCGGTACCCCAAACGCGCGGGTCTTTGGCTTTTAATATATCAGAGACTAACTTTACCACCTTCTTCGGAGACATGATCATCACTACGCCTGCTACGATAAGCGCCAGGCTCATTAACACCAAAAAGAACCCCATTTTAACCTCCTTGGAAAATTAACGTTTATACGTTCCAATGAGCGTAGCCTCTGCCAGGATATGGCCTTCCATAGCATCGAGCAACGCGTCTTTGGCGATCTTACCCTCTAGATCCAAAACTATATCAAGCGCGTATAATTTAAAAAAATACCTATGGGGTTTCCCGGGTGGAGGGCACGGGCCGCCATAACCGGTCCTCCTAAAATCAGTAATCCCCTGCCTGGAGCCGTCTTCTAAGACCTCAAGGCCGGACACCCCTTCGGGCAAACCTCGTGAAACCTCCGGTATGTTATATATGACCCAGTGGACCCAGGTGCCCACAGGGGCATCCGGGTCGTCGCAGATAATGGCAAAACTTTTTGTCCCTTGGGGAACTCCGCTCCACTGAAGCTGAGGAGATACATCCCTGCCTTCACAACTATAGGTCTTAGGGATAACACCGTTATTTTCGAATGCAGGGCTTTTGAGCTCAAATACCACAGCCGCGTCTCCTGTTCCACCCGGCCAGGCAGGGCCGGCCGCAAAAAAAATAACCGCACTGACTGCTGCGATCATTATTTTTTCCCTCGTAGATATCATCTGGCACCATTTACTTACATCCCGATGGCCCCTGTTTCTTATAATAGTCCACACACTTTGAACAAGTGCCGTTTTTTTCCACCCAATCAGGATGGGACCTGCGTATGGCCTTTATGATCCAATCTTCGGCGTCTTGGCATATCTTGGAAACATCTTCTTCCACGCTTTTTTTACAGATCGGGCACTCTTTACGCATAGACGTATGATAACATGAAAAGATCCTGCCGACAATTTAAAAGTTCCACACTTTTTGCCTGTATTCCTGGACCATGCGGTAAGTATTAAAAAAAGCTGCCTCAGAGATACACTCCATCATCATATCTATCCACGGAGAGGACGTATTGATAACGCCGTTCTTAGAAATTTCATAATAAGACGACATCATCTCTTCTAGAGACGCGTACAACGCCTTGGAGTCCTCCTCAAATCTTAAGACCATACCATCGCTAAAAGCCTCACCCGTATCCTTATAACCGAAGAACTTGCCTATTGGTTTATCGGCGGCCTCTACAACCCAGCCATCCAAAGTGCTCAACTGGAGCACACCGTTAGCTATCGCCTTCATGCCGCTCGTCCCGGAAGCCTCATAAGGCGGCAGAGGGTTGTTGAGCCAGACATCTACACATGAGACCAGCATCTTTGCGATATATATATCGTAATTTTCAAGCATGAGGATCTTCAAATTGCCCTCGGCGCCGTCAGCCTTATCTATGCTATTCATGATATCGTTGATATAAGTAAAAGCCAGGCTGTCGTTAGGATGTGCCTTACCGGCATAAAGGATCTGGATAGGCCCTATGCGGTTAGCCATATCTTTAAGCCTCTCGATATCCTGGAATATCAGGCTGGGCCTCTTATAAGCGGCGATCCGGCGCGCCCAGCATATCGTCAAAACATCCTCTCTGATACGCCAGCGATCAAGGAACTTTACCAAGGCCGACTTATTTTCCTGATGTGTCAGCCACAATGCCTTCCTGAAATCAGGATCGCCTTTGAGTTTTAAGACATTCTTTAAAAGTGTAGGGTCACTATGGAAATCACCGATCACCTGTTGGTAAGAATCCAAGAGTTTCGATATAGGCCCGGACATCCATGTCGATGAATGCACGCCATTCGTTATAGCCTGGATACGGCCGCTATATGCCGGAAACTGAAGTTTCATCACATCGCCATGCTTTTGGGAAACGGCATTGATACTGCGCGACGTATTCATCGCAAGAATGGTAAGATTTAACACGTCGCCATCCCTGCCTTCCATGCCGAATTTTTTTACGATCTCTGTGTCCTCCGGCTTCATTACGCGCTCCAGGTCGGAAAGAGAGAACCGGTCGTGCCCGGCCGGCACAGGTGTATGGCATGTATAACAGAACAGCTTCTTTGTTTCTTCGTATTTTTCCGGGCTCATCTGGCCAGCCTTCTGCACAAACGCAAAGGCAGCATGCCCTTCATTCAAATGATAGAGCTTTAATTTATACCCCAACGCCTCAAGGGCTATCATACCCCCCATGCCTAAGATCAGGCGCTGCAGAAGACGGCCGTCGACATCATCGCTTTTATAGAGTTTATCGGTAAGTTTCCTGGCGGATTCGTCGTTTTCTTCGACGTTCGAATCCAGCAGGATCAATGGAACGGCAAAATCCTTGTCCTTGCTGAAAATATAATACTTCCAGAGGCGCAGATAAATATCCCTCTGCCTTAGTTGGAGCTTAATCTTGTCCTCTAACGGTATCAAACCCGGGAAGGTCGCAGGGTCCCACCTCATCTCTTCAGGCAGCTGCCCGAATTTAAACCAGAACCTCTGCTTAAAATACCCCTTATTCCAGAGAATGCCCACAGCCGCCAAAGGGATCTTTAAGTCAGCGGCTGTCTTTACGGTATCGCCGGCTAGAACCCCCAGGCCGCCGCTATAGATAGGCAGGTCCAGGGCGGAATCTATCTTTAACGAGAACAGGTAATCGGCGATACGGTCATTCGAGAAGATCTCGTTATCGGACAACCTGTTATCGCTTTTAAGCGGAAGGGCTGATTTAAAGACATTGTATATATTCGTGGCAAGGCCGTACTCCATGGAAAAATAAGCGACGGTATTCTTTGCGCCCGATAAAAGCGCCTGTTCAGCCTCCAATATCGGCCCCACGGGAAAACCGAAATAGGTATCGTCGTGTATATCGGCACGATAGCGCGAGTCGTAATCTTTTATGCGCACGTATTCTATGAGCTTGGACGGATTATTGGCCATCTCTTGCGTCTATCCTCGTCTTGATCAATCTTTTATCCGCGTCGAAAGTCAGATAAACTTTTGTCGAATGCATGAAGTCGACCGGGTCGCGATAAAGCAGGACACCCTCATCCTCTAAGACCGGCTCCCCGTAACGCCTGGTCACATCTGTTTTGACCGTGCCGGCCTTCAGCCGGTCTTTCCGGAGGTCGTCAAGCAAAACCTTAAAACGCGACCTGGCGCGCGCTACATAATCCTCCTGGGCTTTTTTTTCTTTGCCCAGGGCCATCAACGTCCTCATGGGCTGGCTGCAGCCGCAAACGAACGAAACAAAAATAACAGTTAAAATAAAATCCCGGAAAAAATTGATCATATTTATCGGATATCTACTGTTTTTTAAGGGCCGCCTTGACGAACTCCCGAAATAACGGATGGGCGCAATCAGGTTTGGATTTGAATTCCGGATGGAATTGTACCGCCACGAACCAGGGATGGTCTTTTAATTCAACGATCTCGACTAAAAGGCCGTTCGGCGAAACACCCGATACTATCATGCCGTGTTTCTCTAAGGCCTTCTTAAAGTCCTTGTTGAATTCATAACGATGCCGGTGCCTTTCAGAGATGAGGCCTTTTTTATACGCGGCATGGGCCTTTGTGCCGCTTGCTATCCTGGCGGGATATGCCCCCAAACGCATGCTGGCGCCTTTGGCTTTGACGTTTTTCTGCTCTTCCAAAAGGCTTATGACAGGATATGGCGTCTTTGAATTGAACTCAGTGGAGTTGGCATCATCTAAGCCGCAGGCATTCCTGGCAAATTCAATGACAGCGGTCTGCATACCAAGGCAGATACCGAAATACGGTATGCCTTCCTTGCGCGCGAATTCAATAGCATTGATCTTCCCTTCGATCCCGCGGTAACCAAAACCGCCCGGTACAAGGATACCGTCAACATCACAGAACAAATCACGCACGCGGTGAGTTTTAACATCTTCGGAATCTATCTTTACTATCTCGACTTTCGCGTGGTTTGAAATACCACCATGGATAAGTGCTTCGTAAATAGATTTATACGCGTCCTGCAGTGTAATATATTTACCGACAACAGCTATTCGACAGGCCGCCTTAGGGTCTTTAACGACCCCGACCACATCCTGGCTCCAGCTGCGCAGGTCCCCTTTTTTCGACTTAAGGCGCAGGCAATTCAATATAAGATCATCGAGGCCGTCTTTTTTGAACATCAAAGGCACCTCGTAGATACTCTTTACGTCTAAGGCCTCTATTACGGCACCCTCCCTTACATTGCAAAACAAAGCTATCTTCTGTTTGACGTCTAAGTCGATAGACTTTTCCGAACGGCAAAGCAGTATCTCCGGCTGGATACCGATCTCCCTTAATTTTCCAACACTGTGCTGCGTCGGCTTGGTCTTGATCTCATCGGCGGAACGTATATAGGGTATAAGGGTAAGGTGGATATTTATCGCGTTCATGGCCCCTAGTTCCTGCTTGAGCTGGCGTATAGCCTCCAAAAACGGCAGGCTCTCTATATCGCCGACCGTACCGCCTATTTCTACGATCACGATATCATTATGGCCGCCTTCGGAAAGCTTCTTGATGGAGCCCTTGATCTCATCTGTTATGTGAGGCACGACCTGCACGGTCTTACCAAGATAATCACCGCGCCTCTCCTTAGAGATGACCGAAAAATATATCTTTCCGGTAGTGATATTATTATTTTTCGTAAGCCTGGCATGCGTAAAACGCTCGTAATGCCCCAGGTCCAGGTCTGTCTCGGCACCATCATCGGTTACATAGACCTCGCCATGCTGAAAAGGGTTCATCGTCCCGGGATCGACATTAATATAAGGGTCGCACTTGACAAGGGCCACTTTAAAACCCCTTGCCTCCAATATCTTGCCTATGGAAGCGCACGCTATACCTTTACCTAAGCTTGAAACAACTCCACCCGTGATAAAAATGAATTTTGTCATAAACCACCCCTGGTTGCAAACATCCTAAAAATAGATACGGGCACCGGCCTCATTGTCTTGCCAGTACCCGTTGCTTTTAGAACTTTTTATAAAAAACATATCTATAATGTTGAATAATGACACTACTAAAGTATCACGCATAGCCGCCTGCGTCAACTAAAAAACCACGGTCATCCCGTCTGTCGCGGCCTCTACAGCCACACCGGTCTCCCAGGACAGGGCGCGCGCCAGTTCATGGGGGTGCGCCTTTAACATCGTCATGCCAAAATGCGTAAGGATAACCCTCTTTGGGGCCACCCTTTTTACGATCTCCCTGACATCGTGAAAAGACAAATGCTGTACACCACAACGAGGCTCAAGAAAAACCACGTTGATAATAAGGCAGTCGCTTTGAAAATAATCTATCAGCTCCGGAAAATATTCGGTGTCCGTCAAGAGGGCTACTCGAGTGTTATTCATAACGAACTTCAAGCCGTAAGTCTGGCAGGGATGACGCAGGGCAGGCGTTGTCTCAAATACAAAATCGCCGGCCCGGTAAGACTTTTGCGGCTCTAATGCCTCTATCTTTCCCACATACCCCTGGGCGTGCTTTAAGATCACGGTATCAGCCCCCAATGCATCTGCCGGAGCAAATACCACCCCTCTCTTATTAGAGCCGCCTTCGGTCATGCCTTCTATCATCACGTTTACATCATTGGCATGATCAAGGTGGCGGTGCGTCAGGATCACAGCGTTCAAGATGGCCGGATCGAGCTTCGGCCTGGAGGCCGCGCAACGCACAATGCTGCCCGGGCCCGGATCGATCAGGATATTGGTATCGCCTGACTTAAGCCACAGCCCGCCGGAAGCGCGCAGCTGTTTTATCATGACGAACCTGGCACCCGCAGTCCCTAGAAACTTAATCCAGTAAGGATTACTATTTTTAGTCACCATGATTTTAATTAAGAATTAAAAATTAAGAATTAAAAATTTTTTAATTTTTTATTCTTCATTTTTTAAATAGTCTGTATCACTTATGACTTCAATGCCGTTCTTTTTTAAAAGCGCGGCGCAAACCCCGTATCCCAGGATCAACTTTTTTGAAAACGTACCGTTAAAAATATACCCGCAGCCGCACGAAGGGCTCTTGGATTTCATAACCGCCTTTTTTATACCGTTTTTTTTAGCCAGCTCAAAAACCTTTTCCGCGCCTTTTAAAAAAAAGCGCGTCACGTCATCGCCTTTTTTTGATACGACCCTGGCCTTTGACTCTAGGCAATCGAACCCATCGCCTCCCGATATTTCGGAAGGGTCGTGCGGGATCTTTAATCCACCCAGGACCTCCGGGCAAAAGATCAGGGCCTCGCCGCCGGCATACATTTCGGCAAAAAACGGATGCAATTTATTAGTCCCATCATAAACACAATTAATGCCCGCAAGGCACGCACTTAACATTATTTTTTCTTTAGCCATATGCCCTCGAGCTCTTTTGTTATGGCCTGGCGCTCAACTATATTAATATAAGCCCCTGCATCTGTTTTTTCGGCCGCGGCACCCTGGCGCTTGGAACGCCCTCCCCCTCTTTTCTTTTGCAGGAATCCGGAGACGCTCAATACCTTGACGCCGTATGGCCGCACAAAAGACGATATGCCCTTATCGTCGGTGACCACTACGATATCTTTGGGCCGGCCCGACGCCTCCACGATCTCCTTGATCCTGTCATCGGCGGTCTGGCCGCTGGTAAAGACGACCTCGAAAGAGTGATTTTGCACGCCGCCAAAAACACCGGGTGAGCCGTCAAAAACAACGACTAGCCTGTTGCGGACAGAACCGTGCGGCCGGTTAAGCTCTATTAAGTCAAGAAAAGCGGCCCTGTCGTTTTTCATATCGCTATTTTTAGAAAAACCTCCGCCTATAAGGGCGTTATACCCGTCTACGAGGTAAAGCAAAGACATAAGTCAACCCGCCTATAATACTTACTATAAAGATAAAACCGAAGTTGATCAAAGAAAGCGCAAAGGCCTTTTCCGCCGCCATCCCGATCTTGCCTAACAGGATGACACAGGCGGTATCGCGCACACCAAGCCCGCCGATAGAAACAGGTATGACTGAAAAGACCATAATAACAGGCACCAGGATAAAGAAGTAAATGGGCTCTATGTGCACACCTATGGCTTCCGAGGCCAGGTAATACATAAAAGATATGCCGGCCTGCCCTATACAGGATAAAAACCAGACAAAGAACAGAACATTGCGGCGGCCTTTAAAACTGGCTGTCGCTTCATGTATTTTGTAAAGATAATCCCTCAATTTCTCAAACGGGACGTGGCGAAAGATGGAACCAAAAAACCGTCCCCAAAAAGCTATACCGAAAAGCAACAAGATCATCCCGAAAAGGATAAGAGCGACGATAATTATGGCCGGATCATTTAAAATGCGATAACCAAAAAGAAGCGCAAGTGTAAGCACGGTCATCAAACCAAAAAAACCTCCTACGCGGTCTAAGATCACAGTGGCCAGGACGCCACTGGAGGGGCAGGAAGCGTGCTTAGCCATATCTATTGTTCGCACGGCATCTCCGCCTATAGTGCTCGGCAGGACAAGATTGAAGAATTGCGACGAAAGGTAGGTGACCGTGACACACGATAAGCCGACACGTATAGATAAGCCGTGCAATAAGGCCTGCCAGCGTAAGATGACCAAAAAATTCAAAAAGATGTAGAGCACAAAGGCCGATACAAGGCGCCAGACATCCGAGCCGCGTGCAATGCCGGCCAAGCCTTTTATGTCGGTCCTGCCAAATAAAAAGACCAGCAAAAGCAAAGTTATGCTGATCCTTAAGGCGATAGATAATATTTTTTTCAAATTAGATCTTCTTTTTTTCCAGGAATTTTGTGGCGGAATATGCCGCTACGGCCCCGTCTGAACAAGCGGTAACGACCTGATTGAACGGCCTGTGCCGGCAGTCTCCAGCGGCAAAAATACCTTGGCAGGAAGACATCATATGCTCATCCGTCAATATATAGCCCCTGTCATTCAAATCCAGCAAGCCTCTTAAAAATACGGTGTCGGGCGTAAAACCTATAAAGACGAAAACACCGTCGCAAGCCAATACCTCTTCCTGGTGGGTCTTAAGGTCTTTGATCTTGATGCCTTCGACTTTATTATTGCCCAATATCTCGACAGGGGAAGCTGAAAGCCTGAATTCTATCTTTTCATCTTTCATGCAACGTTCCTGCAAAATAGCGGTCGCCCTTAAGTTATCCCTGCGGTGGATGATCGTGATCTTTCTGGCGAACCTGCGCAGATACAAAGCCTCTTCAAGGGCGGTATCCCCTCCGCCCACAAGCGCTATGGCCTTATCTTTGAAAAAAGGGCCGTCGCAAGTGGCGCAAAAAGATACCCCGCGGCCTATGAAAGCGTCTTCACCCTTTATGCCCAGGCGCTTAGGTAAGGCGCCTGTAGCCACGATAACAGAATGAGAGTCGAATATCTCCCTGCTGTTATCAACCTGCGAGATCGTGCATACGCGAAAGCTGCCTGCCACATATTCTATCTTTTCCACTATACAGTCTTCCTGAAGATCGACCGAGTCTAATTCCGACAACTGTTTTTTTACCATATTGATCCAGCCGTGAGAATTCATCTGATATACGCCCGGAAAATTTTCAATGAGCTCTGTCAACAATAGCTGGCCGCCGACAGATAATTTCTCCACTACTTTAGTCTTAAGCTGGGAACGCCCGGCATAAATAGCCGCGGTCAAACCAGCCGGACCACCGCCTATGATAGCAACATCATAAATCATAGAATGAAATAGTTATCGATCTCCAATGCAGCCGAACACGTCTTCGGCCTCATCGCGTAAACATGAAGGCAGCCCTTTATTTTCCCTGTGATAGGCCACACACTCACAACAAGCGCCTTTGCGCGAGCACGGGCCATAACTGCAATTACAGATCTCCAGATTTTTACTTTTTCTCGCACAAGTCATGTTAAACCATCCCAGTTGAAAAAACGATTTTATCCAATGATCTCAGTTTTTTACGTAATTTTATCTTTTGCAGGAACCCGGCGTGATCTATTATAAGGCGGCCCCTTAAATGGTCTATTTCATGCTGAAGCGCGCGGGCCAACAGGTCATAGGCGCAGATCTTTATCTTCTGGTTCTTTTCATTCAAGCCGCTCACCTGGACCGTCTTTGCCCTCTTCACCTTAACGTATACACCCGGCAGGCTCAAACACCCCTCTTCCAGGCTAGAGCTCCCGCTTCTCTTTATGATCCTGGGGTTTATAAGGATGACCGGCCCCTGGCCTACATCGACCAAGACCATCTGTTTATTAATCCCTACCTGAGGCGCGGCTAAACCTATCCCTCCGGAGATGCGCATGACCTCGGCCATTTCGTTTAAAATGTCGCGTTCCTTGTCCGTGACTTCAGCTACGGCCGCAGACCGCCTGCGCAAAACAGGGTCGCCGTAGAACCTAAGCTTTAATTTTGTTTGAAGCATCGACATGGATGATCTTCGGTTTGACTCGGCCAGCCTCAGCATCGGAGATAAGCGCATACGCTAAGATAATGATCTCGTCGCCTTCGCAGGCAAACCTCGCCGACGGCCCGTTAAGGCATATCTCGCCGGAACCGCTCTCGGCCTTTATCGCATAGGTTTCCAGGCGTGAGCCGTTATTAAGGTTTAATATCTCGACCTTCTCACCTGGCAGGATATCGGCGGCCTCCAGCAATTTGACGTCAATAGTTATACTGCCTTCATAGTAGAGCAGCGTCTTTGTCACTCTTGCCCTGTGTATCTTGGATTTCAGCATGGTCCTATACATGATCGCCTCACTTTATCAGTTGGAAGGTCTGCTTGGCTATCATGAGCTCCTCATTGGTAGCTATGGCCATGACCTTTACCTTTTTTTCGTCTAGAAAATCGAACAATCCCTTTACGACCCTGGCGCGGATATCTAACTCATTCTCGCCTATGCCTGCCGTAAAAACTATCCCGTCAACTCCACCCATCGCCGCGATATAACTGCCGATATATTTTTTTATCCTGTAGACAAAAATATCCAAGGCCAGCTTCGCCCGCTTGTTCCCTTGCTTTGCGGCTTTTTTTATTTCACGCATATCGTTACTTACGCCGGATATACCTTTTAAACCGCTCTTGTAATTAAGTACGCGGTCTATCTCCTCTAAACTTATCTTCTCTTTATCCGCGAGGAAGATGACGGAAGCCGGGTCGATGTCTCCGCAGCGCGTACCCATGACAAGCCCTTCCAAAGGAGTAAAACCCATGCTGGTATCCACGGACTTGCCGAACCTGACCGCGGTAATACTGCACCCATTCCCGAGATGGCACGTGATAAGCTTAAGCTTACTCAAAGGTTTTTTAAGCTGCCTTGCCGCCTCATGCGCCACATACTGGTGGCTCGTGCCGTGAAAACCGAATTTTCTTAAATTATATTTTTCGTAATATTCGTAAGGCAGGCCGTAAATATATGCGTATTCGGGGAGAGACTGGTGGAAGGCCGTGTCAAATACCGCCACCTGCTTAACATGCGGCAATAATTCTTTGCAAGCTTCTATGCCGGAAAAATTTGCCGGGTTGTGCAGCGGAGCAAGCTCGAAACACTCGCGTATCTTGGAGATCACATCATCCGTAATGATGGTGGGCTTTTTGAATTCAACGCCCCCATGGACGACACGATGGCCTATGGCGCAGATCTCATTATGGTCCCCTATCTTTGCATCCGGCCCGCTCACCAGCCCATCGAGCAATATCTGTATTCCCTGTTTATGGTTCTTAACACCGGAACCTTCCTGTCCTATCCTTTCAATAAGCCCTTTGGAAAGAATAACATACCTGGAGCTGTTCTTCCGGCCGTTTGTGCGTATCTCAAAGAGCCTGTATTTTATCGAAGAACTACCGGAATTAATGACAAGGATCTTATGGGCCGTCATATATTCTCACCTTGCGACTCATACTGCGCGCGGATAGCCGTAACTGCCGTGCAATCAACCACATCCTCCCAACTGCAGCCTCGGGAAAGATCGCTGCAGGGCTTGACCAACCCTAAGAGCAATGGACCCAGCGCGCGCCCTCCGGATAACCTTTCTACCAACTTATACGATATATTCCCTGCCTCAAGATTGGGGAATATCAGGATATTGGCATTGCCTTGTATGGGGCTATCCGGGTTCTTTATGCGCGCCACTTCCGGGACTATAGCGGCATCTACCTGCAATTCTCCATCCACCAGCAGTTCCGGCTCCATCTCATGGAGCATCGCGGTAGCCTCGCGTATGCGCTCCACAAACCTGCCGGAAGCAGAGCCCTTTGTCGAATAACTAAGCATGCCGATCCTGGGAGCTATCTTTAAGACCTTACTGCCGAGTTCCGCGCTGGCCAACGCTATCTGGGCCAACTGTCTGGTAGTAGGATCAGGCACAATACCGCAATCCGCGAAAATAAAAACCCCTTTTTCGCCATAAGGACAATTAGGGATTATCATTATAAAACAACTCGCGATGGTAGCTATACGCCTGTCGATGCCCAGGCAATAAAGCGCGGCCCGCGCGACATCCGATGTCGTGGTAGCGGCTCCGGCGACAAAACCATCTGCCTGCCCCTCTCTTACCATAAGCGCGCCGTAAAAGACCGGGTCGGATGCCGCCTGGTAGGCCTCATCCTTCGATATGCCTTTATGCTGCCTTAATTGAAAATATAATTCCGTAAATTCATCGATCCTTTTTGGGTCAAGCCTGTCTTTCTCTAGGAGAACAACATCCACGATCCCTTCTTTGCGCAGGAACTCCGCCGCACGCTTCACACGTACATCATGCCCTTCAGGTAACACAATCGTCTTTGATTGCGACTTCGCCTGCTCACGTATCTGTTTTATGACATCCATTTTTAGGCTAAATGCTCCTCTATCTTTGCTTTAAGCTCGGCCTTGCCCAGAGCGCCTACTACCTGCTCTGCAACCTTCCCATCCTTAAAGAACATAAGCGTGGGTATGGACATGACGCCGTAAGATGAGGCCGTCTTCTGCCCCTCATCCACGTTAAGCTTGGCTATCTTGAACTTACCTTCAAATTCAGCCGCTAATTCTTCCACCACAGGGCCAACCCTTTTGCAAGGCCCGCACCAATCCGCCCAAAAGTCCACAAGACACGGCAGGCTTGATTCAAGGATCTCTTTTTTAAAATTCTCGTCGCTCAAATGCATCGCTCCCATACAACCTCCTTAACTTTGCCTATTAGAAGTTTTTTTCCTTTCAAAGTTAACTTCCGTGCCTGCTTGTTAATTTTAAGCGGGTTAGCTTAAAATTAACAAGCGCCTAGGCTAGGAAGTAAAATTTCGGCGGGCGAAAAAATCCTACATATTATAGCAAACTACGGGGAAAAAGAAACAAAAAAAACTCTAAAAATCCTCACCAGTCTCTTTCAAGGAGGATATATCGGAAGGTACAGCTACTTCATCCTATGGTAGGACTTTGAATAATAATAACCTTCGGAACCGCTGATAACAGCCTTATTGATTATAACACCGGCGACCTTGATACCTGCTCCATCCAGGGCCTTGCGCTGACGCACTATAGCCTTTCTAGGCGTCTTCCCGCTCTCAACCACCAGGACCAGGCCATCAGCCAACGTACTCAAGAGCGTAGCGTCCGAAACAATGCCTACCGGTGGACTGTCTAACAATATATAATCGAAGTTCTTCCTTGCAAAAGCCAGAAAATCACTGATCTTTTGAGCGGATAGAAGCTCTGTTGAATTAGCGCAAGAATAGGGGTCTGCCACAAAATACAGGTTCTCTATATCCGTCTTGCGGACCAATTCTTCCAAGGCCGCCTTTTCCGACAAAAAGCTGCAAAGCCCCTTGCCGTCTTTTACCTTCAAGACCTCGTGAAGGCGCGGCCTGCGCATATCGGCATCTACAAGTAGGACGCGTTTCTGGCTCTGGGCGATAGCGATAGCCAGGTTACAGACCGTCAAGGTCTTGCCCTCCTGCGGCCCGATGCTTGAGAATACAATGGTCTTTAAAGGATGAGTTTTAGTATCCAATAAAAGCAGCTGTGTCCGTATCGACTTGTAGGCCTCGGAGGTAAAATCTTCCGGCTTTAAATGGGTGCTGAACTCTTTTTTTGAGCCAGGGATAACAGGCACCTTCCCAAGGAAGGACCACGAGGTCAATTTTTCAATATCCTCTACGCTCCTTATGGTAGCATCCTGGTATTCGAAAAATAACGCCAATCCCACTCCTCCGAACAACCCGGTAACAATAGCCAATAAAAGATTTAAGAGCTTGTTAGGCTTGACCGGCTCTATAGGGTCCTGGGCATACTCGACTACACTTACGTTATTCGCCTTCAAGCCGGCGAGCGCGCCGCGAAGCTGTTCTTTATACCTATCGTGTACGGCTTTACTACCCTCCAGCCCGGTCTCTTTTTCCTTGTTTATGCTGGCCACTACATCGGCCATCTCTTCCCTGACACGGATCATCTCAGGATGGCCTTCCTTATATATCTTGCTGTATTCCGCGAGCCTGGCGTCTAACCTGAGGTATTCATTTTTCAACAGATTCAACAATTCGCTCTTACTTATATAATCCAGGTTCCTGCGGATATAAAGATCGGCTATGCGGTTTACCATTTTCGCGGCGATGACAGGATCCTCGTTTTCCACATTGACATCCATAAGCCTCGTGTCACGCACGCTTTGCACATCGATAGTCTTTAAAAATTCTTTCATGGGGTCTTTGGCCTTAGCATACTTCTCTGACTTGCCCACTCCGAATTCATCAAAGACCTGTTTTATAATAGGATAGGACTTTACTATGGCCATCTGGCTCCTGTAATATTCCCTGTAAGAATAATAGGACGCCCCCTGTGACTCCATCGCTACATTGGCGGTCGTTGCCACGACATCCGGGCCTGCCACATCTATCAAGAGAACCGCTTTCGCCTGATAGACCGGCGTCATAAGAACAGTCCCCATGCCTACAGCGGCCAGCGTAAGCACAAAGAACAGGATAATGGTCTTACGCCTCCTGATAAGGATGTCCGGATATTCCGAAGTACCTGATACTTCCTGGGCCTGCATAAATTTTAAACGCCTTCCGCCGCGTTAAAAGAAACTTTCGGGGATAATAATGACATCTTCCGGAGCCAATACCAGATCTTTTTCTTTTTCATTTTTAAGCGTGATGTCCCTGACATCCACCATCATAACCTGTTTATCGCCGTCTTTGACGCGCATGATCTTGACTTTTTTCAAATAGGCATTTTTTGTAAAACCGCCTGCCATGGCGATAGCCTCTAACAAGGTCATATCTTTTTCATCAGGCATATCATATTTACCGGGCTTATTCACCTCTCCTAAAACAGAGACCTGGCGCGGGTGATATTGCTCGATAAATACAACGACTTGGGCGGTTACAAGATAGTCTTTTTCGAGTAGTCTCTTGAGATCTTCTTCGAGTTCCTGAACGGTCAAACCCTGGACATATACTTTGCCCAGAAGGGGGAATGTGATGAATCCATCCGTGGTAACACGCGTCTTTGTATCCAGGTTTGGCTGGCCATTGATCGTGATCTGCAAAACATCGGTGGGCTGAAGGCGGTATTTTTCTGTTTGAGCGGCAGCAGGAATGATAGAAAGCCCTGCGATCGCCGTAGAAAACATAATGAACAAGACAAACGCTCTAATAATTCTAAGGCTCAAGCCGACTCTCCTCGACAAAGTTGGTACCTAAGACGCACAGATCAAAAGCCGACCGTGGCCTGGAAAGACGCCACGTTATCAGTATAATCGAGCGTAGGGAATTTTATCGACTTTCTGACGCGATGTTCAATGCCTGCCTCAAAAGCCAGCCAGTTCTGCGGCTCATACCGTAATGAGAAACCAGAACGGTATATATGGTCTCTCCTCGTGGCTGTCAAGCCGTTTTCAGTCGTTTGGGTCGGGTAAGTATTCATCTGCCAGCCAAAAAGCAGATTTGACGTCAGCTTATCATTGAACTTATGCGCGTAAGCTATGCCCGCTGAATTGGCGACATAGTAATTTACATTCTGATAGATAGATTCACGGACGGAGCGTTCGGCGGTCAATGTAAACGTATCGTCATCCGTTAATTTATAATCAACCTGCCCGCGGCCCACAACTCCGAAGAAATTTTCGTCATACACCAGGTCAGAACTGCTGTAATCCTGGTAACGTCCTCCCAGGCGCATGTCCATCTTCAATTTATTTGTCCACTCACTCTTAAAACCGGGCAACAACTCATAAAAATAAGAATCAGGGACGAGACTGCTATCATAGGTAATAGTACCGGCTGTCTGCTCAAGCAAAAGCGTGGTCTTTGGGAAGAACGCGTAATCGACCTCAATATCGGCAATATTAGCCACGCTGTTCTTATCATCATAGTTCATGGTGCCGAACAATGGCTGGCCTTCTCCTAAATATCTCCTGATCTTATTGGTATAGGTCGCCCTATATGCCAGTTTATCGAACTCGGCGCCAACACTGACATCCACATTGTTGCGCTCTTCGCGCGTGCGTATGCCCGTCGTCCCGACTTCCGTTGAACCGGCCCTGTTGGTAACGCGATTGTATGTATCGTCTATGAGTACTTTAAAATCAGTCAGGTTAATAGCCAGGAGGCCGCGGACCTTGTGGTCCGTATGGTCCTGCTCGTTAGACTGGTTGAAAAAAGCCATTGACGCCTCATACTCGACGCTCAAGCGGCTATCCTGTATAGGGACTTCTATGCCGAAAGAAGGCGCGACATAGGCTATCGTGTCGGACTGTTCCCCTTGATCGGCATAAAATATGTTGGAGTCAAAATCAACGCCTGACCTTAAAGCCGAATGCAAGATCACATTCCCGACCTTAAGGCCTTCCCTGTTAGGAAGGTCAGGGCTCATTATCATATCGTAATTTTCCTGGTAGATAACGGCGCAGGAGCCCTGCGGAGGGCTGATGAGGCTAAAAAACGACACGAATAAAAACACAAACACGATCATAGCCAAACTAAAGCTTTTATGCCGCATTACAGCCCTCCCTTATTTTAGATTTAAGGTCTTTACTATGCAATATTACTGGATCTCACTTGCCGGTTCCTCAGGTATTGTAGGAGGGGTCAGCGGGACAGGCGGCACGACAGGGGCCGTGAAAGGCTCGGCTGTCAGATCGCATGCCGGGAAACAATCCAATACCTTATTTAATACACCCTGGTTCAATTTGGAATCCGCCGGCATATTAAAGATGCCGGTAAGCTCAGCCGGGCACTCTGCCTTCTGTTCCGACAAGTCAGCCTGCTGGCCTGCCGTAACCACATAATAGATCTCTTTTATCTCTCCGACCGTGAACTCTTCGGCAGCGTCTTTTCCTACAAAATTATTGATGCCTCTGGATGCCAGGGCATTCGCGTAGACTTCGTACTGCTGGTCTGCCGGGATCGTGTCTATAGGAGGGACGATACCTACGCACATTTTTTCCGCTATCGCTTTAGCAACCTCGGAACTCGTTGAAACTGATTCACCCTGCGCGAAAACAACTGTTGTCAGGGCAAGGCCTACAACCGCTAAACACGCCAATACAAAAAACTTTTTCCCCATGGTATTGCTCCTTTCTTTTCAACTTTTGTCCTTATCAGGCCCAAAAGGTTGTATTCCGATTATTTTGTATTTTATATATAATTACCCATAAAAGTCAACTGATTTATACAATATAAAGATATCAGCTCCAAAGAAAAATAAAAGAGCCATATTCCGCATTTTATTGACTTTTTTCCACCACACTATTCTTCAAGGTTTGTGTCCACATAAATAGACAACAACTCGGATATCTTCGCCGATGGAGGTGCGACAAAATAATAGTTCTGCAATAGATGCCCCATCTCGTGCGCCAGGACGGAATCCGTTACCCCCTGCTCCGAGGTAAATATAGTCCTTAATTTATGCACGTAAAAAGCCTTTACCTTATCATTCCTGCCGGTGATACCGCGATACGCGTCCGTTACGGACACCTGGTCCTTGAATATCTTTATCTTAAAGTTCATTGAGGCCGGATACATCCCCAATATCTCCTTTACCTTCTCAAGTATAAGATTTACGCGAAAGGCCATCTTTTCTTCCGCGGTGCTTGACGGGTCGGGCCTTGTACTTTTATAAAAATACAACCTGCGCCTGTTTATCTTCTTATAAAGCCTGTCTAAGTTTATCGACGGGTCGCAATAAACGGTGAATACCGGAGTATGTATCTCAAGAAAATCATCAGCTTTTAAAAAAGCCGCGGAAATAAATAAGATAAAAGCCGATAATAATAAGGCCCTTTTCCTCATAACCCTACTTTAAACCTGGAGAGCTCTTCTTTTAAACGCTGCACGCCCTGTTTCACTTTCTGCCTGGCCAATGCATCGCCGCTGTCTAAGTCCCGGCAATCAACCTCAAGAGACGAGACAGAGTGCTTTACCAGGATCATGGCGTCTTTTAAGTCCTGGACCATCCTGTTCATGGCAAGCGCTATTACCTTGAACTCATCATCCCTGCGCTTGAAATTAAGGTGCACGCCTTCCAAATCTCCTGAATCTGCCTTTTCTATCTCATATTTGATCTGTCGCAAAGACGCCTCCATGCGGCGGTATGCGACAAAGATGACCAGGGAAAGGAACAATCCGATGAAAATGATAACGACCGCGCTGCTTAAAAAGACCGCCGGCAGGATAAAATCCGCCGTACTGGTGATCTTAAGCCTGCCCTGGTGGAAGACCGTGGTCAGCGTCTCGGCAGACCGCCAATAGATCAGGCCGCCGGATAAAGCCGCGCCGATGATGACAACTGCGCAGAATTTAAGGACGAAATTCCTCTCTAGCTCGTCCGTAAGAAACCTGACCGCCGGGCCGTAAAACCCCTTCTTCCTTCTTTCTCTATGACTGCCCATATCCGCCTCCGATCATCTGTTTTCACGCAATTTTTTAAGGTCTACGCCGCTCAAAACACCTTCCTCGATCTCGATCTTTGCCTTGCTCTTCAGGCTATCCACCCATTTATCAATGGCATCCCCGCGCTCTTCTTCATCCTTGATATCACGCGCGAGCTCTTCCGATCTTTTCTTAAAAAGCAATTTCAAAAGGGACTGTTCCCAATATCTTTCGATCTCTCGCATAAATGGTTTTTGCTTATCCAAACCCTGTCTCTGCGCTTCCTGGACCAGGACTTTTCTTATGATCAAATCGTCTAAAAGCGCGGCCTTTACTTCCTTATCGTTTAAAACCTCCCCTCCCACTTCAACATAGGGATTTACGACGGTTTTAAAATCCGCGACGATAACATTGTAGCCGTTGACACGGGCCACCACCTTCTCATCCGATGCGATCTCCTCGGGCCGTTTATTCTGACAGCCCGAAAAACACGCGGAAATAAATAATACAACGGCTATGATGATCTTAGGTTTAATCAAAACAATAGACATGCGCGCCCCCAGCGTTAATAAGCCCCGCGGCAAAAAACGACCGCCATAAGTGTTTTCATCAAGATCTTAGAATCCAATAATAACGACCAGTGATCGACATACTCCAGGTCGCTCTGCATCCATTTTTTGAAATCGCCCTCGCCCCTATGATAGACCTGCCACAGGCACGTAATACCGGGGCGCACGGACAGGCGCCTCCTCTGCCAGGACGCGTATTGCTCGACCTCTCCGGGCAAAGCAGGCCTTGGGCCGACAAGGCTCATACGGCCTATAAAAACATTAAAGAGTTGAGGAAGCTCATCTATGCTGAACCTCCTTAAGAACCTGCCGGCCCTTGTTATGCGGGGGTCGTCTTTTATCTTAAATATCGGCCCTTCCACTTCATTTAAATACATGAGTTTCTTTAATTCTTTCTCGGCCCCCTCATGCATGGAGCGGAACTTATACATGGTGAATATCCTGCCGTGCAGGCCCACGCGCTTCTGAGTGAAGAAGATACGCCCCGGCGATGTCAGCTTGATCAAAATAGCGGTCAACACGAATAACGGGAATACTACCAATATCCCCACACCTGAGACCATTATGTCTATGGCCCTCTTGATAAAAAGCTGCCATTCTATATCAAAATTCCTCTCAAGTGTCAAGAGCGGGACGCCGTCGATGTCCGTATGGCGGAAATGCGTTGACCTGATACTGAACAAGTCGCCTGAAATGGCCGAATCAACGCCTTCCTCATCACAGACAAATAAGTAAGGCTCGACGACATCCAGTTTTTTTCTCGGGACTACGAAGATCACCTCGTCCACCTGCAGTTCATGCAGGATGCGGCGCATATCCTCTCCTCCTGTCACTACCTCGCACTCTTTTTTATATTTGCATTCCGGCATGCACGCCGCGTAATCGACTATCTTGACCACCTCATAACCCCAGTCCGGATGCGCGGCTATCTCATCTACGATGTGCGCGGCGCGCTTACCCGACCCGAAGATCAAAAGCCTCCTGTTATTAAAACCGCCCTCAAGATTCCTTCGCACAAAGGCCAGGATCGCGAACTTCTCGGCCATAAGGGCCGCCATGGCCATGACTACAAAAATAGCGAAAAATAAACGGCTGACGAATTTCATCTTGAAAAGAAAGACCAGGACGCCGAAGATAAGGACCGTCCAGAAAGCGGATTTTAAGATCATCCAGGCGGCCTTCCAAAAAGATTTGAAGTTCGGAGAGCCATACATGCCGCAAAAAGAAAGCGCAACACACCAGATCGGCACGATCATAAAATACACCACAAGATAATCACTGACGCTAAGCGACGGCTCTCTAAAAACATGCACGGAAGGGACCAGATTCAACTTATATATAAGCGGAAAATACTGGCGTAAAATAAATGTGGCAAAAAAAACAAGGGAGATAATAACGGCATCAAAACCAACCATCACCCTGTTTAGGACAAGGTTTCTTTCATTAATCATTCAATTCTCCGGGGACTCTCTGCTGTTGCCTCATTATCAGGGCGGCGAACATAACAGTCAACAACATATTAGCCGGTATATGAAAATTGAAATCCATGGCCCCATGGAGCGCCAGGCTGAATATGCCGCTTGTCAACCCCAGGATAATAGGCCTTGTGCCCCTCTGGATGAAACCTTGACGGAAAAGAGTGAAAAATATCCACAACAAAACTATGAGCGCAAATATCCCCGCTTCAACGGACAGCTCCAGATAATCGTTATGGGCAAAATTAGCCTTCCACATAAGGCCTGCCGGCCTGAAACGAGGGAATCCATATGCAAATGTCCCTATGCCAGTCCCTGTCCACGGCCTGTCTTTTATCATCTCGATACTGCCCAGCCATATCTTTTGCCTCGTCTGCCAGGACAGGTCTTCCACATCTTGCGCCTTAGCCATCCCCAGGCGATTGGAGATAACGGACGAATTCAAAGCTACAAGGAACAGGCCCAAAAATAAGAACGTGGACAGGACAACCACACCTTCTCTCCTTATACACCCTCTTTTTATTAAAAAAACCGACATTAGCGACAATGATATGGCCAGGCTCATCCATGCGCCGCGGGATTGAGCGAAAATAAAAGCCAGCAACATTACTACCAGGGCCAGCATCAAAAAAACTTTAGTGATAGCTCCCTTCTTCTGCCTTTCAAAAAAAATACCCAGCGTAAGAGGTATGGCGAGCTCCAGATAGCCGGCGAAATGATTATGATTAACGTAGGTGGCGGCAAGAAGGCCTTTGGGCGACCACTTGGAGTGCGGCAGAAAACCAAAATACTGGAGCAATCCCGTAAGGGACAATAACATTGCCACGCATATTACGAGGTTTACAAGATAACCTTCCCTTGTGTCATCAACGTTATTAACAGCCAAATAATAAAAACCAGCGAAACCGGCCAGCCGCAGGAGGCTCATAAAACTCTCCTGTTTATAGATGGAGAGGACAAAGGATGCGAGAATTACCAGGGCAAAGACAATAACAGGTTTATCCAATGCCGTGCGCTTTAATTTCTCATCCGGCCGAAAACAAGCGCCGCAAAGCCAAAGCCATGTCAAAAGACCGGACAGGAGCACTACAGGAGCTATAAACCATAACCTGACGCTGCCGGCGGCAAGAGGAGTGAATATAAGCGCGCAGCAGATGCCGAAGAAGATAAGACGCCCGCTAAATTTTGAGCTCATCGCCTTCTAACCCTTGCCTGGCCGATATAGAGATTCATGTCTTCACCCGTCTTCTTGGATAACCTGTCATTGGTATATATGATGCTCAACACCATCTCCGCGCCCGCGGTATTTATATTAAAGACATAGTCCTTGCCTTCAAGGCTGTCCACAAAAACCCCTCCGATGCGCTCTCCATCCAATTCCACGTCCATATACGGAAAGACCCCTTCCGCCGGCACACCCTTGGCGCTGATAATAACAGACGCATTACCTTCGGGCACTTTTAACATAGCGCCCATAGTCCCGGCCCAGTACATATTACCATCAGCGTATGCGCGTGTCCCATCCGCTGACTTCCCGTACCACTGCGCGGGAGAGATGGCATCCGATGCCGCCTCAACACGCTTGCGGCTTTCGGCCTTAATACCCTCTATAGCCTCTTTTTTCAGCACAAAATCAAGCAATTTTTTTCTGACCTTTGGATTCTCAGGAGTAACGCGCCGCAAAAGCTCCGGGCCCTTGGCAGCATGCCAGAGGTGCGGATAAAGGTAATTGGCATACCACGGCCTATGGTCTAGGGCATACTTCAATTTATCCAAAAACACGTCTTTTTGCTTTTCGTCCAAATAGTCCCAGACGAATATGCTGCTGTAGCCCGCAAGGTAGCAAATATTGACGCCGAACGGATCATTATCAAGCGCCCTTTGAAGATTCTCTATTCCAGCGGCTAATTTATCCTTATATATCTCCTTGTCCAACCGGAATAAATGAAGCTGTAACTGCCCTAAAGTTAAAAAATACTCCGCTGAATATGTATCAAGCCTGCACGCGCGCCCATAAAGCTCTTCGGCCCTCATATATACATCAGCCTTATCCTTGCCATAGGTGCGGCGCCTTAACAGGAAATCCGCCAGCCCTGCCGTATATCTGGCGTCAAACGGGCTATAGGCGACAGCTTTGCCGTATAACTCCTCGGCGTTACTCCATAGGAATCCTTTTTCAAACTTTTGAGCGGAAGTAAAGTAATACTCTGAAACCAGCGGCAGGCCTATAGCTGCCTCATATAAGACAGCGAGTATCGTTATCGCGGCAACGCAGAAAACTCTTTTAAGACAAACAGTTTTTAGCATATAATGTTATACTAAATATAGCACCCAAACCCATCTTTTAAAAGAAAATGCTTAAAAATCCGGCCATCAAACACATAGCTATTGTTTTAGCGGGCGTATCTTGCATTTTCATTATCCTGCTATCCGCAAGCCTTTGGCTCAAGCCTCCGGAGTGGTTCGCTTTTGACTTAAAAGATAACTTGTCGGTTTCAAAACCTCTTATTACAGGCATTTTAGACGCGCCTGCAGGCAAACACGGGTTCTTAACCGCCAAAGACGGCCGTTTTCTCTTTCAGGACGGTACACCCGCGCGATTCTGGGGAACGAACCTGTGCTTCTCCGCCAACTTCCCTTCCAAAAAACAAGCAGTGTTGCTTGCAGACCGGATATCTTTTTTAGGATTCAATGCCGTAAGGCTGCACCATATGGACTCACGTTTCGAACCCGAAGGAATATTTAAAGACACCTGCCCGCGCTGCAAAGACCCACAAAAGAAAAGAACGGGCCTTTTAAGCAAGCGGCAGATGGACAGGCTGGATTATTTTATCTATCAACTAAAAAAAAGAGGCATCTACGTAAATATAAATCTCCTGGTGGCCAGGCGTTTCACTCTTGCCGACGGCGTAAAAGATGCGGGAGCGCTTATAAAGGCGGCAAAACCAGCCAGCCTCTTTGACCCGCATTTGATAGGCCTGCAGAAAAAATTCGCCTTAGGGCTCCTGACGCACCGCAATCACTATACCGGATTGCCTTACAATAACGACCCCGCGCTCGCGCTTATCGAGATCACCAACGAAAATTCCATCTTTTTTTTGGAAAAAGAAGGATTGCTTCTGCCGGCTCTGTATCTAAAAGAACTGGAACTGCGCTACGAGGCCTTTCCTAAAGAAAAATATTCTACGCCGGAAGAAGCCAAGAAGGCTTTTTTTATACAGATCGAGAGGGCATACCTGTACGAGATGACGGCTTTTTTAAAAAAAGAGTGCGGGATAAAAGTGCCTGTTACAGGTATCGGCGGTTACACCAGAAAAGAAACACTCGCGGCATCTTTGAGCGCCGATTTTATCGATACGCACACATATTGGGACCACCCTCGGTTTCCAGGCCTCCGGTGGAATGAGGATAACTTTAAAATGAGCGGCAAATCGATACTCCAAAGCAATGATCTCGGGATCATAGGCCAGATCATATCCAGGGCTCCGGAAGGCCGGCCTTATACCATCAGCGAATGGAACCATTGCTATCCTAATAAATACGCTTATGAAACACCCGTGCTCTTGGCCTACCAGGCGGCAAAACATGGCTGGGACGGAGTCTTCCAATTCGCCCTTTCGCACGACCTGGACTTCTTCTCTTCAAAAAAATGGGGCATCTACAGCTACTTTGACATTATCCTCAACCCTCAACAGTCTATTTTAATGTTCCCGTCCGCGCTCGTCTTCCACCACCCCGAGGCGTACGCAAATGCCGTATTTGAAAACGGATTTTTTATGCTTGATTCGGCGTTTGTAAAGGGAGCTGTAGGCCTTATTAAAAATAGGACCGTATCCCTCCCGTCTTTTTCTTTTACTTCCGGCCAGGACGGAGCGGTATTTATCTCGTCGCTCGAAAACAAGCCTATTGATGCATCAAAAAGGCTACTCTTGGTAACAGTATCTGAGGTAAAAAATACCGACAGCGGATGGCATAAGGATAGATTCAAGTGGGGCCGCGCGCCGACGCTATTAAAAAAGATGGATGTATCGATATATATGCCTGCGGATAAAAAGATAAAAGTCTACGCCTTAGATGAAAAGGGCCAGCGAAAAAGAACTATCAAGACCCGGAAAAAAGGCGGCAGAATATACTTCTCAACAAAAAACACCAAAACCCCCTGGTTCGAGATCACCCGCCAATAAAACCCCACCCCGTCCACAGCTACTCTAGCCATCCTAAGCCGCTTACGGCATTTTTTCCGTATATAGTACTTCAATAATATTCTCTATCCTTCACCGGGCCGCCATCAATTGCCACTCTTAGCCTTCCCGCCCCGTCCACCGTCTTCACGCGAACCGGTGCTCAGCAGCCAGAGGAAGCCTTTTAATAGTGGGAAACCCTCCGGAATTCTCGTAGGGTTAGAGTAGCCGGTCAGTTCCGGCTTCCCTTGTAGAGCTCCTATCCTGGTACCTCTATACGGCTGCCTCCGCTCCGTGAT